>JANOSD010000021.1:0-45333 GCA_031415655.1 Actinomycetes bacterium
CACCGTCTGGCCCACCGGCCAACCCCAGCCCATCGCGTCGAGCCTGAACTGGACCCCCGGGGAGACCAGCGCGAACCAGGTCACCGTTCCCATCGGACCCGACGGCACCATCTCGATCTTCAACCCATCAGGCACGGTCGACGTCGTCGTCGACGTGACGGGCCTCTACACCCTCGGGTTCGGGTTCGCCTTCCACCCGGTCGCTCCTTCCCGGGTGCTCGACTCCCGTGCCGAATCCTCGATCGGTGGGTATACGACCCCGTGGGAGGCCGGCATCGAGCGCGAGGTCCAGATTTGGGGCACCGGCGGCATCCCGGACTCGGCACCGGCAGTGATGCTCAACGTGACCGTCACGAACACCACCGCGGCGTCGTTCCTCACCATCTGGCCGACGGGCAATCAACGCCCACTCGCTTCGAATCTGAATTGGCCCGCAGGAACGACTCGTGCGAACGGCACATCGATAGCCGTCGGCTTCGCCGGCCAGATCTCGATCTTCAACCCGTCCGGATCCGTCGACGTGATCGCCGATATCGCCGGCTACTTCGGCTGAGGCCGTCGAGCGAGTATCGAGCTCCAATTGCCCGAGCGCGAACACCAGCACATTGGTCGACCGTACCGGAATCTGGGGCCGTTTGACCTCGCCAAGAGGTACGGCTCCGAGCCGTCGCTCACGCACCGCTCTTCGTGCGGTGAACCTTGTTTCCCGCTGGCCCTGATCTTCCACTTGCGCCGCCGTGCTCGCCGGGCCGAAGCGCGTTCATGCAGGCGACGTCATGAGGTCACCTGGGCAATCGCACTTGGCCGGAACACACCCTCTGCGACAGCGCCAGCCTCGACCGCACCCAACATCACCGTCAGCTCCTCCGCCGACATACCGCTCCAACTCGAGAAGGCAACGAGCGCCTCGGCGAGGAGCGCCACCGAGGAGTTCATGAAGGTTCGGTCGAAGGCTTGATCGAGATCGAAGAGCCACACGGTCCCGTCTGACGGATCGATGGCGATCGGGTTGCCGGCTCCGTCGAACCCGATCTCGACGAAGCCGATGACATCATCGCCAACTGCATCCCGATGGCGAGCCGCATGGAGCATTCCCGGACCTGACCGGAATGACAAGAACGGCACAACCGAGTCGGGCAGTCCGACCTCGGCCAGGATGGCCCGACTCGTGGCGTCCACACTGCTGTACCCAGCTCCGAGGGCGAGACACGTCGGAGAATCGCGATTGGTTTGATCTTCGGTGGATCGATGCTGGCGGGCCTTGGGGCATGGGCGATCGCCGGCCACTCGAAAGGGATCGGCCTCGTCTACCTTTCGATCGCAACGAGGCTCTGCGCGGTCGGCCTCGGCTACCGGCGGAGCCATCGGCGGGAGCACGGATCAGCGGACTCGCCGGTGCCCAACCAATCACCAGGTTGATCTCGTTCGACGCGAACACCCCCACCGGAGCCAGATCCCACGACGCCCGTGCCGCCTGATCTCCACCGTCCTCACCGATACGAACGCGAGTGGGAGAAGTACACGGACGTTCACGAACTCGACACGTGTGCCGCCGCCCGCCGACCGGGACCGAATAGCGAAAGCGCGGTGCACGTCGACCAACAGGACCACGAGAGTGAAGGCAGGGTGCGCCTGATCGACTTCATCGACGAAGCGGCCGCCGACGGCCGAGAAACGTTCGCGCCCCGTCATCACATGCCACCCGGGGTGTGGGCCCAGGTCATGCTCCTGCCCCCTTCCATCGCGTAGCCCACGAGGGTCAGCGTCCTCCTGCTTCACGGAAGTAACCTCGTCGCGCTGCCGCCCGAGATCAGCCACATGACGAGCCTTGAAACCCTCGACGCGTATCGATCCGGTCGCCTCCACTGGTTTCCCTACGAGATCACTCGCTGCCCAGCCCTCGTCGACTCAAGGATGAGCACTCGACTCCTCTACGGGAACATCAAGCTACGGACACCGTTCCCGGCGCTACCCACGCCCCTTCCGCCGGGGTCGACGCCAGGCCACTGCAGCGTGTGCGCCGGCGAGTTCGGACCCGCCGGACCCATCCAACGATGGATCTCACTTCGCGTTGCGACCGATGTCATTCCCCTGCTCGTGCACGCGTGCACCGAAGATTGCCTACGTGCTCTCCCAGTGCCACCGGTGAACTACGTCGACCATCCCCATGAGGGCGGGTCGACCCTGAAGCAGCCTCCCGATCACATGACGGCGCAAGCAGCGCGACGCGCAGAAGACGACTGACAGCCGACGACTGACCGGTGTTGAACTCCGGCGTCAGCGGCCATCGACCGCCTCCCCGCGCCGTAGGCCAATCGCCTGCGAACTCACGCAGTGGGCATGGTGCAACATCGGGTATTCGCCACCCACACGATTCACTCGCACCACTTGTACACAAAGTCCCAACGCCTATGGTGGGCGCGAATGACGCTGATCCTCAGCACCCCGGAAATCGAAGCGGCGATCGCTCGCACGAGTGAGACAGCCCGACAGGCTGGGGAGCGCGACCTTTCCGACGGTGCCGTTCGAGGCACCACGGGTTCCCGAACTGAGGGCCGCCGTCGTGGCGATACTCGACGTGGGCGCGTATGACGAAGTCACTCACCTCATCCCCGCGTCGGATCCCGATCTCGCGTGGGTCCGGGCGCTGCTCGATGACGCGGAGACGACGGATGCGGGGTACTTGGGCATGCTGCCTGCTCGTCATGACGGCCCTTGCGGGCTGCGGCGACCACCAAGCGGTGGTCACCGATGATCGACCGACGGGTACGGTCACGACCGGCACTTCATCTCCTTCTGTCGGTTCTGATGACGGTGTGGCCATCACCTATCGGAATCGTGCCGACACCTTCGTCTACGCCCGGCGCGGCGACAACACTTCAGTCGTGACCGCGTCGGAAACGACGATCGACCTCGCCGGAAAGGACCGCATTGCCTGCAAGCGCCAGGACGACAATTGGCAATGCATCTCGTTCGGCGAGGACCCGATGATGAACTTGATGCATCCCGGCGCCAGGACGTTCGAGAATCTACTCGCCCTCCTCCCGCCCGCGGCCGAGCTCGCCGAGGCGCGCACGGTCACTAGCCGGGCGGCACGTTGCGGCGAGATCCAGCCGTCCAGCGACCTGCTCCGCGCCATCACCTTCTTCGGCGGAACCGACGTGAACCGGGGCGCCGAAAACATTCCACTGACATCGCTGTGTCTCGACGAAGAATCCGGGCTGCTGCTGTCGCTGCGGACTCCGGTACCGGGCAAAGGCAGCCCGGTGGAGATCACCACAACCGAGGCCCGCCCAGCCACGGAAGAGGACTTCACCCCACCAGCCGAAGTCAACAAGGCCCCGACGTCAACGCCGACGACCTCAAACTAGATCGGACTGGTACGAAGGGTCCTGATGGCGACTTTGGGTGGTTGCAAAGGGGTCAAACCTAAGCTTCTTGTGTTTGTCGACCGCCGCCTCGGCACCGGAGCAGAAGCGGTTGGCTCTTAGGCAGGCCTCGGGCTCACAGCTCGGGGTCTGCGGCTTTTCCCCAGCGGATCCCAGGCTCGTCCACCAAGTGAAGACGGTGCAGCCGGTCCGTGTGGTGCTTCGAGTCGCGGGTCGCGTCGCCAGCCCGCTGCGCGCGGAGGTGTCGGTAGGTGCTGTACGCGCACCAGTCCGCTATCTGGTTCAGCTGGCTCTCGTGCGACGGCATGGGCTGTGGCTCCTCGACAATGCGCCGCGGCTTGATCTCGAGGTCCCGATGTCGTCGCCGGTACTTCAGGCCCTGGTCGGCGCCGTCGATGACCACCGGGCCGTGGGCGTCCTGATCGGCAAGCCACGCATCGAGCCAGTTCACGAGCCGGCCGTAGAGGTCGTGGGCGCCCACTTCGTCTGACGCGACCGTGAACAACCGGGCATCTTCGAAGGTGCCGACCACCTTGATCCCCCGCTCGAATGCCATGCTGCGGTCGCGGCGGTGGTCCCTTCCCTCCTGGAGGATCGGCGGTTGAGCGTCGGGGATTTCGTCCATCGGGTCGGGGTGCAGCGACAGCCATTTGTAGGCGTGGAGTTCGTAGTCGGTCGGTACGTGCTCATCGCGGAACAGCTGCTTGCGAAAGGTCAACCAGCCCTTCAGGTATGAGGTCCAAAGGCCGACCCGAATCGACCCCCGCCGAGGCTCCTAGTACAAGCATCGCACTGCCTTACAAGCAGGGGGTCGTGGGTTCGATTCCCATCAGCTCCACTCCGTTGTAGAAACCACAACGTTTGCGCTGGTCATCGAGGGGTTCGAGTAGGACCGTCGAGGTCACGTGGCGCCGCGGGCGAACCAGTCGCGAAGTTCGACGTTGCCGCGTCGGCCGACGGGCCGTCCAACGACATCTCCACTGCGAATCGAAACGATTGTTGGTGTCATCATCACCTGCAGGGCCCTTGCGATCGACCCGCCAATACGTCCGTCGACGTCGACTCGACGAAAGGCGAGGCGTGCGCGCCGACCTCGTCGGCGTAGGCCCGGCTTTTTCCGTCCCATCCAGCAGCGAAGGCGAAGGTGACGTCTCCGTCGGTGAAGACCGAGCGGAGAAGTTCAGCGTCGAGCGACGCATCGAAGGAGGGGGAGGCTTCGGCTCCTCGTAGTGCCACCGGTGCTCCCCCAGCACCTCCGCGACGTCGTCGCGCGCCTCCAGATCGGGTAGATCTGCTCAGATAAACGCAGAGATCCGACGCGAGAGCTCAGCCTTGTCCATCGGCATGCTCGCGCCTCCAGGATGTGTCGCGTCCCACAACCCTTCGGCGCGGCCCGACATTCATGTCGTACCCCCTGCGTACGGTGATTCCGTGCCCTTGGAACCAGTGCCGCGCGTCCGTCTCGTTGCCATCCCCGACGACGCAGTGCTTGTTGTGCGTGGTGACGAGCTCGATCCGCGAATCCTCCGAGCGGATGCGACCCGGTTCCGACGTCGGTTCGAGGAGTGGGGTCGCTACGGGGTGTCCGGGTTCCTCGCGGCCAACGACGACGAGGTCGATGTGCTGTGCGAGACGAGGCTCGAGCGCTTCGCCGACATTGTCGTCTTCCGTCGCGCCGACTTGATCGCCGTGGGCGTAGAGGTGGTCCCGACCTTCCGGCGTCCCCACATCACACTCGCCCACCCAGATCTCGACTCCCTGGTCAACGGGCTCCGATCGTGCGAACATAGGGAACTGACCAACCCTCACTTCCAGAGGGACGGCACGTCATGACCATGAGCGAGACCGAAGAACTTCCGATCGACCTCACCGTCGACCTCAACAGCGAGGACGAATCGGGCCTGCCGTGGACCTTCATCCATGAGGCGAGGGACCGTTCCCTCGTGGTCGAGGGCGCGTGGCTCGTGGTCGGCGAAGGATCGGGACGGGCTGTCGCGCAGGTGGTCGAGATCGAGGGCGACGTCGTTCGAGTGCGCCCGCTGCCCGGCCCAGTCGACCGGCACCGGCACCTGCTCGCACCCCGCGTCGCCTGATCCCGATCTGCGGGTGGAGATCACGCGGTGCGCGGTGAGATCACTTCAAGACCGTGGATCGAGAGCAGTCCCATCAACTCCACTCCGTTGTGGTTTCCACAGCGTTTGTACTGGTCAGCGGGCACGCGACCCGTTCCGTCGCTCCGGGACCTAACAACGTTTTTTCAAACCACACGACCCGGCGGGACACGTGTATCCCACGGCGATGCGTTCGGGGCCGCCCGGCACGTCGTTGGTGTGGGCGGCCATTGGGATCTGCCCGCAGGCGGCCAGCAGGGCTCCCACTCACGGCCATCTCCCCACGCAGTGCTGGCGGCCGGGAACACGACAACCCTGCCGGTGCCGCCCTCGACGGCGCATTGACGATGCGGCCGCGACTCGCGGGCGTCGTGATTATACGACTGTTGGCGGACCGAGCGATCGCGGCCGTGCGTATCGCGCCCCGCATCTGCCCTCCCGATGGCAGGATTCGACGGTGGAATCACCCGACGTCGTCCGAGCGATCGACGCGGCAATCTCCGTCGCCGTGGCGCTCGACCTGTCAGCTGATGACGCGACCGTTCTCCACAACTCGAACAAGCTTGCGCTGCGGCTGACGCCGTGCGATGTCCTTGCCCGAGTCGCCGAAGTGGGCCAGGAAGTTGCGCAGTTCGAAGTCGAGCTCGCGCAACGGCTCGCCGAGGTCGGATGCCCGGCCGGAACGCTTGACCCTCGCGTGCCCCCGCTTGTGTACGTGAACGATGGCTTCGCGGTGACGCTGTGGACCTACTACGAGCCCGTGACACCCGAGGTTTCCCCAACCGACTACGCCAATGCACTGGAGCGGCTGCACACCGGCATGCGCAAGCTCGATGTGTCGAGCCCATCGTTCATGGATCGAGTCGCGGAGGCGGAAGAGCTCGTCGCAAGCCCGGATCTCACGCCGGAGCTCGCGAACGCAGATCGCGAGCTTCTCACCAGCACACTAGGAAGCCTACGACGAGCGATCGGTGACCACGGCGCCCACGAGCAGCTGCTCCACGGTGAGCCGCACCCGGGCAATGTGCTCAGCACGGAGCACGGGCCGTTGTTCATCGACCTCGAGACCTGCTGCCGTGGACCCGTCGAGTTCGATCTCGCCCATGTTCCCGAGGCGGTCAGCCAGCACTACCCGGGCGTTGACCAACGACTGCTGCGCGACTGCCGGCACCTCGTTCTTGCGATGGTCGCGGCGTGGCGTTGGGATCGAGGCGACCAGTTTCCGAACGCGAAGCGAGCCAGAAAAGAGTTCCTGTGCGCGCTACGCGATGGTCCTCCCTGGCCGACAATCGACGTGATGGTGGCCCGACAGGCCGGTCTGTAGCTCCCCGAAGCGCACCACGCCGATTCGCATTCGCGAACTCGGTCACGGCGGCGTTGCGAACAGCGCCGAGGGCGCGTGGCGAGCGGTGGCTGGCCTGCCCCATTGAGGCGCGTTCCCAACGACGCGGCTTCCGCGCCCCCGAACGCCGGTGGTCCGCGAGCGACGTCGTCGAAGTCCTCCCTTCGCGCCGGCCACTCTCCCTCGTGGCCATCATTGTGCACCCACTGGCATTGTCCACCCACTGGCATTGTGCACCCACTGGCATTGTCCACCCACTGGCATTGTCCACCCACTGGCATTGTCCACCCACTGGCATTGTCCACCCACTGGCATTGTCCACCCACTGGCATTGTCCACCCACTGGCATTGTCCACCCACTGGCCACCAGCGCGCAGTTTCAGATCGCCACCGCTCGCTCCCACCCCGATGCCTCGGGGAGGCCGCTGGCCTTCAGATCAGTCGACCTTGTTTGCATCGGCTCGAAAGTGGCGCTGCAAGCGGCGGTGGCGCCGCTGAAACGTTTGGGTGATGGCGGCCCGCATGACTGCATCCATGACCTTCCCCCGAGACTCGATCGTCAACCTGTCGGCGAGCACCGTGGAGCCACCCGCGCCGATGGTGGCTACTCGCTCGTGACGCGAAGTGCCGGTGAGCCAGCTCGTCGACGTCTCGACGAAGCGCCCTTCCTTCAACACCTCCAACTGCATCGATCGGCGCGCAATCGGCACAAGACCGAACAGCAAGAACCAAGTGCGAAACGGTGGGAGGGTCCCGGGTTCCGGGGCGGTCAGGCGATCCTCGAACGCAGGACGTGTCATCTTCGCGAACGGCCAGAGCTCGTCGTTCGCGCCGCTGACGCGAACGACTCGATCCCACACGAGGGCGAGCGGAGCCTCCAGCTCGGAGATGAACTCAACTTCGATTGGCACCTCCCAAGCATGCTTCACGGGAAGCCGTCAGCCCACCCCCCGGCTTCAGAGACCGGACAACAGCTACAAGGACCAACCCATCCCTGTCCCCGGAGTGCCGATCAGTGCAAGTGGACGTGTCCCCTCCCTCCGCGGAGGGGGGGGTCTGTTAGGAACCGGGGCGGTCCGGGTCGACGGTCAAGAACGTCGGGATGTCGCGTCGGGCATGAAGGACCCGCCAGATGTCGATGCGTTCGTCGTCGGGCACGTAGAGGAGAAGGTAGGGAAACCGCCGAAGAGACCAGCTCCTCAGGTCGGGAGTCTCCAGTTTGAAGGCGAACCGGAGCGAGCCGCTGAGCGGTTCGTCGCAGACGTGCTCGATCGCTGTCTCGAGCGAGCCGATGACGCCGAGGGCGATCTCGGGCCCAGCTTCTTCGCGGTAGTCGTCGACCGCGTCTTCGACATCGCGCTCTGCGGCAGCTCGTAGTTGGGCCTGCACGAGGCCCGGCTCAGTTCGCTGCTCGCGCCCGGTCCCGCAATGCCGCGAAGTACGAGGCGTCGGCGTTGGCCGTGACCGGACTCCGAGCTCCGAGCTCCGTCGAGCAGCGCGGCTCGAAGCTGTCCGCGGTCGAGGTCACGCCGGATGAGCTCGCGGACGTACTCGCTGGTGGACCCATAGCTGCCTTCGTTGACCTGAGTGTCGACGAAGGACCGGAGCTCGTCGGAAAGCGACACGTTCATGGTGGTCATGGCGTGATCTTCGCGCTTGGCAAAGATTGCCAACGCGCGTCGGTCGTCCCCCTTTCCAGAGGGCGCTGACCTGCTGATGATCGGAGATGGGCGAATAGGTGTTTGGTTTGAAGCTGTCCCATCAACTCCACCACGAATCCGTAGTTCAGATGCGGCCCTTGTCGCCCTGACTCGCTTCCGATTGCCGACATCGCCAGTTTGAACGTACCCCTTGGACGTCTGGCTCCGACGTCGGAGGTGCCCCCGTGGCCCAGGGACCCGATGTGCAGCGCTCACGTGTCTTCAATGAGGATCCTCTTGCCGGTCGCCGTCGCGATCTTCTCGATGTGAGAACGGTTCGCAGTGACCATCGCGTCTCCCCGGCGGACCGCACCTTCGACCACGGTGACGTCAACGATGTCGTCGTGGTCGGCCTTGCCCGCCAGCACGCCAACATCCTGCGCTTGTTGCACGGACATCTCCTCGACGTCGCACAGGGCGAGCAGCCTGGCCAAGCTCGCTTGACGCGGGCCGCCTCGCCACGCCCCGGCGAGCACCGGCGCCGGTACGACAGGCACGACCTCCTACGCCAGGAAGCCGGCGTGCAGCGCCCACATGCGACGATTGTTTCGCTCCGCAGCAATGAGCGCACCCGTGTCGTAGGTGACTCCGACCATCACGCGGACTTACGGGTTCGGGCCCGGCCATCGTGGCGCCCCAGCAACTTTCGGGCGCGTTCGAGGCCCTCGGCGAGCTCTTCGGCAGTGAGGGGCCCGTGGGCTGTTTCCCACTCGGCGATAGCGCCTCGACCCGCGTCGAGCCGAAGACGATGCGCAGCGGTCTCCGCGATCCACGCGCTGACCGTCGTACCCTCGGCGTGGGCAGCACCTTCGATCGCGTCATCGAGATCTGGGGGCAACGAGATCGATCGTTTGTGTCGCTGAGCCACCGCTGGACGGTAGTACAGCCGGTAGGACAACGGACGTCGAGATACGTGCCTCGGCCTGGGTGTCCAATCTCTCGTTGCGAGCGCAACGTAACTCCACTACCGCTATTTCGAGAGATTTGGATGGCTGCATTGACCGGTCGAGTGGGTCGGGGAACGTCCTCGTGGTGGCCACGTTTCACATACCAGTCGCTGGCTTCGCGTTTGACACCACGGGCATTCGCCAACCGGCGATCCGGCACAGGGTCCTTCCATCCAGAACGAGAGATGCCCACAAAAAGACACCACTGCAACCCTCAACTCGCGGGAGTGCCCGTACGGCGGAGGTCGAATGCAGCGGGTACGGCCATCCCAAACTTGAGCGTGGCCATCCCAAACTTGAGCGTGGCAATCCCCGAACGATCCTTCGGCATCGGGACCCCGCACATCGGTCGGCGGAACCGAGGGTGAAAACCGGGTACCTACCGATCCGGTGAACCCCGACGATGTCCGCGAAGATGCCGACGATGAACACGGAAACAGTCGATGCTGATCTTGATTCGATGCCGCCGGCGCCGGCACCGTTCGTGCCGGGACTTGCTGCGCCGCCGGAGGTGGATTGGCCACGGACGCGACTGTTGGAGCGCCGCCAGCTGATGCGATCGCTGATCACCTCGGCAACCGTCCGGTCAACGGGTCCCGGCGTCGTCGACCTCGACGCAACTATCGAGGCGCCTCGTCGATGGCCCGGGGTCGGCGAACCGCTGGTAACGGGGCCTCCTGCGGATCGGCCGGTCCGGGTGCGGGTCGAGGTGCTTGCCGGTCCGATGTTGCGGGTGCGAGTTGCGCCGGACGAGCCCGGTGAGGGCGACACCCCAATGTTGGCCGTGCCGATGGCAGCGCTCGAGCCGATCGGTGTCGAGCCAACCGTCGAGGGGTCAACGGTCCGCTTCGAACTGGATGCTCACGTCGTCGAGGTGTCGCTGCACCCGTTCCAGCTGACCGTCGTCGACGATGCCGGGCGGACCGTCGCCGAAGTTGGTGGGCCCGAAAAGAACGTGTTCGGCATGTGGGACGCCTGGGGTACCGGCATCAGCCATACCGGCGGCGGGCTCCCCGTCGCCCACGAAGTGTTCGCCCTGCGCCCGGGCGAGGCGATCTGGGGGCTGGGCGAGCAGTTCGGCCGGTTCGACCGGGTGGGTCAGACGATCGACCTCACGATGGAGGAAGGTAACGGCACCGGCACGCCTCGCGCCTACAAGAACGTCCCGTTCTGGATATCGAGTCACGGCTACGGCGTGTTCGTGAACCAGTCGAGCCGGATGACCGTATGGCTGGGCAGCCGTTCGGCTCCCGACCTCCAGCTCGCGGTCGAGGACGACCACCTCGACTGGTTCCTCTTCCTGGGCACACCAAAAGAGATTCTTCAGACCTACACCGCACTGACCGGACGGGCACCGGTCCCACCGCGCTGGTCGTTCGGTTTCTGGCAATCGAAGATCTCCTACGGTTCCCAAGCTGAAGTGATCGACGTCGTGCGACGTCAACGGGCCGCAGGGGTCCCGATGGACGTGGTGCACATCGACACCAACTGGTTCCGACGGGACTGGTGCTGTGACCTCGAGTTCGACCCGGAACGATTCCCCGACCCGGCCGGCATGGCCGCCGAACTCGCCGAGCTCGGTGTCCATCTCTCGATGTGGCAGCTGCCCTACATCCCGGAGGGTTCCTCGCTCTTCGACGACCTTGCGGCAGTCGACGGCTTCGTGAAGACGGCCGACGGCGAGCTCTACGACATCGGCATCTGCGTCACCCCCGGCTTCCAGGGCCAGGTTGGGCTCATCGACTTCACCAACCCCTCCGCCGTCGAGGTGTACCAGCGGTACCTCCGGGCCGTGCTCGATGCCGGCGCATCCGTGATCAAGGTTGACTTCGGCGAGAACGCGCCTCTCGACGGCGTCTGGCACGACGGCACCGCCCCTCACCTCATGCACAACCGTTACCCCCTGCTCTACCAACGTGCCGTCGCCGAAGTGACCGAGGCCGCCACCGGATCACCCATCATCTGGGCACGTGCCGGATGGGCGGGCTGTCAGCGCTACCCGATCCACTGGGGCGGCGACAACCACGCCAACTGGCACTCGCCCGGCCCCCAAATCACGGCCGGCCTCGGTATGGCCATGAGCGGGTTCGCGCACTGGAGCGAAGACATCGGCGGTTTCGCCGGCCTCACCGGCGGCAACCTTTTGGTGCGGTGGACACAACTCGGGGTGTTGCACTCCCATGCCCGTATCCACGGCTTCGGGGAACGTGAGCTCGACCGTTTCGAGGAACCCGTTCGGGACCGCTGCATCGAGGCCATTCAGTTGCGTTACCGGCTCCTTCCGTACCTTTGGTCGATCGCCGCCGAAGCCGCCACGACAGGCACACCGCTAATGCGCCCGCTGGCCATGGAGTTCCCGAACGATCCCACCACCTGGCCCATCGGCGACCAGTGGTTGCTCGGCGACGCGCTCCTCGTGGCCCCGATCCTCGACCCCTCGAACCGCCGGCGCGCCTACCTCCCCGAGGGACGCTGGCAGGACTGGTGGACCGGCGAGATCGTCGACGGCAACCGGTGGCTGGACCTCGACGTCCCGATCGATCAGATCCCGCTCTGGCTGAGGGCCGGTCACAGCCTGCCGCTCGCCCCACCGATGAACCACGTCGATGAACGGCCGATCGACCGCCTCGAGATCCGACTCCTCCCCAGCGGCGACAAAGAGCACAGCCGGGTCGTCCCCCTCGACGACGAACGCTCGGTCACCCTCCGCTCGACCAACGGACCCGACGGCGCGGTGCTCGAAGTTTCCGGCACCAACATCGACATCGACATCGACCTCGTCGTCGTCGATGCCAGCGGCACCCCGATCGACGTGTCCATCCAGCGCGGCTGATCGATTCGCTCAGCCGTCGTCGACGAGTGTGAGTCGAGTTGCGCGATCGGTGGGATAAGCCTGAAGGTCGCTCCACGAGCGACGACACCTCCCATCACCGCCAAGTCGGTTTCATCAAGGATTCGGAGACAGCTCCGAGCGAAGCGGTTCGAAGCCGGCGAGAAGAATGGGGCCGGTTGACTATCCTCCGGCGCGCTTGGCATGCAACAGGGGAGTTCGCCCCGCCAGGACCGTGGATGCGATCGCGTTGTTCGGCCTCTGGTTCGTTTCTCTGATCGCATCGAATCATGAACTTCATCGCCGCGATCACCACAGCGAGGTTCACGCCACACCGCTTTGATGCCAATTGGGCGTGTGCCGCATCGCGCCGGCGGGGTTGACTACCAGGCCCGGTTACCCGTGAAGATGCATCGGCGGCCCGTGCCGCCGAGGGTCAAGCCCGGTCCGACCACGACGTAGAATCGACCATGGTCAAGGTGCACGCAAACACGGGGCGACGGGAACGGTTGCCGTCCACCCCCGCCCGATCCACAACGGCTCGCCGTCTGGCCCTTGCCGGTGCGTTGATCGGTGCGATGGTCGTCGTCGTGGGCGGGGTACCACTCGTTCCGGTGGCCAGCGCCGCCACCACCGTTCCGGGGCAGAATGACAGCGTGCGCACCACACCGATGGCTCGCATCGTGGGGGTTGGGGGTCGCTCGATCACCGGCTTCGACACCGACGCGGCGGGCAACGTGTACGCCTCGGGGTACGGCTGGGATCCACAGGTGTCCAACCGGGTGAGCCGGCATCTCACCACCGCCGGCGCCGCCACTGCGTTGGGCGAGAACTTCCTCGTGAAGATGAGCGCGGCCGGTGTCGTTCTATGGTCGATCCCTCTCGCCGGCGACACCGTCCAGGAGCTCAAGGTCGACAATACCGGCAATGTGTTCGCCGTCGGCCTGACTACGGACGGCGCGGTCGGTGGGGTTGCGATCGACAGCCCGGGATTCCCCGGAAGCCCGCACAACGGAACGTACGTCGCCAAGTTCAAAGCCGACGGCACCGGCGCGTTGTGGGCGAAGGCGGCACCGTTCGGGCGGAGCATCGGAATTGATCCATCGGGCGCTTTCGTCTACGTCGCCGCCAAGAACACCGTTTCGCCGGTGATTGCCCGGATCGACGCCGGCAACGGCAACACACTCTGGCAGCGGACCTTCGGCGGCAACGCCTCGGCGTTCCTCGAGACCTTCACCGATGTGGCGGTGCTGGCAGACGGTTCCGCTGTGGCCGCCGGCTACTTCCAGGGCTCACTCTTCCTCGACTACCCCACCAACACGATGTCGATCAACGAGTCGAACGGGGCGACGGTCGCCGTCAAATACGACAGCGCCGGCAACCGGCAGTGGTATCGGCAGATCGGTGGCACCGACGCCTTCACCAGAACCAGGGTGCTCGCCCTTCCTGATGGGAACCTGGCGGTGGCCGGAAAGAGCCGATTCTTCAACGCACAGTTCGGAGGCGTCGTGCCGCCCGGCACCGACTACGACTTGGCGTTCATCACGAAGCTGAACTCGACGAACGCGAACTTCATCTGGAGCAGCTTCGTCACAACCGACCCGACACCCAAGCTGAACCCCAACTTCGACATCTCCGGCCTCGACGTCGACCCCAACGGGAACATCGCCTTCGGCACGTCATTCGAGGACGCCGCCCATGTCCACAACGCCTATGTGAATGGAGGTTCGAACGTGCCGGCTCCGGCGAGCGCAGCGCTGGCTGTGGACGGCTTCGGGGATATCGCCGTGTCATTGACGTCGAGCGGGGTGATCCGGTTCGCGCGAGCGACGGCGTTCGCGGACACGCCCGGCAACGATGGCGTTCAGCGCGTCACGCGGGAAGTTCGGATCGGTCAGAACAACGACGTGATCCAAGCAGGTCCAACTGGTCGACCGACACTCATCGGGCAGGGAGATCCGAACGCAATGACCGCCTCACCTGAGGTGGCCCAGAATGGCGTGTACATCGCCCGCCACCGGATCGGTGGGGCCTTCGTGTCGCGTCCGCCGGAGCCACCGACGTTGGTGAAGGCGTGGGGAAACACCGCCGAATCGATCTCTGACACGGCCACCGTGAGCTGGAAGGCCCCCTCCGACACCGGCGGATCCCCCATCACCAGCTACCGCGTTGCCGGCCACTGCACCCGCATCACCCCCGGCCCTGCAGTCCCCGACGTGTTCGCCGCTGCACCGGCCAGTGCGGTCCGCGCTGTCGTCGGCGGCCTACCCACCAATACCTGTCACTGGGCGTGGTGGGTACGGGCCAGCAACTCGCAGGGGAACGGGCCGCAGTCCGACGTCGCTCCGATGGTGAGCTTCGGTAGCGACGATTCGGTCAACGCCTACCGGCCCTTGAACGATCCGGTCCGCATCATGGACACCCGCAACGGCACCGGCCCTGTCCCGGTTCGCAAGATCGGACCGGGCGAAACCGTCAACCTCTTCGTCGACAGTTTTCAGACGGCGGGCTTTCGCTCACGTGCCGTAGCGCTGAACGTCACCGCGGTGGTCCCGTCGCAGAACACGCACCTGACCGTGTGGCCGCGCGGCGAGCCGATGCCGCCGACCAGCAACCTCAACGCCGCGGCCGGGTCGGTGGTCCCCAACGTCGTGTTCTCCAAGATCGACGCCAACGGCTTTATCTCCCTGCGCAACAACGCCGGCAACGTCGACGTCCTGATCGACATGTTCGGCTTCTACGAGCAGTTTCCGCAACCCTTCAACACCACGTTCGAGCCGCTCGAACCGTTCCGCCTGCTCGACACCCGCCAGGCCGTCGGCGTCGGCACCACGACACCGATCGGGCCCACGGGGCACGCCACCTTCAGCGTTGCCGGGCGGGGTGGTGTTCCGGGCGGTGCCGTGGCCAAGGCGGTGGTGGTCAATGTCACCGGCACGGGGCCTTCGGCGCCGACCCACTTCACGCTTTCCGCCTCGGCCACATCGTTCGGCGGCATCTCAAACCTCAATCTCGCCGCTGGCCAGACGGCCGCCAACCTCGCCATCGCCAACGTCGCTCCAGACGGAACGATCTCGATCTGGAACAACAGCGGAAACGCCCACGCGATCATCGATGTGGTGGGCTACTTCCGCCAGTCCGACCCTTCCGGTAGCGGCCCCATCGTCGGAAACCTCTACCGGGCCAAGTCGCCGAGCCGGGTGCTCGACACCCGTGACGGAACGGGCCGTCCCGGCAACGTTCCGGCGAAGGTCGGGCCGGGGGGGATCATTACCTTGCCCGTGGGGCACCTTCCGGAGTTGCAGTCCGACGGAAAGCTGATCACCGCGGTGGTTCTGAACGTGACGGCGGTCGCGCCCACTGCCGATACCCACATCACCGTCTACCCAGGCACCTCGACCGCGCCCACGGCATCGAACCTCAATCTCCCCGCAGGAGCAGTTCGAGCGAACCTCGTGGTCGTGAAGGTCGGCGCCGATGGGTCGGTTACGTTCCGCAACAACAGTGCCCAGGTCGATCTCATCGCCGACGTGGTCGGTGCGTTTGTCGCTGCGGGCAATACGTAACCCGCCGTCCGTCCTCACCCGCCGTCCCTCCTCACCGACCGTTCATCAGGTCGATGCAGGCGATTCACTGCCCAGGAGCGATCCGGCAGACGCGCAGATCAGAAGCCGCTTTCGGTGCCCATAGCTGGCCGCCATCGACCGGGAACGTTCGGTGGTTGTTGCACGGATATTGCGCTGATATTGCACACCGGAGCGAACCGGTGACCGTCGGCGCCGTTGCCACACCGTCTCGATTTCATCGGCAGCTGATGATCTCCCGGACGCCCGGGAACGCCTGGAGGTCGTCAGGTGGCTTTGCTCCCACGCTGCTCCAGACTCTGAAGCTGGCGGGCAAGGCCGCCGGGGAAGCGCCGGCGACCAGCTGCGGATCGTCAGCGAACAGCTGCTTGAACTCCTCGTATGCACCCTGCTGGTCGACGTACTCGATGTGGTCCAGCCCCTCGATCTCCTCGAGACGTTTGCGTACCGCTTCGGTCTCGGACGCTGAGGCCTCCGGGTGGAGGAAGGTGGTCCAGGCCGTTCCCCAGGACTGGCACTTCGCAGGCGCCGTTCTCAGAGGTGCCGGCTCTCCGTTCGGCAGACAGACAAACGTTTCGCGAACCCCGTCGATCTCGTCCAGGTTTGCCGGCGGATCGTCGTTGGAGGAACTCCACACCCGGAAGCTGGCGGGGAGGATCTCGCTGTTGCCTCTTGCCAGCACGTCCGGGTTGTCCGCGAACATGTCCCGGAACTCCAAGCGCGCAGCATCTCGGTCGAGGTAGCTGATCCGTTCGATGCCCTCCAGCGACAAAAGCGTCTGTTCCACTGCGTCGACCTGGTCTGAGGTCGCCGAGGGTTCCATGAACACCAGCCAGTCCATGTTGTTGGTGCATCGCTCCGTTCGATCATCCCGCACAACCTGGAGCAGCAACACCGTCGAAGTTGTGTGCTCGGCGACCGCCACTGCGCTGACGACGGCGACGTCCGACCCATTTGAACCACACCCAAGGGTTGTCGTCGCGGCAGCCATGA
The DNA here is from genome assembly GCA_031415655.1 of Actinomycetes bacterium. Lineage (GTDB taxonomy): Bacteria > Actinomycetota > Acidimicrobiia > Acidimicrobiales > Acidimicrobilacustridaceae > JAKOVR01. The sequence goes on from JANOSD010000021.1 coordinate 16,897, forward strand.
CAATCACCGCGCCCCGCAACAGGGAGAAGATCCACATCGCCTGACTCTAGGAGCCTGTCGCTACTCCCGTGTCGCTGCGGGCAATACGTCGACGACGCTGATCGCATGACCCGATCGACGTATCGTTTAAGAGCGCAAGCCGCAATGAGAGCGAGTTCGGCGCAGTCTCAGGGCGACGAAGCCCGAATTCAAGCCATGCGGGCAGCGGCCCACACGACCACGCCAAGGGCAGTCGCAAACGAACTCGGCCAACTTCGACCGCGAGCTTCCCAAGGCTGACGTCGGCATCACACCCGACTGATTCAAGACAGGTGCGATCGAGCAATGCGCCCACCTCGACCACCCCCACCCGGAGAGTCCCGGTAGGCTCAACGGCGTGGGAAGGCCAAGTCGACGTGAAGAGATTCTCATCGCAGCACTGGACTGTTTCGCGGAGAACGGCAACCGGGGAACGTCGTTGACCGAGATCGCCGATCGTGTCGGGGTCACCCACACCGCCGTTCGCTATCACTTCGAGACCCGGACCGACCTCATCCTGGCCGTGCTTGAGTACTACGACCTGCGCTTGGAACGCGAGCACAGTGAGCTACTTCGCCTCGGAACTTCCGCAGTCCTATCCGATCAGCGGCTCGCCCAACTGATCAACCCGGAACAGGCGGAGTTGTCTCGGCTCTTTCATATCCTCCAAGCCGAGGGCCTCAAAGGTGACGACAAAGTGCGGACCTGGTTCGCGGATCGCCGCCGTCGCATGCAGAAACAGATCGCCTCGTTTCTGCGAGCCGGGCTACTCAGCGGAGAGTACCGCCCAGACCTGGACCCCGATCTCAAGGCCTGCGAAATCCTCTGCTTCATCGGCGGCGCGAATCTCCAATACTTGGTGGACCCCGAGCAGGTCGACCTGGTGGCGGTGCTGGCGAGCTACCGGGATGCCGTCATCACTGACTTGTATAGAGATAGACGAAAGCAGCGAACGGCGGGCTGACCCGTCTACGTGCCGTCCGGCACCGTCGAAGCAAGCAGGCGGCCCGGTTGCCGGCGGCGCCGTATTCGGAGGGCACCGAGGCGGCGGACAAATGTCACCCCCAAGGCCCTTGCCACGCGCCGTTCGGGTACATTACTTTCAAGATGAATGTTACTCACCAAAACAATGGTTCGTCGGGAACCGCAGGTAGGGGAGCCATCGATCCCTGACACAAGTGCCTCCGCGGAGACCGGATGGGGCCGGACCTGGGCCCGATTCGGGTCGAACGATCGACGTCCTGGCCGCCGGTGGAAGGGTTCCTCGGTCACGGACCTCCACGAATGTCGCCGCTCGACCATCGACGCCGCAACAGATAACAACCACGAGTCGATCACATCATTTTGGGAGCAGGTGCGTTGGTCATGATGGCGAGACGAATCGGGATCGGATCTGCGTCCGGGGCCGCGCTGTTTAGCGCCGCTCTGAGCAAACGTCGACGACGAGTGACTCGAGCGATCGCCCCGAACTTGTGGTCGCCGACTCTGTATGCCCCCGCAAAGCTCCGGAGCATTCCGATGTTGCATGCGTGGCGCGCTGTAGCACCGTGGTTCGCACCACGTGCCTCAGTGCCGGTTCGTGAAGATCGTGTACCGGCCGCTACTCCCGGGGCAGGGGTCCGAGTATTGGTCTACGAGCCAGTCGAGCGACGTCGTCCTAGCGGAGCGCTTCTCTGGATGCACGGCGGTGGTTTCGTGGTCGGCACGCCCGAGGTCGGCAACCGGATCGCCAGCGAGATGGCGAAAGACCTAGGGATCGTGGTGGTCAGTGTCGACTACCGCGTCGCCCCCGAAGACCCGTTCCCGGCGGCGCTTGATGACTGCTACGCGGTGCTCACCTGGCTGCACAAGCACGCAGCAGATCTCGGGGTCGATACGCAGCGGATAGCCGTTGGTGGAGGCAGCGCCGGTGGTGGACTTGCGGCTTCGCTCGCCCAACTGGCATTCGACCGGAATGGGCCGTCGATCTGTTTTCAACTGCTCGAATATCCAATGCTCGACGATCGTACGGCGACGCGAACCGATGGAGCCGCCCGTTCGGCGCTGGTATGGACCCTGGCCAGCAATCGTTTCGGGTGGCGTTCATATCTCGGCCAGGAGCCGGGCGGAGAAGCCGGCGCTCCCTACGCTTCCGCCGCGCGCCGCGAGGACCTGGCGGGTCTGCCGCCGGCCTGGATCGGGGTCGGAGACATCGACCTGTTGTATGACGAAAACGTCGCCTATGCGACTCGTCTTCGCGTCGCCGGTGTTGAGGTCACGCTCGATGTTGTGCCCGGCATGTACCACGGAGCAGACGATATTCGGCCCGACGCGCCCTCGATGATCGAGTTCCGATCCCGTATGTATGCCGCCATCGGACAGGCCATCGGACAGGCCCCCGAACAGGTGCAGGAGCGTTCGACGGTCGAGGACGTTATCGAGGCACAGGGTGAGCCCCGTCGACAAGGCGGCGAACGCCGTCCTACAGATCGCGCCCGCTCCCTGCGGTCGTGGGGGTTACACACCTTCGTAGTGGCCGGCGCGGTCGGCGCGGTGTCGCTGGACCGACGGCTACGAGTGCGGTGGCCGAGCGCCCCGATGACCGTTACCCCGGCCGTCGCGATGCTGGCCAACTATGTCATCGTGAGGAGCCTCGAGGTTCGCCGCCCCCACGACAAAACATGGTCGGTGCAGCGCTCCGAGTTACCGACCGACGCCGGCACGGCGGTGACAACGGTAGCGACATCGACAGTCGTTGCCGCCGTTGCCGAGGCTCTCCTCGCCCGCACGGGTTCCACGGGCGGCAAGCGGTTCGAGGTGTCCCGACGGTCACCCGCGGCGGGCGCCGTCATTGCGCTGGTGGCCTATGACCTGTTCCATTCGAGGCTGCATCAACTGATGCACGTCTGGGGTGCCGGCTGGCGTCTCCACTCGGTGCACCACAGCCCGAAACGTCTCAACTCCACCAACACCGTCCGTTTCCAGTTCCTGGAGATCGTCTTGGATAACGCCATTGAGGCGTTGGTGCTTGATCGCCTCGGACTCAGCCGGGATCAACACGTCGCCTACGCGGCGGTGCGAGCCTCCTACGCCCAGTTGCAGCACTGCAACATCGATCTTCGTTCCGGCCCGTTGGATCACGTGATGTCCACTCCCGATCTTCACCGGTGGCACCACTCGACCCGTTACGAGGAGGGTGACACCAACTTCGGATCGGTTCTGTCGGTATGGGACAAAGTCTTCGGGACGTGGTTCCGACCCAACGACCGGGAGTGCCCCGACGATCTCGGCATCGGGCGGATGCCGGACTTCCCCACTCGCTACATCGAGCTCCAGCGGGTGCCAATCGACTGGTCGAGCATCCGGGAGCGCAACGCGGCCACTTGGTACGCCACGACCGAGAACGTGAACGAAGGACGAATCGCATGACGACACAACAGTGGTGGCAAGAAGCGGTCATTTATCAGGTGTACCCCCGGTCGTTCGCCGACTCGAACGCCGATGGCATCGGTGACCTTCCTGGCGTGATCGACCGCCTGCCGTATTTGGCCGATCTCGGCGTCGACGCCGTCTGGCTCTCGCCGTTTTTCGCGAGCCCGCAACGCGATATCGGCTACGACATCACCGACTACCGGTCGGTGGCACCGGAGTATGGAACCCTTGACGACGCGCAGCGGCTGATCGACCAGTGCCACGAGTTGGGCCTAAAGGTCGTATTCGACCTTGTCCTGAACCACTCGTCAGACCAGCACCCGTGGTTCCTTGAATCCCAATCGTCACGAGACAACCCCAAGGCCGACTGGTACGTGTGGGCCGACGGTGGCACTGACTGGCGCGGGCGCCCGAAGCCGCCGAACAACTGGCGGTCCGAGCTGCTCGTCCCGCGGGCGTGGCAGTGGGGCGAGGAGCGACAGCAATGGTTCCTGGCCACCTTCCTCAGTTTTCAACCCGACCTCAACTGGCACAATCCCGAGGTCGAAGCCGAGATGACCGACATGATCCGCACGTGGCTTGGCCGTGGCGTCGACGGGTTTCGGCTCGACATCTTCCACGCCATCATGCATGACAACGCGCTGCGCCCGAACCCCATCCGGCCGAGGTTCCTATCCGGGCTGCCCCGTATCGACGATCCGATACACACGCTGAATACCAACGAAAACTACGCCCTGGCGCAACGTCTACGAGCGGTGTGCAGCGAGTTCGGCGGCGCCCGAGCCCTGCTCGGTGAGGTGATCGGGACCCCCACCGACCTCCAACGCTACGTAGAGGACGATGGCCGTGCGGGGTTGCACCTGGTATTCCTCTTCGACTTCCTCGCCGCGCCGTATCGCGCCCGGACGCTCCGTTCGCTGATCAGGCGGTTCGAACGGGAGTACCCGGCGCCTCACGTTCCTACCTACGTCGTCGAGAACCACGATCGCCAACGCTCGCTGACCGGACTCGGTGGTGACCTTCGCAAAGCCAGGGTGATCGCAACTCTGCTGTGCACGCTCCGAGGAACGAGCGTGCTTTACCAAGGCCAAGAAATCGGGATGACGAATCAGTACATTCCGCTTCGAGATGCCAACGATCCCGTGCCCGGTGTAGTCGCCAAGTACTTTCCGGAATGGGCCCGCCGTTTCCTACCCGAGAGAATAAACCGCGACGAAGAGCGCGTGCCCATGCTGTGGACTGGAGCGGCTGGTGCCGGCTTCACCGAACCCGGTGTGACGCCGTGGTTGCCGATCCACGAGGACCACCTCCTCGTAAACGTCGAAGCACAGGACGCCGACCCCAGATCGCTCCTTCATTGGTACCGCCAGTTGCTGGCCCTACGGCGTTCAAGCGTTGCGCTTCGCTCGGGGAGTCTGCAGATGTTTGACGTTCACGCCGATGTCGTCGCCTTCGAACGCGCCGGCGATGGTGAGCGGTTCCTGATCGTGGCCAACCTCGGCGAGGTCGAAATCCTTCACCCCGTGCATCGAGCCGACCCTGTTGCCGTGTCTGACCTCGCCATTGAGGTCACCGCGTCCGCCGTGAAGCTACCGCCGCACACCGCCGCGGTGCTGCGCCTCGACAACGACCGCGAATAGCCCGAAAGGATCAAGACCGTGCCAGAGAATGCGACCGAGAACGCCATCGAAACCGCGACCGAGAACGTGCAACCAAGACCGTCTTACGGGGAGCCGTCGGCGCCGGTGGAATCCAGCCGACCAATCAGTTCGTCGTCACGCGGGGCCAAATCGGAGCGGGCGCGCTCGTTGCGCTCCTGGGCGCTCCACGGCCTCGTACTCGCCGGGGCAGTAGGGTCCGTGGCGGTCGACCGGCGCGTCCGGAAGTCGCGCTACGTTGCCGCGCTCCCCCCCTTCACACCATTTGTGACTGCGGGCGCGTACATGGCGGTGTTGCGGGCCGTCGAGCAGCGTCATCCTCACGACGAGGCATGGCGGCCCTCGAAATCCGAGACTAGGACGGATTTGGCCTGTGTGTCGGCGGGCGTCGTCGCCGCCAGCGTCGGCAACGCCCTCGGGGATTCGCTCGCCGTCGCCTGCGGGGCCAAGGGACGAGCCGACGTGAGTCGTTTCCCCACCCCGGTCGGGACGGCAATTTCGATTCTGGCATTCGATCTCGTTCACTCACGGTTCCATCAGCTGTTACACGTGTGGGGACCCGGCTGGCGCTTTCACGCCATGCACCACGGCGCCAACCGGCTCTACTGGCTCAACGCCGGAAAGACGCAGGTCGTAGAGTTCGCACTGGATGGGTTCTTCGAAGGATTCGTGACCCAGTTACTCGGGCTGAGCAGGGATCAGCTTGTTGCCCACCAGGCAGTCCGAGCGATGTACGGAAACCTCGAGCACTGCAACATCGACCTTCGATCCGGGGTACTCGACCATGTGTTCTCGACGCCGGACCTCCACCGCTGGCACCACTCGACGGTCTACGAGGAAGGCGACTCCAACTATGGGGTGGTCACGTCGATCTGGGACAGGTTGTTCGGCACGTGGTACCGCCCGAACGACCGGGAGGTGCCCGAGGAGCTCGGAGTCGGACGAATGCCTGATTTTCCGACTGCCTTTGTCGAACTCGAACGTGTCCCGTTCGACTGGCCGAAGATTCGCCAGCGCAACGCCGCCACGTGGAACGAACCGGAACAGTCGACCCAAGTCGTTGCCGGGCGCCCATGAGCGGGACGCGAAAGGTGCGCTATGGCGTCCAACTCGACAGTCTGCGAGGAAACCCACGGTCGTCCGGGTCCCCCCGATTAGGTCTGCGGCGTCGCCTAGGTGACGAGGCCTGTCGGCGGGTGGCCGCCGCCGGACTCGACGTGATCCAGGCTACGACCCTCACCGGCGTCGACATGGCGGCGTGTCAACGTGCCGGTTTGATCCCCACCACATCGGGAACCTGGGGGGTCGTTCCAGGGGACGAACGGCTGCAGCAACGGCTCCAAGGTTGGAGCGACGCGGGGTACAACGAGGCCACGCTGATCATCGGCTCCTCGGTGGACGATCGGGATGAGCGGCGCCGTCGTGTGGAAGAACTCCTCGCCACTTCTTCGCGTGTCGGGCTTGCGGTGCATCTTGAGACCCACCGGAGTTCGATCACCCAGGACATCGATTCCACTTGCGAGCTCGCGGGCGAATATCCCGAACTCACTTTCAACCTCGACTACTCACACTGGTTTTTCTCCCATGGACTCTGGGACTACAGCGTGGCCGAGATCGTCGATCGGCTCGCGCCGGTGTTGCGAAGTACCGAGTTCATGCATCTTCGAGTTTCCTCGCCCCACGAGATGCAAATCCGAACCACGGACGGGCCTTGGCGACAGCACTTTCTCGATATCTGGACGGAGACGAAACGGATCTCCGGCACCCCCGAGATCACCGTCGTGACCGAACTCCTCCCCCGGTTCGTTGGCTACGCCACCACCGTGTGCGATCGATGGAGCGACTCACTCGAACTCATCACGTTCCTCCGCTCCCGTGAGGTCCCGCTATGACGCTCCGGCTGGTTGAGTTCGTCGAGGCCGCCAGGTCCGGTACGTCCGGGAAACCAAACGGATCGAGCCACGGACATCTTCGAGTGCGCCCCGCCCAAGTCGAAGGCGACGGGTTGTCGTCACCGCTCGCTCTTGGTGAAGTACGGGAACATCGAGCGCTCCACCTCCTGTGTCACGACCCCGCCGACCTCGACGGGCTTGCCGAGTTCGACTCAATCCGGTTCGACTACATCGCCGTGGCATTGGGCCGCGGACTGGATTCGGCTGCGCACCGAGAAGCGCTGCTGGGGCGACTCGAGCACCTGGCAACGCTGATGAAAACACCGGTCCTGTGGCAGACCGCCCGAGGCTCCATCGGTCAGAACCTCCTCGTCGTGCAAGGCGAACTCCGAGCACGGCCGCGCTTGCGGTTGGCGCTCGACTACCCCGAGATGTACTGCGCCCATGACATGGTCCTGGGCCGATACGGACGCTGGAACGATGTCCTTACCGAAATTGGACCGCGAACCACGACGATGATCGTCGGCGACGGTGACTCCGCGCGAGACGCACGCGCCGCCCGACCCGATGGGCTCGTCTCCTTTCCGCCCCGCTGGGTCTACGGTTTCCGACAAAATAGGGCAAACAAGGCCTTGGCCCCGCAGTTCATCTGCCGGCGAAACAACTTGTAGCTCGGCGCTTCAACGCACGGGAAGCCTTTCTGCTTCGGCGACGCGCCGGCCACGAGTCAGGGAGGCGGCTGACCGGGACCGGGGTTCGGGTTCGGGCCGCCGCCATCGGGCGGCGTCGGCGGCAGACCACCTGGTCTGGCTGGTCTGGGCGCGGGCAGCGGTACGGGGTTGGCGATGATCTGGTTGCCGACCTCGGCGAGAAGCTCCGGCCGGATGGGGGATGACTCCACCCCGACACTGAGCGTCGTGAGCGGTGGCGTGCCGCGTGCGTCGACGTTGGTCTCCGGTGAGAACTGACTGCACCCGGCCTTCGAACATGCCGCGATCTTCATGGCATAGACCGCTTTCGGATGACCTCCCGTCGTTCCGAGTGTCGGTTCGCTGATCGAGACACCACCGATCGGCGTGAACGGTTGCTCTTGGCCGGCCACGGTTCCGGCCGGATCGACCTGGCGGAAAGCGATCACATAACGGAGCGCAAAGGCTGACGCATTCCACGAGACTGATGCCATTGCGGTCGTCCGGCTCGTCCCGTTGGTCTCTACTCGCGTGGCCCCGTAGCCGCCCGCGCCGCCGGTCGGGATCGCCGGAACGAAGTTCACGCCCTCGGCCGTGCCGACGTCGCTGCAGGTGTTCTTCACGCAGGCCTGGACCTCGATGCGGGCGGCGAGCCGCCCCGACACCGCCAGCTTGAACTCTTGCGCATCAGCGGGGAGCCGAACCGTTTGCGTCGAAATGGCGGCGTTGCCTTCGAGCCGTGTCATCTTCACCTCGTAGCGATCTTCGGACGTCGACTTGTCGTCCCACCGCCACGTCATCTCACCGTTGTTGGTGGCCTTGGCGAGGCGTACCCGCTGCGGGGTCCGCAGGCCGGTCGCAAGCTTGGCATCGACGAGCGGGCGCATGTCCTCGGTGATCGCGTCCGCGTACTTGGCGAATCCCTTGACGTTCGGATGAACAAGGCCAGCGGAAAGACTGCCAACACCCGCAGCTGCGATCCCCGCCATCAAGGCCGCCGGTACGGCGACGAGGAAGCCTCCCGGAACGGTTAGCAAGCCACCGCCTACCACGAATACCGAGGTGAGAACCAGCGTCTCGCGAAGGCCCGGCAAGTCATAGTCGTCGCCCTGTGTCGCCAGCCCGTCGTTGTTCGTGTTGAAGAAGTTCTGCCCGTTGGTCGCGCACATCCCGTGGTTCTCCATTGTTTTGACGTGACCATCAACCACGATCCAGCCCATGTCCGCCGTTGCGGCAACGTTGTTGTTCATGCCCTTGTCGAGGATCTCCGACTTGGCCCATTTCGCCTCCTTGGCCGACATGAACGAGAGGAGGTCGCCAAACGTATGACCGTTCCCGTCACCGCAAACCACCCCATCATCACCGCGGGTCGGGTCCGGGTACTTCGATATCAGGATGTGATCGGGAACGGCAGGACGGTTCGTCCCATCCTTCAGGTACCGGTCGAGGCTGGCGAGATTGCCGGGAAGAAGATCAATGGCTTGAGCGATCGACATTTCCGCACGGCCTTGGTGTGCGCTGGCGCCTCGGACCGGTTTGCGGTCCTCGCAATCCTGCCAGACCTCACCGAGCGGATTGCCGAAGAGACAGCCTTTGATGACGTCACCGAAGCCCACATCGTTGCCACCGATCGACATGTACACCGCGTCGTAGTCGCCTTTGTCGTCGGCAAACTCGGCGGCGCGTTGACCCTGCGCCGGCTGCGGAACATGGGGACCGCGGTCGGGGCCGATGTAGCCGTCGTTCATGATGTCGTAGCTCTCGGCCCCGGAACAGGCGTAATGGGCGAACTCGAACTTGACGCTCGGATACTCGCCTTTGAGCCGTTCGTTTGCGACCGGAGCGCCGGCCTTCGCTGACCGATGACATGATTGCAACTCATCCTTCGTCGCGCCCGCGCTCGGTGTCCCCCAATCGGGCATGGTGATCGGCACGGACAACGGACCGAACACTCCCGGGGTGACCGGCGCCCCTTCGCCCGACGCATACGAGTCGCCGATCGCCGTCCACACAAACTGCACCGGCCTGGCTGCGGTCGGCGCGTTGACCGAATCAGGCGCGATCGGATTCGCGGGTGGCAGTGGTGGGGGCGGATCCGGAACGGCCGGAGACTTCGGGATCGTGATGGGGGTCGTCGTGCTCAACGGGGGCGCCGTGAACACCACGGGGGGAACGGTGGGGAACCTTGGGCCCACCGGCGAGCCCGGCAGTGTTGGAGCAACGGGTGAACTTGGCGCGCTCGGGTTGACCGGCAGGTTTCCACCGGGAGGAGGCAACCCCACCCCTGGCCTGCTTCCCACGCCGCCGCGTGAAGGAAGTGGCGCGCGGGATCCGAGGCCGCGTTGTTCGCCACTGGGGAGGGTGACCCATCCCAGAAGCGTCACGCTGGTGTCGTCAAACCCTTCGGAGCGATGCAACACCGGCTTGTCGGCGGGTGCCGGCGTGGCAACAAACGGATACGTCGTCCCGTCGCTGAGGATGATCGCTCCGGCGATGTCTGAGCCTTGGAGCTCGGCGGAAAACACCGACCCGCTGTTGTTCGAGGCGACCACGAGCCCCTCCGCGGTGTCGGCCTTGAACCACTCCCCGACTTTGTCGTTGTCACAGACATACGCCATCAGCCCGTCAGGTCCGGCCACGATCGCCGCAAAAGCACTCGTACCTTCGATCTTTCCTGCCCAGGATCCTGCCGGCCACGGCGTCGCTGCTGGCAGCGCGAATTCCTCTGCTGCAAGCGCTGCACCGGGCGCGTCCGAGGCCTCCGGCGGCGGTGCGTTCTCTTCTGATGTGCAGGCCACGGCCGCCAGCAAGGCGGTGAGCGTGACGAGAACGACCAAAAGACGGGCGAGACCGACAGGTTGGACGGCGCGGGCTGAGGGATAAGACATGACCGCATACTGCGCCCCAAGTTCGATGCGGAAAAGCGTAGTCGGCTACTCGATTCTTAAAACAGACCCGAAACACCCGGTTCCCGTATCGGCTCGACGGCTCAGAAACTCAGGTCCGCAGGTTCGATGGCACACAGCTCCACCAGGGCACTTCCATTCTCACCAGCATGCGGGCCGGGAACGCCGCTCGGTCGCCGCCGCGGACTCCGCCTCTTTGTCGTACGACGCCGAAACAACCTGCGACGACGAGAATCCGGCAGGCGGCGCGTGCCCGCCAAATGTGTTCGAGGCGCTCGCGCTTTTACCCAAGCGCCGTCGAGTGCACGCTCGGGGCCGGCAGTCAGCCGTTCCTTGACGGGGCCGGGCCACCCACGTGACGAGGAGCACCTGTCATGTCGGGCGACAACCGAACCGCTATCGCACGTAACGGCCGAGGGCCGACGGCGCGCCCCGTCCGGGGAGAAGGTCGGACCTGCGCCACGCCATCTTGGTCGGCATTGCCGGAGCGGTCCTGGCCGCCGAAGAACACCGTGCCCGATCAGACGGGCGCAACAACGCCGGCTTGGCAGCACCGACATGGCATCACCGACATGGCATCACCGACCGCACAGGGTGGGCCTGTTTGACTGGCCGTTGTCAGCTGGTTGGTGTGGTGAGGGCTCGGGCTACTGCTGCTGCGATGTCGGGCGCCGGGGCGCCGAGTCGACGCGCTTCGGCGACACACGTTCGGGCCAGGGCGTCGAGCTGCTGGCTTCGGGTGACGCTTGTATTGAGGTTCGCGTCGCGAACGAATGTCCCGCGCCGTCCACGGCTCTCGATGGCCCCGTCTGCTTCGAGTTCGCGGTAGGCGCGAGCCACGGTGTTGGCCGCCAAGTCGAGGTCGTTGGCGAGCTGGCGGATCGTGGGCAGGCGAGCGCCTGCGGCGAGGGCACCTGCAGTGACCGCGGTCAGGATCTGCAGCCGGATCTGCTGATACGGAGGATCGTGGTGTCCGGGATTGACGGTGAGGATCATGCGGCGTGGGCCGTGACTGGTTGCGGGTGGCGGTGCCGGTAGCCCCAGGTTTCCTGGCGCACGATGCACGCGACCGCCGCCCCAGTCAACGCCAAGGTGCACAGCGCCGAGACCCCAAGGAAGAGAACCGCCCAGCCCCCGGCAAACCACGTCTGGGCAACGGCGGAGAATGCAGCCGAGATGGCGGTGAGCCCGGAGAGCAATGCAACGCTCGCCGTCATCGAGATCGCTGTCGCCCGCAGGGCGTCATCGGCAGCCAACAGGTGCGTTTCGGCGCTGCGTTGCGGTCGCTTCACGATCCGATTTGCCACGTGCATGCTCAGCGCGGTGACAGTGATGGCGGCCCCGAGTGTGACGAACGCGCTGGCGTATTGCCCCGACGGGGCCACCTCGGCTCCGACAGCCAGCACTCCCCCGGCGGTCAACAGGAGTACCCAGGGCAGGACGCGGATCCAATACGGCTCATAGTCTTGCGCCATTCGTGGAGCGAGGGATGCGTGCTTTATGGCGGGTGAGCCGGCCGGGGAGACCGTGAGCTCGGCGACGAGCGCCCCCGCCACATAGGCGAAAAGGGTCGGGGTCGGGGTCGCGAGCGCCCGAGGGAAGCCAGCGCCGAACAGGAGTGGCGCTGGGTACAACCACCAGAACGGGAACGCGGCAACCGATCGGAACCGTCGGACCCGACCCAGATGCGAACGAATCAGATTCTCGTTGCTCGCGGTGAGCGTCACGCCACATGCGGCGGCCCACCTATCGACCTGACGCGAAGTCGGCGAGCGGAACGCCAGAACGACGAAGACGGCCGGTACCACCACGCCGGGGACCACGAACCAGAAGAAGTTTGCCGCGTCAGTATCCATCGGACTCCCTTTTGTAGCAATTGTACTGCTACATACTGCACACCGCCCCGATGCTTCGTCAAGCGCATCCGGAGCGCGTCGGCGGCCGACCCCGATTGCCGCTTTCGCGCGTCCACTATCGACGACCTGCGAACGCACGGTCCCTCGGTTCTGCTGACGCCTCCGGCGTGGGAGTCCGGCATCGTCGCTCCGTCTCCTGTGATCTGAGGGTGTTCGCCCGATTCCGCCCGCTGTCTCACTTCACCCTGACAGAAAGGGCAGGTTCGATTTCCCGGGGTCTCGTGGACACGGGCGATGCGACTGCACGACCCAGTGAACAGCGTGCCGTCAAGGTCGGAGAGCGATTGAGCGGCCACCACCTGGCCGCGCTGATCTGCTGCGGCGTTCATTGGATGGGTGCCGACCAACGACCCTTGTGCAGTGACCGATTTCTTTGAGACGCACCGATATTGCACCCCACGACCCTGGCGGCGGGGCTTCCACGGCCACACTTCAGCGACCCCGGCAAGAGCCCTTTAAGATCGCCAACATGACCCTGTCAACTGATCCGAAGCCCGCGAGCCCGGCCACCGCGGCCGCCAACCGAAGCGTCGCCGAACGACTCGATTTCTCCGAGACAAGCGACTTCGAGCGAGTCAGTCGGGGGCTGCTCGCTCGCCTTGACCCTCCGGTCATCCGGGGGGCAGGAGGCGGAGTGGTATGGGACCTCACCAGTTTCGATTTCATTGAGGGCGATGCACCAGAGTCGGTGAACCCAAGCCTGTGGCGTCAGGCGAAGTTGAACCTGGCCCACGGCCTGTTCGAGGTGGTGCCCGGGATCTACCAAGTTCGCGGCTACGACATCTCGAACATCACGTTCATCCGTAGCGATCGAGGGTGGATTGTTATCGACCCGCTCACGGTCGCCGAGACGGCCCGCGCCGCCCGAGTACTCGTCGACGAACACTTCGGTGAACTGCCGATCGTCGCCGTGATCTACACCCACAGCCATGGCGATCACTACGGGGGGATCCGTGGCATCGTGACCGACGAGGAGGTTGCTTCGGGAGAGGTTGCCATCATCGCCCCGGAGGGCTTCCTTGAGGCCGCCGTCAGCGAAAACGTAACCGCTGGGCCGGCAATGAATCGTCGGGGCATGTACATGTTCGGCGTTCTCCTCCCGACGGGCCCGTTGGGTCAGGTGGATTCCGGGCTCGGCAAGACCGTCCCGATCTTCGGTGAACGAGGGCTGATCGCGCCCACTCAGCTGATCGGCGAAACGGGCACCGTGCTCACCATCGATGGGGTACCGATCGAGTTCCAACTCACCCCGGGCACTGAAGCACCGGCGGAAATGAACTTCTACTTCCCCTCGTACGAGGCGCTCTGCCTGGCCGAGAACTGCAACGCCACGCTGCACAACGTCTACACGCCACGGGGTGCCCAGATTCGCGACGCCCTCGGATGGAGCACCTATATCGACGAAGCCGAGGAGTTGTTCCTCGACCGAAGCGTCGTCGCCTTTGCGAGCCACCACTGGCCGCGTTGGGGCCACGACGACATCACTCGTTACATGGGCGGCCAGCGCGATATCTACCGCTACCTCCACGACGAGACGATGCGGCTCGCCAACCACGGCCACACACCGCTCGAGATCGCCGAGATGATCGAACTGCCCACCTCCATCACCGACGAGTGGTTCAATCGCGGCTACTACGGCACCATCAGCCATAACGTCAAGGCGGTGTACCAGCGTTACCTCGGTTGGTTCGACGCCAACCCGGCGCACCTGCATGAACTCCCGCCGACCGAGGCGGGAACCCGTTTCGTCAAATACATGGGCGGGGCCGACGCGGTTCTGGCGCAAGCGCAAGAAGACTTCGATCGTGGCGAGTACCGCTGGGTAGCCCAGGTGGTGAACCACGTGGTCTTCGCCGACCCAACCAACCAGGCCGCCCGCCACCTGCAAGCCGACGCCCTCGAGCAACTCGGCTACCAAGCGGAGTCCGGTCCCTGGCGGGCGTTCTACCTGACCGGCGCACAGGATCTCCGAAACGGCTCACCCCATCTACCTGGCCTTCGCGGCTCGGTGAGCGTCGACGTCATGCGGGCGATGACCCCCTCCATGGTGCTCGACGACTGTGCAGTGAAGCTCAACGGCCCGAACGCCGCCGAGCACTCGTGTTCGTTCACCATTGAGTTCACCGACCGAGGAGAGCAGCACCACGTCATTGTTGCCAACGGGGTCCTGCGGCATCGACGGTCGCAGGAGCAAGCAGTCACCACGCTGCAAGCCACCGTCGAGACGTTCATCAAACTCACCAGCGAACTCGCCGGGATTGACGACTCGATCGCCGCCGGCGACTTGCAGGTCACCGGACCGCTGGAACCGTTCACCACGTTCCTCTCGCTTCTCGACCAATTCGACATCTTCTTCCCGATCATCGAACCGTGAGCGGCCAACCCGTCGCGAGGACTCCTCGACGGATTGGGCTGCGGGTGAAAGGCCTTGTCGGCGTCGCCACCGACGAAACCACGGGCGAGTCGTGACCTTCGAGGGGACCAAATGAGTGACATTGCCGGCGACGAGATCGCGCCTGTTCCTGGCCGTCGAAGGGCTCGGAACATCGGCGTGCTCTCGGTGGTGTTGGCGGGGTCAGCCCTTACCTTGCTGGCCGTGGCGGCTGCCGACATTCAGAATCGACGGCCTGGTTCCGGCCGGCACTGGCTTACAAAGAGCCCGTGGTGGTGGGTGGCCGCCACGATCGCCGCGGTGGCCCTCGTCGTCGCGTGCATCGCCCGACGTTCCGCCCACCGCAACGGCGAAAGACGCCGCCTGGCATCGTGGACATCGGCCACGTTCGGGTTGCTCGTCGTCTTCGTCCTCGGTGCTGCGCTGTGGACGACACTCATCTCGTCGACGTCGATCACCGTGGAGGGTCGCCCCTTGCGGCGTCGAGTCCGAGGTCGCAGGAGAGACATTTCTCCGGAGCCATGCCGTCACACGATGACCGTGCGCACCAACGTTCTGCCGCCGAGCGACGACCTCACCGACGCGGAGCGAATGACCGTGTTCGAACTCTGGGCTCGTGCCTGCGCTAACGAGGGCGCGGCGGTTGTCGCCTTCCGACAGTTGGAAGCAGAGCTTGAGGCGCTCGATGCGCCCGTGCATCTTCGAGCCGGGGCAAACCTGGCCGCGGCACAGGAAGTCCGTCACGCGGCTATTTCGCGCGCAGTCGCCGAGCACGTGCGGGCACAACCGTCGGGCACACTGGATTTCCCACACCGATACACAGCTCCACCCGCCAATCCCCGCACGAACCTTGGACGCCGCTACCGGCTGTTGCGGCTCGCCCTGGAGGCCTACGCCGACGGCTGCTGTAACGAGGGCGCCGAGGCCATCCGGCTCCACATGGCCGCAGCGAGATCGTCGGCCAAATTGTCGCCCGTGCTTCGCCGTATCGCGGTTGACGAGGGCGCACACGCAGAGCTGGCGTGGTCCACGATCCGATGGGCGATCGACGAAGGTGGCCCAACCATCGGCTGGGCGCTCACCCTTATGCCACTCCCCCGTTTGCATGCACACAACCTTGCTCTCGGTGAACGGCGACTCGACGCATTGACCGGCTGGGGATGGGCGACCGACGACGAACGAGTCGTTTGCGCCTCAGCGGCGCGGTCCGCCGCCCGCTCCCGCCTTCGCCGGCTTCGCCACCTGACGTGATCGGCTTGGACATGAGGTGGCCGCCGGGGGGCGGAGTCTCGTCCTCACGATCGAGAGAAGGTCGATCGTCAGTCGTCAGTGACCGACGACGACGCCGGTGACAAGTCTCTCGTCAAAAAGGGCCTACTACTGGTGGCGGCGGAGCGTTCCCCCTGCGGCTCGTTCGAACTCGACGACACCACGTGTCGGCCGATCCCTGTCGAACTTGCGAGCTGGATTGCACACCACCACAGCGTGTGATCCAGATCGCCTGTGCCACAACCATTGACCGGACGATCAGCAGCTCACATTGACACGGCAGGACTCGGACGTTCGAGTCCCTAAAGGTCCACTGGTTGTGATTTCTACAACGTTCCTGCCGGTCAGCGACCACACGACCCGTTCCGTCGCTGCGGGACCTACCGAGGCTCTTTCGAACCAACCGGCTGACACGAACACGATTCGCCCTCTGGCGCGCAGCCGTTAAGAGATGCGACGCCGTCGGATGGATGGGCGTCACCCGCTACCATTCGACCAGATGCCGCTCGGAAAGCAGCTCACCACCCAGGTTTCGAAACTCAAATTCGGAGCTCCAGGAGACCCATCGTGACGTTCG
Source organism: Actinomycetes bacterium (assembly GCA_031415655.1). Classification (GTDB taxonomy): domain Bacteria; phylum Actinomycetota; class Acidimicrobiia; order Acidimicrobiales; family Acidimicrobilacustridaceae; genus JAKOVR01. The sequence continues at coordinate 33,625 of JANOSD010000021.1, forward strand.
ATGCAATTATTGAGAATGGCCTCTATTTCGATGGCACTGGGGCTGAACCTGCGATTCGTCACCTGGGCATCAAAGATGGCCGTGTCTCGGCCATCAGCGTCGACCCACTCGATAGCGTCGGCTGCGCCACCGTCATCGATGCGACCGATCGCTGGGTAACTCCCGGGTTCATCGAGACCCACTCACACTACGACGCCGAGGTGCTCGCCAGTCCGGCCTTGAGTGAATCGGTTCGACACGGGGTCACCACCGTCACGATCGGGCTTTGCTCTCTCAGCACCATCGTCGCGTCACCGGACGACTGCTCCGACATCTTCACCCGCGTCGAAGCAGTACCCGAGCGTGCTGTGAAGCCGATACTCCGGCGGGAAAAGACGTGGAGCGAACCGGCTCAGTTCGTCGAGCACCTCCGCAGCCTGCCGCTCGGACCCAACGTGGCGGGATATCTCGGTCATTCAGACCTTCGTGCGGGAGTGATGGGGCTCGAACGGTCGACATCGAAAGCACGGCCGACTCGCCGCGAGCTCGAAACCATGAAGTCCCTGCTCCACAAGGCCCTTGATGCTGGGTTGCTGGGACTGTCGACGATGACGACCAAGCTTGATCGAGTCGACGGTGATGTCGCGTGGGAGCGTCCGCTTCCGTCGACCTTTGCGCGGTGGAGCGAATACCGCGGGCTCCACAGAATTCTTCGCAAACGCGACGCCATTCTCCAGAGCGCTCCGGACGCGGTCGGGAGGATCAACTTGGTCTTATTCCTGGCAACCGCCGTCGGCAGGTTCCGCCGGCCCATCCGCATGACACTGCTGACAGCGCTGGACCTCAAGTCCAATCCGTTCCTCCCTCGGATAACCATGGCGGTCGGCTGGTTCACGAATCGGGTTCTTGGCGGCAACATGCGCTGGCAAACGTTGCCTGGGCCATTCATTTTCGAAGGCACCGGCGTCGATTGCATTTTCTTCAATGAGCTCTCGAGTGGCGCTGCGCTCCGAAAGCTGAGGAGCGTTGAGGACCAACGGAGCCTGATCGCCGACCCCGCGTATCGGGAGGCGTTCAAGAAGGGCCTTCGCAACATCATGACGAAGGGGTTGTGGAACCGAGACTTCTCTGAGGTCGAGATCGTGGCCTGCCCCGACGGAAGTGTCGTTGGATCCAATCTCGTGGCCATAGGTGCTGCCCGTGGAATCGACCCGCTCGACGCGTGGTTCGAGATGTACCTCGAGCACGGTGACCATCTCAGGTGGCGGATTCCGCTCACGAGTCGACGTCCGAACGTGATCAGGAAGATGGTGAGCGACCCAAGTCTGCACGTAGGCTTCGCCGACTCTGGCGCTCACATCACCAATCTGGCCAACTACAATTTTCCGTTGCGGTTCCTTCAGGACGCGCTTGCCTATGAAGGCAATGGCAAGCCCGGCCTGACCCCTGCCCAGGCAGTTCATCGGCTCACCGGCGAACTCGCCGATTGGTATGGGATCGACGCGGGCCACATCCGACCAGGCGATCGGGCGGACGTTGTGGTCCTGGATCCAAGCTCCCTCGGCGACGACTTGGCGACCCCTTTCTGGGAACGATGTGACGCGTTCGAGATGGATCGACTCGTCAACCGCAACGACCACATCATCGATGCGGTATTCATCAACGGCCAAGTCGCCTACGAGCAAGCCTTGGGTGTGAGGGCCGAACTCGGAAAGTCGCACGACTTCGGCACCTTTCTCGCACGCAGCGCTCCCCGCTGATCAAACAAGACACCCAGGCTCGGCCGTCGTCCGCGTGCGAGGGGCTCATCAGTCGCCCGCCCGACGGCTTCGAGACATGGCGTGAATGGACCGAACATCGTTGGCCGCCGTCTCGGCCGTAACCTCGGTCGCCCGGTCGTCGGTTCAGCCAGCCCCTCGACGGGTAGTCGAATTCGGGGCCCGGGTGAGATGCCGACCGCACCCTGTCGGGCCTGTGACTAGGAGAAGCATCCGCCCACCGAACAGGTGTTTGGTAGAAAGCTGTCCCATCAGCTCCACTGGTTGTGATCTCTACAACGGCCCCGCTGGTCAGAGGCCTCGCGACCCGTTCCGCCGCTCAGGAATCGGGCCGGTTCGGGTCGATGGTCAAGAACCTCGGGATGTCGCGCCGGGCGTGCAGAACCCGCCAGCTGTCGATGCAGTCGTCGTCGGGAACGTAGAAGAGCAGATGGGGAAGCACTGGAGGGTCTAACTCCTCAGGTCGGGAATCTCGAGTTCGAAGGCGAACCGGAGCGAGCCGCTGAATGGGTAGTCGCAGAGGTGCGTGATCGCTGCCTCGAGCGCGTCGAGGAAGTCGAGGGCAGCCTGGGACCCTGCTTCCTCGCGGTAGTAGACCACCGCATCCTCGACGTCGCGCTCGGCAGCCGCGCGAAGTTGGGCCTGCACGAGCCCCGGCTCAGCCCACTGCCCGAGCTCGGTCCCGCAGCACAGCGAAGTAGGCAGCGTCGGCGTTGGTCGTGACCGGGCCCCGAGCTCCATCAAGAAGTGCGGCTCGAAGCTGTCGGCGCTCGAAGTCGTGCCTGATGAGTTCGCGGACGTACTCGCTAGTCGACCCGTAGCTGCCTTCGTTGACCTGGGCGTCCACGAAGGAACGGAGTTCGTCGGGGAGCGACACGTTCATGGTGCTCATGCCCTCAGGCGAACCGTTGGCAAGGCTTGCCAACACCCTCCTGTCGGACTTGGGGACGTTGGCGCGGCGGTCGTGATTCGCTACTTCGAGCTCACGCCCGCCGAGCAACGAAAGCGCCTCGACCATCGCTTGGCAGAAGCTCCACATGCGACCTGGCCGATGTCCGAGGAGGAGCTCACGGTCTGGTCTTCCAAGATCGATGTCCCGACGTCTGCCGAGCTCGATGGGAGCGAACCCATCGTCGACCCGCCGAGCGGCTTTGCGACCTGGCGCGAGTGGAGCGCATTTCGCTGGCCACCATCCGTGTCGTGAACCTTCGTCACGAAGGCGCGGCCGGAGCGGTGTCCCCCATCTGTCAATGGGGGCTAGTAGCTCGGCAGCGTGGCCGGCGCAACCAATCAATGGGGCGGGTCCACGGCGTCCTGCCGGGGATCGCAGGTGACTGCGGGCGGTGAGGTATGCCCAACGACGAAATCGACGGTTTCCCCATTTGGTTCGAGGAGCATGGCGATGCGGATGGCCAGCCGATCGTCCTTTTGCACGGCGCAATCGTCACTCCCAGGCCACCTTCGCTGAGGTACTCCCTTGGTTGAGGCTGGGGCGGCGGGTCATCGGCATCGAACTCCAGGGCCACGGCCACACGGTCGACACCGGTCGGCCCATGCCGAGAGAGCGCTTCGCTGACGACGTGGCGGGCGACCGATCGGATCGCCGGCACCACCAGGCCCGTCCACGTGTGGGGCTACAGCCTCGGTTCCCTCACCGCTACGAGCCTGGCCCTACGCCATCCGGGCAAGGTCCGACGGCTCGTGCTCGCGGCGTCGAACATTCGACCCGACGGCTACCACTCAGAGATCACCTTGCCGAAGCAGGATGCCCGCGACGACCGACCGAGCAAGAGTTCGCCACCTGGCGTGCGGCGTAGGAGGCGGTGAAGCCGAACCCGGACGGCTGCTTCCCGTTCCTCGAGCGGATGCAGCCGGTCGTCCACGACTTCGCCGACTGGACCGCCGACGAGATCCAATCGATCACCGCCCCCACGTTCCTCGTGATCGGCGACCACGGCTTCGTTCGCCTCGACCACGCCGTCGAGATGCTCGATCTCTTCGCGGATGCCCGGGTAGCTGTTCGGCCGGTGACCCGACACACCGAGGTCATGCAGCGTTCCGATGACCTTCGCTGCGGTGGTGTCCACATATCCCTTGCGTCCACCGGCTCGGAAGTCGTCGACAACCTCGGGCTCGCCACCCTCTCCTGGGTCAACTGGTTTCACGAGCAACACCGTCGCCGCAACCGCGACCGCGTCTCACCAGCCGAGCCCGAAGCACGGTTCTGCGCTCGGCAAAGGACCGACCCCTCCGGTGTTGGAAACCCATAGCTGAGGTTCCATCAACCCATGCCGATTCGAGTTCGGCCACCAACGCAATGGTGAACTCAATACCCAGCATCGAACGCGACGACCGAGGTCATACGTCGATGAGCGGGAGTTCGGGGTCGAGGCGACGGAGGTCGTTGTGATCGGACGTGACGACGGCGTGCCCGGCCCGGCGGGCGCAGACGACGACGTGCGCATCTGCGAGGTCCGCGGTGCCGGTGGCGGCCAGGAGCTGGCCGACGAACGATGCGTCCACGCGGTCCAGCGCGACAGTGATGGTCCGTGGATTTCTGAGAAGGCGCATCAAGCGAACCTGGCGCGCCGGAAGGCGAATCACTTGTGCGAGGGCCGTCGCGGGAACAATCAACTCGGCACCGACCTCTTGTGCGCGAGCCAGCAGCGCGACGACGCGCCGATCATTTCGTTCGAGCGCGATGAGGCCGCCAGCGTCGAGTGTTATGCCGTTGCTCACGCGACTGATCGCGTCGCCGACGCCAGGACCTCGTCAGCCCAGAAGCGTTCCTCGACGGAAAGCGGCCCGCCGCTCGCTGCGAGGGCCTCGTCCAGTGTTCGTTGCCACCCAGCCACATCGTCGAGGGCGACATCGATGGCGTGCTGTACGAAGCCTGAAACTGACGCCACCTGGTTGTGTGCCACGAGGTCTCGTATCGCTTGGAGCTGCTGTTCTGGGACGGTCACGGTCACCTTCACTGATGCCATATCGAAGACCATAGTCCTGTCGTCGCCACGGCGCAATCTGAAATAGACTGAAAGACTATATAGAGGGGTTAGCAGGCTCTCGCATCAGGTCTACTCCGCGGGAAAATCACCGGGATACGGATCTTGCAGGGCGGGTTCAGCCATCGGATGACGCGCCCCGCCGCCTTGCGACGGCGGCAGGTCGCTGAGCGCTCAGCCGAAGCGCTGGGAAAGGGCGACTGCGACTTCGAGCGGCGCAGGCATTGTTGCGACCTCGTGGCTGACCCGCTGGACCGCGGCGGCAATGGCGGGATCGGAAAGCAGTTGCTGCACGGCAACCCGAACCGCGATCACGTCGACCTCGTCAGGCTGGAGCGCGAGGCCGGCACCAGAACGGACGCCTGCCGCCGCGTTGAAGAACTGGTCTGCTGCTTGGGGGACACACATCTGGGGAAGCCCCGCTACGAGCGCGGCGAGGAACGTCCCGGACCCGCCGTGAGAAACGACCGCTGCACAGTTCGGCAGAAGTTGGCCCTGCGGGATGTACCGGGCGACATGGACGTTGGGCGGCTGAACTCCGAGCGAATCGGGATTGCCATGAGGGCCGACCGTGACCGCCACTCGCACGTCGAGTTCGCGCACGCCCTCAATGACTGCTGCCAATGCGGCATCGTTGCTGAAGACAGTCCCGAAAGTGACGTAGACGAGAGGCGTGCCGGTCGATGCGGTGACCCAGTCGGGGAGAACGTCTTCACCGGGGGTCGCGAACGTTCCGGGGCGGAGGAGCTGGGTCGCGGGAATGTGTGGGCGTTCTGCGGGCTGCAGGCTCGGTGGGCAGATGTCGAGGTAGAGATGGTCGTACATGCCGCCGTAGGGTCGGGGCTTGAGCCCCTTCTCGGTCCACAACGCCGCAACGGTTTCACCGGCAGCCGCCACTCTTGGTTCGGGCAGCAACCCACCGAACGAGTGGCTGACCGAGGCGACCCCGAGCGTCGCAGCGACGATAGGGCCGGCGAACTCGGCGGCGTCGCTCACGATGAGATCGGGTGCCCACTCCCGAGCGACCGGATCGACGTCGGTGAGCATGGATGCGGCCCGGATCGTGCCGAACAAACGTGGAAACATAAAGTCCGATCGTGCCGGCGGTGGCAATTCCTGGACCTCCGGGAACCGCTGGTAGAACTCCGCCATGGCTGCCCGCTCACCAATGCCAGCGGATGCAGTCGTGATTCCTTCGACCTCGAGTCGCACCGCGGCGTCCGAACCGGTGGCCCAGAGCACCTCATCGCCGCGCCGAAGGAATTCCTTGGCCAACGGGACCATCGGGTGGACATGACCCCAGCCCGGTGATGACGTGAACAGAATTCGCATGGTTGATGGCCTCCTGTGCCGTGCCGCCCGGATCGGCTTTCGTGCGGACTACCGACGCGCTGCTCCGCGAATTCGAGCGTCGCCGCCGAGAGATCGCGGACCTCTCCGCCAGTGCGTTCCAAACGCTCTCCATTCTCGAAGGCGCCGGCGAAGCGCTCCCGGGCCATGGTGTCGCTGAGCGGCTGCTCGTACGTTGCGCCAGTATGACGTCGCTGCTCGACACCCTCGAGCGTCGTGGGCTCATCGAGCGTCATCCAAACCCCGTCGACCGTCGCAAAGTCCTCATCCACATGACCGACGCGGGCCGGGCGATCGTCGATCAGATGTTTCCCGTCGTCCACGCTGCGTCAACCGAGGCGTTCGCGCACCTCTCCGATAGCGACCGTGCGCAACTCATCGAGTCGTTGTCCATCGTGCGGACGCGGCTGTCCGAGATCTCGAGCTCGCCACCTGCGAGCCCGAAACCCCGAGCCGCGCGCGGCGGTGATGTGACTGGCAGCGGAACATGCCGCTTTCGGGAACGAGACGTCAGGTGTCGTCGTGTCGTCGGAGTGTACCGACAACCGTTTACTACGTGAGTAATTGCTAACACTTTCCAACCGAGGCAGACTTCCTCGGCGAACCAGGAACGACCGAGCAAGGCCGTCCAAGCGGCCCCAACAACAGCCCAGTGCCATCGCGACAACTCACCCGTGCAGAGGACGACCATGACGCAAAAGACGCGATCGCCGATCTACGTCGAATCCTTGATCGACGCACCGATGGAGGCCGTGTGGGCCGCTACGCAAGAGCCCGATCAACATCAGCGATGGGACGTGCGCTTCGGCGAGATCTCCTATCAGCCCCACGTGGAGGGTGAGCCGCAACGTTTCACCTATGCCACCAACCTCCTCCCTGGCTTCACGGTCGCGGGCTCCGGCGAGTCGCTCGGTGATCGAGACCGGCCGGATGGATCGTGTTGGTCGGGCCTCAAGTTCTGGGCCGACGATTGGCGGTCGATCATTGAGGCCGGCGCCGGCTACTGGCGCTACATCCCAACGGATGGTGGCGTTCGATTCCTTACCCGCTACGACTACCGGCCGCGTTGGGGCACGTTCGGCGAGATCACCGATCGACTTTTGGTCCGACCGGTCTTCGGCTGGGCGACAGCTTGGAGCTTCGATCGGCTGCGCCTCTGGCTTGAGAAGGGAATCCCGCCGGAACACTCGCGAAACCAGGCGATCGCTCACGCTGCAGCGATAGCGGGCCTTTCCGGAGTGTGGATCTATCAGGGCGTCGTTCCCAAACTCTTGGCTGTCGACGCCGCCGAGGTTCGGCTCTGGAGGTCGGCGCTCGGGCTCGGCCAAGGCCCTGCTCGGGCCGCAGTACGCGCCGCCGGCGCGGCCGAGGTCGCCGCCGGAATCCTGACGATTCGCAAGTCACGCGAGAAGGGGCCGTTCGTGGCGACGGCCATTGCGATGCCGCTGCTTGCCCTCAGCGCGGCGAAGGCGGACCGTCGGTCATTCAGCCGTGCGTTCAATCCCGCGTCGTTGAACCTCGCGATGGCCGCGCTCGCAATCGTCGCGGTTGCCACGGCTGACGATCTGCCTTCCGGCAGACGACCGCTGCGGGCCTCGCCCGATCACCAGCCAGCAGTAGGAGCCCTTCCATGAACTCGATCTACAGAGATGTGCTCGGCGACAACTTCGACCGCCTTCATCCTCGTATGCAGTGGCGTTTCGGATTCTCGTCGGCCGACGAGGTCTGCCATGTCGGTACGGGCGTGATGGACGAGGTGTGGCGCGGACCCTGGTGGACCCTCCCGTTTCTCGTTGTGGGTTCGACCCGGCGAGTCCTGTTCCCGAGCAAGGGGATCAACGTCCCCTTCACAATCGGCAACTACGCGTACGTCGACAGTCTCGGCCGCGAAACCGTCACCTGGTCGAGGCGCTTCCGCATGAAACGCAAGATCCGTGCCTTCGACGCGACGATGATCAACAGCCGAGCCCGAGGGATGATCATCGACTACCTCGGCACGCACCAGCACCTCGCCGTCGACATCCGGTGCTCGGTAGACGACACCGGCGCCATGTGCATTACGTCCGGCGAGCAACGTTTCTACGAAGGGCCGATCGCCTTCCGATTCCCATTGCTCTTCTCCGGCGTGGCCACCGTTCGGGAGTGGTGGGACGAGCAGGACGAACGGTTCAAGATCGACGTGCGAGTGGAGAACCGATTGTTGGGCCCGTTGTTTGGCTACCACGGTTCCTTCACCGTGAAGGAGCACCCGTGCCCGCCCGAAGATGTGCCGCTCGACGTGAAGCCAGTTCGCGAAGAGCACCGCGAATAGGCAACGAGCGGGACCGCCGCAACACACGGCTGGCCCGGGTACGTTGGATCCCGTTCCAAGGGGGATCCGCATGGCCGATCACGACGTCATCATCCGCAACGGCTCGGTCATCGACGGCACGGGCGCGCCCAGGCGAGTGGCCGACATCGCAATCAGCGACGGGGTTATCACGCAGGTCGGTGTGGTCACCGGCTCCGCCACCCAATCGATCGATGCCGACGGACTCGTGGTCACACCTGGGTTTGTCGACATTCATACCCACTACGACGGTCAGGCCACCTGGGATGAACGGCTCATTCCCTCCACGTGGCATGGGGTGACCACCGTCGTGACCGGTAACTGCGGGGTGGGGTTCGCTCCTGTCCGGCCCGCCGATCACCAACGCCTCATCGAGTTGATGGAGGGCGTGGAGGACATTCCGGGTGCGGCGCTGCACGAAGGACTGCCCTGGAACTGGCAATCGTTTCCGGAGTTCCTCGACGCCCTCGTTGACCGTCGGTACGACGCCGATCTCGCCGTGCAGGTCCCGCACGCTCCCTTGCGTCTCAACGTCATGGGCGAACGCGGCGCCGCTCGCGAGCCCGCCACCCCGGACGACATCGAACGTATGGCCACTCTCGCCGCCGAAGCGATCACCGCCGGCGCGCTCGGGTTCACCACCTCCCGAACGTTGAACCACCGCACGAGCAAAGGGGAGCCCACGCCCACGCTCACCGCGTCGGCCGATGAACTCGTGGGCATCGCTCGGGCCATCGGCGCGACCGGGCAGGGCGTGTTGCAGTTGGTATCGGACTTCGCCGACGTCGACGCCGAGTTCGACCTGTGTCGGCAGATGGCGCTGGCCTCTGGCCGCCCCCTTTCGTTCTCCCTGCTCCAAACCCGTGGCGAGGACTGGCGTCGCCAACTCGAGTTGCTCACCGAAGCCAACGCCGCCGGCCTCACGATGCGAGGTCAAGTTGCCCCGCGCGCCGTCGGGATATTGCTCGGGCTGCAATGCACGCTCAACCCGTTCTTGGGCAACGCGGTGTACCGCCAGATCGCCGACCGACCATTGGAAGAACAGGTGGCCATCATGGGCGATCCGTCGTTCAAGGCCAAGGTGCTCGAAGCCGCTGAGGCGAAGGCCGGTGCCGGCAAACGCCAACAGGGTCTCGAGAACATGAGCAACGTTTTCCAGCTCGGAGATCCACCCAACTATGAACCCGACCCGTCCGATAGCATCGAGAGGCGCGCCGGCGCCGCTGCCCGCGATCCACTCGACCTGGCCTACGACCTCCTCCTGGAGAACGACGGTCACGCGTTTCTCTACTTGCCGCTCCTCAACTACGCCGATGGCAATCTTGATGCCGCACGCGAAATGCTCGTGCATCCCCACACCGTGCTCGGGTTATCCGACGGCGGAGCGCACGTGGGCACCATCTGCGACGCCAGCTTCCCCACCACGTTGCTCACCCACTGGGGTCGCGACCGCAGTGAAGGTCGCGTCGAGTTGCCGTTCCTCGTCCATCGCCAAACCCAGGCAACGGCCCGCACCGTTGGGCTGCTCGATCGAGGCGTGCTCGCCCCCCGCTACCGGGCCGACATCAACGTGATCGACCTCGATGCGCTGACGAACCTCCCGCCCACGATGCGGTACGACCTCCCCGCCGGCGGGAAACGTTTGCTTCAGGGTGCTCATGGTTACGTCGCCACTCTGGTCGCCGGGCACGTCACCTACGAACGGGGTGAACCCACCGATGCGCTCCCCGGCCGTTTGGTCCGCGGGCCCCGATCCGCACCGGCCCCGATCGGACGGCCGGGGTGAGCAGCGTCCCCGAAATGATGGCCCTCGCCGCCCTTGAGCCCGATTGCGAATGGCGGGGCGACACACTCACCGACCGATACGTGCTTGACCTCACCGAAACGCACCTTACCGAGCTCGATACGGCCCTCGGGGCCGCACTGGACTCCGTGGACGATGTGCTCGACATCACGGCTGAACAGTTCCCGCTGCCCACACTCGGCACCGAACTGGCTCGCATCACCAACGACCTCATCAACGGTTGCGGGGTCGCCCTCATTCGGGGACTTCCGGTGGAACGCTACGGCAAAGAACTCGCCTCCACGATCTACTGGGGCATCGGTACACACCTCGGCCAGCCGTGGCCCCAGAATGCCAAGGGACATCTGCTCGGGGATGTCACCGATCAAGGCAAGAACGTCGCCGACCCCACCGCCCGAGGCAACGAGATCGGCGGCTACCCCTTCCCGTTCCATTCCGACGGCTCTGATCTTGTGGGCCTGCTTTGCCTCAACGCCGGAGCGAGCGGTGGGGCCAGCGTGGTTGCCAACGCCGTCGCGATCCACAATGAGCTGGTGCGCGCCGCTCCCGAGTTGGCCGCGGCGCTCTACGGGGAACTGCCCTACGACGCCCGCGGCGAAGAAGTACCCGGCTCCAAAGGCTGGTACACGATGCCGGTCTTCACCCGGCAGGTCGACCGGCTGTTCGTCCGCTACATCCGGCCCTACATCCGATCGGCGGCGCGTCACGGCGACGCGCCGGAGGTTTCCGCTATCGCCACGCAAGCCATGGACGAAGTCGACCGAATGTGCGCCGACCCGAAGTTCCATGTGTCGATGCAACTTGAGCCGGGCGACATGCAGTTCGTGAACAACTACCACGTGCTCCATGCCCGCACCGGCTACACCGACGACCGCACCAACGATCAGGTCCGGCACCTCAAACGACTGTGGCTCGAGACCGATCTCCTCACCGACGATGACAAGCCCGAACGTTTCCGTCTCGGCCGCCGAGACTCCCACTGGCGAAGCAAGGGACGAACCAAGAGCGAGGTCGTGGTCTGATCCGCCCGTCGTGCCAACGAGCGTGACGTCGGCGGTGATCTGGCCAAACGTCGGCCAAGAAGCACGCCACGGCATCCTTCCCGTGTCCCCACCACCGGTGGCTGCCGAGGTTCAGAGGCTCGCATGGACGCAACGCCGAAAGCCCGCTTGTTCTGCGTGGTGACACGGAGGATCTGTCGTCGACCCTCGGGTGTCGCGGCATCTGCGTCATGCGCTCGAACGCTTGCGTGCGCGTGCGCATCGATGGTGTCCCACAACTGAAACTCTGCCCGGGATCGATCCGCCCACTCCGTGGTGACAGCGCAACGTTGCGGAGGAAGTCCACCAGGATCGCTCGGAGGCGGGGCTCGTCCTGTGGCCCTCCACCTCACCTGATTCGCATTCGGTGATCACCCGCCCGGCGATCGCCAGCATCGCCTCGGCTCGACCTTTCGCGTCGAGC
>JANOSD010000022.1:0-14913 GCA_031415655.1 Actinomycetes bacterium
AGAAACATCGCCAGGGGAAAGGTTGGTCACGGTCCGGACCCTACCAACTGCGCCCTTGGCCGCCCGCATGAGAATGCTTGCTTTTCCATACATTTCATGTTCTTCTCTTGTCTATGCCCTACGACACTGCCGCCATTGCCGACCTCGCTGGCACCCTTGCCCACCTGCAGGACCGGATTCGTTTGATCGACGACGCGTTCCACGCGATCGACCATGAAACCCGCCGACTCGACGGGCCCACACCCACGGTCCTCGCTCACGTCAGCGAGGCGAACTGGACGGGGAACCGGGCCGAGCAGTTCCGTGATGAATTGGCTCGGCTCGCCGCCGCGGTGGTCGCCCCGACAGGCACGAGCGTCGTGGGCCAACTCGAAGAGGTCACCCGTCGCCTCCGCAGCCGTCGAGAAATGCTCGTGAGTGAGTCCGTCACCTGCCAACAGGCACTGCGCGCCGCCCAGTTGATCGGGACCGACGGGTAGGAACACGCGCCGCACCTCGGTCACATCAAGGCGCGTCCCGTCACAGAACGTCACATCAGGACACCTCGCATCAGGACACGTCGCCCACGGTGGCGTGGCCGTTGCCCACGAGCGCGAGCATGGTGCGAAGCCCGGTCGTGCCGGCGGGGTCGGAAGCTAGCCAGCCCTCAAACTCCGCATTCGCCTCCGCAACGTTGAACGAAGGCGGGACCATCATCCATCCCCCATTGGCCGACGGCCGCACCATGGTGGCCGGCAGTCCATCGAGGCCCCCGTGCGGGTCGAGGCCGATCTGATCCCCGGCGCGCATAAGACGGGAAAGCACCACCGCTTTCGCCGTTTGGGCGTCGTTGGCAAAGCCGGTGATGAGCCCGTCGGCCGTGTGTTCCAACGCTGCCGATGGAGCGGTGTTGTTGTCAATGAACCGTCCCGCTTCGGCCGAAGCGAGAAACCCAAAGGTGTTGGAGATTCGTCGAAACGGAACGGTCATTACGGTGGCCAACGACTTGAATTGGTCGCGGGTTTCGGTGGTGGCGGTGTCACTGGCGCTGGCTCGCCGAAGGTCACCCCACGCTCTCGCCGCATCAACACGACCAACCACATGACCTAACTCTTGTAGACCCTCACCGTCGTACGGGACCCCACGCTCGATCGCCACCGCGAGGAGATCGTCGGCGGCGGCCGCCGCCCACACCAGCCGCCCATCGGTGAGGAGGCGGGCCGACTCCACCTCCTCCGCCGCCAGCCGGAGAACATTTTGGCTCACCGCCGGGGGAAGGTCGGGGAGCGGATTCGGCAGACCCGTCTCGAAAGCGAAGGCCTCGTCGCGAAAAGCACCCAACCACGGGGACACAAGACCACCAAGGGCAGCATGGAACTGTCGGGGAAGTTGGGTTCGAGGGGGCCCACCGTCGACCGCGGGAACCTCAGCATCGAGCCAGGTGAACAGCGCCCGAGCGTTCGCGGCGTTTCCCTCGATGATGGGGTCGGTGGCGACGATCGCCACGTCGGCCATGGCCGCCCCCGAATCGCTATAGCCCAGCCGTGCCGAAGCGAGTCGGTCGAAGCCCACCTCCCGCACCAACTCTGACGCCGCGAGTGGCGACAACGCGACCGCTCGAAGAATCAACACGCGGGCGTCGTTGATCGGCCCAATCGTGGACTGGCCAGAAAACATCGCGACCGGAGCATCGCCGGTACGCAACGCCAGATCATTCATTGGTACCACGACCTGCCGGGCGGCATCAGCCACGAACTCAGCACCCCATCGGACCCCCGCCGGCAAGAAGGCCAACCCCGTCAACATGGCCCGGTTCGGGTCGAGGCTCCCCTGCTCCTGGTCCAATGCCTCGTGCAGTTCGCTGAACTCGAACGGCAGCGCACCCACCACCGAGGCGGCGCCCAGCGTTCGCAGCAGCCCGGCCGTAGCTGACGCAAGATCCCGATCAACGCCGGGGATGCCAGCGGCCGGGAGACGGTCGCGCAACGCAATCAGTTGCTCGGCGAGCCGATGAGCGCTCACGTGGGCGGCGAGTGCTGCTGCGTACCGCGGATCGGAACAAAAACGTTGGTTGATCTCCGTGAAGCCAGCAGTATCACCTTGCCCGAACGTCACCCAGGCGATCTCCGCCGCATCGGTCGCCTCACGATCCGTTACACCGTGGAGCTTCCGAATTCGCCGTTGCACAACGCCCTCGAGCCCGAGCGGTCCGGCTCCGGCCTCCATGAGGAGGACGTCCGCCACCATTTTCCGAGCCTCGGCGCCGAGTTGCACCAGCGCAGTGGCCGCGTCGTTGAGGAGGAGAGCCGCCGTTCCTGGCTCGTCCGCGCCCAAGAGCAGCGTCGCGAGCACCGCACTACTGCGATGCCAGGACTGGGCGAGGTCGTCGACCCGGGAGGCGGCATCGGCGACGGCGGCGGGATCGATGGTCAGTTCGCTGGTGGAGGACACGCAACAACCTTTCGTAGGTCTACTGATGGATATCAGAAATAATTACCACACTTCAGAACTTCTTCTTGCTTTTCATGTTGTCTCAGAATACTTTACTCCTTGTCAAGCTTTTCCGTACGTCCCAAACCCCCATCCGTACGGACCAAACCCCAATCCGTACATCCCAAACCCCAGGAGGAAACTCATGTCCACCACCGGCACCGTCGGCGTCAACCTCACCCAGATGGTCGAGCTTCAACGAGCATTCGAACGCAAAGCCGCTGAGGTCGAGCAGCTCATCGGCGAGCTCACCTCGCTCGTCGGAGGCGGCGGCACGGCCGGCGCCGTTCACTGGCAGGGTCGGGTCGCCGATCAATTTCGCCAGGAATGGGACGGTGTGTTCGTAAAGAACCTCCGCCAACTCAGCGAAGCGCTGCACGACCAAGCCCGGTTCGTCGATGCCAACCGCCGCCGCTCCAACCTCGTCCTCAACGGCGTCGACGCCTGAGGAACTGCGTTCTCTCGGTTCCTGGCCCGCCGCTGGCGTGGTGCCCCAACCGCCGCCCCGGTCGAGCGTCGTGCTGGCTGTGCGCCCCGGTGGACAGGCCAGGAACCGAGTGCTCCGTCCCGATCCCTCACGCCTTTCCGATCCCTCATTCCTTTCCCATGCGCATCGCTATCACCCGCCCCGCAAACTCCCCGACCGATGTCGGCCAACCAGTCGTTGCCTCGGCCGAATGCCGCTGGCCGGCGCACGCACCGCCCACGCTCGCCGAACTCGCCGCCGCCGTCGGGCTGATCGCCGATTCCCACCACCACGTCGTGGTCGATGGCCGAACCATGAGCCCAGATCACCTCGTGACCGACATTCCGCTCGTGCGCGGCACCAACCTCGCCCTTGCGCCCACGGCGCCGATCGACCACAAACCCGCCGAGCCCGGCTTGTTGTGGTTCGCCGTCACCGGCGGTCTGCACGGCGGTGCGATCTGCACCGTTCCTGCTTCGCCGGCAACGTTGGGTCGAGATCAGGCCAACGGCATCGTGCTCAACGATCCCACCGTGAGTCGACATCACGGACACCTCGTGGTGCACGACGATGGCCGCACCGTCACCGTGGTCCCCCACCGCGATGCCACCAACTCCACCGTTCTGGTCGACCGGCACACCGGCACGGAACGCTCATCCACCGACACCTGCGGTCGCCCAACAGCCACCAACGCGCCGACTTCAAACCTGCTTCTTTTCGTCGGCACACCTGGTGGACCGATCGAGAACAAACACGATTCGGCCGCTCCGCCTCGCTCCCGAAACCGGCGCTCCCCGATCCGGCGCCGCAAACGCACGAAGAGCGACGAAAGCCAGGCCTCGCCAACCCCGGGAGCACACGGAGCGATCGCTCTCGGGGCGAGCCGAGCCGAAGTGTGGGCGACCCCCACCGACCCAACGTCGCGGCTCTTGGGAGACGCCACGACGGCGATGCCCAGGCGCACGATTCCCGCCGCCGACGGCACACAACCATGGCACCGACCACCTCCCGTCCTGTCCGCCGACCGCACCACCGCGGTGGAGCTTCCTCCGGAGGCCACGGTCGCTCGTCCCGTCTCGTTCAGCTGGGCCGGGGCACTCGTACCCCTTGCCATCGGGGGGGCAATGGGCATCCTCTTGAGCCCCGCCATGGCGATGTTCGCACTGTTGAGTCCGGTCTATGCGGTCGCCACGTGGGTCGAGGCCCGACGCCGATCCCGTCGAGACCTCCTCACCGTGCGACGATCCGAGAAGGTCGCCCTCGATCGGTGCATTGCCGCGCTTGGCGCACGACATCAGCAAGAAACCGCGATTCGGCGCACGGAAGGCCCTAGCCCGGCCCACTTGGCCCACCGCGTCCGCACGGCGGCCCCCACGCTGTGGGAAACACGGCCCCACCATGCCTCGTTCCTGCGGGTGCGCGTGGGGTTAGCCCGTCGTCCGTTGCCCTTTCCCGAGCTCTCTCCCGCGGCCGAACAGGAGCTCTCGGGCCCTGTTCGTGTCCGACTTCGCCGCGCCATCGAGCACCTCGGTCCGCTCGTTGACATCCCCGAGATGGTCACCTTCGAACCCGGGGCCGGTATCGGAATCTGCGGGCCCGAGTCGGCTACTCGTGCGGCCGCCCGCGCCCTGGTGCTGCAACTCACGGTGCTCCACGGACCCGCCGACCTCATAATTCATGCCGACGAAGAGCTCCTGGCTAACCCTTCATGGGCGTGGCTGACCTGGCTTCCGCACCTCGTTTTGGCGTCTCAACTTGCCGCCGACAACTCGTCCACCCATGGCGACCAGACCAACCCGGGTGGCGAGATCGGCGGCGTTGCCCCGGGCCGCCCGGCGCCATCTTCCGCGCTGGCTGCACCCGTTGTGCTTCGTATCGTCGCGTTCCCGAGCCCGGGTTCAGCCACCGCTGCTGTCGGCGCAAACGGCTACGAGACGGTGCTCGCCATCGCCCTTCAGCGCTCGCACCTTCCAGCGTCATGCGGCGCCGTACTTCACCTCCTCGACGATCTCGGCCATGCCCGACTCGAACGACTCGAGCGGGCCACGGGTGTCGAACACAACCAAGAACTGGCGAACGTTGACCTGCTGGCCGACGGCACCTCGGTTGCAGTGGCCGCCGACACTGCACGTCGCCTCGCCCGCTGGACCGATCCGGATCTCCGGATGGGTCAGGGACTTCCCGCCCGTATCTCCATCGGCGATGCCCTTGGTATGGAACCCGATCTCACCTCCGTCACCGCCGCCGTAACCGCAGCGTGGGCTCAACCGGCGTCCGGTCATTCACTGCCCGCGGTGCTCGGCTGCACCGAGACCGGCACCCTTCGTATGGACCTCGTAGTCGACGGCCCCCACGCGCTGATCGCCGGTACCACTGGTTCCGGAAAGAGCGAGCTCATTCGCACGCTGGTTGTCGGCCTGGCCGCCCAATGCTCTCCCGAGGATGTGTGCTTTCTCCTCCTCGACTACAAGGGCGGTTCTGCATTCGACGCCTGCGTCGACCTTCCCCATGTGGTCGGGGTGATCACCGACCTCGACGGCGGGCTTGCCGGGCGGGCTCTGGTTTCACTCGAAGTCGAGCTTCGCCGCCGTGAGGTCCTTCTTCGCCACGTCGGCGCCGACGACCTCCTGTCGTATCGAGCGCTCGCCACCCGGAACACGCCAAGAAACGTAGCGGTCGAATCCCTCCCTCGCCTCGTGGTAGTCATCGACGAATTCGCGTCGCTCGCCAAGGAACTTCCCCACTTCCTCGACGCCCTCGTATCGATCGCCCAACGGGGACGCAGTCTCGGCGTCCACCTCGTGCTGGCCACGCAACGGCCCGCCGGCGTCGTCAACGATCAAATTCGCACGAACACCAACCTGCGCATTGCGCTGCGTTTGCTCGATGCTGCCGACGCACATGATGTCGTCGGTAGTGCACTGCCGGCCACCCTTCACCGAGGAAATCCTGGGCGAGGAGTGGTGCGCCGCGACGACGGCGACCTCGTGCTCTTCCAGACCGCACAATCAAGCGCCGAACTGCCCGCGACCGAGGCCGGCATCGAGGTGCGCTTCGATGGACCGTCGAATTTCGAGCAGCCCTCGCCCTCGCCCTCGCCCTCGGCCACCGAACCGGGCCACGACACGCCCTCCACTTGGCTCAACCTGCTCGTCACCGCAACCTGCGCAGCAGCACAGCATCGAGGAGCTGCGCCTCCCCATCGACCCTGGACCCCACCACTGCCACCCAAGGTATCTACCCACTCCTTGAGCCCATCCACGGCAACACGGGTGGTGTTGGGAATCACCGACGACCTCGCCCGTCAACAACGAGGCGAATTCGGATGGGAACTCCTTGATGGGCCCCTTCTCGTCTTCGGCGGTCCCGCAACCGGTACCACGACGACGCTCCTGGCAATCGGCCTCAGTCTCGCCGAGGTCGTTGCTCCGAGTGAGCTCCACCTCTACGCACTCGATCACGGAAGCCGCCGCCTCGAAGCCCTCGCCTCGTTTCCCCACACCGGCGCCGTCATCGGCCCCGACGAACCGGCTCGCCGGCGGCGGCTCCTGCGTTGGCTCACCGCCGAAGTCGAGCGACGGCGAGCCGCCGGTCGGTCCAACGATCTGCAGTCGTGCTCTTGGCCCACGGTGGTAGTCCTCATCGACGACCTCACCTCACTGCTGGGGTCATTCGATGGGCTCGACGGCATCCGTAGCCACGAGCAATTCGTTTCGTTGTGGCGGGAGGCTCATCACGTCGGAGTTCATCTTGTCGCCACTGTCGACCGGCCGGGGGCGGTACCCACGGCGATAAGCGGTGCCACACGCCAACGGGCAATCCTTCATCTCAACGACCGTTACGACCTCGTGTCCGCTGGTCTGCCGGCGGAAACGCGAACCCTCGATCTGGCCGACGGTCCGACACCGCCGGGACGCGGCTGGACCACCGATGGCCTCGCGTTGCAGATTGCCTGTCCCGATCTCAACGCCACCGACGTCGTCCTTGCATCCTGGACCGAGCCCCCCGTCGCCCAGCGCGCCCATGCGATCGGGGAGCTCAACGCCGTCGTCCATGGCGGATCCCTTCCGCACGCAACGGCAGACGGATCGACCTGGACGATCCCCCTCGGTCAGCGTGACGACACGCTCGACACGGCGGCCCTCGTGCTCCATCGTGGCGAACACACAACGGTTGCAGGGGCGCCTCGTTCGGGTGTGAGCACACTGCTCACGACCATCGTGGTGCAGCTCACCCGCTCTGGCCTTCCGGTACTCGTCGTCGCCGGCCCGCATTCGCCGCTCACTCGCCGATTTGCCACGGTAGATGCCGAATCAATTGCCGACCTGCTCCGCCAGTCAGTCGGCAAGACATCCGGTGAGATACCGCGACAGGAACCCGTGATCGTGATTGACGACGCCGATCGTGTGCCGGACTTCGACGGGGTGTTGGCGGCCGTGGCGTCCAACCCTGATTCGCCGGTGCGGCTCCTCATAGGCGCCCGAATCGAACAGCTGCGGGCCAGCTATGGACACTGGTCGTCTCCGTTGCGGAACGCCCGAAACGGCGTGGCCCTCGGCCTCACGCCAGACAACGACGGCGACCTTTGGGCGGTTCGATTCCCACGGCCGGTTCCCCAACCTCGACCCGGCCTCGGCTACCTCATACAGGATGCCTCGGCAACATTGGTCCAGTGTGCGCAACCCAGCACGCTCTCGCAGCGCCCGAGTCCGATTGCCGGCCTCGCCTCCGGTTTGGCTCCCGAGCTCATCACCAATGCCCCGGCCGCATGACCCACCGCCTCGCCACCTTCGACGTGGAGCCAGGCCCCGAACTCGGCCGGGGCGCATCAACGATCGTGTATCTCGGTCGCCACCGCACCACCGGGGAGAAGATCGCGTTGAAGGTGGCGGTGGATTCAACCGACGTTGCGACCACCCTCCGACTTCGCCATGAAGCCACCGTTCTCGCCCAACTCCAGCATCCGAGGTTGGTTCCGTACATCGGACTACTCGAGTCCCGACATGACGTGGCCCTCCTCACCTCCGCCGCCGCCGGGGGCTCGTTGTACGGCTTGCTTGGCACCTGCGGCCCGGTGACCAACGATCGCGGCATCGACCTGGCCCGACAGATTCTCCTCGGCGTTTGCCACGTCCACGCTCGGAGAATGGTCCACGGGGACATCACACCCGCGAACATTCTTCTCCCTACTCGTCGAGAAGTGTGGCTCGCCGATTTCGACCGAGCCCGAACCGAAGGCGACGTCCACGCTCCCTCCGCCGGAACCCCTCGTTACGTTGCCCCGGAGGTAGGTAGCGGCCGATCGCCGCACGCCGGCAGCGACGTCTGGAGTGCCGTCGGATGCTGCGTTGAACTGCTCACCGGTACTGTCCCCCAGGATTCCGAGCAGGCCGACGCGCTTCTCGCTCATCAGCCGACGGCGATTCGCGCCGCACTCGTCCGCGCGCTGGACGCAGTTCCCGATCGTCGTCCCACCGCAGCCGAGTTGGTCAACGCCTTCGCTGGTTCAACCAGTCCCGACCGTTGTCCCCCGCCCTCCTCGGCAAACAAGGTCACTCCCGCAACGCCTACCACCGTCGGCACCACGGCCACCACCGATGAGACGGTCAACACCGGTAGGAACGGCCCGTCGGACCAACGGGGACGCACTTCGATCACATCCGTGCCTCCACCACCCACCGTCGAACTACCGACCGTCGAACTACCCACCGTCGAACCCAAAGGCGAACACCCACCTACCGCATCCACCCGACGTAGGCAGGTCGTACGTTGCGCCAGTGTCGCCGCGGCAACAGTCGGATTCGGACTGGTTGCGCTCGGAGGCTTGGCGGCGAAACAGACGCCGGCGGAAACGTTCACCGGCGCCGCGATACTCTCAATCACGCCGTCAGGCGCAAGCCCTGGCTCCCCGATCGGCGGCCCGTGTGCCGCCGTCCCCGGCGGATCAGCACCACTCACCCGTGTGGTGAACAGTGCGGCCGGAACATCACTTCGTTTCGTTCGGGTCGACGGTCAGGTTGGATCGCCGGACTGCCGAACACCGGTGGTATGGGCGCCCGCCACCGGCACCCTCTCAATCGATGGCACCGGCGGGCATCCCGTCGCCACCTACACCCTCGGCCGCCCAGGCGATCGCCTTCTGCTCGGCGACTGGAACGCTGACCACCTCGACGAACCAGCGATCTATCGCCCCTCCACAGGAATGCTCTACCGGTTCGACGGTTGGGCTGGTTCCGACGCACCGCGATCAACCAACTCCGTGGAACGCACCGGCGTGCTCGATGGCAGTGTCACCGTGACCCCGGGCGGCGGCAATGGCGGCGGCGATCGCAATGGCGATCGCATCGTCGTCAGCCGTGAGCGCGGGTGATGAGCGGCACCAGATCGTCGATCGCCTTGCGCGCTTCGTCGACCGAGGTGACGAAGACGAGGGCAGTCACTTCGTCCACACCGCAGGCCAAAAGGCCGTCCACCATCTCGGCATCGACGGGGTTGAAATAGGGGCTCACCGTGACGGGAACGTCGGCGCGAGTGCGCCCCGCCGCGTCGCACATACCTTCGAGCGTTTGCAGCAACGGTGGCATGTCAGCCGGGAGTCGATTGAAGGTGTGCCACCCGTCGCCGGCCCTGGCCGCTCTGGCCATGGCGGCATCGCTCTCGCCGCCCACCACGATCGGTACTCCACCCTCCTGCACCGGCTTGGGGAACATCGAACAGGGCGGCAAGTCGTAGAACTCTCCATGGAACTCCGACGGGTCGGTGGTCCAGAGCGTGCGCAACAACTCGATGTACTCGTCGGTGCGACGGCCCCTCCGGGCAAACGGCACGTTCACGGCAGCAAATTCCTCTTCGAGCCATCCTACGCCGATCCCAAAGTCCACCCGACCGCCCGAGAGGTAGTCGACGTTGGCAACCTCCTTGGCGGTGTACACCGGATTGCGTTGGGGCAAAAGGCAGATGCCGGTGGCCAAGCGAACACGTGAAGTGTGAGCAGCGAGGAAGGCCAGCGTGGTGAGCGGCTCGAACATCCCGGCATCCGCGGGGGCCGGGACTCGGCCGTCGGGTGAGTACGGATACGTCGATTCGTAGTTCTCGAAGAGCACGACGTGCTCCGGCAACCAGATCGTGTCGACGCCCTGTTCGTCGCACGCTCGCCCCAGCGCGGCGATCACGTCTGGTGTGGCGTAGGGGCTGGCGACGGCGGCAAAGACACCAAAACGCATGATTCCTCCAGGATGGTCTCGTAGTCAGGACGGGATGGCTTCTCGGTCAGGACGGGATGGCTTCTCGATCAGGAAGGGAGCGGTTCGCCGTCGTCGAAGTAACGGTCGCGAAGCTCGAACGCCTTCTTGAGCCCCACTTGGGCTCGAACCTTCACGAAGTTGTATTCGTCGTCGTCGAACTGCAGGTTCGTACCGAAGGCGTGGCTCATGATCTCAAACCCCTCGGCGGCTCCCATACCGGGGGTGTTCTGCACCACCCGATAGGCCTCCTTGGCGATCACGAGACCGTCGGCCGGCATGCGAGCAACGAGTGCCGCGAGTTCCTCGGTTTCGCGCGCGACATCCGCGTCGGGCACCACTCGGTTCCATACGCCGCGGGTCGCGGCTTCAGACTGCGGAGCGATGCGCCCGGTAAGTAAAAGGTCCTTGGCCAGCGCCGGACCGAGCCGGAAGAAGAACAAATGGAGATTTCCCAGCACCGGGCCGAGAAACCGCGCTGCGGGCATGCCGATCTGCGCCGACTCGCCCACCACCGTGAGATCGGAAGACAACGCAAACTCGAGGCCGCCACCGAGGGCATACCGCTCCACCTGGGCGATGATCACCTTGTTGTGCTGATAAAGCGCGTGATATGCCCGTTGGGCGCGTCGGTCGTAGGCGAGTCGACGGCGCTGCGAAGGCCGACGCGGACGTTCGCCCGGTTTCGGGGCCTCGTACCACGAGTAGGCCTCGCCCATGTCCTGTCCCGTGGTGAACACACCGTCGGCGCCGCGGAGGAGCAGCACTTTGATCCGGTCGTCGTCGGCCGCATCGTCGAGCGCGTCGAGCAGCAGCGGGTACATCTCGGTCGTGAGGGCGTTGCGTTTCTCGGGCCGATTGAAGGTGATCCGTGCGATGTGGGCATCGGGGTCGGGTTCGTAAAGCAGCACGTCGGTCATGGCCGCAGCACCTGCCCGCCGTCGACCGACAGGATGTGACCGGTGATGAACGACGCATCATCACTGAGCAAGAAGAGGCACGCCGCCACCATGTCGTCCACGGTGCCCATTCGTTTGATCGGCATGGTGGCCAGGATGAGGTCGATGAACTGCCCGACCGTCTCTCGTGTGGCCTCGGTATCGGTGGGCCCGGGAGCGATTGCGTTGCAGCGAATCCCCCGTCCACCCAACTCCATGGCCAGCGAATGGGTGACCGCGTGCAGCGCCATCTTGGCAATCCCGTAGTAGCCGGCGCCCATGTAGGCCGCGGTAGAAGACTGGTTCACAATCGCCCCACCACCACGCTCCACCATGAGCGGCACAATGGACCTCGCACACAACACGGCGCCGTTCATGTTCACCGCCATAAACCGCTGGTAGTACTCCCAGTCCACGGTGAGCAGGCTGTCGAGTTTCATGCCGCCGTAGATCGCGGCGTTGTTCACGAGCAGGTCCACACCGCCGAATGCCTCGCGGGCCGCTTCGGCCAGAGCCGACGTGGACCGCACCGACGACACATCGGTTAGGACGAATACCGCCGCTCCGCCGTCGGCTTTAATCTCGGCGGCGACGCGGCCGCCGGTCTCCGGATCAAGCTCTGCGACGACGACCGAGGCGCCCTCAGCCGCAAGGGCGCGGGCATAACCTTCACCAATGCCGCGGCCGGCGCCCGTCACGACGGCCACCTTGCCCTCGAAACGCCGTTTCGGCGCCGGTTCCGATGTGCTCATGAGTGCATCCCCCCTGGGATCAGGACGGGGGCCATGCCCGTCGGAGTTGTCGAACTTTCCGGAATGGTGGATGGTGCGCGATGGTCAGACGAGGAAGGCCCGGTCGATCAACGCATGCAACTCATCGAGTGGGTAGAGCTGATCGACGGTGGAGGAGCCGTCGTCGCGGAGCCCGAACACCCACTGCGCGATGTAGGCCTGAACCACGCCGCTAAACAGCGCGGCTTGGATCTCTGCATCCTCGCTCCGCAACTCACCGGCGCGGATGCCGGCCGAGAACACGCCCTCCTCGAACGACATGACCTCGCGGTAACGCGCATGTCCGGCCTCGTTGAGGCTTGCCCGCATCGCCCACGTTGCGCCGCCGAGCTCTCGTTGAAAGAGGCGGTAGAAGTCCGGTCGATCGCGAAAATAGGAGACCGACGTTTCGGCAATGGCGTGGAGTTGTTCGCGACACGTGGCTCGACCAACCACCGCCTCCCCCATTGCATCGAGGAGCGCGTTGCCCTGACGATCGAGCACTTGGGCGAAAAGGTCGTCTTTGCCCTCGAAGAAGGCGTACAGCGCTCCCACCGAGAACTCCGCCTGATCTGCAACCTCCTTCAAGGTGGCCGCGTGAAATCCCTTCCGGCCAAACACCCGCTCCGCCGCATCGAGGATGTGGTTTCGGCTCACCCGGTCCTTCTCCCGACGCCGCTGATCACGCAGGCTGTCGGCACCGCTAGCAGCGCCACCACTGGACGACATCGGGCGTTTGCCGGCAGGAGAAACGCCCGCCTCCGCCAGTTTTCTCGATTTGGTGGCCTTCGTTGCCGGCTTTGCCGGAGCCTTCGTTGCCGGAGCCTTCGTTGCCGGCTTCGCAGACTTCGCCGGAACCATTTTTGCCGGCACTCCTTCGGTCGGCATCAGCTCTCCGCCTTGTCGTCAACGCACCGGCCCTGATTCGCGGCGTTGGTCCACTTCGCCCGAACATCCTCGGCGATGGTGGTCTCCGGACGAATCGACACCATGCTGAGCTTGGTTCCCGAAGGCGCCGTGACTGCGTGCACCACCGCACTGGCGGCAGCCTCGGTCGGGATGTAGTTGAAGTCGTCGGTGATGCCAAGGCGCTCCCAGGCCTGCATGAAACCCACCATGTCGTCGTCGTTCCACCCCGTATTGAACTCGCTCACGGTCGGGCCGAGGCGCACCACCGATACCCGAATGCCGGTGCCGCCGAGTTCCACGTCGAGGCCGGCGGCGAGGTGCTCCACCGCCGCTTTGGTGGCACCGTAGGTGAGCATGTGGGGATAGACCTTCTGCACCGAGTCCGACGAAATGAACACAACATCGCCATGCACGCCAGCCGTGAGCATGGCCGCCGTCGCCCGCTTCGTACAGAGCAACACACCGATCAGGTTCGTGTCGACCATTGCCCGAAGGCGATCGACGCTGATCTCGGCAACCGCACCCAGGTAGCCGAGACCGGCGTTGTTCACGAGAACGTCGGCGACCCGTGCCTGGTGGTCTCGCTCGAGGTCATCGAAGAACGTGCCGACCGACTCTTCGTTTGTTACGTCAAGCCGGTGGACCCACGGTGTACCGCCGGCCGTGGCCACCGCCACGGCGGTTTCCTCCAACCGATCGAGCCGTCGTGCGCCAAGGGCGACCGTCCATCCCAAGGCGCCGAACCCCACGGCGATCGCTCGACCTACACCGGCCGATGCACCCGTGACCACTGCCAAACGATCATCTGCTCGGGTTGCCGCCGTAGCCGGCGGGAGGGGGGAATCAGACGGGGTGGGGGGTGTCGACACCGGTTGCCATCTCCTCAAAGGTTGGAGCGTCAGAAAACTGAACGACGGTTCATTCTAGTCATAGCATCGTTCGACATTCGAACGGTGGGGTGCGGGCGGACACCGCGGCTACGATTGGGGGACGAATTCCACGCTGGCGAATCGCCTTCACCACCAGCGCTTCACTCTCTGCGCCCATGGCTTTCACACCCAACACCTCGCCCCACGTACTCGAACTCGTCGCCGAGATCGACGAGCTCACCGCCGACAACTTGGCGACGGTCGATGCCGATCGTGAGCGCCGCATCCGCGAACTCCGAGTCCAGGTCCCCCGGGAACTACGCCCCAGCGCCGCCGCTGGGCCTTGGCCACGACCGGCACCTGACCCTTTTCCATGCGAACGGGGGTTGCCGGAGATCGATGGCGCGATGCTCACGCCCGACATTGTCGCCGGAGCATTGGCACATCACGGGTCGCTGATCGTTCGCAACTTTCTGCCCCCGTTTCGGGTCAAGCAGCTCGTTGCCGCCGTCGACGCATCACTCGATGGCGCCGCCGCCAATCGGGAACCAGATGCGTCTGCTGCCACTGCTGGTTCACCGTGGTTCGAACCGCTTGATGACGGCATGATCTCGATCTTCGGAGCCGGGGATGAGTGGGTACGAGTTGTCGACTCGCCTCGTGCCATGTTCGAGGTCATCGAAGCATTTCAACCCATGGTCGATGAGGTGGTCCAGCCCTATCTGGGGGAACGTCCCACTATGGGGTCCACGAAATGGACTCTCCGACGGATCACGCCGAACTGTTACGGCGGCTGGCACCAGGATGGCAAGTTCTTGGGGGAACAGATCCGTGTGCTCAACACCTGGGTCGCGCTCAGCCGCTGCGGCGGCGATACGGGATCGGTGGGGATGGAGATCCTCCCGCAGAACGTCGCCTACATCGCGCCGACCGGCACCGAGGGTGCGTTCATCGGATTCGAGGTGAGCCGCCGAGTGGTCGAACGTCTCGCCGGCGAGCGGCCGCCCGTCGATCCGGTGTTTGAGCCCGGCGATGCCCTGCTGTTCGATCAGTACACCCTGCACCGCACGGGGTCGAAGCCGGGGCTCACCAAGAACCGCTACGCCATCGAGTCGTGGTTTTTCTCACCGTCCACCTACCCCCTCGACACCGCGCCAACGCCGATCTTCTTTTAGCGCCGTCCTCGGGGTCGAGGGACGCAAACCCGGGCCCGCGTTCTGTCCTGGATGAGATTCCGCCCGTATACGGGCG
>JANOSD010000023.1:0-68698 GCA_031415655.1 Actinomycetes bacterium
TCGGCACCCCCGCCAACCCACCAAAAACAGTGACCCCCGGACCAGGCAGACCCAAAGGAACCCCAAAACCCCCAAGAACACGCCACCCCGCCATCAAAAGGACAAAAACCAAAGCGGCCTGAGGTTTAAACGCAAGCTTAAAGGACCGATTTGCGAGCCCCTCCCCTCCGTGGCCGTCGAAAGGAGGCGACGTACGTCTGGTGCAGAATGCAATGTCAGACCCCCTGAGTACGGTGGGAACCATGCACCCACAGGTTGTCCACAGCGTCATCCCCGGTTTGTTGGTGGGTTTTCCCGCTATCCATCCACAGGCTCGATGCGTCACTGTGGGGGGTTCATGAGCAACACCAGCGCCGGGGGTCCGGCCACCCGTGTTCCGCCCCACAACATCGACGCCGAAGAGAGTCTCATTGGCGCGATGTTGCTCTCGAAGGACGCCATCTCCTTCGCCACCGAACTGGTCGGCGCCGAGGATTTTTACAAGCCCGCTCACGGCCACATTTTCGATGCCATCTGTTCGCTGCACGCATCGGGCAATCCATCGGACGCGGTCACCGTCGCCGAGGAGCTCACCCGCGCAGGGCTGCTGGGCAACATCGGCGGCCCCGCCACGCTCCTTACGTTGCAGAGCCGCACGCCGGCGATCGGCAACGCCAGCCGGTACGCCAAGATCGTGGAGGAGCACTCGTTGCTTCGCCGCCTCATCGGTGTGGCCGGCCAGATTGCCGAAATTGGCTACGAAATGCCCGACGACGTCGTCAAGGCAATCGATCATGCCGAGTCCCTGGTGTTCCAAGTGGCGCAGCATCGTGTGGCCGATTCCATGGCGCCGATCCGTGATCTGCTCGACGCCAACCTCGATCGACTCGAACAGCTTTACGAACGGGGCGCCGCCATCACCGGCACACCCACGGGCTTCAACGACCTCGACGAGGTGCTGGCCGGCCTGCAACCCAATGCGCTCTATGTCGTCGGTGCTCGGCCTGCCGCCGGCAAGACGGCTTTTGCGTTGAGCATCGCCGCCAACGCCGCCCTCGACGCCAATCGTCCCGTGCTCGTGTTCTCGCTTGAAATGAGCCAGATCGAGCTCACCCAGCGCATCTTGTGCTCCGAGGCCCGGGTGGATTCCAAACGCCTCCGCACCGGGCAGCTCCAAGAACAGGACTGGACCAAGATCGGCCATGCCACCGGCCGGTTGGCCGAAGCGCCAATCTGGATCGACGACAACCCGAACCTCACGGTGATGGAAATTCGGTCCAAGGCCCGTCGACTGAAGAGCAAAGTGGGCGACCTCGGTCTCATCGTGATCGACTACCTCCAGCTCATGACCGGACGCTCGTCGGCGGAGAACCGCCAGGTGGAGGTGAGCGAGATCAGTCGTGGCCTCAAGATCCTGGCCCGAGAGCTCGAGTGTCCCGTCATGGCGTTGAGTCAGCTCAGCCGTTCGCTCGAGAGTCGGGCCGACAAACGTCCAATGCTGGCCGACCTTCGTGAGTCGGGTTGTGTCACGGCCGATACGAAGATCACCCGAGCCGACAACGGCCGCGAAGTCTCCATGGGCGAACTCCTCCGCTCGGGCGAGCGCAACATTCCTGTATGGACACTTGACGAGCGGTTGCGGCTGGTTCGTGGCGAGATGAGTCACGTGTTCCCGAGCGGAGTGAAGGTGGTCTTTGAGCTGCGAACGTCGTCTGGTCGAGTGGTGAAAGCAAGTGCCAATCATCCGTTCCTTGCGCTCGAAGGCTGGTTTCCGCTCGAAAGGTTCGATGTCGGCGACCGGATTGCCGTGCCCCGCGCCGGCGCCTGGCCCGGTTCGGTCGGAGCCGACGTCGATCCCGACGCCGACACTGTTCCGCGGGAGCTCTGGTCCTATGTGCGCAAGATGCTCCCTGAGTTGGGTTTGTCCCTGAAGGATGTGGAATCCCAACTCGGCGTCGACGACTTCGTCGAGCGTTTCTACGCCAACGCGTTGTCGCGCCGGGATCTGGCCCAGCTCGCCGAGGTGGTACCCGACCCGCACCTCGCCGACTTGGCCCGCAGCGATGCTGCGTGGGACACGATCGTCTCGATCACCGAACTTGGACCGGAGCCTGTGTTCGACGCCACCGTGCCGGGCACCCACAACTTCGTGGCCGAGGGAATCGTGGTGCACAACTCGATCGAGCAGGACGCTGACGTCGTCATGTTCATCTACCGCGACGAGATCTACAACCCCGATAGCGCCGACCGGGGCACGGCGGAAATCATCGTGGCTAAACACCGCAACGGGCCCACCGGTGTGGCCCGACTCGCCTTCCTCGATCACTACACGAAGTTCGCCAACATGGCCCGAGGCGTCTAACCCGCCCCATCCCATCCCCGCCATCCCCGCCGACCCCGCCCCCGGCCTGCGGCCTGGACCTGGCGTGCGGTGACCCGCCGTGGCCGTGTGGCCGGGTTGTGAATCGTTTGGGCAGGAGCGTCGTTGGACGCGGGGCAACTGCCCAATCGATCGGCGGCGATCTCGGTTGGGGTGAACCATGTTGCAACGGTCCCCCTTGTAGGGGTTTGGTTGCAGCATGGTTCCCGTTCCGTTCCGCCCCGCCCCGCCTGCTCGCCCGCCGCCGCCCGCCGGGCTGCCCGGACCGCTCCCGGCCCCGGCCCCGCCAGGCAATGCCGTCGTGAGTCGTTTGGGCAGGAGCGTCGTTGGACGCGGGGTTGCTGCCCAATCGACACGGACGTGACAGGGCGTGCTGCCGGAGCGATACTCGTCACGGGACGGGCGATCCGTCCGCCCGCCGGTCGGGTAGTCGGGCGGCGGGTGTGGTAGCAACGCGGGATGGCGTCGTCATTGCTCCCGGTGAGGAAGGTGCGATTCGAGTACCCCGACGACTTCAATCCGATGTGGGTGCCGTCGATGCCGGAGTTCGCCGCCGCCGCCAACGCCGTGTCGTTGGGCATGCCCTACGCCGAACCGTTGTTCATCAAGGCGGTGCGCAGCACCTTCGACCGGCTCGATCCCCACCTTCGAGCTCGCACCGAGACCTACATCAAACAGGAGGTGGGCCACTACACCGAGCACAAGAAGTTCAACGAGATCATCACCACTCACTACCCGTCCACTCTGCGACTCCAGCGGTGGATGGACCGCACCTCGAACTGGGTTTGGCGTCGCAGCAAGAAGTTCAATGTCGCCTATGCCGCCGCCGGCGAGACGTTGTCGTATGGCGTGGCTCGGTGGACGGAGGCCAATGTCGCTCGTCTCATGGATCACGCGGAGCCGATGGGGGCCACGCTGTTTCTGTGGCACCTGGCGGAAGAGGTGGAACACAAGAGCAACACCTACGAAGTATTCGAAGCCACCGACGGCAGTCGGCTCCGTTACGCCCGGGCGCTGTTGCTGGCTTTCACCACGATTTGTGTGTTCACCACAATCGGGACCTTCATGCAGCTGTGGGCCGAGAAGCTGTTACGGAACCCCTTCACTTGGTTTCGCATGATCCGCCTCGCCGTGAGCGTCGGCTTCGTGTTGATTCCCGTGATGGTGGTGTCGGCGCTGCCGGGGCACAGCCCGAAGGACTTCACCGATCCCGTCTTTCTCCCTTCCTGGCTGCGGGACCACGATCCTGCCACCGGCACGATGCCCGAGTGGCGGACGCAACTCGACACCCGGGTCTGACTCTCCCGCCGTGGTGGGTCGTTTGGGCAGGAGCGTTGTTAGACGAAGCGTTGTTGCCCAATCGACACGGACGTCACTGCGGTAGCGGCGAACCATGTTGCAACCGTCCCCCTTGTAGGGGTTCGGTTGCAACATGGTTTCCCGTTCCCCGCGCTCTGCGGTGACCCGGCCGGTGACCCGACCGACTGGTGACCCGGCCCCCGATGCGCAGTGGCCTGGCCGTGCGCCAACTCGGCCCGCCAGCGATGCCCCCGCCAGCGATACCCCCGATGGCCGGGCGGCGCATTGGCCCGGCCGCGCCGCCCCGCCGGCCAACGGTGCCCGTGGCCTGCGCCGCTACGCCCCTACCGAGACAGCGGGTTGCGACTTCGGTCGATAGCGCAGCGGAGTTCGTCGACGACCATGGCGCTGAATGGCACCACGGCCACGATCGCCCACTGGGTCGGCGTGAGTGCGACCGTGTCGAACAATTGCCGGCCGAGCCCCGTGGTGACAGCGGCAACCTGAAGGGCGACAACCCCGGCGAGCACAATCCACAGCTTGGAGTTGCTGAGCGTGTCCATGGAGAACGCCGAACCGGTTTCGGATCGAGCATTGATGACATTGACGAGCTGAAAGAACACGAATGTGGTGAAGGTCATGGTGAGGGCGACGGGTTCGCCCCACTGCTGGCGGGCGTACACCAGCACACCCAGGGTGCCCGCGGCCATCGTGAACGCCACGACAAAGAGCCGAAGCAGACGATGAACGGTGAGGATCGCCGCGTCCCGATCTCGAGGGTGACGGAACATCACATCGTGGCCGGGCGGGTCGAGGCCCAGAACCATCGCCGGCGGACCGTCGGCGATGAGGTTCACGAACAGCACCTGGAGGGCGGTAAGCGGAGCGGGAAGCCCGAGCAGACCGGCGGCGAGAATCGTGGAGATGGCAGCCAAGTTGGTGGTGAGCTGGAACCGCACGAACTTCACGATGTTGTCGTAGATCGCCCGGCCTCGTTCAACGGCGCCAACAATCGAGGCGAAGTTGTCGTCGGCGAGCACGACGTCGGCTGCTTCTTTCGTCACTTCGGTTCCGGTGATGCCCATCGCCACACCGATGTCGGCGGTCTTGAGGGCGGGAGCGTCGTTCACGCCGTCGCCCGTCATCGCTACCACGTGGTTGTTGGACTGCAGCGCCCGAACGACCCGCACTTTGTGTTCGGGGGACACCCGGGCGCACACGCCGATGGTTTCAATGGACGCCGCCAACTCCTCGTCGGTCATCGCGTCGAGATCGGCTCCGGTGATCGCCCGCCCCTTGATCCCCAGGTCGGCGGCAATCGCGGCGGCGGTGATGGCGTGGTCGCCGGTGATCATCTTCACGTCGATGCCCGCAGCGGCGCACAGCGTGATGGCATCGCGTGCTTCGGGTCGAGGAGGATCGACGATTGCGACCAGGGCGTCCAAGGTGAGACCTTGCACGTCAACGTCCGAGCTGACCTCGTCCGTCCATTCCCGGTGGGCGAGTGCGAGCACCCGTCGGCCGGACGACGCCAGTTGATTGTTGGCGTCTTCCCACTGGCGTCGTGTGTCGGGGTCGAGGTTGGCCCGGTCGATCACCACGTCCGGGGCGCCTTTCACGAGCAGGGTGACGCCACCACCGGCGAGCCCCTCGTGAAACGTCCCCATGAACTTCGTGGTCGAGTCGAACGGAATCTCGCCGATACGAGGGTGGGCGTCTCGGTAGGCCTCGACGTCGATACCCGCCTTTTCTGCGACGACGAGTAGCGCGCCTTCGGTGGGATCGCCGACGAGGGCGCCGTCGCGAACGGTGGAGTCGTTGGCCAGGGCGGCGGCCAGGAGCAAGGAAGAACCGCTCGGCAACGGCGGATCGAGCACACCATCCAACGAGTACCCGGAGCCAGACACGAGGTGGCGTGTACCCGAGGAGGTGACGACTTCGGTGGCGGTCATTTGGTTGAGGGTGAGCGTGCCGGTCTTGTCGGAGCAGATCACCGTGGTGCTTCCCAGCGTCTCCACCGAGGCCAGCCGTTTGACGATGGCGTTGCGCATGGCCATCTGATGGACACCAACGGCCAGGGTGACGGTGACCACCGCGGGCAGGCCTTCGGGAATGGCGGCGATGGCGAGAGCGACCGCTTCGATGGCCGCCTTGCCGATCTCGTCGCCCTGCAGGAGACGGATCGCGAACACCAACGACACGGCGACCCCCGCCACCAAGGCCAGCCGTTTCCCGAGTTGGTCGAGTTGCTCCTGCAGCGGGGTGGGCCCGGGGTTGGCCTCGTTGAGGAGCGCCGCCACCTTGCCGATCTCGGTTTGCATGCCCGTGCGGGTGACAAGCAGTTCGGCCCGACCTCGCACGAGCGTGGTGTTACTGAACCCCAAGGTGCCCCGCTCGCCCTCGCCCTGGGCATCATCGGACGCGGCGTCGATGACGCCAAGGGTGGCGGTCTTGTCGACAGGCACCGACTCGCCGGTGAGCGATGACTCGTCGACCCCCACACTGATTGCCACCAGAAACACGCCGTCTGCGGGGATCCGGTCGCCGGCTTCGAGCAGCACAACGTCGCCGGGAACGAGTTCCTCGGGATTGAGGGCAACGGTCAGTCCGTCTCGGCGGGCACGGATCGAGGAGACCAGCATCTCCTTGAGGGCCGCCATGGCGTTCTCGGCTTTGCCCTCCTGCACGTAGCCAAGAATGGCGTTGATGAGGAGGACGAACGACACCACCACGGCGTCTTTGATGTCGCCGAGGGCGGCGGCGAGGCCGGCGGCGCCGGCGAGGATCAGCACCAATACGTTGCGGAACTGGTCGAGAAACCGCAACCATCGGGGCCGGCCCGGCGGGCTGTCGAGCCTGTTCGCTCCGTGACTATTGAGCAGTTCGGCGGCCTCGGCAGAGGTAAGTCCGGTAAGCCCGGTGAGTCCGGGGGCAACCGGGGCGGAAGTGCCGGTGGGCTGAAGGGAAGATGAAGGGGACATAGGGGTTCTCCGGTGGCGCGGGACGGGTGCCCACGCAGGATCCGGAGGTCTTCCTCGCCAACAGGCCAAATGCACCGGGCTCGATGAGCGAACCGTGATGACGGCACATCTGCGTGGAGGTACTCCCCTCGCAATGCGAATGCTACCGGAGACTCCGCCATCTGCCAACGTGCGAAACCCAAGGCCGGTATTCATGATCACCGGCGGGACCGTTGCTCAGCTCACCGGGAGCCCGATCCATCCCAACCCAGTCGTCCACAAGCACAACGCTCCCAGCGCAACCCATGGAGATGTCGTCATCGGGACGGGGAGCGAGCGCCGTGCCCGGTAGACCAAGAGGCTGAAAGCGAACATGAAGGCGAGCGCGAGCACCGAAGCAACACCGGTCGCCGCAGCCGCTGCACCCGTCGTGGAGCAGGCGAACCCGACATGCATGCCGCCGTACGCCCCATCCTTCACGTTCCCGAATCCCAGTCCGCTGTTACCCCACACGAGATGCGGCACCAACGGCACCGCGAAGCCGACGAGCAAACCGACCACGGCGGTGCCTAGTCGCGTGTCCCAGTAACCATTCGGCGTCTTCCGGCCAGCTTTTCAATCTCGCGGTGTCCTCCGTCTCACCGCCCAGAACAAGGGGGCTTTCGACGGGACGTCCTTGCGAGAGTTCGAACCGTCGCTCGGAATCCGCTTTTCGAAGCGTTACTGCGACACGCGCCTAGTCGCGACGTTTCCCCGAGGACGATCGCTGTGGGCACCATCGTGGCGATGGCCGCGGCGATGCCCTGGCCGAGGATCCGATCCGGGATGCGAAGGGTACGAGCATTGACGACTGCGAGGTGGCCAGTGAAAGCAATGAAGGCGAGGTAGGGAATGGCGAACACGATCACCGGCGGGACCGTTGCTCGGCCCGTTCGATCGACACCTGAATCCGTTTCGAGGCGGACATACGGCGGAGTACCCACCGGTTGAACGTGGTGAGCCGCTCGGTGGGCATCGGGCGTTCAAGGTCAACGAACAACACGACGCGCACCTGATCAGTGTCATTGTGCACCCGGTGGAGGTACGTGTCATCCCAGATCAGCGGCTCACCTTCGATCCAGTGCAGACGTTCTCCGGCGATCTCGATCCAGCAATGGTCGCCGGTAGGTACGAGTAGGGGCAGATGCAAACGAACCAGACCCTTGATGGCACCGGCGTGGAGCGGGATGTGGGCGCCGGGTTCGAGCACCGAGAACATCGCGGTGTAGAGCCCGCCGACCTGGTCGAGCAGTGCTGCGGTATTCGGGCAACGTTCTCGGTTGCCGACACAGTCCCGTCCGGCGTACCGCAACACAAACGTTCGCCAACTGTTGTCGTTGGTGAGCCGACGCTGGCCAGGATCGACCTCGTGGAAGCCGGGGATGCCGTCGATCCCGTCGGCTAACAACGCATCGAGTTCGGCCCGAATGTTTCGCCACGCATCGGCCAGCACTTTGGTATCGGGGAGATCATCGGGAACAAAAAACCGCTGCGTGGGCAAACGAAGCCAGAGCCCGATGTTCACGAGCATCATCGGCCAATAGGGAAGGTTCCAACGCAACGAGTCGCGATAACGCTCGAGCCATACCCGAAGGTCGTGTCGTGTTCGACGGGCCGCCGGGGAACGCATGGTCAGTGAAGGGATACGCCGCCGTAGGCGATCCCGGTGAGATGGGCCATGTCGCGATCGAACGTGGTGAGATCGTCGACACAGAACTCGTGCAGGGCGGTGTGTCCGCACGCCCGCGCCAGTACGGCGATGAGCGCGGTGGTGGCCTCGAAGAATCGGCCGAGGCGGGCGGCAGCGTCGTCGACGATAAGGCGGGAACGGAGGTCGTCGCGTTGCGTTGCAATACCGACGGGACAGTTGTTCGACGAGCAGGCGCGCATGCCGATACAGCCGATCGCCTGCATCGCCGCGTTGGAGACGGCAACGGCGTCGGCGCCTAACGCCAATGCCTTGGCGAAGTCGGTGTGAGTACGGAGCCCGCCGGTGATGACAAGCGTGACATCGCCCCGACCGCGACGGTCGAGGTGACGGCGGGCGCGGGCGAGGGCCGGGATCGTGGGCACGGAGATGTGATCCCGAAAGAGCACCGGCGCGGCGCCGGTTCCCCCACCGCGACCATCGAGGATGAGATAGTCCACCCCAATTCGTAGCGCGGCATCGATGTCGTCCTCGATGTGCTGGGCGCTGAGCTTGACCCCAACCGGTATGCCCCCGGTGGCTTCGCGAACCGTTTCGGCAAGGGCGCGAAAATCGTCTTCGTTGTTGAGGTCGGTGAACCGACTCGGGGAGATGGCGTCGTGGCCCTCGGGCAACCCGCGCACCTCGGCGATCTTTCCGGTCACCTTGTGGCCGGGGAGGTGGCCCCCGGTGCCGGTTTTGGCTCCCTGGCCGAGCTTGAAGTGGAAGGCCTGACAACGTTTTACCTTCTCGATGTCCCACCCGAATCGCCCGCTGGCCAACTCGTAGAAGTAACGAGAGTTGGCCGCCTGCTCCTCGGGGAGCATGCCGCCCTCGCCGGAACAGATACCGGTTCCGGCCAGCTCGGCGCCTTTGGCCATGGCGACCTTTGCCTCCTCGGATAAGGCACCGAAACTCATGTCACTCACGAATAGCGGGATGTCGAGCACGAGCGGGCGTTCGGCGTTCGGCCCGATCACCGTTTGCGTGGTCACGGCGACCTCGTCGAGTTGGGGCAACCGTGCAAGTTGGCCGGTGACGAATTGGATCGAGTCCCAGGCCGGGAGCTGATCCCGAGGGACCCCCATCGAGGTGATGGGGCCGTGGTGGCCGAGGTAGTCGAGACCCTCCGTGGCGAGTTGCCGCACGAGACCAACGTGGGGTTCTTCGGGCGTTCCGTGTGGATCTTGATACGCGCCTTGATAGGCGGACCGGTCGTAGTTTTGCGGGTGCTCCTTCTCCCACAACAGCACCTCGTCGAGGTCGACCAGCACTTCGTCGTTCTCGATCCAGGAACCGAAACGATGCAGCCGCTCCTTGTTGTCGTAGGCGCTGACACCGGTGGCGAAGACGTAGTCCCAACCATGCACGCCGCACAGCAGGTTGTCGCCCACGACCCGACCGTCGGCGAGGTGGGCCCCTCGATGGAGGCAGCGCCCGTAGAGCACGGAGTGATTGTCACCCCAGCGAACGAGCACCAAATCCACATTGCTGACAAGGGCGCCGACGGGGGTACGGTCGGCCACCTCACTCCACGTTGCTACGACGGTGGGCTGCATGCCCCGACGCTACCGGGTAATGGACCGGTCGACCGTTCCGGGGGTGACCTTGCGAGAAAGCACCAGTCGGACCTGCAGCTCACCCGTCGGGGCGATGGTGCGGGGGTTGTCGCCGTCCGGTGGTTTGACCGCAAAGTCGGCCCAAGTGATGGTTGCATTTCCCGTGAGCTCGATGATGAGCGGTTCGTCGCGCCGGACCTTCGCCTCTACCTCCATGGCGAACGGCTGGGCGACACCATGGAGAAGGAGTTCGCCAGAAAGCCGAAGCGGGATCGCGCCATCGGCGGGGATCACTGCCGGGAGTACGTGATCGTCCTCGAAACGAAGACGGATGAGCGGTGTTGCGTCGGTGGTGAGGCCGAGGCCTTGCGGCGTGTCTTGACGCGAAGCGTCGTCCGTGGCCAGGGCACGCAAATCGGCCTGCACCGCCACGGCCTCCACAGTGCCGTTGCGAACCACCAAACCACCTTCGACGAGTGGGCTACGGCCGTTGAACGACTGACGTGTCGATCCGCTCGCAATGGTCCCGTCGATTCGATAGCCGAGCGAGCTGCCGTTCGAAACCCCGACGGTCCACTGGCCGTCGAGGTCGGTGGCGAGCAGTGGGGTGTTGCCCGCCGCGGCAACGATGGTGGAAGTGGTGGCGCCGGTGAGGTCGATCGCCGGTCGCGTCGACGGCGTGCCGGCAGTGATGCCGAGATAGAGCAGAATCAGACCAATAGGAATGGCGAGCAGCGCTACGGCAAGAAGCACGATCGTGAGGGTCGACTGCTCGGGCGCGTCGAAAGGCTCGGCGACCGTCTCACTGTCGGGGTCAAGTTCCTCACCGTCCACCCCACCAGCATGACGCATACGTCAGATTTGTGATGGTCACCCCGCAGCGGGGACCGCTACGTCAGATTCGGCAGGCGGCAACCGGGGGGTCGAACGGCGCAGCATTGCGGTTGACGATTTCGCGCTCCGCTACCGGAATTTCGCGACCGAGAAACTCGGCGGTGATGCCGGCGTTCACGGTCATCGAGACCGGCGCCGAACGGCAGGGAACGAAGTTGGTGGTGCCGGAGATCGTGGGACCGTAGGAATAGATGAACTCGAAGTAGGCGCTGGCTCGCGCTAGGGCGATGCCGATCCCGAGCGACACCTTGGGGAATTGCACGGTGATGATCATCGCTGCCGGGCCGATGCTCAGCCCCTCGACCGACTCGATGGGATCCTCCCAAAGCTGCTCGAACGTGCCACTCCCGGCGAGCGATCCGTTATTCACCGCCAGGGTGCCGCTGCCGCTGAACCGGGCATCGAAGGCGCCGGTCAACCCGGCCTGCGCCGACGTGAACGCCAGCTCGGCTCGGAGGTCGGCTTCGATGCCGACGGTGAAAGGAATGCCGGAAACCGGGAACGGCACCTGCATCGACATCGGGACGTGAAACACCGTGACCGGAAATCGGGTGTTCGCTTCCACCGACGCGCTGGCCGTGATCCTGGCCTGGCCACGAAGGTCGTTCGCTTGCAGACGGAACTGGCGGACCGACGCGGCGGAGATCTCGAGGTCCCCGGCGAAGCCCACGCCACTCACCGATCCATCGACGTCTATCGTGACCTGCACACCGCTGAGTTCTTTGGTGAGGTGAAGGGTGAAGGTGACCGTGTCGCCGGCGATGGTGGCATTGAACCGGTACTCCCAACCGGAAACCGTTCCGCTTCGAGCCACGTTGCCGCCGCTGTCCTGGGCCAACGGAATGTCGGTGTAGCCGTCTGAACCGCCCCCGCCCCCTCCCCCTCGTGCGGACGGACGGAACAACTCGTTGACGGCGGCGTCTCCACCGGCGGCGCCTTCTTGTTCGACGAGCCGCGGTTCCGGCGCGTACACCCGGAGGCTGGCCTGGCTCATGTCGAGGTTGGCCTTCGTGAAACTGAGCTTGCCGTCCTTGATGATGTCGGTGATGCGAGCGGGCTTGGCTTGGATCACGATCGTGTCCCCGCGGCGTTCGAGTTTGTCGACTCGCATGGCGGTGACACCGGTGAGCAGCAGCACCTTGCCCGGCTGGAGCGCTTCCGCCCCCTCGGCATCCGCCGCGAGGGTGAGCTGCGAACCGTCCGGGCTGAGGTCGCGTACGGCCTTCCCGTTGTTGGACCGAACGACCACCGTGTCGTCGGCGAGGGTGAGATCTTCCGAGGGGAGTTCGTCGATACCGACGGGCACCGCGTTGACCGCGACCTGGCTCCGGAGCCGCCCAAAGATCATGAACGATCCCACCACGATGACCATCGACGCGGCGATCGCCACCACGAGCAGGAACACTGAACGAACTTGGGCGGGCACAGCGTTCATGGGGCCTCCTCACGGGCTGTGCCATCCTAGGAGCGTCCGTCTCACGAAGGGGGGTGCGCGGATGGCTACCCGGATTCTGATTTGCGACGACCATCCGCTCTTTCGTGGTGGACTGGCAGCGGCGCTCGCCGCCGATGATCTCTACGAAGTGGTGGGCGAGGTCGGCTCCCTCAACGAGCTCCGGGCCCGGATCGCCGACACCGCCGTCGATCTGGTTCTCCTCGATATCGACCTTCCCGACGGTTCGGGGTTGGATGCCGTCAGCGAGGTGGCGGTCGGCGCCCATGTGGTGGTCATCAGCGCACACGACGATCCGAGCATGATTCGACGGGCGATGCAGGACGGGGCGATCGGCTACCTCCGAAAGGACACCGAACCTTCCGAGCTGTTGCGGTTGGTGCAGCGCGCCGCTGAAGGCAAGACGGCGTTGAGCGGCGACATGGCTCTCCGGGTAGCGGAGTCGTTGCGGCGCGATCCCGATGAGCGATCGTTCGACAAGGCAATCGCCACGCTGTCCCCTCGTCAGCGCGAGGTGCTCGCCCTGATCGCCGACGGGAAGAGCAACCGCGAGATTGCCGACAAGCTGTGCATCAGCGAGGGCACGGTGAAGAACTACGTCACGCGCATCCTTGATGTTGCGGGGGTCACCGATCGCACGAAACTTGCGGTGCTGCTCGTGCGGCGGCAGATGGCGCGCTGATCTTGGATCCGCCCCTGTGGTTTCTCGCCGCGCTGCTGGCGATGACGCTCGCCGGCATCCTGCTGCCGATCCACGTGGACGGTCGCGAGGACCACATCATCGTCACCATCGTTACGGCAGTGGCCACCGCACTGCTCGGCTGGGGTGGCGTTGGTGTGGTTTGGGTCGGCGCGGCGATCGGCGTCTGCGTACTCGCCGTGAACGCGTTGGTCCGACGGTCGTGGCGAGGGGTGCGCCGCTCGATGGCGTGGATGGTGGTCTCCTCGGTGTCCTGCACCGTGGGGTTCATCCTTGCCAATGTCTTGCAAACGGGCGTGTTCGGGCGCGGCTACCCGCTCGAGCTCACCGACACAGGCGACATGTTTCGGGCGGCCGCGGTGGGGAGCGCGGCGTGGATCGGGGCGATGGCCGTTCGAGTGCTCTCACAACGGGCCATCTCGGGATCGTCGGTGATCCGCCGCGGGGTCGACCCCCTCGACAACATGTTGTTGCCCTACCTGCTGCCGTTGCTCGTCGGGTGTCCGGTGATCGTCAGCGCGGTTGCGTTGTATCGGTCCGACGCGCCGGTGGGAACGACTGGCTCGCTTCTGTGGTGTGTGCCGCTTTATTTGGCCACCAACTTCGATCTTCGCCGTCGGGAAGTGTCGAGGGAGTTGCGTCGAGACGCCTTCGCCCGCCAACGGCTGGCGGCGATCGGAGAAGTATCGGCCCGGATCGTCCACCAGTCGCGCCACGACTTGGGCCTCATGGGTTGGAGTGTGCACCGGATGCGCGCGTTACTTGCCGCCGATGGCCTGGTGCATTCGCCGGTGATTCGCATCGAGCTCGACGCCCTCGATGGCACTGGCACCGAGATGGCCGTAGTCGACGTTGCGGCGATCCGACGCGAACTCGACGCCTTGGCATCCGCCAAAGAGAAGTTGGTCGACATGCTCGCGGCAGAGTTGCTGCACGAACGGGCGGTGGACGACGACGGCCGACCCTCCCAGTCGGTGACGGCGGTGTTGACACTCGCCGAGTTGGTGGCGGCGGTGACCGAGGAGTTGGCGCCCGAAGCGGAAGGGGAGGGCGTTCGGTTGCATGTGGACGTCGACCCGTCGTCGGCGGGATTCGCGGTGGCACCGCAGTTACGTGACGTGATCTTCAACCTGGTCGACAATGCCATCGACGCCGCTCGCTCCGAGGTGTGGGTGGGGGCGGGGACGGTGGCTTCGGTCGGCGCGGGCGGGTCGGTCGCTTCTGTGGCTTCGGTCGGCGCGGGTGGGTCGGGTGGGGGTGGCGAGCCGGGCGAGCCGGGCGGGTCGCGGGCGTTGACGAACCTGGGCCGAGCGGGAGGCGAAACGAAATCCGAACGTGCAGCGCGTGGAATCGTCAGCGCCGATTCATCGGGGCCGGCAACTGGGCTGGCAGAGGGGACGGTCACAGGGCCGGCATCGGGGGCGACGGTGGTGGTGGTGGTCCGTGTGACCGACGACGGGCCGGGCCTCGAAGGCGACGCCGAGCGTCAGGCCTTCGAACCGTTCTTCACCACCAAGGCGTCGGGCACCGGGATGGGTCTGTCCATCGCCGACGCGCTGGTGGGCGACTTGGGTGGGGAGCTCCAGTACGAACGGATCGACGGACGCACCACCTTCACCGTCGTGGTCTGACCCCTCTTTTTTGGCGAACTGGGCACACATTTCGTCGTCCTGACGACGAAATGTGTGCCCAGTTCGGAGGGTTAGGGCGGAATATGACCAAAGTCATGTACGGAATGTGACCCCGTCCACCTACTCCGCGTGGTCGGCCGGCCGCATACTGGGAACAGCGGTGTGATGTTCGTCACAGCGTCGGACGGCGGCCGGGGGTCGCCCAGCCATTCGGGGGAATCGAATGCCAGCCACAACCACCACCACTCGGGGCAAGGCCCCTCGCAACCAACGGGGTTACCGAGCCGGCGTGCTCGGCCTCGTGTGTGCCACCGCCGTTGTGTTCGGTGCGGCGGCCCCCGCCCACGCCTCCACCCTGCCCGTGGGCGGCGTCGGCACGGCCGTGAGCAACTATCTGTTCAGCCCCAATGCCGTGGCCGGTGCCAACAACTGGAGTTGCAAGCCGAGCGCCGCCCACCCCACGCCGGTCGTGCTGGTCCATGCCACCGGTGCCAACCTCGGTGCCAACTGGGTGGCGCTGTCACCGATGTTGGCGAACGCCGGCTACTGCGTCTACGCCTTCAACTACGGCATGACTTGGCTCTCCGCCGGGCGCATCGGTGGTCTCGGCGAGATATCGGCCTCGGCTGGCGTGCTCAAGACCTTCGTCGACAAGGTGCGCACCTCCACTGGCGCGGCAAAGGTCGACATCGTCGGGCACTCGCAAGGCGGGATGATGCCGAACTACTACATCAAGCGCCTCGGTGGAGCGAGCAAGGTGCGCACGATGGTGGGCCTGTCGCCCAGCAACCATGGCACCACGCTTAGCGGGGTTGTCACCCTCGGCGTGAACCTCAACTTGATCGGCTTCACCAACTCGCTGCTGTGGGGTTTCGGAATCTCCGGCGCAGCGCAGCAGATGAGCACCTCAAGTTTCCAGAAGAGCCTGTTTGTCGACGGCGACACGGTTGCTGGCCCCCGTTACGCCGTGATCCAAACCAAACACGACAGGGTCGTCACTCCGTACACCAACGCTTTCCTGTTCGGCCCCAACGTCACGAACATCACGATTCAGGACCAGTGCCCGAACGACAACGTCGGCCACATCGGGATGTTCGCCGATGGCCCGGTCCTCCAGAACGTGATGAACCAGCTCGGTTCGAATACGTCGGGCTTTAAGGCCACGTGCTCCGGATACGGCCTGCCGCTGTAGCCCGCTCGAAACGGCCCGAGCGGCGAACCCCACGTTGCGAAGAACCGAAGGCAGATTGCTCTCCGTGAGGGGGCAATCTGCCTTCGGGGTTTTTGGGGTCGTTCGGTCGGCGTAACGGTATCGGGGGCAAGTTCTTCGACGGCCCGGTGCATCACGTCAGGCGGCGGGGGTCACGGCCCAGGGTCGGGGGCCGAGGTGAGCGAGCACCGCCATCGCAAACAATGGTGAAGGTGCCCAGCCCTCGGGGATGGGGTCGAACAGATCGTCGAAGTCCGGGAGTGGGACGGCTTCGGTGTTGTCGTTGGCATCGATGGACGGGGGATGGTCGTCGCGTGGGCGGAGATCGATATCGGCGAGATGGAGGAGGTACATGAGCGTGGTCCTTTCGGGACGGGGTTGGAACGTGGGACGGGGTTGGGGAGGAGCCCCTGTCCCTATGGATTCGGGGCGGGGGCTGGGGTGGGGGCCACCGCGTGCGCCGAACGGGCAGGACGAGCGGGAAGCTCGAAGCGGGCGAACAGGGCAACCAGCACGGCGAGGAAGAGGCCCGGGAGCAGAAGCCAGAGCGGACGCTGAGCCCACCACCCGGCGTCGGCTTCGGTGCCGAGGGTGAACCCGAGCCGCTCGTACACGGCGATCGCCGCCACCAACGCCGTCATGTGCCAGCAGAAGACGGTCATCGCCACGGCGTTGACGGCCACCGTGGCGGTCCAGGCCCGTCGACCTTGAAGCCACCGGCCAACGACGGGCCGAAACAACATGGCCACGCCGAGTTGGAAGACGGCCAGCGCCGCGATGCATGCCGTGGTGGGATACATGTTCGAACCTTCACCGGCGACGCTCACCATGGAGCGGGGGTAGGGGCCGAAGGTGGTGAGGGCGCCGAGCGCAACAAACCCCGTTGCCGTCACTGCCGCCAGCATCCGTCGACCGCAGCGGATCAAGGTGCCGTCCCGCCAGAAGTAGCCGAGCTGGTGGACGAAGACCCACACGAGTGCCGACGTGACGAACCCAGCCCGGTCGTTGTTGCCGGCGAACCGGAGGACGTCGGTCAGCGCCATACCGGCGGCCAGTGTGGCCAGGGTGACGAACGGTGCTCGCTGATGGAGGCGGGCGGTGAGCGGGGCCAACAACACCACGCTCAGGTAGACGCCGAGGAACCAGAGCGGGACGAACACCACCATGCCCCAGGTGGTGACCCCTCGATAGCCGGGCACGAGGGCGTGGGCGATGATCTCACCGATCACCCAAAGCCCGACGTAGATCCCCACCGGTTTGCCGAGACGGCGCAGCCGTTTCGCCACGAATACTCGCCACATGGGCGGTCGACCGTCGTCGGCTGCCGTCATCCCCTCGATCCCGGCGAGGTTGGCGTACCCCCCCACGAAGAAGAACACCGGCATGATCTGCAACAACCAGGTGACGGCCCACAAACCGGGCACTCCCCCAATGGGGTTCGGCATGATCAGCGAATGGTTATCGGTGCTCCATTGTGTGATGGAGAACACCCAGTGCCACAGGATGAC
This sequence comes from Actinomycetes bacterium, assembly GCA_031415655.1. Classification (GTDB taxonomy): domain Bacteria; phylum Actinomycetota; class Acidimicrobiia; order Acidimicrobiales; family Acidimicrobilacustridaceae; genus JAKOVR01. The sequence continues at coordinate 17,300 of JANOSD010000023.1, forward strand.
CACGGTGATACTGAGCGCTCGGAGGAAGTCGACGTACCGATCACGAGTGTCGGGGGTGTTGTCGACCAGCGATGCCAGCGGAGCAGCGGGCGCCGACTCCGATGCGGGAATGGTGCCGGCGGGAATGGTGCCAGCGGGAATGGTGCTGGCAGGTGCGGATGCGGAGCTCATGCCGCCACCATCTCCCGATATCGGGGGTGCTCCTACCCAGGGAATCCCCTATGAGCTCGTGGGTCCCCCAGAAGTGTCGGTCGACATGTTTCGAAGCGCGGATTTCGAGCGACGGTTCGGCGCGCCACGAGAGGTAGGTCGAGCGCGCTCTCGTTCCGGGCCAGAAGGCGGACGGTGCCGTGGTATTCCAAGCTGGCTGGAAGTCAGCCGAACGGATGCTGCCATCTCACCATCCCGCAAAGACCGCCGGGCGGCCCGACCTGTTCGACCCGGGTTGTGGTGTCCACCGGCCACCGCCGCCAGTGCGTGCGGGTTCAGGCGTGCGGGTTCAGGCGTGGACGGGTTCAGGCGTGCACGGGTTCGTAGTCGGCGGCGAGGAAAAATTCGACCGACGCCGGATCCTCAAGCTCGGGAGCGGGGTCGAGCACGGCGCGTTCGGCGTGGGCTCGGTCTTCGGCGGTAAGGGGCCGGGCGTCGGCGCAGAACTCCACGAGGATGCCATTGGGGTCGTTGGCGTACAAGCTGATGCAGAAGCCATGGTCGACCTGCACGACGTCGTACCCTTGGCCCAACCACCGGTCTCGGATGGCCGGCAATTCGTCGATCGAAGCATTGAAGGCCAAATGGTTTACCCATTCGGGAAGGCCGAGGGCCGTGGAGATCGCGGTCGGGGCTTTGGGAATCGTGGGGTCGTGGATGTCCCAGAACGCGATCATCTCGCCGTTACCCGTGTCGTAGAACACGTGCTTGGCCCAACCTTTGCCACTTGGTGTGGCCGCGGCCACCACCTTCGTGACGGTGAATCCCATGGCCTCGGTGTAGAAGGCATGGGTGGCGGCGATGTCGTTGGTGGCGAAGGCGACGTGATGAAAGGCCATTGGATCCCCCTATGGTCCGAGTGGGCCGATCGTAGCGGAAAGGTGTTCGTTTTCGCGGTGGTTCCGCGCCTCGGATCGGGGGCGACAGACTGAGCCCATGGCACACCATCTCGAAGGTCCGTTCACGATCGACAATTGGCAGGCGACTGACGCTGGTCCCTCCAACGACGCCGACGGCGAACCGAGCATGGGGCATGCGACGGCCGACAAGGTGTACAGCGGGGTGCTCGAAGCCATCGCCGTGGTGCACCTGCTCACCACACAAGGCGAAGGGGGGGCGGGGTATGTGGCCCAGGAACGAATCGTGGGCACGCTCGGCGGCACGGACGGCACGTTCGTACTCCAGCACGGCGCCACTGCGGGTCCGGACGGGGCGGATCCGCAGCAGTGGGCCGTGGTGGTTCCCGGCTCGGGCACCGGTGGGTTGGCCGGTATCACCGGTTCGGGAAGAGTCGATCATGGGCTGCTCACCCTTGACTACGAACTCCCGTAGGCGCGGCAGGGCTGTTTGAACCACGGGCGTCACCGTCCCGTCCACTCACTTCATCGGCCCACCAACTCTCGCGAGCGCGCTCGATCGGTGCCGCCAGCGAGACCGGCATCGGAAACGGTCCGCGCGACGCCAGTATCGCCACTCTGACCATTCGAACCGCTTCGTGGGAGCCGAACCGCCGGCACCAATGCGGTGCTCATTGCCGCTGGACTTGAACCAGTCCGCACGGCGCCGCCCACCCGAGGGGACGTCGCTGGTCCCAGCACGTAGTCTGCTGACGTGGAGCAGGAAGAGGAATCGACGCCGCGTGCGCCAGAGCCACGGTCCTCAAAACGGGCAGCGATCGCCGGCCTTGTTGTTGGGCTGGTTGGGTGTGGTGCCCTTATTGCTTTCGGTGTCCTCACCCGTCCCGATCCAGAAGCCGGAAAGGACCGCAGCACCGAATTCCTTGCGGCGTACACCCGCAGTCGAACGGGCACCTACCGGATGGAGTCGAGCTTTCGACGCGAGATGCGCACCGGCGCCGTGTTGGAGTCCGCTCGAGAGGTGACGCAACGGATGCCCAACCGGCTGGTCCGTCAGTTCGGCGGTCTTAACGGCCAGATCGATGGTCGGGACGTGGTCTGCACTTCGAAACCGGATGGCGAGTACTCATGTGTGCAAGGCAACAAGGCCAGCCAGTCGCTTTCAGCCGAGCTCGACGAAGAGATCACGAACCTCCGTAGCTATTTCGTGGGGCCCCGTCCCTTGTATCGGGCCACACGTTCGGGAGTCGACTGCTTCCAACTGATGCAGGACTATCCGCTGCCGGACCCGCCGTTCGGAACCCGGGCGGAGTTCTGTTTCGACGAACCGACGGGCGCCGTCCGCCGCTTGGTGCGCGACCTTGATCTGGCCAACGAGACGGTGGAAGCGGTCACGCTCACGGGCGCCGTCAACGACAGCGACTTCTCGTTGGAACGCGACGCCGAGTTCGACGAGCAGATCAGCCGACCGGAGATCGTCTCGGCCACGACGGTTCCCAGTTCCACGACCACTCTTCCCGCCGCGGCCACCACATCGAAGCCGTCCTCCGCCTCGACGCAACCCCCGACCTCGCTGTTGGCGGGAGAATCCGGGCCCTCGGTGCCGGATCTCACACGCGACGTGAGGTCGCTCGTTGCGCGGTGTGTGTCGGATCCGTCGGGGGACAACGTGAACGCTCTGTGGGATTCGCGGGTGTCAGTGAATGAGCGGCCGCTCAGCGCCACGGCATGTGGTCGGTCGTACGTGAGCGTGCTGTTCGATCATGGGTTCGGGCCGCCCAGTAACGGATAGGAATCGCAAGGGGTGTATCCCCGTAGCCCAAAAGCGCCTTGCGGCCAGGTTTGAATCTCCCATCGTTGTTCATGTCCTCGGGCGAGACAAGGGGCGTTCGTTGTCGTGCCCTCGCGAGGCTTCGAGCCAATGGCTGGGAATCCGCATCCCGAAGCGCTATCGGGACACGCGCCACGTGGTGGTATTTCTGCTCAAGGTGCATCCAGAGTCATCCGATAGTGGAGTTGTTGGTAGGCATTGCCCTGCCAGCCGCAGAGCGAAACGACGGAGGTTGCTGGCTCCCTCCAATGCATCGCTACCGGCGCATCGCCCGCGCTGGTGCTTTTGTGGCCTCTGTCCGCTCTGTATGAACCGTCCCCGTTCGCCCCGGGGGCGGTTCGCTTTTTGGGGGCGTCCGCGGGCAGTCCAACGGCGGCCCGCCCGCCCACCGATGGCATGCGGGCGAGCCGGTGGACCACACTGCATCCATGTTCTTCGGCCAGGCCAGCCCCACTGATGCCACCGACAACGTGGCGTTCCTCGGTGACGACCTCTTGGCCTGGCTGGTGCTCGCAATGGGTGCGGCGCTGGCTGTGGGCACATTGTTGGCCCTAGTCCGGCCCCGTCCGAACCCCGATGATGCCGGTTCTGATTTGCCCCGCCCCCCGCTCGCTCGCAGCCTCGTGATGATCGTGGTTGGTTCGTTTGCTTCGGTTTGGGCTCTCGCCAGCCTGATCGCCTGAACACTGTTAACCTCGTTCGCATGCCGCCGCTTCTTCGTGCCGTTGGTCTTGGCGTCACCTTTGGCGTGGTGAAGGCGGTCGACAACGTGGAGATCGCCGTGCCCGGCGGCTGTTTGATGGGCCTTATCGGTCCGAACGGGGCGGGCAAAACCACGACGATCGACGCGCTCACGGGATTCGTTCCCCACACCGGTCGCATCTCGTTCGCCGACCAGGATCTCACCGGTCTCGGGCCGCATCGGCGCGCGGCGGCGGGGCTCACGCGTACCTGGCAGTCGCTGGAGTTGTTCGACGATCTCACCGTTCTGGAGAACTGCCGTGCCGCCGGGCAGCGCGCATCGGCTCGAGGGGTCGCCGCTGATGTCATTCGGCCGTCGCGTGCCCACGACGACGACGCGATCATCTGGGCCCTCGATCTCCTCGACCTCGGCAGCATTGCCGGTCGTTCACCCGGCGAGCTTTCGCTGGGTGAACGCAAGTTGGTGGCGGTGGCGAGAGCGTTGGCGGCCCGCCCGTCGTTGGTCCTGCTCGATGAACCAGCTGCTGGCCTCGATAGCGCCGAGAGCCTTGAACTCGGTACGAAACTCCGGCGGATTGTTGATGAGGGGATCGCAGTTTTCCTCGTCGATCACGACATGGGCCTCGTGCTCGGCGTGTGCGACGAGCTGTATGTGCTCGAATTTGGCCGCGTGATCGCTCACGGAACTCCCGCCGAAGTGCGAAACGATCCCCGGGTGATCGAGGCCTACCTGGGTACGTCGGCATGACTCGTGTGCTCGACCTCGTAGGTCTGCACGCTGGCTACGACAAGGTGGCGGTGGTGCGGGACCTTCACCTGCATGTGGACGCTGGCGAAGTGGTGGCCTTGCTCGGGCCCAACGGCGCTGGTAAGACCACCACTCTGCTCACGATCTCCGGGTTGCTTCCCATCATCAGTGGGGATATCGATGTGCTCGGCGGCGGGCGGCCCTCCACTCGTCGGCCGAATGAAGTGGCTCGTCGCGGGCTCGCCCATGTGCCCGACAACCGCTCCCTGTTCTTTGACCTCACGGCCCGTGAGAACCTCAAGCTCGGCAGCCATTCGGGGGGCGTTCCGCTCGATCAGGTGCTGGGGTATTTCCCGGAACTGGAGCGACTACTCGACCGTAAAGCCGGGTTGCTTTCCGGCGGCGAGCAGCAGATGCTTGCCCTTGGCCGGGCGATGTCGAGCGAGCCGAAGGTGCTGATGGTCGACGAGATGAGCTTGGGCCTGGCGCCGATCATCGTGGAGCGGCTCCTCCCGGTATTGCGCCGCATCGCCGACGAAACGGGAGCCGCCGTGCTTCTCGTGGAACAGCACGTGCACCTCGCGCTCACCGTGGCCGACCGGGCGTATGTGCTCAACCACGGCGAACTCGCCATGTCCGGCACGGCCGCCGAACTCCAAGATCAACGCCAGTTGCTGGAGTCGAGCTACTTGGGCACCGCAGCCCTGTAAGAGGCAGCGCGGATAGGGCCGCTTGGGCCTTGGGCCACAGCTCCGATGAGGCCGGCCCTTGGAGCGCTGCCGGGCCTGAGCGGCCGTGGCGAGCGGATTGTGAGGAACGAACAATCGAGGAGCTACTAGAGCGGGAAATCCGGCGGGTGAAAAGCACCGGACCCTCACGAACCCGCGCACGCTTCGACGCGTGGGAAGGTCAGCCGATACCCGAGCGGGCGATCGTCGTGCCGTTCACGATGGCGTCCCACGGGCTCGGCCGCGGCAGAGCATCGCGGCGAATCCACAGCTCCCAGAGCCAGGGGTAGTTCCAGCTCGGCACGTGTGTTGTTCGCAGCTGTCGACGAATTGCCGCTCGCCGAAGGTGGGCGTTGGGGTGCCATTCGTGGAACTGCACCATCACCCGATCGACGCGTGGCAGCCAGTTGGCTTCGAGCAGGCGTTCCAGCAGATCGAACTCGCCGCCCTCGATGTTGATCTTCAGTAGGTCGATGTGGTCGACATCGAGTTCCTCGAGTGCGCGCACCACATCGCGTAGCTCAATGGTCTCGGTGCCGTTGCCCTGATCGGCGTCGAACACCGACGACGCGGGACCGTCGAGGGCAAGCTCGGCCGTGGCATCGGTACCGGCCAACCCATACGGCAAGACCTCAATAACCGGCAGCGTGCGGGCCACCATGTCGAGGTCTTCCCGACTTCGGGAGCTCGGTTCGAAGGCGAGGATGCGAGAGGCTCCCGTTGGGGCGATCCCGGCACTCCACTCGCCGACGAAGGCCCCCACGTCGAGAATGACGGCGTTGGGGGGAAGCATGAAGTCCACGAGCAACTGCGGGTTGATCATTGTTTCGACTGCGAGCCGGTAGACGGCTTTGCGGTAGTAGTTCTGTTCGAACCACTGTCGGGGGTTTACTTCGCCGGGAGCGGGTGGTGGGCCAGCAAGGGTGAGCTTTCGGCGTCGCACCATGGTGACGGGCCAGTGGATCGTGCGTTTGATCTCGAAGATGGGCGGGCTCACTGTTTGCGCTCCCACTGTTCCCACACCCACGCGTGCCGGAACGTGCACTCGTGGGTGGTCGACAACGAACGCTGCAGGCGTTTGTAACGCCCGACGGCGCCAGGAGACTGGGCGTGGAACTGCACGAGAAGTCGATCGATGCGTTCAACCCAACCTTCGTCGACGAGGTGTTCAATCAGGTCGAACTCGGTGCCGGGCGCGGACACTTTCAGGAGATCGATGTGGGTGAGCCCCAGCTCCGTGAACACGTCGATGGCTCGCCGCACTTCCACCTCGATCTCGCCGTATCCGAGGTCGGAGATTTCGACCGTGGAGCGTTCGCCGTGGAGCGCCAACGTGGCGCGTCGATCGACAGGGCCGAGCAGGTAGGGCAGGGTTCGCAGGTTGGAACGGATGAGGCGTGCGGCCGATGGGTTGGCCTCAAAGCAGTACACGGTGGCGCCGGTGCGGTCGGTGATCGCCTCGGCGAAGTAGCCCACGAAGGCTCCCACGTCGACCACGACCGACGCAGCGTCGAGCGGCTGATTCACGAGGAAGTGAGGATCGAGCCGAGCGTGGAAAAGTGATTCGTAGATACCGTCGGAGTACCGGTGGGTTTCGAGCTGCTGGCGCAGCGGTTCGGATCGCCAAGCCTCACGGCGACGGCGGATCGCCAGTCGGGGCGAAAGTTCTCGGATGCGCATCACCGGTCGACGCTACCGCCCGCACGGACCGGGCCAGGCCGGGTACTGTGCCCGTTCCAGCCAGCAGGATCACTGGCCTGCCGACGAAGGGGACTTCCATGAAAGAGCTCGTGTACGGACGGATGTTGTTGCCTCAGGTGGAGCGCACACCGGACAAGGTGGGTTTCGTCGAGGGAGACCGCTCCTTTACGTTCTCCGAGCACGTGGAACGGGTGGGCCGCTTGTCGTCGGCGCTGAAGTCGATGGGAGTCGGTCCGCAGGATCGGTTCGCCGTGATGGCAATGAATTGTCACCCCTATATGGAGCTTTGGCACGCGGCGTTCCTCGGGGCCGGCGTGATGAATCCACTCAATCTCCGTCTCGCCGCCAAGGAGGTGGCGTACATCCTCAAGAACTCCGGCACGAAGGTGGTGTTTACCGACTTCCTGTTCGGCGGTGTGATCGATCAGGTCCGTGAAGAAGTTGGGATCGAGCACGTGATCCTCATCGGCGCCGGCGATGTCCCTCACGAAGCCGAATACGAAGAACTTCTCGCCGCCCACGACTCCGTCCTGCCCGACGAGCCCGAAGAAGACGATCCGGTGGTGCTCATGTACACCGGCGGCACCACGGGCCTGCCGAAGGGCGTGCTCCTCGACCAACGGGCCGAGATGCTCAACGTGTACCACGTGGCGATGCGCTTCGGGCTCGATGAGGCCATGATCAATCTCAACCAGGTGCCGATGTTCCATGCGGCGGCGATGGGCGGCGTGCTCGGCGTACCTGCTGTTGGTGGTCTGTCGGGGTACATCCCGCTCTTCGATCCGGTGAAGGCAATGGAGGGCATCGAAGCAATGCAGGCCACGTTCACGGTGATGGTCCCCACGATGATCGCCATGACGCTCAACCATCCAGAGTTCCGTCCGGAGCGGCTGGCGTCGCTCACCACGCTCACGTACGGCGCGTCGCCGATGCCCACGCCGCTGCTCGAGAAGCTCCTCGCCATGTACCCGAACCTCAACATCTTCCAGGGCTACGGCATGACCGAGGCCTCGGCCATCCTCACCGTGCTCGGCCCGGAAGAGCATCGCGCCGGTGGCGCGCTCCTGAAGTCCGCTGGCCGACCAGCCCCCGGCGTGGTGCTGTCGATTCAGGATCCCGAAGGCAACAAACTTCCGCAGGGAACCGTGGGTGAGGTGTGTGCCCAGGCCGGCAACTTCATGCGCGAGTACTGGCAGAACCCCGATGCCACCGAGGAGGCGTTCCGCGGTGGCTGGTACCACTCGGGCGATGCCGGTCTGCTCGACGAGAACGGCTACCTGTTCCTCGTCGACCGCGTCAAGGACATGATCATCACCGGCGGCGAGAACGTCTACTCCGTAGAAGTGGAGAACGCTCTCGCCAGCCATCCGGCCGTGGCCCAGGTGGCCGTCATCGGTATCCCGCACGAGACGTGGGGCGAAGCGGTGCACGCCATCGTGGTGCTACACCCGGACCACACCGTCACCGAAGCGGAACTCATTGAGCACGCCCGTCCCAGCATCGCTGGCTTCAAGTTGCCCAAGTCGGTGGAGCTACGCAGTGATCCGCTCCCGTTGTCGGGGGCGATGAAAGTGCTCAAACGTGATCTACGGGCGCCGTTCTGGGAAGGCCACGACCGCGGCGTCGGCTGACCTCAGCCGGGGTCCTGTCGTGTCCGGTAGGCGCGAATGCTGAGTGCCAACGAGTACAGGCCGAGCGCGGTTGGCACGGCGACGACGAGCCATTTCCCTCCGAAGTTGTAGAGCCCGGCAACCACCCAGTTCATTCGTTTCGATGTTTGGCGTGAATTCTCGAAGTCGGTGAAGTAGTAAAACAGGACCTGCGAACAGCAGGGATCCCGCCATCCATACCGCGCTTTGCTTCCATTCCTCCAGCCGTTCCCAACGTGATGGTTCGGACCCGTCCTCGTCGTCCAGTTCCGCACTCTCCACGATGTCTTCCCCTGCTCGTTTGATCGGCATTAGGAACGTAGATCAAACGAGGCCCGACTCGGATCGATTGTGCTCTACCGTTGCGGGCATGCGCACGGTTTCGGTTTCGCCCGCTCGTTGGTTCATCGTCGGTTCCTTCGCCGCCGGCCTCCTCGTGATCGGGGCGTGCTCCACCACATCCACGTCGCCGTCCACCACCGTTGCCGGTGCCGGCTCGTCGTCCACCACGGGAACCCCGACACCTTCGTCTTCGGGTGGTTCGTCCTCGGGTAGTTCGAGCACCACCAAACCCGTCGTCGCTTCTGGCACCTACGCCGCCACGTCGGCCTGGTTGTGCCATCCCGATCTCGCCGAAACGAACGACGTGTGTCGCCGCAACCTCGACACCACGGTCCTGCGGGCCGACGGCACCAAAACGATTGAGAAACACACACCGGCCTCTGATCCGAAGATCGACTGCTTCTACGTCTACCCCACCGTGAGTCGCGACACGACGCCCAACGCCGACATGACCCCGGCCGAGGGGGAGGAGATCCTCGCCGCTATCAACCAAGTGGCGCGCCTCAACTCCACCTGTCGGGTGTATGCCCCGGTCTATCGCCAGATCCCGCTCACCGGGTTGTCGTTCGGCGGAGGCGGAAACGGCGGCACCACTACCACGTTCCCCGAAGGCAAAGATCCCCGATCGATCGCCTACAACGATGTGGTCGACGCATTCACGACGTTCCTCGACACGCAGAGCAAGGGGCGAGGTTTCGTGCTGGTGGGTCACTCGCAGGGGTCCGGCCACCTCAATCGACTCATCAAGGACAAGATCGATGGCGACGAAGCCCTGCGCAAACGTCTGGTATCGGCGTACTTGCTCGGCGGCAGCGTGGCGGTGCCGGAAGGCAAGGATGTCGGTGGCGATTTCCAGAACGTCCCTGCCTGTCGCTCCGCAGATCAGTTGGGCTGCGTCGTGAGCTACGCCTCGTTTCGAGCCACCGCCCCGCCTCCTGCCGACTCACTCTTTGGTAGGCCCCGCGGCGGTAACGGACTGGCCTTGTGCAACAACCCGGCATCGCTCCCCGGCGGCAAAGCCGAACTAGACGGCCGTTTTCCCAACGGCACCAAGGGCGTGATCGGGAATGCCGACCCGGTGCCCGGCGTCGACACACCGTTCGTGTCGTTCCCCGGTCTGGTGCAGGGGGAGTGCGTGAGCAAGGACGGGTTCACGTGGCTGGAGGTCACGATCCCCGAAGCCAGCGCGGCAGATCCTCGCGGTGCCTACGTCAAGGGCGACCTCACCCCACCGTGGGGCTTGCACTTGATCGACGCCAACCTCACGATGGGCGACGTCGAAACGATGGTGGCGTCGCAGGCCAAGATGTACGGCAACTGAATTTTTGGTCTGCGTTGGGTAACCTAGGTCCAGGCCGTGGGGGCTGTGGATCGGAGTGACAACATGACGGACTCGGGCATCGACGGATGGGTCCATGCGCCGCGCCAGGCGCGTAGCCAGGCCACGCTTGAGCGTTTCGTGGAGGCCACCCAGAAACTCCTCGAGGAGCGTCCCTTCGAGGAGATCACGGTGGCCGACATCGTGAAGGCGGCGGAGCGCACCGTGGGTTCGTTCTATGCCCGCTTCGAGGATAAGAACTCGGTGCTGTACTTGATTGTCGAACGCATGCATGACCGCATCCAGGCTCTCACCCGGGCGTTCTGCGATCCGGTGCGTTGGGAGGATGTGTCCCTCGCGGAGTTCGTGGAGGAGGCGGTGCGGCTCAACGTATTGGCCTATCGGCGAGCTGGCCCGTTATTCCGGGCGTCGATCCAGGCTTGCACCACCGACGAACGTTTCCGCATCCGTCGTATGGAAACGATGCAGGTGTGTGCCGAGGCGCAGAAAAAGTTCGTGCTCACGCGGCTCGCCGAGGTGGGGTGTGCCGATCCGGCCCGAGCCTCGGATCGGATGCTGGAGTTGGTGTCCGCCACGCTGGACCATGAGTTGCTCTTCGGTCGGTTCACCACCACCCAGGTGGCTTCCGACGCCGCGCTGGTGGAAGAACTTGTTGACCAGTGCCTGCACCTCTTGCAGGTGCGCCTTCCCGTGGTCAGTTCGGGGTAACCACTCGGCCCGTGTCTTGGCCCGTGTCTTGGCCTGTGTTTGGCGCCGGTTTTGGCGCCGGGTTTGGAACCAGGCGGATGGTGGTGAGGTGATGGTCGACGGGTACTTGTCTGAGGTTTCCGGCGGGAAGTGGACGAATATCCCGTTCGAGGGCATCGGTGATCGACGCCGCCAAGATCGGGCTCGAACCCGAGGACACTCGCAGATCGACGTGGGTGGGCGGGCCCCAGTTGCGCAGTCGGACGATCACACCCGAACCTCGGTGCGCGGGTTTCACGGCGATCACCTCTACATCGGGGTGATCGACCGCAACGGGGAACGGCGGCGTGGCCAGCGGGTCGACCAGGGAGCAAAGGTTCCGGCCGAGCCGAACGAGCGCCGTGCGCCGGGCTTCGTCGTTCGGGTGGTCGTCGGTCGGGTGGCCGTCGTTCAGGGGCGCGCCGGTTCTGGGCTCGGACATCCAGGCCAACGCCAGACGCTGATGCTGGGGTTCACGCTCCCGACCCTTCGCCGGGTGGGCGGGCACCGGGAGAAGACCGAAAGCTTGTTCCTTGATGGCATTGCGCCCGACCACGATTTCGATCGTGCCATCGACCCGAGCGTGAAGGGCGGTGGGTACTGAGGCGGCGACGGCGACGTTGGGGCCGATGGCGGGGATGTCGGAGATGGCGACTGCGAACGAATGCAAGGGCCAGAACGTGGGGTCGTACCAACGAGCGAGCGGCCGGGCCACCACGCCTCCGGGTTGATGCATGAGCAGTGGTGAGTCGTCCGGGCTGTCGGTCAACGTCGCCGTGGTGGGGACGGAAAGCGTGATCGTGTGGCGATCCGGCACCGTTACTTCGGACGAGACGACGAGCACCGTGCTCGCCGGTTCGAGCGTCACCGTGAGCTGCTGATCGACGCCGGCAACGGTGGTCTCGATATGCACGTCGACGCCGTTGGTGGGAGTGGCCTGCACGGTGACTTTCCCGGGGCCGACATCGCTCCGGTTGGCGGCGGCCCACTTGCCGCCGCGGAACTCGTGGCCCATACGCCAAAGGCCGCCGCTCTCGGCGTAGGCGATGAGCACGAGCGCCGGACCATCGATGAGGGCGATGCCGTCGTTGGTGGTGGCGAGATGCACCAGCGCCCCGCCCCGTGCCTCGTCGAACACCGCACGGAGATCAGGCGTGGTGACGGTGATGGCCGTACCGTCGCGATGCCAGTGAATGCCGGCCCCAGTCGCCCCATCACTTCTCGCCCCGTCACGGCCGGCTCCGTCACGGCCGGCCCCGCCACGCCCGGCCCCGCCACGGCTACGTTCGTTGACGCCGGGGTCGGCGTCTTCGTTGACGAGTTGGTCGGCGCCTTCGTCGACGTGGGTTGGCGACCCCGTGGTCGGCGAGCTTTCGGGTTCCCTGAGCACCGGTATCGGGCTCGACGATTCGGACGCCGACCGGGCGAGGTCGGTGGCACGGTTGAGCCAACGCCACTGCTCTTTCGTGGTCACACGATCGGGAGACGTGCCGGTGATGAAGTCGTGGTGGTTTGATGTGGCGGCGACCCACCATGCTTCGGCCCGTTTTCCGTCGGCGCGTTCGTCGGGCGCCAGCCCCGTGAGCACCCGTTCGGCCGCCGTGCTGTCGGCCAAACGGAGGGTGTGGCCGAGACTGCGAGCCGCCCGTTTCAGCGCCGGCCTCGATGCGTAGAAGCCCATCCAGTAGGGGTTCGGGTCGAGCTCGATCGTGGGGAGGCGGTGGCGGTGGTGGGCGACGAGATCGAGGTGATCGTCGAGACCGGCGTTCACCATCCACACACCGGTGCGTTCGTAGCGGGCGTCGTTCCACCGGTCGATCAGGTCGAGCAGACGGGGGATCGGGTTCACGAAGTCGAAGCCGGCAGCAAGGAGGAGGTACGGCGTACGACTGAGCCGTGAGAGTTCTTCGATGCGGCGTTCAATCCGTTTGGCCACCGGCGCTTCGCCTCGGCTGGACCACGCACCGGGCAGCCCCATCCACCGGGTCACACCTCGACTGGCGATCATGTCGCCATGTCCGTACCCGTAGGCGTTCCAATGGGTGAGCACCTCTGAACCATCGGGCGCCCGCCACACGAAGTCGGTGGTGCGCTCGTTGGTGAGGCGCGCCGCGGTGCTCCCGGGCCGAGGAAAGTTCTTGGACGACTCCCACTCGGCCCCGGGAAAAGCCATGCCGTCGATGCGGCAGATGGTCGCGTAGGGAACGCCCGCCGCCCGAAGGAGCGCCGGCGTGCCGGGGGAATGGCCGAAACTGTCGGGGAGGTAGAGCAGGCGAAGTTCTTGGGTCATGCCCCGCGCTCGCAGCCACTCCTGGCCTTCGAGCAAGTCGTGCAGCAGCAGTTCGTCGTCGGGGATGAGGGTGTCGGGGGTGGTCACTCCGCTCCCGGTGAAACGAAGGCGTCCGGTGTTCACCAGCTCCCGGAAGATCGGACGTTGGCCGGGTCGTCGGTCCCAATACAGATTGGGGAAGAACGTGCACTCCAGGCTGAAAACTCGACGGGGGTCGTGGAGCAGTTCGGTGATCACGTTGTCCAGCGTGCGGCGAACACGAAGGCGGAAGTACTCCTCCGAGGTGAGGAGCCAATTCGGATCCCAGTGGGTGGACTCGGCCACGACGAGCACCTGCGGGGCGTCGAGTGGGATGCCGAGCTTGTCGCGCAGCCCGTCCTCGCTGAGTTGATCCCCCATTCCCCCCACCCTACTGACCCCCCCCAACCTCGCGTTTTGGTAAGGGAGACGCATCAAAATTGATGCGTCTCCCTTACCAAAACGCGCATTGAGGGGCAAAAATGGGGACCGGCGTGTGTGACACATCGTGCTGGCCAATGCCCCTTTACCATCGTGAGGAGCCGATGACCGATGCCGCCGCCCCCCGGGCCGTTGTCCGAGAGACTGCGGACGCAGATGCGTTCGACCGGTTCGCACGCGACGTCGAGCCCAGGCTGTGGCGGGCGTTGGTCGCCAACTTCGGACCATCTGGGGCGACGGAGGCGGCCGCTGACGGGCTGGTCTACGCGTGGCGCCATTGGGAGCGCGTCCAATCGATGGCCAACCCAAGCGGCTACCTGTATCGGGTGGCCTTCAGGTCGGCGCAGAACTCGCGGTCCCGGGCTCTCACCGCAGCGTCGGCATCGGATCCGCTTCCGGCGCAGGGTCTCCCTGATCCGGCGGTTGGGGCTCCAGACTTCGAACCCGGTTTGGTGGCGGCCCTTCGTTCGCTCTCGGAGATGCAGCGCACCGTTGTTTGGCTCGTGGAGGGGTGCGGCTGGGGTCTGACCGATACGGCGAACTTGCTTGGCTTGAGCGTGTCCACCGTTCGCAACCATCTCGCTCGTGGTCTCAAAGGGTTGCGAGCCGCATTGAAGGTGACTTCCGATGACTGAGCCCTCCGAGCACGCTCGCCAACTCCGGTCGTACGCCGAGTGGGTGGAGCAGTTTCACCCACCATTCGACCCGGCGGCCATCCGATCCGACGATCGACCACCGGTCGAGCTCGAAGCGGTCCACGGGCTTCGCTCCACGTCCGCCCAGAGACCCGGCCGACGGTCCCTCGTTGGAGCGGCAGCCGCGGTCGCGCTACTTGTCGGTACGGGCCTGTTCGTGGCCCGGCAGAATGATTCGGCCGGCAACTTCATCCTCACCCCGGGTACGTCAGGCACATCGGGCACACTTGGGGACGACGCCGATCGGGGCCCGGGGTCGTCAGTCGTATCGGTGCCGCGCCGACCAGTCGGTGGTGACGACGCGTTGGGACCCGTTGATGCCGATCCCGAAGTGAGCTGCCACCCCGAGTCGCGTTTGTGGTTCCGCCGCTCGGCCCTCGATGGTCCGAAGGGCGCGGAGTTTGGTACCGATGGCGCTGCTGCTGCCCTGCGTGATTCGCTTGGCGTCCAGAAGCTGGCCGACCAACTCGGTGGCCCCTTGGGACTGCCTACCAGCGACTTCCGCCGGCTCGCCGAGACTCCCGACCATGTGCTGTTCGGTGGTGGCGACTTCGCCGGGAACATGCCCATGCTGTCTTTCGTGCAGGTAGACCTGATCGGTGGTGTGTGGGGAGTGACAGGAACGACGGGTGGTTCCTGCAACCAGCTCACGGTTCGCCCGCCGGCGGGGTACACCTTTCTTCGCTGGGGCGTTGACCGCTTATCAACCCACAATCGTGACAGCACAGAGTTGGTCGTGAGTGTGGATGTAGCCAATCCATCTGGATGTGACCCCGTGCCGATTGGGGATCAGGACGTGGCAGCAATGGTCGAGGAAACGAGCTCAACAATCACGGTGCGCGTCGCACTCAAACGGCCCGAGATCGATCTTGACGCACCGAACTGCGTCTTCTCGGACCGGGTTCGGGTACCGGAGCCTCTAACGCTGGCGCTTGAGCTTGGTTCGCCGTTGGGCGATCGAACCGTTGTCGACGCCAATGTCTTTCCGGCCCGAACACTTGATCTGAACCCCGAGCCCCGAAAAGAGCCACCGCCACCGAATCCGCGGCTCGATCTCCCCGGGGGCACCAAGGACGTCACCGTCTTGGCGACGGTCACTGATCCGGCCTGCGTGCCGTTGAAGCGGAGTGATTGCCCGGGCCGTCCCGTGCCGGCGGCCTTCGAGGCGCGCCTTGGCGACGAAATTTGGCGGGTCGGTCCGAACGAAGTGAGCAATGCCGTCGACATCCGCGCCCCGGCCACTGGTGCCAGTGTCACGGCGTTGGTGGACGGCGCATGGTGCCCACGAGTTCTGCTCGGTCCAGACAATTGGGCAGAAGTGGCATGCACGCGACTGGACCAGACCAACGGCCACGTCACTGGTTCCGCATCTCGCCCGTCCACCGAAGGGCCGCTGTCAGTGGTTTTCCGGCGCACGCAGATGGGTCCGTCAGTGACGCACACGGTGGAGTCCGATGGTTCGTATGAGGTTGTCCTCGTGCCGGGCGACTGGTTCGCCGAAGTCGTGGGTCCGGGCTCCACGTCGAACTGTCCGGGCCGGTTCCCCGTCCAGGTGACTGTCACCGTCGGCGTAACGGTCACCTCCGACATCACGTGCCCCACGTGAACCTCAACCCGCGTTTTGGTAGGGGAGACGCATCAGAATTGATGCGTCTCCCCTACCAAAAACGGAATAGGGGGCGAGTGGCGGTCAGTGGATGCGGAGGTTGAAGGCTCGGTAGAGGCGCTCATCGGAGAACTCGGCGTGGTCGACGTCGTTCCAGCCCTGGGTGACACCGCCGAGCACCTTCACCCATACCACGTTGTTGGCGACGTCTTGCCAGTAGGTCTCGCCGGCGGAGGCGGTGACGGAGGCCAGGTCAGCAACGGCGGTGTACTCGTGTTTGGTGGCCGACGGCGGAGCGTTTTCGTAGCCACCGGAGTGGTAGTTGTAGTAGGTGGTCGAGAACACCGCCGCCGGGTCTGCACCACTAAACCGGAAGCCGAGCACCACATCGTCGTCGGTGGTGAGGGCGTTCTCGATCGTGACCCCCACGTCGCCAGGAACGGGTCGACCGGGGAAGTCGATGAGGTAACGACCGGACTCACGCACAGCCACATGGCGCATATTGCCGAAGGAGCTCAGCACCGAGCCGTCACCGATGTTCCACGTTCCTGCCACCGTCCCGTCGTTCGCGTAGCGAGTGGTATTGATCGGAAACAATCCCGCCCATCGATCGTTGCCCTGATCGAGCACGAAGCTGTCCACGCCGTAGTAGTTCCCGTCGCAGCTGGTGCCGTTCGATCCGGCGGGAAGAATCGGCTGGCAACTGGCGCCGTGGGTGAGGAACGGTTCGTTGTAAACGTTGTAGTTGCCGGCCGGACCGAACGTGCCATGGGGATCCCAAAGCGCTCCGGCGAGGGCGTAGTTGGGACTCGGGCGAGGATGGCGGTAACCAGGGTCACTGTTCACCAGAACGTTCCCTGGGTTGCGGGCGTGGCCTTTGTCGACCGGTCGGATGTAGTAGTCCCAGGTGTCGAACGCACCACTCCTGCTTCCCGGAACGAGCGGGAAGTTCACCACCACGTTGTCGCGCATGTCGAAGGCGGAGTGGTAGCTGGCGAAGGCCACCGGCACCATCGTGGCGTGCGGTCGCGGCGTGGCGTTGTTGAGGCTCGACCCGATGGCCAGCGAACGGGCGATCACGCCACCGGACCCCGCCCCTGCGAAGAACCGCTCCTCGTTGTCGGCCGACACGATCTCCGTGAAATCGGCCTCGCTCACTCGATCCCACAAACCTCCGAGGCCGTTCTTGAACGTCGTCACCCCGTGCATGTTGAATCGGCGAACGTTCGGGAATGGCCACAGCGGGTCGGCGCCGTCGGTGGTGGATACGTATTGATGGGGGAAGGTATTCCCGAGGCTGTCGGTCTCGGCAAAGTCGAGCATCACGCCCTGGCGTTGGTTGGAATGGGTGACGTTGCCGGAGAACACGCCGAACAACGTGCGGTCAGGCCGGATCGCCACGTTGGCGCTGGCACCGACCGGGTTCTGCGGGAAGGCGAGCCAGAAGCCGAAGCCCTGTGCGTCGGTGGCGACGTTGTCGCGCACCGTGTTATCGGGGTTGCTGATCCAGTATGCGCTCGAGGCTCCGTTGGGGGCGCCGTTCGACTCGTGCACCTTGAGCGCCGTGCCGTTGATCGGATTGCGGACGTAGGCCACCAGGTTGCGCTCGATGACGTTGCGCCGTTCCACCGCATCCTCGGTGAAGATGCCGTGCCCACGAATGTCGTAACAAACGTTGTCCTGCACCATCACGCCGTTGGTTGCATGCAACGTAATGCAGCGGTTTGCGGAACCATTGAACGTGGAGGACCGCACGTAGTGACCGGACGCATCACCGATCGCGAGGTTGGTAACCGTGTCGTAGCTGAGACGGTGCCAATGGATTGGGTACCGGCCGAGGATTCCTCGCTGGCCCGACCGTCGGAACTCCACGCCGGCCACGTGCACCGTCGAGGTGAGGTCCATGATCATCACGTGGGCGCCGAAACCCTGCGTCTGCCATGCGGTGTCGTCGGCCCCTTGGATGCGAATACGGCGGGTGAGATTGGCAACCTCGGCGCGCTCGTCGAGCACCATTGGCGTGGGCTGCACGGTGGGGGTGACGGAGGCGTCGGCGGTGAGGCTCATGCCGGCCGAGGTGACGTGTTGCAACCGACCCCACCGGCCCGTCGCCAGGGGCAGAGCGAGCGTAACGGTGGCTCCGTTGATCGCCGCGATGGTGTGCCGTTCGGACTGGCCGGCGCCGTACCAATCGGTATGGGTCACCACCACTTCGTCGCCCACGTTCCAGTCGGTCGCTTGGGCGAGTTGCAGCACGTTCGACCCGGCCGCCACGTGGGCATCGATGCGGGCAAAGGTCACGCTCGGAGCGGCGCCGTGGAGATCGAGTCGGCCGCCCATCACCAGCAGGCCACGAGTGCCCATGCCCATGATGGTCTCGGCCGTATCGGTGGCGGTGAGGGTGATGGTGAGGTTGTGGGTGAAGGGCAGCGCCTCCGTGCCCGCTTCGAGCGCACCGTGCACCATGATCCAGTTGCTGGTGAGGGCGAGGTCCTGCCGGCAGGCGACGAGGGTGCCGTGGATGGTGAGGCTGCCGAGGTTGGCCGTGCTCGTATCGAGCGCCACGGTCTGGTCGTCGGGGATGGTGACGTCAGAGCCGTTGGCGGGGACGATGCCTTCGGGCCAGGTGGCAGGTTCGGACCAGCGCGGGGCGGCCGTGGGGCACGGCTCCACCGGTGGCGGAGGAGGCGGCACCACACAACCAGCTGCCCCGATCGCCACGCCGAGGATCCCCGCGCCAAGCGATCGTCGAAGGCGCCTGGGGTTTCGGGGAGGCGTTTCGATTTGGGAGTGGACAGCCGCGGAGTGGGCTGATCGGGGAGTGCGGAGCGTGCGGGCCATGAGGACCTTCTTTCCAAAGGGGGCCGTTCCCCCTGTCAGAGCCGCATCCCTCCCGTACCGACGTACACGCTCTCCCAAATTTCCCCACAAACGCGTTTTGGTAAGGGAGACGCATCAAAACTGATGCGTCTCCCTTACCAAAACGCGAAATGGGAGGGGTCAGCAGCCGGTGGGGCGGTCGCGCCGCCCGTCCACCGCCTCGCGCTTGGCTTCGTACTCCGCCCGAGCGGCGTCGCGCTCGGCCTGAGCGGCGTCGTCGGTCAGTACCGGATTGGCGGCGTTGACGGTACGGCGGTCGCTGATGGCGGGCACCTCGATCGGGGGCACACCCGGCATGGGATGCAGCCTGACCACGTCGACCGGCGTGCGGAGCCAGCCTTTTTTCGGGTTGGCGGTGCCGTTCGCGAGCACCTCGATGTGATGCAGGGACACCTGTCGGATGAGCCCTGCGGCATCGATCGACACCACCCAGACCGGTCGTTCGGCCGACGCCTCCTTCGGCTCGGGCTGCCCGGAACGGACGCCAAAACGTGCGACGGCCACTCCAGCGACGACGTCAGCGTCGAGCGGCTGGACGACGCTGTCGGGCCCCAGCAGCCCAGTGAGTGCCGCGATCGGCAAGGCCCCAATCCACTCGTTCAGGAACCAGCCGTCACCTCCGAGCTCTCGCAGGGCCTCCAGGGAAAATGGTTCGAAGAGATCGGCGTGGTGCCATGGGCCGACGACCCCGCCGGGGCCGGTCCTGCGGGCGAAGGCGACGCCGGGGGCGACGATCGATTCGACGTTCCGGTTGACGCCGCCCACTTGCCGGAGTGCGGCGCGGTCGAAGTCGATGTCGCCATCGGATAGCCGGATGCGGTTGGTGTCGAGGCAGTCCCCCTGACCGTCTCGTGACCGCTCGCCCTCAACGTCGGCGAAGTGCTCGTAGGACGCCGTCCCGAGGCCGCGGGTGCGGTCGATCGCGTTGGCGACGGTCGTCTTGGCTTCGTCGGTGAACGGAGCGTCCGATCGGGTTTGCGTGAGTGGGAGCGGGAACTTCGCCGGGCGGGGAAACATCAGGGTTGACGGTGACGACGTTCGGTTGTAGCGATCACCGAGTGGCGCCAACGCGCCGAACAGCACGACCGCCAGGACCAACAGTGCTACCCCCACGCTGACCTGTTGACGGAGGGTCCACCGCTGCCACTCCGCAACCGCGCCGTCGTCGACGAAGGTGTAGGCCTCAGCTTCGGCGGGTGGCACACCAACAAGGGTACGGGTTTTGGTAGGCGAGACGCTTCAAAACTGATGCGTCTCCGATACCAAAACGCGGAAGGGGTTTGGGTGGGGCGGGCCGGTGGGTACGGTAACTCTGGCTGGGCTGGAGCGTCTGCGGTGCGAACGCCGAACGTCCGAACCCGAGGAGTAGTCGTGAACGAATCCAGCATCCAAGCCGTGCGAGCACGAGCTAAAGCGCTCTACACGTCCGCCAATGCCGACGAGCGATCGGTGCTCGACCTTCTCCTTGCCGCCGCCGATGATGAGGAAAGCGACGCTGCCGGCGCCGATGTCGAAGGGTATGTCATGCGCGCTCGACGCGACATCGGCTCCACCATGCTCCGGAGGGTCGGCGCCGACGACTCACCCGGTGCCTTCGAATTGCAAGACTTGATGAGCCAATACAACCAAGCCGAGTAACTTGCGTCGAGTGTTCAGAAGAAGTGGCACGACACGACCAGCTCAGTGGGTGGCAGGATCCGACACGAAACCGCGGTCGGCCGTCCGTGCTCTGTGAGCGGGTCTCGTCTCAAAGCGCTTCGAAGGCGTTCGCCGTTTCGACAGCCGAACGGGCACATGGTGCCGGGTTTGGCCGAGCAGTCCGATCCTGTTCTTCAAGACGTTCCCCCACGATGTTCCCCCATGATGAAAGTGACCCCATGATTCGCAACCTTGCGCCACACACTCCTGCCCAGGCCCGTCGAGTCGCCCTCCTGCCGGGCGTGGCCTTCGCACTGACTGCCTCGTCGTTGTTTGGTTGCAGCAAGGCGGCCGACACAGCCGCGCCGGCGGCGTCCACCCCATCGCTGGTTGCAACGACGGCCGGGCCATCCGGATCGGTGTCGACGACGTCTTCTCCCCGGGGCACCACGACCTCCCGGCTTCGAGGCACGACATCAACCACCGAGGCTGAAGAGGAGACCACGACCACCGAATCGGCGGCGTCCGGCAAGCGAATCGATCTCGGGGGGCTCACCGTCGTGGTCCCCGAGGACGCTCCCGTGCCCGACCCCGAGACCGGAATTACCCTGACCGCCGGCTCGGTCTACAGCCTGCCCGGCGAGAGCTTCGACGAACTCGAGAATGTCGATGCCACCAATCGAGTGGTCACGTCGGCCGATGGCAAGCCAGTGATCATCTATCTCTTCGGCTCCGACACACTCTTCGATGTGGGCTCCTCCACCGTGAAGAACACGGCCGAGGCGGCGTTGCCGGGGGTCGTTGCGTCGATCGTCCAGCGGGCCCCGAAAGCAAAGATTCTGGTCCGAGGATTCACCGACAGTTCCGGGACCGCCGCCGCCAACCGGACGCTCTCCGAAGAGCGGGCGGCCTCGATTACGGCTTGGCTTGCCGGCAATGGGATCGATCGAGACCGGATAACCCCCTCGGGGTATGGCAGCACGTATCCGGCCGCAGAAGAGACCAGCGATGAGGGCAAAGCGCTCAACCGTCGCATCGAAATCATCGCCATCGGCTAGCGGGACCGGCCCTTCCCCGCCACCGCCGTCCGGCTCTCCCCGCCAATGCCAAGCGGCCCCTTGAGCGGTTCCTTGAGCGGTTCTGGTAGGGGAGACGCATCAAAAATGATGCGTCTCCCCTACCAAAACGCGGAAAAGGGGTTAGCGGGGGCCGGGGTGGCGCACTTCGACGGCGCAGTACTTGTACGACGGTTGGCGGGAGTAGGGGTCGACACTCTGGAACGTGAGCACGTTGGTGGCGGGATCGTGCATTGGCAGGAAGACGTTTCCGGGCTGCACCGTGGCCGTCACGACGGCCACCGCTTCCACATGGCCTCGAGCGGATTCCACCCGCACCGTGTCGCCGTGTTCGATCTCCCGATCGGCAGCATCGCCCGGGTGGAGTTCCACGTAGAGGTGTTGGGGCGACAGGCTTCGCAGCACCGCGCTTTTGCCGGTGCGGGTGCGGGTGTGCCACTCCGCCGCGCTCGACCGACCGGTGAGGAGCACCAGCGGGTAGGCGCGGCTCGGCCGTTCGACCGGAGGGACGGGGAGCTCGCTGACGAACCGAGCTCGACCGTCGGGGTGAAAGAAGTGGCCGTCGGCGAACAGCCGACGTTCTTGCTTGTGGTGAAAGCCTTCGCCGGTGGGCGTGTCAGGCGTGTCGGCGGATGCGGGCGCGGTGGAAGTGTCGGGGGTCGACTCTTCGGACGTGGACGGGCCTTCGGGGGCGGTGGACGGGAATGGCCATTGGATGCCGCCGGCGTCGTCGAGATGGCGGTAGCCGCCGATGCCGGTGATGTCGCACGGACGCCCCCGACTCAACTCCTGCAAGATGCCAAACGCGGCCTCGGGGGAAGACCATTGCTCGAACAATTCCGCCACGCCCCAGGCCTCGGCGAGCAACTTGAGGATGGCAAAGTCCGATAGGGCCTGACCCGGGGATCGGCGTACCCGTTTGACGACACCGATGCGGCGCTCGGAGTTGATGAAGGTGCCGTCCTTCTCGCCCCAGCCGGCGGCGGGCAGCACGAGATCGGCCATTAGCGCGGTCTCGGTGGTGGTGTACATGTCCTGTACCACGAGGAAATCGAGCCGGGCCAACAGTTCGCGCACATCAGTTTGGTTGATCCACGAGTGCGCCGTGTTCGTGGCCAGCACCCAGAGCCCCTTGATCTTGCCGGCGGCGATGCCATCGATGATTTGGTCGTAGGCGAGGCTCGGGCGATCGGCGATGCGTTCGTTCGGCAGGCCGAGAATCTGTGCCACCTCCGCCCGGTGCTCAGCGTTGGTGAAGTCGCGGCCGCCGAGCATCGACGCCGTGTTGCTGAACAACCGTGACCCCATGGCGTTGCACTGCCCGGTGATGGAGTTGGCGCCGGTGCCGGGTTTGCCGATGTTGCCGGTGAGCAAGGCGAGGTTGATGATCGCTTGGGCGGTCCGCACCCCTTGGTGGCTTTGGTTCACCCCCATCGTCCACCAGAACGACGAGGCCCCGGCATCAGGTCGGATCATTTCGGCCACGGCATGGAGGTCCCGGATCTCGATGCCTGTCTCCCGAGCAACGAGGTAGGGCGGGAACTGCTCTACGAACGAAGCGAACGCCGCAAAGCCAGTGGTGTGCGAGCGAACGAAATCGTGGTCGACGCAGTCGTTGGCGATGAGGAGGTGGGCAAGGCCATACAGCAACGTGAGATCAGTCTTGGGGGCGAGCGCCAAATGATGGGTGCCCGCCACCGCCGTTTCGGTGCGGCGAGGATCGATCACCACGATGTTGGGGTTGCGGCGGTTGCGTTGCACCCGCTCCCACATGATCGGGTGGGCCACGGCCAGGTTCGACCCGACCAGCACGATCGTGTCGCTCTCCTCGAAATCGGCGTAGGTATACGGCGGGGCGTCGAACCCGAACGCCTCCTTATAGGCCACCACTGATGTGGCCATGCACTGGCGGGTGTTCCCGTCACCGTGCACGAAGCCCATCCCGAACTTCGCCAACGCGCCGAGTAGCGCCATCTCCTCCGTCACGATCTGCCCGGTGGACAGGAAGGCAACGGAGTCCGGGCCGTGGGCTGTCTGCACGTTGCGCATGCGCCGAACGAAAGCATCGAGGGCAGTGGGCCAGTCGACCGCTTCGAGCGACTCACCCTTGCTGCGACGCAGCAGCGGCACGGTGGCGCGGTCGGTAGCGTCGAGGGGCGTGAGCGCTTCCCAGCCTTTCGGGCAGGCCATTCCAAGGTTCACGGGATACCCCACGGTTGGTGTGAGGTTCACCGCCGAGCCGTCCTGGAGATGGGCGTCGAGGGAACAGCCGGTGGAGCAGAAGCCACACACGATTCGGGTGGTGGCGTCGGGAACCTTCCCGGCCGGCACTTGACCCAGTCCGAACTGACCGGGCTGGCGCACCAACTCACGGGTGAGCGGGCCGTCGAATGACCGCAGCTGTTGCGGCAGGGCGACCTTCATCGGGGGCGTACCTTCATCGGATGGATCCTGGCATGCGACGGGGACTCGACGCCGTGAAAAACAGCCAGCGTTCGGCCAACTCTCCGATGCCGGCGGCGATCAACGCTAGGACTCCGAAGATGACAACGGGCCACGGATTGCCGGTGTCGTTGGTGGTGCTACCCATGAGGCAGCCAAGCAGTGCCAGGGCGATGAGTCCGCCGGCGAGGCGGGTGCGCCATTGCGCCGCGAGGTCGTGACGGAGAAGTCGAGCGGTTCTCGCCAACTGGCCGCTGCTGTGGGGGTGGAGCAGGAACCACACTTCCGATCCGAGTTTGGCCGCCAGCGCCGCCAACGCCACGGTCGTGACGGGACGACCGAGACCGGAGAGCGCGAGGTAACGATCGGAGGCGGCAGGGAGGCGAGCGGCGGCCAAGCCGACGATCGGGATGATGGCCGTCGTGCCGAGGATGGTGGCGGTGCCAAGAAACTTCGGGATGGTGCGCCAACCACGCCACCAACGTCGCCCCGTCACGGCGTAGATCAGCGCCGAGCACACCACCCCAACAATGCCGATGCCGGCGGTCACGACACCGAGCACCTCTGCGGCCCCGTCGAGCCCGAGGAGCGCGGCGCCGGCCCACAAGGCCGAGGTACCGGCGAACACACCGAAGGCGAGGATCTCCCGGCTGAGCCAACTGGTGCGCAGCCCGAGCACGGCTTTCCAGGCTTTGGTGGGTCGACCGAGATGGAGCAGCGACGCCCCGATGGCCAACGCTCCGCTGAACAGCGAGGCGATGGCGAGCACCGTCCGCAGCGACCCGATTGCGGATGGATCGGCCAACCCGACCTCGTTCAGCGGCAGGAGGGATGCGCCGACGGCGAGACCGACCGCCAGTTGGGTGAGCACCAGCATCACCGCCAGCGGGGTGTGGGCGTGGGCCGGGTGCGCGGCGTTGCGGTCGGCCGCTTCAATCCTGCCTCCATCGAGCTCTGAGGGGAAGGCCTCGCGTCGACGGTAGGCGGTGGTGGGCACCGTGAGCCAGGAGGGGGGCGCGGTGGGAACCACTGCGGGGTCGCCCCAAGAGTCGTGGGATGGGTGATCGTCGGCGGTGAGGTCGATCATGTCGTCGACCCGCACGATGCCCACCGAGATGGCGTTGGTGGGGCAGCCCTGCACACAGGCGGGTGCTTCTCCCTCCGCCAGCCGATCCTGGCAAAGATCGCACTTGCGCACGATGCCGAGCCGTTCGTTGTACCGCGGCACTTCGTAGGGACACGTGAGCGTGCAGTAGGAGCACCCGATGCACTGATCATCGAGGTGTTTCACGATCCCGGTGACAGGATCCTTCTCATAGGCGTTGGTGGGGCAACCGATCATGCAGGCCGGCTCGACGCAGTGATGGCAGGCGGTGGTGACGGTCTGCACGAGGGCGAGGTTGCTCGATGCGTCGTAGCCGTAGAGGGTGCCGACGGAGCGGAATGATTCGCCTTCGTCGAGCCCGTTTAGGCTGTGACACGCCGCCACGCACGCCTTGCATCCGGTGCACGCATCCATGTCGACCTCGAACCGGTACTGCTCACCAGGACGGGGTTGGGTGAGTGGGATGAGGTCGGACCAGACGTCTTGATGGCGGGCATCGTGGTGCTGACTGAAACGGTCAACCGCGGTGAGGTCTCGCTGATCGGCCAGCCAATGGTCAAGTGGCGTGATGGGTTCGGGTGGCGTCGCCGGCGCGTTGTTCCCCGGCATGGGTTCACTCCGCACGGCCAAGTCGGTCATGACACTGCGGCGGCGACGGGAGTCGAAACGGGCCGTTCGGTGGTGAGGTCGAGTACGTCGTTGTTCGTCACTACTGGGGCCGCGATGGGGTCCACCAGCCAACGGGTGGCGATGAGCGCAACAAACGCCGAGGCGGAAATCAGCACGAAGAACCAGCGCGGACCCACGACCGTAAGAAGAGTGAGGAACACGATGCCACCCACGTTGCCATAGGCGCCGGCGATGCCAGCGATCTGACCGCTCACCCGCTTCTTGACCTGCGGGACAATGGCATACACGGCGCCGTTCCCGGCTTGACCAAAGGCACTGCAAACGAGGGAAAGCACGATGGCACCGGCCACCGGCCACCCAGATCCGAGCGTGCTCATGGCGAGGTAGCCCAGCGATACGCAGAGCAGAAGCACGCTGAGAGTGCGACGACGGCTCGGGAATCGGTCGGACATGATGCCGCCGGCGGGACGGGCGATGAGGTTGAGGAACGCCGCGCTCGATGCGGCGATGCCAGCGAGCGCCGGGCCGAGCTCCCACAGCGATTCCATGTACTCGGGAAGCATGGTGATGACCGCGAGTTCTCCGCCGAACGTCACGAAGTAGGCGAGGCTGAGCACGGCGACCGAGCGGAAGGGGTAGCGGTCCGTTTCCTCGTAGGAGTTCGCCAGGGCCGCCTTGTTCACACGGAAGATCATGAGGAGTTGGGTGCCGAGGAGAAACGTGGTGGCGGCGAGACCGAGGGTGAGCCCAGTGGCGCCGATCACTCCGGCGTTGAAGATTCGAGCGAGGATGATGCCGAGCGCACACCACAGCGGAACGGTGAGGGCGGCAAGGCCGAACACCCCTTTGCGGCTCGTGACCTCAAGGGCGCCGAGCTTCTTCGTGCGCACGTACGGCACGCCACTGGGGGTGTCGGTCACGAGCTGGAAGTAGGCGAGGCCATACAACGCAGCCGCAACGCCGGAGAGCCCGATCGCCCAACGCCAGCCGCTGGGTCCACCCACGATCGACGCCACGACTGGCAGCGTGAAGGCAGCGAAAGCCGCGCCGAAGTTGCCCCAACCGCCGTAGACCCCTTCGACGGTGCCGAGTTCCTTGGGTGGGAACCATTCACTCACCATGCGAATCCCGACCACGAATCCGGCGCCGACGACCGACAGCATGAGACGGCTGAGCACCATGGCCTCGAAGCTCTGGGCGAGGGCGAAGAACGTGTTGGGAATGAGGGCAAACACCAAGATCGTAGAGAACACCTTGCGGGGCCCGAAACGATCAAGGGCCATCCCGACAAATACTCGGGCGGGCACGGTGAGTGCGAGGTTGCAAAGACCGAGGGTGAGGAGCTGCCCCTTGGAAAGCCCGAATTCCTTGCCGATGGTGGAGGCGAACGGCGCGAAGTTGAACCACACCACGAAGCTGAGGAAAAACGCGAACCAGGTGAGATGAAGGACGCGGTAGGGCCCTTGGAAGGTGAAAAGCCGGCGCAGGTCTCGGAACATGGAGCCCATCGTTTCGCAGCGGGGTTTCCGGTCGGTTCTCGCTGCGTTACGACTGATCGCACAGATGCGCAGCGTTTCCACCCTGTTCGGTGCGTCGACGGAAACAAGATATTCATGATCTGAGCGCTTCCTGATGCAGGAGTGACCAGAGGCTGACCACACAACGTCTCCCGTACCGTGATGATGGGAAACCGAGGGGAGCGAGCAGATGCACGATGAGGGACGGACCGTTCGCCAATTTCGTCGAGCGAGCAACGGCGAGGGAAACGCCCGCCAGCTCAGCGCATCGGTCGGGATAGCGGGGATAGCCGGCGCCCTGATGCTCTTGGGGGGATGTGGGACCACGGGAACGCCGGCGAGCACGGCGTCCTCCTCCGTTTCCACACCACCAACACCGATTGCCCCGTCGTCGGCTGGCCTTTTACCGGGGTCGACCCCAGTTGCCACGTCGGTCCCGACCGCAACCTCGACCTCGAACTCGACGCAGGGAACCGTTTCGGGTTCGGCCGCATGCGCTCCCGTTGCGAGTGGTCCGGGCGCGAGTGGTCCGGGCGTGAGTGGTCCGGGCGCGAGTGGTGCGGGCGCGGGTGGTGCGGAGCAGCGGTCGCTCGAGGTCGGGGGCATCTCGCGGTCGTTCATGGTCCGAGCGCCCGCAACTGAGGGTGCCGAACCGGTCCCCGTGATTCTCTCGCTGCATCGAACCGGAACGTCGGCGGCTGAACATGAAATCACCACCCGCTTGGCGGACCGCGCCAGTGCCGCTGGCTACCTGGTGATCTCTCCGGACGCCGGCATCGATTCGGCCACGGGCGTGCGCTCGTGGAACCAGTTCGCCGCCACGAACCTTCCGGACGACGACGCCTTTCTTCTTGCCGCGCTCGACGATGTCGCCGCCCGCCACTGCATCGACCGTGCCCGTGTGTTCGCCGCCGGTCATTCGAGTGGTGCCGCGCTCGCCGGCTTGTTCGCGTGCCGGAAGACGGGCGTTCTGCAAGCGGTGGTCATGGTGGGCGCCATTGCGCCGGCAGGCTGCAAAGAAGGGAACATGCCGTCCGTGCTTGCCGTGGTCGGCGACGCCGACCCGCTCGTTCCCGTCGATGGCGGAGTAGCGAAAGCATCGGGCCTGAACATCCCACCCGCGTTCGCGCTCTTTGAAACCTGGGTGACCAACGGCGGGTGTGTCCCGGGCTCGAAGGTGGCGAGCGCTCCGGGGGTGCTCGTCGAGCTTCGCGAGGGTTGTCGAGGTGGAGGCACGGCCAGGTTTGTCACGTTGGTTGGGGGAACCCATGCCTGGCCCGGAGGCACCGCTGTCCGCGACGATGAGGGAACGCCGTCCCCGCTGACGACGTACGACGCCACGGGCGCCGCCCTCGAACTGTTCGGCAGCAGCCAACGCACATAGTCGACGGGTGGCCAGGCCGTCTGGTGCGTCTGGTGCGTCTGGGCTCGGGCCGTTGTCGAGCGCTCGCCCCTGACCGTCGGGCACAGCTACCACAGATTGGCCTGTCACACTCTGGGGCGCGTGGGTCTTTCTTCTGGTGACATGTTCGACGTTGAGCCAATCGGCCCGATCCCTCGGCCTCTACCGGACGCCGAGGCCGCAAGCGTTCGTTTCGACGCGCTGTACCGCGCCGAGTTTGTGAAGCTGGCGGGCGCGTTGCGTCTGCTCAGCGGCGAGAGCACGACGGCAGACGACGTGGCCCAAGAGACGTTCGTGCGGGCATGGGAGCGTTGGGATCGTGTGGACAGCCTTGAGCAGCCTGCGGGCTGGCTCTACGTCACGGCGTTTCGGATGATTCGTCGCCGTCTCGGTCGAGAGCGGCGACGACCGGCGCTCGAGCAGGGATCAGTTGGGAGGCCTGGTGCCCACGATTCGTCCGTCGGAGACGACGATGGCGCTACCGACGGATCGTGTTGGAGCGAGCACTGGCGTCGCTGCCGTTGCGGCAACGCCAAGCCGTGATCGCGCGCCACGTGCTCGGGTTCGACGGCTCCACCGCCGCCGCGATGATGGGCATGCGGCCCGATGCCTTCCGGCAACTCCTCAAACGCAGCCTGGGTGAGCTGCGGCTCCATCCCGACCTCCAGGAGGCGGCGTCATGAACGATCCCCTTTCCCGGCTTGAAGCCCTTGACCTGCCAACCGTGCCGTTTCCCGAAGGCGGTGCGGCGCGGGCGCGGGCGGGCGGGGAACATCGGCGGCGTCGGGTCCGTACGACGCGAGCACTGGCGGTGAGTGTGGTGATGCTGGTCGCCGTGGTCGGGGTGGTGGCATTGGCGGCTCGTCCGGGCCGTGAGTCCGTTCAGGTTGGCGGCGATGGGGCGGGCTCCACATCCATCGGCGTGCCCTCCGGTGGGGTACCGAGGTGGGAGCGTATGGCCGCATTCGCCGGGACAGCCTTCGTCGGGGGCAACGTATACGTGCCGTCTTACTGGACCGGATCCGAGATGCTCGTGGTGGGCGGGCGGAGCGACGATTCGCAACACCTTGGCCCGTTGTTTGCCGTTGATCCTGTTGGACGGACCGCCCGGGCAACGGCGGCGCCGACGACGGTAGGAGGCGACAATGACACCCTGCGGTCGACCTGGACCGGCAAGGAATTGGTGATCGCCGGCCTCGATGCCAACGCCACGCCGGTCGGCGAAGGAGCGAGCCGGCCTCCGGCGATTGAGGCGTACGACCCCGTGACGGATGTATGGCGTTTGGTTCCGATTCCCGATGTGGGTGCCGCCTTCGCCAACATCTTCTCCATTGCTGGCGGCGCCGGACGCCTCTATGTGGTCGCCGGCGACGCGCTATGGCAGAGCGACGATGACCTGCGTTCGTGGCGCCGGCTCGATCCGCCCGCTGGATCCACCACCGATATTCGCCGCGCAGGTTTGGGATGGGACGGCACCGAGCTGGTGGTTGTTCCGTCGTCCGCCGCCGAGGTCACCTGGGCCTTCGACCCGGCCACCGAGCGGTGGCGCGAACGGGGGACGGGAGGGGCTCTGGGATCGGCCGGCCCGGTGGGGGTTCTGAGTTGGCGCGCGCCGTTGACCCAGGGGGCCGCTACGTCGGCCGACAAAGGAGTGGTGGTCGGTGACGCGAGAAACGTTCGGTTTGCGGCGCTGCGCCAAGAGAAGACCGAGTGGGACACGTTCGGACTATCGAGCCCGGACCGCACATTCTCGTCGATAGTCGTCGGGCCGGATCGGGTGTGGCGGTGGGGTGTACGCACCTTCGACAGCTCGCCCGCCTCGGCCCCGCCCCGCTACTCGCTCGAAGGTGAAGCGGTCGACCTGCGAACGGGCGGGACCGAAGCCATGACCCCGTTCCCGGACGGCTTCTTCGGAGGGGGTGGAGTGTGGAGCGGCACCGAGCTGCTGGTGTGGGGGGCGGAGATGCCACCGGGAACCTCTCTCGACGCACGAGGTGTCGAGCCGGACAGCTGGGCCGTCTACCGATTGGTGGAGTCGCCTCGAACCACAGCGACGAATCCGCCGTCCGCTTCGGGTTCTGGTCCTCTCACGTCAGGTGGCTCCATACCCGCCACTGCGACGGCCGCCACGACGCCTCGAACAGGATCCAAGGACTGTCAGGGGAGCTTTGGCGCCGGCCGTCCCGATGGCGCGGCCTACCAAGCCAGGCTTGACGCCGTGGTGGACGTTGTCTCGGCGTGGGCTCCCGTGACCTGCGCCGACGACAGAAGCACGTTCTCGCAACCGGCCATGAGTCTTGAACTCGACACCGGCCTATTCGTTGAACTCCGATACGTGGGTGTTCGGGGGGCCGACTCACTCCTTGCGGCGTGGGGTGCCGCCGTTGGGAGCGATCCGCAATCGATAAGCGAGGTGCAGATCGCGAACCGGCGTGGCGGTGAGCGTGTGCTGATCCGTGGTTCGGCGGAGGGCAGGTCAGTCTCCGCGTGGGCCACCGACGGGAACGATCCCTCGGCCGAGGTGATCGTCACCGTCGGTACGTCTTCGAACTCGTCCGAGACCTCGGAGGCCGCCGAATTGGCGGCGGGCATAGCGTCGGACTTGGTCCACAAGGTGGCGTCCACCTGGCGAGAGGTGCCGATGGTGTTCGCCGTCCCCCCAAGCGCCGATCCACTGGTAGGGGGATCGGGCCCGGCCTCGACCGGTGCGGAAGCCCTGGTGCAGGGCACGATCGGAGTCGGCTCCTTTCCCGGCGGCAAATGCGTGCAGCTCGATGGAAAGGCGATCGTGTTCCCAACGGGGAGCTACTGGTCGATTGACGAGCAGGCGATGATCGGACCCACCGGTCCGCCGATTCGGCCCGGCGAGGTGTTCCGGTCCGTTGGGGGGTACTACCCAATCGATGGGCTTTCCGCCGTCCTCACCGCGGTGTCCGGGCGCGGTGAAGGCGACGGCCCATCCTGGGTTGCGACTGCTGTTGGAAGGTGTGCGACCGCTTCGGATCAGGTGGCGCTGGTCGGGTGAGGTCGGCTTGCCTTCGGGCTCACGAGGTCGGACTGACGACTGACGGCCCGGTCCGCCGGACACGAAACGTCTGCCGCGGCTAGACACTGGTTGTCGGTTGGCCCGTGGGGGCACTGAACCGCAAGGAGCTGCTATGCGATCCTTTCCAGAACTGGCATTTGGGACGACTGACAGCGCCGCCGTCCCGGCGACGGCCCGTCGTCGTTCCCCACGACTGCGACGTCGCGCAGCCCCCGCCATCCTTGCCGCCGTAACGATGACCATGGCTGCGTGTGAGGTGCAGCTCGTGGCACCAGAAAGCCCGGCTCCGCTTCGGTATCGCGACGAGATTTTCACGTCGGTCACCAAGACGGCCGACATCACCTACGGCTCTTCGTGGAACCAGGAGCAGCAAGAGGTCACCCTCAAGCTCGACGTGTACCGCCCCGATGGCGACACGGTCACCGATCGCCCCGTCCTCATCCTGGTGCACGGCGGCAGTTTCAAGACCGGATCCAAGACGTCGCCGGAATTGGTCGATCAAGCCAACGTGTTCGCCAAGAAGGGCTATGTCACGGTGTCGATCAGCTACCGGTTGTCGAAGGCCGGCTGCATTCCCGTCACGCCGTCGTGTCCCACCGCCATCCTCCACGCCAAACACGATGCGCTCGCCGCAGTGCGTTTCCTCCGAGCCAACGCTGCCACCTATGGGATCGACACGGAACGCATCGCCATCACCGGCAGCTCAGCGGGTGCGATCACGGCGGCGAACGTGGCCTACGGCTCCGACGATCCAGGAAACAGTGGCACCAGCGACCAGCCATCCAACGTCCGTGCCGCCACCTCGCTCAGCGGTTGTGCGATCACCACCACCCCTTCCGCCGGGGAACCCCCGGTGCTGTTCCTGCACGGCACCGCCGACGTCGTGGTGCAATACGGCTGCGCCACCACTACCCGTGATGCCGCGCTCGCCGCCGGGCTCGAAGCCAATTTCACTGTGTTGGAAGGCGGGGCGCACGTTCCCTACGTGGCCTTCCGTCAAACGATCCTCGACCACACCACGAACTTCCTCTACTGGAGACTCGACCTCGAACACGCCTGATCGGGCATTTGGGGAGGTCCGAAAGTGGCAGAGGCGGGTTCTCAACTTTGGACGAGACGGAGGCATCGGCTTGCCGTGCGGATGGTGAGACGTTGACCCCACGTAAGCGAGAGTGCATCGGCTTCGATGCCGTCGCCAAAGCAGACGAGTTGGTCGGTCTCGGCGAGGATGATCAGCGTCTCGCCTTTGGCGAGCGAGCCCTCGGTGAGCTTCGTGCCGGTCGCCGGTGACGGCCAGGCTTCGCGGACGAACCAGCACAATTCGGGGGAATTGGGATCGGGAAGCGTCAGGGCGCTGCGTCGCTCCTGCCACGCGGAGCGAAGCCAACCCGTCGCACCGGTTCCGGTTCCGGCGAGGATGCCGGAGGATGACTGTCGTTCGCGTGTCCCATCCGGGGTTTCGAGTTGGTAGCGAGCCGACTGGTGCGAGGCGTGCCCGATGTACACCTCGTTGAGGGCACAGAGGGTCTGACCGTCATCGGTCAGGGCCTCAACCATGGTTCGCTCCTGAATTCGTGGTTCTCGAACGCAAGCTTGGAGAAGGGCGCCGGCCGCCGAGGGGCGGTGAGGTACGAGAATCCCGGGGTTGCGATCGGGCTCGGGGTTGATGCCGACGACCGGTTGGCCGTCGAGGTATTTCGCCACGTTCGCAACGAGGCCGTCTTGACCGACAACAACGATGACGTCCTCGGGTCCGAAGATGAATCGGGCGAGATCGGCCCGCTCGACTTCGGCCCGCCGCCAGTCTGCCGGGATCGCTGAGGTGGTCGCCTGCATGGCCGAGTCGAGCGCGTTGCGCTGCGCAACCACGTCATCGAGGCTTCGGCCGCGGGTTTCGAGGAAAAAGGCTGCCTGCTGCCGGGTCCCATGCCGCTCGAGCAGTTTGTCGCATTCGGAGCGGCGATGGATCACCACGGCCCGGGGTTGAAGGGTCACGCCGCCTCCTCACGTCCGGGGCCCGGGGTGGGATGAGGGTTCGCGAACCGGGCAAGTACCGGGGTGAGCAGATCGGGCGTGACCGTGAGGTTGCCGATGTTCGGCAGGTTCCCGGCGAGTTCCTTGAGGGCAAGGCCGAGGAGGGTGTCGTACTCGAGTTCACGGTACGCCGCCAGCTTGGCGGCTTCGGCGTCGGCCTCGGCCTGGCCGACCAGGCGGGTGGTGTAGGCGGTCGCGTCGGCGATGAGGTGCCGCTGCTCGGCAGCCGCCTCCGTCGTGATCCGATCGGCCGCCGCCTTCTCGGTGGCACGCTGGCGCTCGTTCTGCCCGCGTTGGGTGACCAGGTCCTCTTCTCGGCGCGCCAGCTCGATCTGGTTCTTCAGCTCGTTCTCGGCGATGGCCCGTTCGCTCTCGACCGCCAGAGCGCGACGCTCGAACGTGGCTCGATCGGCTTGCTGTTGGACTCGCTCACGGGTGTCAGTCTGCAGTGCTCGCTCGAGTTCGGGGTCGGTGCGGATCGCCACCACTCGGACATCGGTCACGGCGAGGCCGCGCTCGGCAAGGCGCACGTCATCTGCGAGCGCTCTGGCAACCCGGTGACGGACCGGTTCGATCCCATGGGCAAGTGCCTCAGCCATCCCCATGCCGGCGAGCTGCTCGAGCGCCGGCTGTTGGGCCAGCTCGGTCAGGAGGCCACCCAAGGTCTCCAACGGCGTCGCGTTCCAATGGCCCGTCTCGGGGGCGATGCCGAAGTCGATCCTCGTCGCCGCGAGCGCTGGATCGGTGACCCGGTAGTTGACCGTTGCCTGCACGGTGACGTCCTGGAAGTCCGCCGTACGCGCGTGGAAGAGCAGGGCCTGGTCACGGTCATCGAGGGGAACCTCGGCCAGTGCCGCCGTGCGCGGCCGGAACCAGAACGCGAGACCCGGGCCGGCATGTTTCACGCGACCGTTGTGAAGGTGCTGCACGTAGGCCGTCGTGTCGGCCCTGAGGTGGTGGAAGAACGGGTACCTCGTGATGTCCGCCATGATCGGACCTCCTTGTCGTCATACAGACGATAACTCCTTCTGGACTTCTCGTCAAGATGACGATTATCGTGGTGAGCGTGAAGCCGGTTCCGTTTTCTGTCGCTGTCGACCTCGTCGTCCTCACCGTTCTTGACGGGCAGCTACAGGTTCTCCTCATCAATCGAGGCGTCGAGCCGTTCAAGGGACGACTGGCGTTACCGGGTGGCTTCGTCCTGCCGACCGAGGACCTACTCGATGCCGCTGAACGCGAACTGGCGGAAGAGACAGGCGTCGTCGACCTGCGTGTGCACCTCGAGCAACTCGGTACCTATGGGCGCCCGAACCGCGACCCACGCGGCCGGGTTCTCGCGGTGGCGTACTTGGCCCTCGTGCCCGATCTCGGTACGCCAGTAGCCGGATCGGACGCAGCGGCGGCTCGCAGGATGCCGACCGCTCCCCTGTTGGCCACGCCCCGCAAGCTGGCGTTCGACCATCACCAGATCCTCGCCGACGGCGTGGAGCGGGCCCGAGCCAAGGTCGAGTATTCGCCACTCGCAACGGCGTTTTGCCCGGAGGAGTTCACCATTAACGAACTCCGCCAAGTCTACGAGGCGGTGTGGGGAACCGAGCTCGACCCCCGGAACTTCCACCGCAAGGTCACGGGCACACCCGGGTTCGTTGAGCCGACCGGCGAATCCACCACACGCCAAGGTGGACGCCCGGCACAGCTCTACCGGCGCGGCAACGCCGCGTTGCTCCACCCCGCAATGCTCCGGCCAGGACAATCGAGGGTTTGAGGTGCTCGTCGAGCTGGCGGTCGGCGATGCCTACGGTGCGGGCTTCGAGTTCCGCAACCCGATCTACGTCCGCGCCTTCAACCGTGTCGACCGGCACCGCCGGCCCGCGCTCACGCTGTCGGGTGGCGGTCGGTACACCGACGATACCCAGATGACGATTGCCATCACCGAAGCGATCCTCTCCAACGATCCATGGACACCGGAGTTGATCGCGGAGCACTTCGTCAGAGCGTTTCATCGTGATCCTCGCACCGGCTACGCGCCACGCTTCTACCGATTCCTCAGAAGCGTGGACAACGCTGAGGACTTCTGCGCCAGGATTCGGCCAACCAGCGATCGCAGCGGGGCGGCGATGCGTGCCGGACCGGTCGGACTTCACCCAGACATCGGCGCCGTGCTCGCACGGGCCGAGATCCAAGCCCGCGTCACCCACGACACCGAAGGCGGCGTGGCGTCCGCGCAGGCGGCTGCCCTCATGGTCCACCACTTCGCCCGACGCGATGGAACACCCGACGACCTTGCCGACTTCGTTGCCCAGCACGTGCGTGGACCCTGGGAACAGCCGTGGAAAGGCAACGTCAGCATGCGCGGCATGGACTGCGTACACGCAGCGATCACCGCCACGGCACAGTCCACCTCGCTCAAGCAGCTATTGCACCGATGCGTCGCCTTCGGCGGCGACGTAGACACCGTCGCTACCATTGCTCTCGCTGCGGCCTCATGGTCACCGCATCACGCCCCCGATCTTCCCGAGTCGCTGGTCGAGGGCCTGGAGCGAAGCGAATTCGGCTACGACTACTTGCGTGCCCTTGACGACCAGCTCATCGAGCGCATGAAGATGGACGCCCGATAGGGCCCTGCCCGATACTTCGCGGCGCCATCGGGAAGTGGCTCGGCGGGAATCCTGCACGTGCACGTCGACCCCTCCGTTGCCCGCTGCCCTGTCTCACACCCAATCTCGCCTGCCGCGGATCGTCTCGTTGGTCTCTCAGGGCGAGACCAACGACCGAGCGGAGGCGAGGTGCCGGTCCAGAGGGCGATCGTGGATTGACGCAGCACCGATCTGAGCGCTCACGAACGGCTCCCAGCGAGGGCCCGGTCCGGTCGGGACGTCGCCGAGGACGGTGACTCGCTGGATGATCCGCTCGCCGTCGAAGTCGTTCACGACGAAGTGCTGCGTGCACCGGTTGTCCCACATTGCGATGGTGCCCGGCGTCCAGCGGTAACGGACCGTGAAACGTGCCTGGCTCGACCACTGACGGAGATGATCGAGCAGCATCTGGCTTTCGGCGTAGCTCATCTCCACGATGCGTCGCGTGAAGTGCTCGTTCACGAACAGTGCCTCGCGACCCGATTCGGGATGGGTTCGCACCACCGGATGGATCGCGGTCATCTCGGGCTTTCCGTGCGGCGTGGCGTCGTGGAGAGCAGAGAGCCCGCGCAGGAGTTCTTGCATCGGGAGGCTCAATTCGCTGAAGGCCAGGAACTGATTCGACCACATGGTGTCGCCGCCCAGAGCCGGCCCAGTCACGTAGTTCAAAATGGACAGCACCGAAGGCTGGGGAAGAAACGTCACGTCGGTGTGCCACTCGTCGGCGATCCCCCCGAAGCTGGCTTTGAGCTCGACAACTTCCGGGGGGGCGCCCGCCGGGCCGGGCAGGTTGGGGTTGATCTCGAGGTTGCCGAACCGGCGGCCGAGGGCCACATGAGCATCGAGGGTGATCGCCTGGCCGGGGAAGAACAGGACCAGGTGTTCGAGGAGCAGCGCCCGTATTTGCTCGATATCGGCGTCGCTGACGGTGTTCAGGTCGACGCCTCGGACTTCGGCGCCCAATGCTCGGCTCATCGGTGTTACGTCAAAGGTGGTCACGGTTGTTCCGTTTCTCAAAGGGGGCGCCAAAGATAGCGAGGGATGCCCTTCGCCGGATACCCGCCGACGGGTCGCAACTACGGTGCGATCCGGCGGCGATTGCAAGGAGGAGCGAGTGAGGTTCGGATTGCTGGGTCCGTTGGTGTTGATCGATGGCGACACGGAACTCGCGCTCGGCGGGCCAAGACAACGATCGGTGCTGGCCCTTCTCCTCCACGACGCGAACCGGCCGGTGTCGGTCGCAGCGCTGATCGATGGCCGTGGGCGAAGAATCCTCCCGATCGGGCCATCGCCACCGTCCATTTGTATGTCTCGAACCTCCGAAAGGTTCTGTGCGCCGGAACGGAGGTCTAAGCGTTGATCGAGACGGTGCCGGGCGGGCACCGGCTCCGGGCGGAGCCCACCGCGATCGACGTGTGCCAGTTCGAGCGTTTGGTCACTTTGGGTCGGGCGTCGAGCCGAGCGGGGGATTTCGAAACCGCCATCACCCTGTTCGATGAGGCGCTCATGATTTCGCGGGGTCAGCCGGGCGCCGACCTGCATGGCGATCGGGCTCGTCACTTGGCGGCGCGATTGGAAGAACTGCACCTGGCCACCCTCGAAGACCGTAGGGAAGCGCGGTTGCGGTGCCGACGCGACGGCGAACTCACGCGCGAGCTCGCCACGCTCGTGCACGCCCATCCGTTTCGCCAGCGGCTCCGCGCCCTCCACATGATTGCGCTCTACCAAGCCCGTCGGCAGGCCGAGGCGTTAGAGGCTCACCGGGCCACCAGCGACCACCTCCTCGATCCCCTCCTCGATGCCCTCGCCATCGACCCCGGCCCGGAGTTGCCAGCGCTCGAAGTGGCGATCCTCAACCAGCGGCCCTCGTTATGGGACGAACTACCAGGGGGAGGAGGCGGGGCGGACGAGGGAGCGAGACGGCGAGCATCGAACCGGAGACGTTGCGGATCGTCGGGGCCGGTGATGTTTCGGCCATGTTGGTGCTTCCCAGCGGCGATCATTTCGAGCTCGGTCGTCAACCCACCACGATTGGGCGCAGTGCCAGATACTCGGTTTGATCGACGAGGGAAACCTCAGCCGTCGCCATGCGGTGATCCGCCAACGTGGTGCATCGTTTGTGTTGACCGACCTCGGGTCTACGAACGGCACGTCGGTGAACGGAGCGCTGATCGCCGAACACGTCGTGGTTCCGGGTGACGTACGTGACCTCGCCGGCTGCCGTGTCCGTTTCGAACCGGGCGAGTAACTCGCACAACCGGCGCCCCCACGATTGGTTCCCACTACGTACGGCCGGTCGTTGTCTTTGTGTCGGACCTTGGCGGTTGGGGTTCGGATTTGTGGGATCTCCTACGGCGGATGCGGTGGAAGCAGGGACGCGGAGCATGACACGAAGGCAACCCCCCGTGCGCTCCCCCGCGTCGTCCCGCCATGGTCGGTCGCCCGACCGACCGCCCGCTGTCCCTGTCCCGGCGTTCAGCCTGTTGAGCCTGTCGCTCGTGTGTTCGGCCGTGCCCGCATCGGCCGTGGGTCATCCGGGCCAAGCCGCACCGTCGGGTGCTCCGGCCGCCGTTTGTCCCGAGCCGCCCGCCGGGCAAGGGTTCGTGGGTGCCACCCCCGCCCGGCTGCTCGATACCCGGCTGGGCCACCGCACGATCGAGGGCATTCATGCCGGTTCTGGGCCGTTCGGTCCACAGGACACCGGTGATCTTGCAGTCGTGGGACGGGGTGGCGTCCCCGCCAATGGTGTCGGCGCCGTCGTTGCGAATATCACCGCGACCGGAGCTACCACCGCGACCCACCTCACGGTGAGACCGTCGGGCCCGCCGCTCCCCGAACTCGTCGAACCTCAACGTGGCCGGCGGTGCCATCAAGGCGAATCTGGTGGTGGTCAAGCTCGGTGCCGACGGGATGATCAACATCTGTAACAACAGCGGTTCGGTGTTCGTGGTGATCGACCCGCTCGGTTGGTTCACGCCAGCCGAAACCAGCTCGATCCAACCACCGTCACGAGCGACACCGATCCAGACCTCCCATCGCGCCCGACTACGTGGCGTTCACCGCGCACGATCCGGAGTGTAAGTCCGGCATCACCTACATCGGGTCGGGCCTGCTCCGACCAGGAAGCTGACGGATTGCCGGGACGCCTGCTCCCCAAGTCGCCGCCTCGGGTGGATCCCAATTGGAAGGGCCTGAATCCGCTCGTTGCGCAACACTCTGCCCATGCCTGACGTCGACCCCACCGATGGTGACCGGCACCAGACGGCCGTACCGTGGATGTTCGATGAGCGACGTTCAGACGTGTGGACTTGGCTGCAAGCGTGGTACGTCGGGGAGTGCGACGGAGATTGGGAGCACCAGTACGGCATCAAGATCGAGACGCTGGACAACCCGGGTTGGTCGGTGACGATCGATCTCGTGCACACGCGCCTCGAGGACGTCGACTTTGTCGCTCAACGGGTGCACCGTTCCGAGGATGACTGGTACTCGATGCAGGTCGACTCGAACGTGTTTCGCGCCGCCGGCGGGCCACTCAACCTTGGTGAGCTTCTCCATGCGTTCCGCGTGTGGGAATCCGATTGACCTTTCGCAGTCGGCGCGGCCCCGGTGATCGGCTCCCGACAGGTCGGGCAGCAAGTCCCTCCTCCGGTGGTGGGCCGGAAGGGGTCCCAAGGACTGCTCGGCCGCGTCCCGGCCGATTCAATCAGTTCGCTGGCTGGTCGACCTGCGTTTGGCACTCCACTGGGCGTCATTGGCGGGGTTCGGCAGCACCAGGAGGACCTCGCTCCCCCTGAAGTGCTTCGACGGCAGTCGGCACCACAAACGAGACCCTTCGGGACCGACTACGGATCAGAAGGTTGGGGGTTCGAGTCCCTCCGAGCACGCTGTTGTCCCAGGTCACGGCCAGTTTTCGAACCGGCATCTGCTTCTCTCGAAGGCGCTTGCTCATCCCTTGCTCGTCCGCGGAAGCGACGCTCGCGTGCGATCGTCGGACCCTGCGTGTCACTGGCCCTGCGTACAACTACAGGACCGCCGATTTCGATCGGCGGCTTCCGCACGAAGAAGGACGCGCAGGACGCGCTCACCGAGGTGCTCGAGCGAGTGCGCACCGGCAGCTGGGCCGACTCAGGCCAACTGACCGTCGGCGAATTCTGCGAGCAGTGGCTCTGCGGCATGAAGCCGACGATCCGGGCGAAGACCCACGAGAGCTACACGAGCATGCTCACCCATCACGTCGTGGCCAACCTCGGCAAGGTCAAACTCGTGAATCTCAAACCCCACCAAATCTCCGGGCTCTATGCCGACCTGATGGAGAACGGCTCGTGCCCAGGTAAGACGCCGAAGGGCCTGTCGGCCAAGACCGTCAACTACGTCCATCGCATCTTCAAGCACGCCATCAACGACGCCGTCCGCTGGGGTCTACTCACGAAGAACCCCGTCGACCTCGTCGACCCGCCCCGAACGAGGCACACCGAGATGAAGGCCTGGAACCCGCAAGAGGCCCGCACGTTCGTCGAATCGGTGGCCGACGATCGCCTGTCTGCGCGATGGGTCCTGTTGATCTCGACCGGGCTACGCCGCGGGGAGGTGCTCGGCCTCAAGTGGGCCGACATCAACTTCACCCAGTGCACGGTGGCAGTGCGTCGCACGCACTCGACGGTCGGCTACGAGGTCATCACCGAAGCGCCAAGACAGCAAAAAGCCGGCGCGTAGTGTCGGTCGACCGGACGACGCTCGAAGCGCTGCGCGTCCACCGCAAGGAGCAGATCGGCGAGAGGCTTTTCCTCGGCCCAGCCTGGGAGGAGCACGATTACTTGTTCACGACAACCGTTGGTTCACCGCTGCACCCCGACGATGTGTCGAAGGTTCCCCCAAGCTCATCGCGAACCTCGATGTGCCCGGGTCTTGCCGGCCACGGTTCTTGAACATGGCGTGGCATGTTTGAGTGGTGATGGTTCGGTCACGGTCGTCGGTGTGGGGAGGCGGGTTTGCGGGTTTTTGTTTCGTGGTGGCGTTCGTGAGTTGGTCGCCGAAGTAGCGGGTGTCGCAGTCGGGGCACTGGTAGACGGTGTCGGACTTGGCGACGACCGGAGCGATCGGCGCGTTGCGTCGGGCGTCGCCACGCGGCCTATCGACAACGGGTTGAGCAGAAGCGTTGGCGGTCTTCGGGTGTGAACGCGATGACACAGACGGGACAGGTGGTCGTCGCCTCATCGTCGTGTGCGGAAGTCTCGTTGTTGAGGTTGATGGTGGTGGCGGGCGACATGTCAGTCTCGGGTGAGTTCGGCGGCGGCTTTCTTGGCGGCTGCGTCGTCGACGAGTTCAGCGCCGGTCTGCGCGGCGGCGATGAGGGCAGCGATGGCGGCGTTGTTGAGTTGGCGGGGTAGCCCGTTGGCGGCGCGGTGGAGTCTTGGCGGCTGCGTCGTCGCTGAAGGGTGCTTCGAGGCGGCCGGCGAGGGCGAGGTGGTGCTTGAGGTACGCAGCGGTCTCGGCCAGGTCGAGGTTGGCGAGTTTGTAGCGGGTGGCGATGCGTTGATCGAGGGCGGCGTTATGCGGAGTTCTCCATAACGCCGCGGTGGACCAGCCGACGATGTGTGCGAGCTGTACGATCAGGATGGCCTGCCGGGTTCTCTCGTCAAGAGGCAGGTTCTTGTCGCAGATCGTGCATCGGCCTCCGGCAGCGATCCACGCACGGCGAGCCACGTTCTCGGAGATCGAACGCGTCTCAGCGTTCGGTCCGATGGCCTTGGTGAACGACCATGGCTGCGCTTCTTCTTCTGGATCCCCGACCGGTTTGTCCGACAACGTTCAACTCTCGCCTGTCGTTGTGGGCTAGTCCCCCGAACCAGGCTCCGCAATGGTGATAGTCCGCGCCGGCTATCCACCAGCTGGCAAGTCGAACGACCTGAGTGAAATTCCGGGCGTAGGATTTCCAACCCCGAAGGCAACGGTTACTCGGCCGCCACCGAAGCAGTGGCCAGTTGACGGGTTGACGGGTACGGTTGACGGGTTTACGGTGGAGCCATGGCAGACGTCGAAGCAACCCTGGTTGAGGCGTTCAGGCACCGCCTGTTCGAGCTGATGCACAAGCACAGCGATCTCGTCGACGCGATCGACGAGGAGGAGGCTCATCGGCTCGGTCGCCAGGCGGCGGAAGCCGCTGTCGCCCCGGTGTTGTGGCGCCAGCAGGTCGGCGACGTGTGGGACACCGAGACAGTTCGCGAGTTCCTCGGCATCAGCCGGCAGGCGTTGTATAAGCGGGTCCGCAGCGGTTCGGTGATCGGACTGCCCGGTCGGGGCACGACGTTGTTCCCGGTGTGGCAATTCGACCTCGCGGCACAACGTGTCCGGCCGGCCGTAGCGGACGTGGTCGAGGCGTTCCGGGCGCAGCTCGATGACGTCGAATCGCATCTCGTGGCGTCTTGGGCGCGAACCGACCAACCGGAGTTGGGCATGACGCCCGAGGAGTGGTTGGTGTCTGGCAAGGAACCGGATCGGGTCGTGGCCGTGGCGCGTCATGCCGCCCGTGATCTCGCGGCATGACCGTCGCGCTCCCGCCATCGGATCCCGCGGACCTCGGGAGCTTCCCGGCCAAGACCCTCAGCCCGGACTACCCCTACAGCCGGCTGCATCACGTCCGCCATGCCGCCGAGTGGTTCTGCACGGATCGGGACTGCCGGTTCGATCCGCCCGCAGGCGCCGCGTTCGGGACGTGCTACCTCGCCGGCAACCCTGTCGGCGCGTACCTCGAGAAGTTCGGTCGACTGCGTATCGTCACCCGTTCGCTCGTTGATCAGCAGGTGCTGACGAAGTTGCAGCTCCATTCGTCGCTGCGGGTCGCCGACCTGACCGATCGATCGTCGGGCGATGGCACCTCGACGCCGAGATCTGGGCCGGCGGTGACTACGACCGGTGCCACCTGTGGGCAGCTGCGTTCTTCGACGCTGGTTTCGCTGGGGTCTGGTACTCCACACGCCACAGCGTCGACGGCGACCTGCACGCGCTCGCGATCTTCGGCAAGCCGGGCCTCGACCCCGACGCTTTCCTCACCGTGACCGCGAGCCCGATCCCCGACGACGTCGTCGAGGCCGCCGAGGATCGCTTCGGGATCACCGTGCTCCCGGCGACGCCGCTCATCTGATGTCGAGCCACCTGACTGCGCCGTCAGACGACCTCATCACCTCAGATCATGAGACCTGCACGGCGACACCTGTCTGAGGTTGTCCACCACGCTGCCGCCAGCAAGGACACGATGGGACCCCACCATGACCAGTGAGTCACCCACCTGCTTCGTCATCATGCCGATTTCAGTACCCAAGCACCTCCTCGGACGGTACTCGGAACGGGCGGACCACTTCACGAAGATCTACTCAGCGGTGATATCTCCCGCGATTGTCGGTGCGGGCATGACCCCGTTGAGTCCATCTCGCACGGGCACGGAGAACATCCAGGCCGCAATAATCAACGACCTTCACGACGCTGACCTTGTTCTTGCTG
The DNA here is from genome assembly GCA_031415655.1 of Actinomycetes bacterium. Lineage (GTDB taxonomy): Bacteria > Actinomycetota > Acidimicrobiia > Acidimicrobiales > Acidimicrobilacustridaceae > JAKOVR01. Next base: position 61,086 of record JANOSD010000023.1, read on the forward strand.
ACCTATCGGGGTTGAACCCCAACGTCTTTCTCGAACTGGGCATGCGATCGGCGCTCGACAAGCCCGTCTGCTTGGTACGGGATGGGTTCGACTCGCTTCCATTCGATAGCGGCACACTCAATACGCATAAGTACGATCCGGCTCCCATGTACGAGCTCAACGCCGAGATTCAGAAGATGGGGGACTTCATCAGTGCAACGGTCTCGAAGTCCGATGGGCGGAATGAGTTGTGGAAGTTCTTCGGGAGCGCATCGACGTCTCTGCCTAAGGCAGAACTCGATCCTGAAGATGCGAGTCTTCACGCCAAGGTCGATCGTCTTATGGAGATCGTCGAGCGGCAAGGAACGCGTTCGAGGCGATCAGCACCTGCGATCGTCACCGCGGCCACGAACGAACAAATTGATGCAGCCGTTGAAGCCGTCAGGGATGCTCTCCTCGACGCCGGCGATGAAGGGATGCACGGTCGGAGGTTCGGCGAATCTGCGTTGGCGTCCTAGGGTCCTCGTACCAGGACTTTTTAGGAGCGTGTCCCAGTAACGCTTCGAGACGCGGATTCCGCGCCACGGTTCGGACTCTCGCAAGGACGTCACGTCGAAAGCCCCCTGTTTTGGGCGGTGAGACGGAGGACGCCGCGAGAATCGAAGCTGGCCGGAAGCCGTCGAATGGTTGCTGGGACACGCTCCCAGGTGGCGAGAGCCTCAGCGGGAGACTGTCCGCGCTCGGACTCGACCTGCGTACGAACAACAGTGGATGGTTCTTCCAGGGACCCGGACTCGCGTGACGCCGACCCGATAGAACCAGCGTCACCGTCACTCTCGATCAGCGTTTATTCGCTATCTAGCGTTCGACTGATCCGAACCCGTTCAAGCGGGCGCCTCAAAGCGTTGCGCGATTCGCCATCTAGCGAGCCAAGACAAGGGCAACCGCTATGGCGGCCGGGTAGCGCACCACGAGCTGAAGCTCACCACCGGTCGACTCGACGACCTTGCGGAGGGTCGACAGCAAGATGTCGGACCGTTGCTCGATGCGCGAGATCTCGGCCTGACTCATCCCGGTGGCGTGCGCGATGTCAACCTGGGTGAGGTCGTGGACGTTGCGGAGCATCTTCAACGTCGCGGCGCGCTCGTCGATGTCGTCGAGCACTCGGTCGGCGCGCAGCTTCGCCTGCGGTGCGCCTTCGAGCTGCGCTCGCAGGCGCTCGACGGCGTCGGGTGACTCGTCGAGGAGCTGGCGGCGCGTCATCTTCGGCTTCCGCTTCGCGCGCGGTGCGTGGGCCTTCATCGTGCGTGGGCTCATCGAGCGCGTCTCCCTTCTGATCCCTCGAATCGTAGGTCGATGGGATATGTGTTTGGCCGCATATTTGTGAACCCCTTGCGAATCCACGGACGGGGAAACGCCGTTACGGACCGTGACGCACCAGAACGCCACCCTTGAATATGACCAGGTCAGCGGGTATGTCCCGGGACAGCCAATGACCACCCAAAACGGTCCCGAAGTGTCTTGCTCTACGGATCAGAAGGTTGGGGGCTTTGGTGTGGCGTTGGTGGGTCTTCGTCGACCCGTCGTTTGCTGTCATGGTCAAGCTCGATCCCCGGCGCCCACCCTGACTGCCACCGCCCCTTCGCCCGTCACCAATCTCGATCCCACCCGGCGCCGTCGCACCGTCTCCCGGGAACGTGGTCGCGGGACGGCAATCGCCCTGGCCTTGGCGGCGAGCGCACTCGCCTTCCCGATGGTTGGGCCGGGCATCGCCGGCGGGCCAAACGCCTACGCCGAATCCACAGTCAGCGCGTCGCCCGCGGTGTCGGGTCCGCTGAAGTACCGCAACAGCGTGTTCACCGACGTCGACGTCGCCCGCGATGTGGTCTACGGCCAGGCCCCCGACGCTCCCGATGGTGGAGTGGACCTGCTGGCCGATATTTGCCAACCCGTCGGCGACGTTGACCCGCTGCGCCCCGTCATCGTCTGGATGCACGGTGCCGGACCGGCGAGTAATGACAAGGCCCATGCGGTCGACGCCTACGTCGACCCGAGCTGCGCCCGCCATGGCACCCTCGTGATGAGCATCAACTCTCGCTTCAAGGCGAACGGTCTGAACCGTCCGGTGGACGACGCCCATCAGGCGCTCGCCGGGCTGTGGGCCAACGCCAGTACGTATCGGGTCGATGGCAGCCGGATCGCCATCGGTGGTGTGTCCGCCGGCAGAATCGCCGCCCTCGACACGGCCTACCTGGACGACATCGAGGCCGGGGCACCCGAACCGGATCGTGGGGTTCGAGCCGCGTCGTCCATCTCGGGGCGGGGCCGATGGGTGTCGCGCAGGCCGGTGAGGCGCCCGTGATGATGGTGCACGGAACCACCGACTACCTGGTTCCTTACGCCGGGCGCAGTTGTTCTGCGACGAAACGAATGTCAACGGGGTGGACTGCACGCTCCGGGGCTATCCCGCCGGGCACGCCGACATCTTCGCCTTCGCCGCCGAGATCGAACCGACGCTCGCCGAATGGTTCTACAACGTGCTCGCTTGGGCGTCGCTCCCCGCCACCACTCCTGCGCAGACGCCGGTGAGCGCACCCGCGACCTCGGGACTGACCCACGACGCGGGACTGACCCACGACGCGGGACCGACCACGAACATCCCGATCGGTCGTCCGACCTTCATGGGCTGACCTTCATGGGCTGACCTTGATGGGCTGAGCGTTCAGGTCTTCTTGGCGCGAGACGGGGCCACCCGCGGCGGTTCGTTCGGCTGCTTCGGGTACACCGGCGGCCACGGTGCGTCCATGAGCCCCGATGCCATGTCTCGCGCGGACCACCCCAACAACTCGGTGATGTCCTGCGGATCGGTTTCCATCGATGCCCACGGGTCGCCATGGACGGCCACCCGCGCCGGAACCGTGGCGATCGTGAGCTCATCGGGATGCAGCAGATCGACCTCGTCCCATCGCATCGGCGTGGATACCTGGGCGCCGGGTCGCGCCCGCACCGACCACGCGCCGAAGATGGTCTTGTGCGGAGCGTTCTGGTTGAAGTCAATGAATACCCGCTGGCCTCGTTCTTCCTTCCACCACGCCGCCGTCAAAAGGTCCGGACGTCGCCGTTCCAACGCGCGGGCCAACGCCACGGCGGCGGCCCGCACGGCGTAGGAGTCCCACCTCGGCTGGAGTCGCACGTAGATATGTAAGCCTTTGTTGCCGCTGGTCTTGGGGTGCCCCACGATTCCGATCTCGTCGAGCATGGCCTTCACCTCCGCCGCCGCTTCCCGGATCTGCTGGTAGGTGACGCCAGGGGTGGGGTCGAGGTCGATGCGAAGCTCGTCGGCGTGGTCGATATCGCTGGCCCGGGACGGCCACACATGGAAGCCGAGACATCCGAGATTCACCGCCCACACCACATGTGCAATGTCGCCGATGACGAGCGCTTCGGACGTGGTGCCGTTGGGCGTGGCGACGATGGCGGTCTGCAGCCAGCTCGGCCGCTTGGTCGGCACCCGCTTCTGGAAGAACGAGTTGCCGCCGGCGCCGTCGGGGAACCGCTGGAGGAGTACCGGCCGGTCGCCCATGCTCCGCATGATCGGTTCCTCAACCGACAAGTAGAACTGCACGAGGTCGAGTTTGGTGTCGCCTCGTTCGGCGAAGAACACCTTGTCCGGGCTGGTCACCGTCAGGTCGTGGCCCGCCAGTTCCATCGCAACGCCGTCGCTCATAGTCGCGAACCGTACCCGCCGGCCGCAACCGGAACCGCCGACCTGAACCTGTGTCCCCGGCTGTGTTCGTTCTGGATGAGATTCCGCTCGCATACGGGCGGAATCTCATCCAGAACGGCGACCGAGGCGCCAGAACCGCCAAATCGGCTCAGGCGGCGGCCGCCCCGTCGCGGATCTCGTCTCGCTGCAGAAGCGCCATCAGTCGTTCCTGCACCGCCTTGTACTCGGGGCTGTCGGCCAGCGAAACCCGATCGCGGGGGCGGGGTATCTCCACGTCGATGACGTCGACGATCGACGGGCCGGGCGGGTTCGACATCACGACGATCTTGTCGCTGAGGAGGATCGCCTCGTCGATGCCGTGCGTCACCATCACGACCATCTCGGTGGTGGAGTCGCCTTGCCAGAGGTCCACGAGGTGACCTTGCAACCGGCTACGGGTAAGCGCATCAAGGGCACCGAAGGGCTCGTCGAGTAGCAACGCCCGGGGTTCCACGGCGAAGGCTCGGGCAACGGCGCAGCGCTGCTGCATGCCACCCGACACCTGGTGCGGTTTCTTGTCCTTGTGTGCCCACAGACCAACGGCGGTGAGGTAGTGCTCGGTGGCCGATGTGATGCGTTCGCTCGACCAATCGCGGCGAGCGGACTTCACGGCCATCTCCACGTTGCGAACCAGCGACAGCCGGGGAAGCAGCGAGTAGCTCTGGAACACCATGGCCCGATCCGGACCGGGGGCAGCGATCGGGACACCGTCGAGGGTGAGCCCGCCGCCCTCCGGCACGACGAGTCCGCCCATGGCGTTGAGCAGCGTGCTCTTGCCACAGCCCGAGTGCCCGATCAGCGACACGAACTGCCCCGGCTCCACGGTGAGCGAAATGTCACGGAGCACGTGCTGCACCCCTTTCCCGTGGGGATAGCTCTTCCAGAGGTTGTTGACGACGAGGCTCATGACCGGCCTTCCGTTGGGGTGAGCTTTTTGCCGATGGCGAGGAACATGGCGTCGAGAGCCACACCGATCACACCGATCACGATGATGGCGCTGATGACGTATTTGAGGCCGGGGCCGTTGTAGCTCTGCCACACGAAGAACCCGATGCCGCTGGCGGCCGACAGCATCTCGGCGGCCACGATCACCATCCAGGCGACACCCATCGAAAGCCGCAACCCGGTGATGACCGACGGCACCGAGTGGGGGATCACGATCTCGCGCATCTCGGTCCACTTCGAGAAGGTGAACACGCGTGCGACGTCTCGCTGATACTCCGGGACGGACGACGCACCGGCCGCGGTGTTGATCACGGTGGGCCACAGCGCCGTTACGAAGATCACCCAGACGGCGGCGGGGTCGGCCTTCACCATGATGGTGAGCCAGATCGGGAACCAGGCCAGGGGAGACACCGGCCGGAGCAGCTGGATGACGGGATTGGTGATCCGGAACAGCACCCGGTTGGTGCCGATGAGGAAGCCCAAGGGAACTCCCACCACTGCGGCCATGCCGAACCCTCGCAGTACCCGGCCGAGCGAGTCGAGGAGCTGAAGCCCGATGCCTTTGCCGGCGGGACCGTCGGGTTTGAAGGCGCCGAGGAGGAGTTCCCACAGTGTGGCGAGGGTGTCGATCGGGCCCGGCAGACTGTCGGCCCGCCACGTCACGACTTGCCAGAGGAGGCCGAGCAGGGCGAAACCGAGAAGCCCGTAGCCGACGGATGCGCCGATCGACGCCAGCCGGCTCGGACCGGTCGATAGCGCGCCCGGCGGTCCGAGCCAGGATGGCGGTTCAGAACTTGTTCCGACCGCGGCCGCCGGATCGACGATGGGAGCATCGAGGTCGATGACCGTCCGCTCCGACGATTGATTCACCAGGATCGTCATGGGCGTTTGGCCTCCTCTTGGGGTTTGCTTGGATCGAACGTCACCTTGTCGAGCACGATCTCGAACGGTTTCATGCCATCGGGGATTGTCAGCTTCATGCCGGTCGCCACCTCGGCGTACAGGTCCGAGAGGATCATCTGGTCAACCAGCGCCTTCGTGTCGGGCAGCTCGGGGAGCAGACCGAACCGCACGTACTGGGCCATGAACCACACGAAATGACCCCTGTCGGGGAAGTTCACCCTGCCGTCCTGGTAGAACTGCATCTGGTTGCCGGTGAAGACCTTCTCACCCAGCCCGGCCCCGAGGTCGTACGTGCCGAGCAACCGACCCTCGATCTCGGCGGGGGTGGCGTTCACGTATTTCTCGACCCCGATGATCTTCGCCGCCTCCGGGCGGTTGGCCGGATCGTCGAGCCACTTCGACGCTTCCAGGATTGCCTTCATGACGTCCTTGAGCACGTCCTTCTTCTCGGTGGCGAACTTCTCGTTCACCACGAGGGCCTTTTCCGGATGGTTGTTCCAGAGGTCTTGTGTGGCCAACGTGGTGAACCCCTTGTCCTTCACTACCGCCCGTGCGTTCCACGGTTCGCCCACGCAATAGCCCCGCACGTTCTCCTGGTTGAGATTGTTGAACATCTCCGGCGGCGGGATGGCCTTGATGTCGAGACCGTCGGCCTTGGGATCGAGACCGCCGGCTTTCATCCAGTAGCGCAGCCACGTGTCGTGGGTGCCACCGGGGAAGGTCATGCCGAACTGTTTGGCCCCCTTGGCCTTGATCACTTCAGCGGCCTTTTTCGGGTCGCCGTATCCTGCGTCCTTGAGGTCGTTGGCGAGGGTGATGGCCTGACCATTCTGGTTCAGAATCATGGCGATACGAAGGCTTCTGGCCTTGGCTTGGTCGCCCTCGATCTTGCTGATGCCTGTGGCCACCGAGAATGGCATCGAGCTCAGGGCATGGGCCCCGTCGTATTCGCCGTTCAACAACTTGTCGCGGATGCCGGGCCAGCTCTTGCCGTTCTCGAGGGTGACATCGAGGTCGTACTTGGCGAACATCCCCTTCTCAAGAGCGATGACCAAGGCGGCGCAGTCGGTCAGGGAAATGAAGCCGAGCTTCACCGGTCGGTTGCCCTTGGCGGCAGCGGAACCACCGGGACCCGCTCCGGTAGAGGTGGTGTCGCTCGATGAGCAACCGGTGAGGAGCGAGCCGGCGGTGAAGCCGGTGGCAGCCATGCCCAAGGCCGCGGCGCCACTGTTGCGGAGGAAGTTGCGTCTGTTCACGAGGCCAACCTACGGACGTGATGGTTCACCGCCGTTTCCCTGGCGTGACGCGTCGCGCACACGTGGCGCAACGTGACGGGGTGCACATCGGCGCTCCCTCTCACTGGGACCCAGCTGTCGGTGAGGGGTGTTTCGCCCGGCTTACCGCAGCATCTCCGGTGTCTTACCGCCCGGTCTCGCGAGCCTTGGTAAAGCCTGGCCAAATAATGAACCGTCTCTGACTACACCCGGCGGGTGTCTTCCCTTGACATCAGCCTTGGTGGAAGTACGCCCGCAGGTCGCCAATGTGCGCCGGCGTGAGCCCAGTCGCCGACACTGGGCAGACGGGCAGAACCTGACCCGCATCGAGTCGGTCCCCCATCAGGTCGTCAACCTCGTCGTGGTACTGATCGAGGTCGTCATCGAGCCAGGCGACACGTTGATATTCCGTGGATGCGAGCAGATGTTCGGCCGCATGGAGCTTCCACCAGCCTTGAACGTCTGGCCGTGGGACGAGCACGGGGAAGACGGGTAGCTCAAGTAGCGGGCCGAGAACCGAGTTCGCCGTCGTTTCCCAAGACGTGAGCCAGTAGATGTCGGCCTGCAGGTTCAACAGTTCCTCCATCATGCGAGGGGAGAACACCAATTCCTGACTTTCGCCGTCGGAGCGCCAGTCTTCCCAGGTGCGAGGCGCGGCTCCATACGGAACGATGACTCCGTCGACGTCAAGCAAAAGGGCATGCGGGTTCGTTCTCACGGGCGGAGCCACCTCTGGTAGATCGGCG
>JANOSD010000024.1:0-12235 GCA_031415655.1 Actinomycetes bacterium
GCCCCGCCATCAAACACCCCACCGCCGTGACCTGACGTTCAATCGCCCCCAACACCGGCACCGCCGCCACCGCATCAACCCCCGCATACGTATCCGGCTCACACAAACTCGTCCACGCCGCCACCAACTCCGCCAACACCACCAACCCTGCCGGCCCCGCATCAATCCCATACACCGCCAACAACCCCAACCCACCCCCACCACCGCCACCCCCGTCGCCCGCAACGGAATCGGCTGCGGAATCGGAATCGGCTGCGGCCACCGTTGCCGGCCGAGTCACTGCGTTCGCCACGGGCGAGGCAACAGAACCGGACCCGGACCCGGCCAGGAACTCGACTGCCGACCCAGCTGCCAACCCGACGTCGGCCGCCGACCCAGCTGCGAACTCGGAATCGGTAGCCCAGTCGCCAGCCGCTGAGTCGTCGCCACCGAGTCGCGAGCAACCCGCGGAACATGGGCCCACGCCGCCAACATCGCCGCCGTATCCAACGCATCCTGCGCCCCGACGTCCGCCCAGGAACGACCCGTCGAAACCAGATTGCCGTCCTCATCGAACACAATCGCATCCGACCAATCCACGCCACCATCGTCCCCGTCGACGACCCAGGAATCACCGGAACCATCAGAACCACCGTCGACGGCCCCACCATTTATCGCGTCGCCATGAGCTTCGGCAACGGTGCCCGTGTCAGTACCGGACTCAGCCCGGTGTTCGCCTTGTTCCACGACTGTACCCTACCATCATAGAACATATATCCCCCCCTAGAATCAGCGAATATTTATATAAAACTGCTTCTAATAGAGCTTAGGTCTAGGGAAAGTACCTCTATCAGAACGAGCTATTTTCTTGATCGGAGCTTCTCCGCTTTTTGCACGAACACACCGACCATCCGCCGCTCGAACGGCCAGTTGCGGCGCTCGAATCAGTCCCACCGCTCCGAAAACGCAAGCAACGCAGCGCCACCGAGAATCGTCAATACAGGACCGGCGATAGGAACACGATCGGCATCGCAGCCGACGTACCTCTGCCATTGCGGCGAAGGACCTGGCCCGGTACCCGTCCTGACAACCGTGCCTGCACTCGATTCGGCCGCCAGCGGTCACGTTTGTGGGACTGCGCCCCGACGGCGCCGGGTGGAACGCTCGCGAAACTGTGGCCCAGGCCCACACATAGCCGGCGGAGTTCGCCGTTTCATTGGGTTCAGGCAAGCCGCACTCAGCGGGTATTGCCCGTGTGGCCAAGACTGAACCGACCCGGTTGCGGCCACACCGTGAGGCCGTGCGGGTTGGTACCCACCGGGATTCGATCCTTGAGACCACCCCACACGAGGTCGAACACATAGACCTCGCTGTCGTATCGGCCGCCTAGCCAAAGCTCGCTGCCATCCCACGTGACGTTGCCCATGTCGGGGCTGCCGCCACCCGGGATAGGCCAATCCTCGATGATCTCTCGCCGGTAGGGGTCGAGCACGCTGACCGAGCCGGCCCCGTGGGGTGGGCCACCGATGATGCCGGTGCCGCGGTTGATGACGTACATGCGCTTGCCATCCCGACTGGGATACAACGAATGGGTTCCCACACCGGCGGGAAGGAATCCGACCTGACGAAGCGAGTCGCCGTCGATCAAATACAGCCCATCGCTTTGGAGGTCCGCCACGAAAAACACCGAACCGTCGCTCGATAGGCGGATGTCCTGCGGCATCGAGAAACCCCTGCGGGGAATTCGGCCGCTCGGCGTCATGTCGATCTTCATCTTGGCGATCACACGCCGGGATGCCATATCGAACTTGATGATCGCCCCCTCAAACTCACAGGTGGCGAGGAAGTAGGAGAAGTCGGCGCTGTAGTCGAGATGGTTGAGTCCGTAACACTGCGTCTGCACCGAACTGTGGGGCTCGAAGGTTTGTGCGTCCACAAAATCCAACCGCTGCGCCCCTTCGGCCACGATGATCGCCTCAGCTCCATCAGGCGTGAAATAGAGGTTGTAGGCATCGCGTGCCGGGATCGCCGCTTCGGGCTTCCCCGTGACCGGGTCGATCGGCGTGATCCTGCCGCCCTGACCCGAGACGGCATAGAGCTTGGTCATATCGAAACTCGGCACCACGTGTTGACTTTCGGCGCCACTCGTGAACGTATCGATTACCTGTTTGGTGACCGGGTCGATCACCATCGTGGTGCCCGACACCTCGTGGGGGACGTAAACGAGGCTGCGGTGATCAGCGGTAGCCGGGTTGGCATTGTCGGGACCGATGTTGCCGTAGACGTTGGTGCCGAACTGCACCGCCGGGGCGTCGGCCGCAATGACCCGGCCGCGTTGCGGGCGCGGGGCGGGGGCCGTCGTCGCCGGCGCCGGACGAGTGGTGCTGGGCAGGGTCGGACCACGGGTGGTGGGGCTACCCGGACCGAGGCCAACCGCAGCGGGCAAGGTGGAACTCGGCTCGAGCAGCGATCCCGGAACGAAAATTGAGGTTGAACCGGAAGGCTCGGTGCCATCAGTACCCGGCGGGTCGTTCCCACTGCGCTCGCCGAAACCTTCGGTGTTGAGGCTGGTGGCGATCGTGGTGACCGACCCTCCAGCGTTTGTACCAAGATCGGTCGCCGCGCTTCCGCCTCGCGTGATGGCGAAGACGATCAGTGACAACACCACGGCGGCAGCCACACCGGCAACTACCCGGCGATCACGCTCGCGTACGACAACGTTTTCGGTAGCACCCCCGAGTAGGGCGTTTGTGCGCGACGTTCCCTCGATCTCTGGTTCGGGCGATGGGGAACCAGCAGGCTCGACACCAGCAAGTTCAGCGTCGGTGGATTCTGCCTCGGTGGGTTCGGGAAGAGGTGCGGAAGGGATCGTCATAGCTACGGCAAGGAGTTGCGCACTGGCGGGGTTGTGGCTCAGCGCAACGGCTCCCATACTGACAGGTATGCAACCGATCCTGGTGTTCGACGGCGACTGTGCGTTCTGTACCACCACCGCCAACTGGATCGAACGACTGCTCCCCGACGATGTGCGGGTGGAGCCATGGCAGTTTCTGGATCTTGCCGACCTCGGGCTCACCGAAGCCGATGTGTCGACGGCGGCTTGGTGGGTCGACGCGTGGGGGCACCGACACCGTGGCCACAAGGCCGTAGCGCGTGCCCTTATCGCCGCCGGTGGGGCGTGGCGCCCGATCGGGTGGCTCCTGCTCACGCCGCCGATCAGCTGGATCGCCCGGCCTGGTTACGCACTGGTTGCCCGCTTCCGCCACAAAATGCCCGGCGCTACCGCCGCCTGTCGGGTGCCTCGACAAAGTCCTGCTCCACCCGCCCCGTCCTGATCGCCCCTTCCTGATCGCCCCGTCCTGATCGCCCCTTCCTGATCGATGAATCGGGCAGCGCGGTGGAAAACCGTGAACAAGATGTTCGGCCCCACCCTGACCCGTTACTCACTCGGTGGCTGGCCGGCAGCCCTGCGCCTCCCGCAACCAAGGAGCTTTCGAGGTGATGTCTTTGTGAGCGTCCGAACGGTGGGCCGGAACCCGAATCCTCGAAGCATTGGCGGACGTACACATCGACAAAACTTCGCTGCTCACCGCTCAACCGGCGCGCCGAAGCGGAGCAGAGGTTGGCCTTAGGTAGCGCCCTCGGGCCAACCGGCGGGCCGAGCCAGGACGGGGCGCTCCACCACTGAAGGCGGCGCCACGATGTCCGGCGGTTGCGCCAGCGTGACCGCCGATAGGTCGACTTCACGACTCAATCGGGTGAGCACGGCCCACGCCACTCGATCGGAGCCGGCCTGGTTGAGGTGGATGTTGTCGCCGGCTCGTTGCAGCTCCACTTTGCCTTCGGCATTGGGGAGATTGGCGGCGTAGCTGCCATCGGGGTTGGACAGGAATGCCGGGGTGTCGAAGTACAGAATCCACGGCCGACTCTTGGCTTCGTCGGCGTAGATGTAGTTGAGCTTGTCCATGCCCTCTACACCGGAGTTGGGGCCCATGACCGGCGCACCCATCCAAATCACCAGCCGTTGATTTCGCCCGTCCTTCAGGAGTTCCATCGTGTCGGCCACGCGCCGCCGGTATTCGTCGAGCCACTCCTTGGTGAATCGTGCATAACCCTGGTTGCCCTTGATAGGCATGTTCTGCGCGTCGTTGGCGCCGAACATGATCACCATCACGTCGGGATTCTGGGCCTTCACGACGTCGTCGTAGAGATGTTTGGGCCAGTTGAAGTAGTCCGGCCGAGTGAGACCGGACGATGGCTTGGAATCCGACACCGCCTTGAACAGCTTCGTGTCGGCCGCCACCTTCTGCAGAGCAGGACCAAAGGCGCCGGTGATCGAGTCTCCTCCCACCCAAAGGCTGAGCGGCTGTTCCGGGGTGGGCTTTCGGAGCACCGGACGTTTCGGTCCGGCAGCCGCGGCGGGAGCACCCTCTGCCGCACGTTCGGCCTCGGCTTGTTTGGCAACGTCGGAGGAGTCCTTGCCGGCATCGGTGACGTCGACCCCCCGCAGGTCGTCGAGGTAGCTACGGGGCTGCTTGAGAGGGCCGCTCGAAAAGGCCACCGCATCGGCCACGGTGTGCCGCCAGCAGTCGGCGCACTTGGCGTTGCTCTTTCGCAGGGTGGCGTCGGCGTTCACAAACATGGCCCCCACCATGCCGAAAACCATGATGGCCAATACGAACCCAGCGGGCATGGTGCCCGCTTTGTTCGGCTTCGCCCACAACAAGTGCCACCAACCTTTGCCGCCGAAAATGTCCGGCGAGGGGCCAACATAGGCACGCTCGGCGTCGAACGAGGCGGGGTACGTCGTCGGCAGATCATCGGCGCCCGAATCCTCGGCAAGGCGATCGGGACGGGCGGAGCGGCGGATCATGCGTGTGAGGGGCGAATTTGGCGAGGGCGAGGATCAGAAACGGAAATAGATGAAGGGAGAGATGCCGATGGGTCCGAAGGCGTCGATCGCCACCAAGGCGCCGGCGACACCGATCATCTGCACGATGGGAGGAAGGTGCCCGAACAGTACCGAGGCTTGGGTGGGAATCCGCGTCGGCACGAACTGACTCGCCACCATCGCCCCGACGAGCAGCGCCACGATCCCCAGCGAGAACGTGGTGAAGGTGAACGCCGAACCACTCGACACGAAGATCTGACCAAACACGTCGAAGGCATTGCTGAAGTCCTTGGCGCGGAAGAACACCCACAAGAACACCACAACATGGAACGTGAGTGTCCACTGAAGCACCTTTACCACGGGCAAAGGCACACCAATCGGCTTGGCACGCAAGGCCCACCGTTCCTTCACGAAACGCTCCAGGCCGAGGAACAACCCGTGACCGGCGCCCCACACGAGAAAGGTGAGGTTGGCCCCATGCCACAACCCACCGAGCAGCATCGTGAGGAACAGGTTCACATAGGTTCGAAATTCGCCCACTTCCTTGCCGAACATCGTGAGTTTCCGGTTGCCGCCGAGCGGTATGTAGAGGTAGTCCCGGAGCCACCGCGACAACGTCATGTGCCACCGGCGCCAGAAGTCCTGCACCGAGAGACTCCGATACGGGGCATCGAAGTTCTGGGGGAAACGAATGCCCAGTAGCAGCGCCACGCCGATGGCGATGTCGGTGTACCCGGAAAAGTCGGCGTAGATCTGAATGGCGTAGGCATAGGTGGCGAGCAGAACCTGCCCGCCGGAGTGGTTGCCAGGAAGGTCGAACACCGGGTCGACAAGTTGAGCGAGATAACTCGACACCACGACCTTCTTCACCATGCCCCGAAAGATGAGCATGAACGCTTCGGATGACTGGACGAACCGGGGATCGGCTTTGCCCTCTAGCTGCGGAGTGAACTCCCCCACCCGCACGATGGGACCCGCCACGAGGTGTGCGAAGAAGGTGAGATACACGCAGAAGTCGAGCTGCGAGATCGGGCGAAGCTCGCCCCGGCCCACATCCACGACGTAGCTGATGGCCTGGAAGGTGAAGAACGATATGGCGATCGGGAGCAGCAGGTTCTTGGCGTCGAAACGGGGCCCGATGGTGGCCACAATGCCGGCAACCCAGTCGAAATACTTGAAGAAACCGAGCACGCTCAGGTTCATGGCGATGCCCAATCGCACCAGCCATCGACTCGCCGAGGTGCGTGAACGCCCGGCCCCGAGCGAGGCGAACACCGCTCTCGCCAACGTCTGGTTGGTGAAGGCAATCCCGAGCAGCAGATAGAGGTAACGCCAGTTCTCGTCGCGGGGTTGCGGAAAGGTCTGATACAGCCAATAAGCGACGAACAGCACGACGCCGTACACCAGGAATGGCGCCACGAAGGTGAGAACCGGAGGCCGGCGCGTTTCGGCATTCTCCTTCGGCATCGACTCGCCAAGCAGCCACGAGCCGAGCGCCGTCAGGCCAATGAGCCCCGACACCAGCGGCACCGTCAGCGAAAGCAACGACTGCTCGTCCTTCGCTCGAAACAGGTCGAGGTAGAAGACGCAGCTCGACAGAAGGATGAACCACTTCCACACCCGTAGGCGCGGCCGAAGAACCCAGCTTCCGGTGAAGACCACGAGGAAGAAAACGGCGAAGTCGATCGTCGGAAACAGCATCGAGTTCGACGACGTTACCCGGCACCATGATGCCCGCCCCAACATCGGGCCCGTCCCCGCCCGGAGTCCCCGCCCGGAGTCCCTGCTCAACGTCGTCCCAGCCGACACCAACCCGTTGGCGACCCCCGTTGAGCTCGCCCTCCTACGATCTTCGGGATGGACCTCGTCGAACTCGTCCGCCGATCCACTCGTGACGTCGCCGTCGCCGCCCGATGGGTGACCATCGACCCGGAGGCCTTGGCGGCGTTCGCCCGGCGACTTCGCGACGACGGATCCCTGCTCGACGGTTGCACCGGTTCCGCTGGCGACGATCGTTCGCCATCCACGGATCCGTGGTGGGTTGGCGATGTCGAAGATCCGGAGTTGCGGGCGGCGTGGGTACTCACGCTGGCCGCGATCAATTTCGGATCGGGCTGGCATGACGTCCTCCACAAACGACCCGGCCTTTCCGGCGCCACCACCGTCGCCACGGCATGGCGCGCAGGAGCCGAGGTGGCGGGACTGCTCGATCCTCACCCGCTGGCCACCGTCGACGCGCCCACAATGCGGGCACTCCTCGGTCAGCCCGACGATGGTTCCGGCGGCCCGATCACCACGTTGATGGAGCACTTCGCATCCGCGCTGCGCGAGATCGGCGCCGTTACCACCCGACAATTCGACGGTCGTTTCCTCCTGTTGGCCGACGCCGGGGCGGGATCAGCAGTGGCCCTCGCCACCATCCTCGCCGCGCTCCCCGTTTTCGATGACCGAGCGGACCATCACGGCGTCGACGTCTGCTTCTTCAAGCGGGCCCAACTCGCCGCCGCCGAGGTGCATCGGGCGTTCCCGCACGGGTATTTCTCCGAGGGATCGCCGGGACCCCTCGCCGATGTCGGCCGGCTCACAGCCTTTGCCGACAACCTCGTTCCCCACGTGCTTCGCATCGAAGGCGCGCTCCGTTTCGACCGGGCGCTTCGCGAGCGGATCGATCGTGGGGAGTTGCTTGAACCAGGCGGAGCCCAGGAAGTGGAGATACGCGCCGCCGGCGTTCACGCAGTTGAGCTCCTCATCGCCGAGCTTCGCCCACTGGGCGTGGTGATCAATGCCGCCGACCTCGACGCTGCGCTCTGGCGACGAGGCGGATCCCGGCGGTGCAAAACGAAGCCCCGGCATCGCTGCCGGACGATCTACTACTGAGCGGGCTACGAACGTGTCCCCTCTCCGGTTCTCGAAGCATTGCGGGGACACGCTCCTAAGTAGCGTGCGACAATGCTCTCCTCGGACGACGCCGCGCCAACACTTCGGCCCACGATTCACACGATCAGCGTGGCTGATTCACCCGAGGCGTGGCGTTCCGCCGGATTCACCGTCGACGACAACAACGTCTGCTCGGTGGGCACGGTCCGGATCCACCTCGTTGGCCGCGATGCCGGCAAACGAATCATCGGATGGTCGTTGCGGGATAGCACCCATGAGGGGGGCCTTCTCGATGGGCTCACCACCACGGTGGCCGCCGGGCCCGTTCCGGACGAATCGCCCGGCCACCCCAACGGCGTCACGTCGATCGACCACATCGTGCTGCTCACCCCGAATCAGCAACGCACTATCGCGGCCCTCGAATCGGTCGGACTGCTCGCCCTTCGCACCCGGGAAACCGACCAATACGGCGCGCCGTTCCTGCAAACCTTCTTTCGTACGGGCGAAGTGATCGTCGAACTCATCGGGCCAGAGGAGCCATCGAGTGATGAGCCCGCCGGATTTTTCGGCCTGGCGTTTACTGTTGCCGATCTCGATGCCACGGTCGCATTCCTTGGTCCCGATGGGGCAGGAGCCGCCAAGGACGCCGTGCAACCCGGTCGCCGTATCGCCACCCTTCGCCACAAACACTTTGGCCTGTCGGTCGCCACCGCCCTCATGAGCCCCGAACCCTCATGAGCCCCGACCCCTCATAGGCCCCGAACCCTCATAGGCCCCGAACCCGGAAGCGACCCGGCCGGCCGATAGCCTGCGCCGTCCATGCTCGACCACGTCTTCACCGATGCCATCGGCGCGCTGCGCGACGCCTTCGAAGGGGCCATGCTCGAACGCCAAGCGTTCGAAGAACGGTTCCAGGTCGACGTCTTGCTCGGCGACATGACGTGGGAGACGAGTTATGGCTTGCCCGGTGAAGGGTCTCCCCCGCGGGTGCAGGCCGACATCACTCTCGACTGGCCGACCTGGGCCCAGACCGCCTATCGCACTTGGTACATCGGCGAGGCAATGGACGAACCGCCTCGCATCGAAATCGAGATCGTCTTGCGGGTGCAACGCCTGGCCGTGATCCCGGATCCCCGGGCGCTGCTCAATGCGCTTCCCAAACAGAGCGCGGCGATCGGCGCCGAACGGCTCGAACGGTCCGGCCCCACCATTGAGACCGTGTATCCGGGCGAGGATCTCGACGAAGTCGAACACGCCATCGAGGTGAGCTACGAGGGCTCGTACGAACTCGACGAAGCGACGCTGGCCGACGGCTCGATCCTCGACGATCATTTCGGGGCCATGGGCGGTTGGATTTCGTCCACGCTCGTACGGGTGGGCGACCTCACCTTCGACTTTCTCCCTCCACTCGACGAACCCGGCTTCGATCGCGACGTACCATGACCCCCGACATGACCCCCGACATGACCCCCGACCCAGTGCCGGCGGAGGCGGTTCTCCTCGTCGAAGTAGCGGACCGAGTCGCGGTGATCACGCTCAACCGACCACGGCAACGCAACGCCCTCAATCAGGAACTCCAACGACTGCTTCCCGAAACGGTGGCCAACCTCGACGACGACGACGACGTCGACGTGATCATCCTTACCGGATCCGACCCCGCATTCTCCGCCGGGGTCGACCTCAAACAACTGGGCGCCGGCAACGTTGAACTGGTCCAGCCGACGCAACAACGTGGCCCACTGCGACCCCACCGCAAACCAGTTATTGGTGCCATCAATGGCGTGGCGGTCACGGGGGGATTCGAACTGGCACTGGCCTGCGACCTGCTCATTGCGTCAGAACATGCTCGCTTCGCCGATACCCACGCCCGCGTCGGCGTGATGCCCGGGTGGGGTCTCACGGTGCTCCTTCCCCTCGCCATCGGCATTCGCCGGGCACGGGAGATGAGCGTCACTGGCAACTACCTCGATGCCCCCACTGCGCTCGCTTGGGGCCTCGTCAATCACGTTGTGCCGCACGACGAGCTACTGCCCTTTTGTCGGGCGCTGGCGGCAGACATCGTGGGCAACGATCAGGCCGGTGTGCGTCGCATGTTGCAAACCTACGACGAGGGATCGCTGCTTGGCACCGACGACGCCTGGGCGCTCGAAACTCGTGTCTCGTACGAGTGGATGGCCACCCAACTCGACCCGTCGGAAGTGGAACGCCGACGACAGGGAATCCTGCAGCGCGGACGCTCCCAGACCGCTGGGTAACACCAGCGCTCGCTCAGCGCCCCCGTTGTGCGGACCACGTGATGGCGCCCCCCTTTGTAGGGGTCTGATTGCAACATGGTTCGTGCACGGCGTTGGTACACGGCGCTTGGACTCGGCTTCTCGAATGGTTACTGGGACACGCTCCTAACTGAAGGTGAGCTCCGACTCGAGGCCCTTACGGCCGGTGAGCCACATGCCGATCGCTTCGCTCGTGCCTCGCACCGTGTGATCGGGACCGTTTCTGCGTCCGATGGCACGACCGCCGTCGTTCGGCTCAACCCGATAGGAAAGCAGCTTCTTGGCGCCGAGAAACGTGCCTTCCCGAAGGATGGCGTCACGAACGGCGATGGGCGTGGCGCGGTTGCGATCGAGCCCGCGCAGTATGTCTTGGTGGTGGATACACAGGTCGCCGAGCAGACCCCAACTGGCAGTGCGGGCGACGAGTGCCGGCGACGCGGCCCACGTGCGGAACCGAACCATGAACGCCGCACGGTCCAGTTGGCGGGCTCGGGCGATGATGTCGGCGTGGGCCTTGTGGAGGTTGCCGTAGGCCCGGACGTAGGCCATCAATTCGTTGTCGATTCCCATCAGGTGGGCGCCCACATCCCGCGGCGCCCAGCCATCACACAACGTGGGGGCAGACTCGAACTCTTTGTCCGTGAGACCTTCCATCGTGGCCAGCACTGCCTTGCGTTCGATTCGAAACTCGTTCTCTCCGGGAAAGGCCATGCCTCAGGTTTCCTCACCCCGACCCTTCTCCGCAAGCAAGGCGGCGCTGACCTCCCACAAACGCCGCGCCGCGGCGGGATCCCTGGCCTCTTTGCTGGGCTTGTGCCGCCATACCCCCGGCACGTAGCCACCCACCCAATAGCCGGCGGTGGACTCCTGCACCTCGGGCGATGCGGCGAGATACACAATGGGTCGGGCCCCCCATCGGGCCGGGATCATGAACGGCTTGCCAAACATCACCAAGAACCGCTCGGCTCCCGTGGTGTCGTCGGCCCCACCGAAACTCGATCGCACGGCTCCGGGGTGCAGACAGTTCACCGTGATGCCGTCCTTGGCCCACCGTTTGGCTCCCTCCATGGAGAACAAGACGTTGGCCAATTTGCTTTGGTTGTAGGCCATCGTGCCGTTGTATCCGACCCGATGCTCCAGGTCACTCCATCGCATGGTGCCAAGTCGATGGGCAAACGATGCGGTGTTCACGATGCGGGCCGGGGCCGATGCCCGCATCCGATCAAGCAGTCGGTTGGTGAGGTGCACATGGCCAAGGTGGTTGACCCCGAATGTGGCCTCGAAGCCGTCAGTGGTGGTGGTGAAGCTGCTCAGAACTGCCCCAGCGTTGTTCACCAGCACGTCGAGCCGATCGTGTCGTGCCAGCACTTCGTCGGCGAAACCGTCCACCGAGTCCAGCGAACCGAGATCCAGTTTCAGGAGTTCCACCTGTTGCGACCGACCTCGCTCGCGGACGTACCGCAGTGCCTCCTCACCCTTGGTGAGGTTGCGTGCCGCCATCACCACGGTGGCACCGAGGCGGGCCAACTTCCACGCTGCTTCACGGCCAATGCCGGCGTTGGCTCCGGTGATCACGATGACCTTGCCTGTGAGGTCCGGTTTTCCTTGTGTCATATCCACAGTCTCTCGCGCGACACTGAACCCATGGAGGGTTTGTCACCGATGCTGGTCGCTGCAGGCTGGACACCGCGCGTGCAGGCGCTTTTCGCCAGCACCGATCCGGCGTCACACCATGCACTGGCACGGGTCGCACAAAGCGGAGTCACCCACGCCGTGGTGGTAACGGCCGATGGTTGGCGGACCGTCACCGCGGAGATCTCCGCCGACGCCAAGGACATCGCCCTCGTCCCAACCACCGGCGACTGGGTGGTGCTCGACACCTCCTACGAACCACCCGTCATCACCACCATTCTTCCCCGATGGAGCACCCTCACTCGGGGAGACCCTCTGGGCCGTGAAGAACAGGTGCTGGCGGCGGACATCGACCTCGTCCTGATCGTGCTCGGTCTTGATCGGCCTCGAAAGGCCGGACGGGTGGAGCGGGCACTGGCGCTGGCATGGGATAGCGGGGCGGTCCCCGTCGTGGTGCTCACCAAGGCCGACCTTGTGAGCGAGACCGAGGTCCATGCCACCGTCGCCGAGATGGAGGCGCTGGCTCGTGGCGTTGACGTGCTGGTCACCACGGTCCGACGTGGAGCCGACGCAACCGCCGGCG
>JANOSD010000025.1:0-69675 GCA_031415655.1 Actinomycetes bacterium
CCACCACAAAGCCATCGCCGTTGCTCACCGAACGCGCCGTCGCCACGAACACCTGGGCATCACCAGCGAGCTGCCAACACTGGTCGGCTCGGATTGGTTCGACTCGTTCTACACACTCGGGACGCTGCACGTTGACGATCCAGAGCCGCACGCCAGCGCTGAAGAGAACTATGAGCAGCAATCCGGCGAGAAGCGTCATCCTGGTCGAGACAACTGCCCAGGGCCTCCGCATTCGAAAGGCAGCGGACAGCGCTCTGAGTCTGGCACTGCCCCATTCGAACACGTCCACCACGACCGACGCCGAAAGCACGACGGTGGCGACGTCGAACGGAACCAATGGTCCGGATGAAACACCGACCAACAGGACAAGCGCTCCAGAGACGGCGACAAAGAGCCCGAACGGCCACACCACCTGGCCCCGCTGCCAGCGACGAAACACGCCGAGTCCGGCCAACAACAAGAGGCCGACGCGTAGCACCAATCCAAGGAGCGGGAGCGACCCCCAGTCGGCAATCGGATCGAAGTTGGAAGGTATTGCATCGAAGACGCCACGCTCGGACACGATAAGGCCGTGCCCGGCGTGGACGTTGAACAAGAGCCACGGCGCGGTCAAGAGGGAAGCTGTGGCAATCCTCAACAAGAGCCCCCGAAACGCCGTGCACGAACCTGATCGGAGTTGGAAGTGCACCACAATCCCGCAGAGGAACACCGCCGCTATGAGCACGCCATCAGCTCGGGTCAGTGTCACGACCCCCATCAGCGCCCCGTCGATAGCCGCGGCGCGGATCGACCTTCCGTCTCCGGCGGTGGCAAGGCGCCACAACAACGCAGCAACCAACGAGACGAGCAGCAGTTCAGGTCGCAACGTGACCGCATCGATCACCCAGAATGGCGCAATCGCCACGGCCACGCCAGCGACGGTTGCGACGGCAGGTCGGACGGCGCCGGCTCGGCGATCCAACGCGAGCGCTACCCCGCCGACCCCAACCGCCGCCAGTGCCCCGACCGCGCCGCCAAACGCCCGCATTGCCTGTAGATCCGAGAAACCCATGAGGTCAGCACCCGCAAGCACCGTCGGAAGGACTGGTGCGGCGGTGGCGCGAGGAGTGATGGTTTGTTGTTGCATCGGGTCGGCGAACCCGCGCCCGCGCCCTAACCCGGCGGCGAGCGTTCCGATCGCCGTTGTGTCGTTGGTCGGGCCAATGCACATGGCGGCCCCAACGGCACCTTGAGACGCGCACAAGGGGGCGTCATTGAAAACCACCCACACTCGGACCGCGACCCCCAGCAAAACGGCAGGCAGGGTGGCAAGCATCACTGCGCCCGCCATCCTCCTCATGTCGGCACCTCAGGCCAAGAGACGCGCCACCTGGTGGCAGCCTGCGGGTGAGTTGCGTGACCCCAAGCCAGCGGGTCATTCCAACCGCCGGCGACCGGCCGGGTTTCCCTGCTCCAGATGGAACTCCTCGAAGAGCTACCGGTCACTCGAGGGAGTCCTTCGGCGACCATAGAAACTGATGCAACCACGCCAACCCAACGCCTGCCAACAGCACGATCGAGATGTCGACCATCAGGCGCATACGGGCAATCGCCCCAATGAAGGCCACCGCCACGACCACGGAAAGTACAGCCCCTGCGAAGGGCGCGAGTGCAACCCGCCGCCGGCGCAACGCCACAACCCCTACAAGCGCGAAGGGTAGGATCATCAAGTGTGCGAAGACCGCGCTGAAGCTACCGGCGAACCCTCGCACCTCGAACCGAGCGGACAAATTCGCGTTCTGGGCCGGCCGATACAACTCGGTCATCCGAGCGGTTGCTGCGACGACTTGGACCGGATACTGACCGGCGTTTCGGCGAAGATATCGCGTGGCCACGTCCATGGCGCGAGCGTCGGCAACGGACTCATCAGGATGCAACATGATCAGAACCGGCAGGCAGGCCAGGTTGTAGTAGCCAAGCAGGTCACCATAAAAGACCTCATCACAGGTGACCTCGACGAGCGTGGCGCCTGGCGTTGTGGTCATCGCCACTGGCTTACTAAAACGGCTTCTGTTGTAGGCGACCCACGGTGAGAGCACCGCCGTGAGGGTGAGGGCAGCTACCAACATATGCACGACGTGCGCCTTCCAGCGCCTCGAACGCCAGCCTTGGAGGACGTAGATGATTCCCACCGGGACCGCAAAGACCATCACCTCCGCCCGCGTGAGCGCGGCGATACCCAACGCGCCACCTAGTGCCGCTCCCCACCACACCGACGGCCGTTCGAAAAGTTCGAACGAAATGAGAAGGACCACACTGCCTGTCAGCAGGAGCAATGATTCTGAATAGAGCATGGCTTCGCTCAGCCAGAAGGCGGGATACACGGCGGCGATGCCCGCCGTCCAAGCCGCCGCGCTCACCGCCGGCAAACGCGCCGTTCGAGCAAGTCGATACGCGATGACGGTGATCACGACGACACCGCCCGCACCAACGAGCGCCATCAGGTTGCGACGGAACTCGATACGGTTATTTCCGGTGAAATCGGCGGCGGCCAGCACCAGTGTGAACATCGGTGGATGAGCCGCTGACTGTCGCCCTTCGAACATGAAGCCGTCGCCGTTGCTCACGGCTCGAGCCGTCTTGATGAACACGCTGGCGTCGCCGCCCAACGCCCAACACTGGTCGGCCCGCGTGATATCGAATCCCACCGGGCACACCGGCCGCTGGACGTTCACAATCCAGAGTCGTATGCCGGCGGAGGCCACAAAGACCAGAAGTAGGCCAATCAGCAGCCGCCTTCGGGAACCTTGCAACACTCGCGAGACGGGACCGATGACAACGCTGGCATATGGCCACACCACTCGCCACCCGGCCAGCGCGCCGTCGACCAGCATCGGCCCAGCCAGCACGACGGCGGCGACATCAAGGAAAATGAGCGGTCCCGACGACAAGCCGACGACGGCCACCAGCGCTATGGAGACGGAGGCGAAGAGCCCGAATGGCCACACCACCTCCACCCGTTGGGCCCGGCGGACGGCGCCGGTGACACCGAGAACGAGCAGACATCCTTGGGCCATCCAGCCCAAACCAACCAAAGATCCCCAATTCCCGTTCTGATCGTAGCCGTACGACGCCGCGTCAAAGACGCCGCGTTCCGCCACGGTGAACCCACTCCCGGCCACAAAATTAAACAGCAACCAAGGCAACGTGAAGGTGGCGAGCGTCGCCACCGTCACGCCAATCGACCGGAGCATCGTCGCGGTTCCGGAGCGACCTTGAACGTGCAAGGCCAAACCAACCAGTGCAGCAGCCATGAGGACGACCCCATCGGCCCGTGTCAGCACCGCTCCCGCCAACACCACTCCATCGATGATCGCTGCCCGCGTCGAAGTGCCGTTGCCCGCGCTCACCAGTCTCCAGAGCAACAGAGCCACAATGGGGACGAGCAAGATCTCGGGACGCAGCATGGCGCCATCGATCACCCAAAAGGGAGCGAAGGCCACGATTCCCGCGCTCACGGCAGCCACCGCTGGCCGACCGCCGCGTGAACGGCGATCGAGGGCCATCGCCACACCACCCACCGTCATCGCTCCCAACGCGCCGACCAACCCGGCGAATGCGCGCTTGGACTGGAGGTCCGAAAAGCCGAGTAGGTCGGCCACACCGAGCACGAGTGGGAGGACGGGGGCCGATGTGGCACGAGAGGCCGAGACCAACGGTTGAAGGGGATCAGAAAATCCCTGACCGCGAAACACCCCCGCCGACAGCGCCCCCATCACGGCAGCATCGCTGTAGGGACCAAGGCACATCGGCGCCACCGCGGCCGCCTGTGATCCACACAATGGGGCATCGTTGTACACAACCCACACCCGAATCCACATTCCGAAAAACACGGCCGGCAACGTTGCGAGGACCACCGCGACGATCTGTTTGCGCACCGTGGCGCCTCAGCTCAAGGGATCAGCGAAAGGATCAGCGAGGTGACCGGCAAAGTTCTGACTGGCAAAACTCTGACTGGCAACGTTTTGACTGGCAGCGTCGGTTGGTTCCGAGGAGGAATCCGCGTAGCCGGCGTAGCCGGACTCCTCAAGCTCGTCGGCTAGCTCGGGGCCGCCAGAGGCGACGATACGGCCGTGCGCCAACACATGAACTTTATCCGGGTGGAGATCGTCGAGGAGTCTTCGATAGTGGGTAATCGCCAATACGCCAAGCCCCAGATCGCCCTTGGTCGCCGCCTCCACCCGCTGTGCACAGGCACGGAGTGCATCCACATCGAGCCCCGAATCGAGCTCGTCGAGGATTGCGAATTTGGGTCGTAACACCGCGAGCTGCACAGTCTCGTTTCGTTTCTTCTCACCTCCGGAGAGGTCGACGTTGAGCGACCGGTCAAAGAGCCGTGGGTCGAGCCCGACCCTCTCCGCCTCATCGGCCAAGGCACGGCCCACGGCGCCGGAATCACGGTTCCCTGCCACCGCGGCCGCTTCCAGGACCACCTGGAGTGAAACGCCTGGCACCTCAATCGGGTACTGCATGGCCAGGAAAAGCCCGGCTTGAGCTCGCTCCCAGGTGGGAAGGGCAAGAAGGTCGGTGTCGTCGATCATCACTGATCCGCCCGTGACGGTGTACCCCGGCTTCCCCATCAGCACGTGGCTGAGGGTGCTCTTTCCGGAACCATTCGGGCCCATCACGGCATGCACCTCGCCGCTGCCCACAACGAGGTCGACCCCATGAAGAATCAAACGACCGGCAACCTCGGCTTTGAGCCCTTCGATGCGAAGTGTGCTCATGTCAGGGAACCTCGATGAGCACATCGGTGCCGTCGATGCGGAGGGAGTACACGGGTACAGCACGGGTAGCTGGTAGCGAGCTCGGCACTCCGGTCTCAAGGGAGAAACACGATCCGTGTTTCCAGCACTCGATCTCGAGAGTATCGACATGCACCTCGCCTTCGGCGAGCGAAATATCTTGGTGGGTGCAACGATCGCCAACGGCGAACCAATCGTCGCCGCAACGAACGACGGCAACGCGAAGGTTGCCGAGGTCGAAACGTCGGGCCTCACCCGTAGGCACATCTTCGACGCCGCAGATCCGTTCAGTAACCATCATTTTCCTGTCTCGTCAAGGCGTTGTGCCACACGGGCGCTGAGCCAGGATCGCAACCCCGGAAAGGGGAACGTGCCGAGCACGTCGGCGAAAAACCCTTCAACAATCAATCGTTCGGCCACCTCCGGTGGAACTCCACGACTGCCCAAGTAAAAGAGCTGATCAATATCAACCGGGCTCACGGTGGTGGCATGACTGCACCGTACGTCGTTGTTCTCGATTTCAAGATTCGGCACGGAATCGGCCCAGGCATCCGGCGAAAGCTTGAGGTTTCGGTTCGTCTGAAAAGCGTTGCTTCCCCGGGCGTTCTTCTCGATTCGGATCAACCCCGAATAGACGGACCGGGCATGATCGTCTACGGCACCGGTGAAACGAAGGTTGCTCGTAGTGTCGGGCGCGTCATGTCGTTGGAACGTTCGGAAATCAAGAGTCTGATCACGACCACCAAAGTAGAGCGCCGTCATGTTGCCCGTGGCACCACGGCCGGCAAGCACACAGTCGGTGCGATGACGGGCCCGAGCCGAACCGGTGGCGGCGTGGAACAACTCGAACGTTGCATCCCGTTCGACCCGAACGCGAAGGCTGCCAATCTGCTGCGTGGTGTCGGGACGGTCCTGAATCTGCACGAGACGCACCCGTGCGGCTTGATCCACCTGCACCTCCGTCAGCACGGCGCAAAACGCATCCGAACCAGTATCGCCGTACACTTCGACCACGGTGGCTTCGCTGTCGGCGCCTGCCCGGATCGTGATGTGTGCCCCCGACGCCGTTCCGACAGCGTGCCCGCGGTGAATCACCAGAACTGGACCGCCGAGGACGACGCCGCGAGGGATATCGATCACCAACGACGACGGACCCGCAGCCAACGCGAAGGTGGCAAAAGCATCGGGTAACGCAATGTCGGCGAGGTCGCTAGCCCAATCGTTCGATACTCCACTTGAATCGTCGGCGAGCGCATCGGTGACGCGTAGACCGCTGGCCTTCGCCCCTGGGTCCCGGTGCAGACCGACTACACGACCATCGAGAAGTTCGACCACGCAGGATGGCGGCCCATCGCCCGAAAGAAGCGTTCGCCAGTCGGGTTCATGCAGAACGGACGGTTCGTCGGGTTTGCTGGGGGGCGGAGCCGACAGAAAAGCTTCGGGGCGAAAGTCGCCGATGCCGCTGTATCTCCACGCCTCCCCCTGATCGGATGGAAGCGCAAGATCGACGAGGGCGACAACCGCTTCCGTCTGACGGACGGCAGCGGCTCCTGAATGGCCGGCCGCGGACCACGCCGGTACGAGAGAGGAAAGACGAGACATGGCCTCGCTAATATATCCTACGCGGATAGGAGAAATTCCATTCCGGTACTCAAGAGCCCCTCCGGAATCGTCGAAAGAACCGACCGAGGCCTTTTGCGCTGCGCTCCTCCGCGTCCGCCTCCTTCTGGCGCTCGCGGGCGAGATCGGCCAGAATCTCCGGCCCGGCGGCGTTGATAATATTCTCTGCCGCATCGAGCAACTCGGCGATGCCTTCTCCCTTGGGCTCCTCCGGGGTTGGGGGCGTGACCAGCGAGCCGTGGGTCCAGTTCACATCGGCGAGTCGACGAGTGAACTTCGGGCAGTCAACGGGGCACCGCCATGGCGCCTCAGGCGCGAGATCAAGGTCGCACTTTCGCACGGTCTCGCCATTGGCGTAGGTCCGACTCTCGAAAAATTTGCAGTCCTGTCGCATGGACATAACAACCTCCTCCCGAGTTCCGATTCAGCCGGGGCCAGGCTCGTCGATCGGTGGCCGTTCAACGGGGAGCCGCACCGCATTCGGCTTGTCTGCCGGTGGCCGTCCAGATTGCCCTGGCCGATGTAGCTTTTGCGAGGCTTGCGTAAGCTTGCGAGCCTCGGACGAGATTCGCTCGCCGCCGGTCACCGCGGGCACAGAGTCTGCCGCTTCACGTTGCTCGGTGGCATGGCTCTGATGCACAACAAGGTTGGTCTCGCCCAGCCGCACAACGTTGCCCGCCTGCACGATCATGGGTTCAACTATCCGTTCTTCATCGATGTACGTGCCGTTGGCACTGTTGAGGTCCTCGACGATCAGACCTGCCACCGACGGCTCCAGCCGCAAATGACGGCGGGAAGCCGTGGGATCTTCGATCACGATGCCATCGCAATCCCGACCAACCTCAACGTCGCCGACGAGGGTGACGACCCGAGGTGAATGCCCAGGCTCAACCACTTGGATCCAGTAGCCGCTCATCGCTCGCAAACTGCCTTTCTCGATTACATGTACAAACCACATCACCATGATGCTGCTGGGACAACCTAACCGCAATCGTCGCCACGCCGGAACGGGGTCTACCTCGTCGCCATGTAAAGAACGAGCAACACGACGACGGCGGCTACCGCAGCCGCTGCGATGATCATCGTGGTTTTGGAACCGGCTTCCGTTTGGGCCGCTGGTGCGACAGAAACGACTGGCTGGCCCGTTGATGGCTCCGACGCCGGTTCACCCTTCGCCGCCGCCATCATCTCACCGAGCTGCCCCGCGCTCAACATCACGGTCTCTTCCTTGCGCTTTTCCTCGCGGGACCCTCGGAAGTCGCCCTGATCGCTCACGTGCTGTCCCCTTTGTGGAGTCGTTCTCGTCGCCCGCTCCGTCGACGGGATCGCCTAAGTGTAGGTGAGGATCCTCGGCCGCAACAGGGACCATCATTCGTGGTCACCGCGGCCCGACGTCAGCCGACGGAACCTTCCATCTGCAACTCGATCAGCCGCGACCACTCGACGGCATACTCCATCGGAAGCGTGCGGGTGACCGGTTCGATGAACCCATTGACGACCATCCCCATTGCCTGCTCCTCGGAAAGCCCACGGCTCATAAGGTAGAAGAGTTGTTCGTCGGCCACCTTCGACACCGTTGCTTCGTGCCCGATGATCGCGTCCTTGGCGCCAACCTCCATGTAGGGGAACGTGTCGGAGACGCTGTCTTCGTCGAGAATGAGGGCGTCGCACTGCACATGGCTCTTACACCCGTAGGCGTCGTCCTCCACGCGAATCAGACCGCGGTAACTTGTGCGCCCCCCGTCCTTCGAGATCGACTTCGAGACAATCTTCGAGGTGGTCTCGGGTGCCGCGTGCACCATTTTCGATCCGGTGTCCTGATGCTGGCCAGCACCGGCGTAGGCAACCGAAAGCACTTCACCGGATGCCTTTGGACCAACCAACCAAACGGCTGGATACTTCATCGTGAGCCTCGAACCTATGTTTCCATCGATCCACTCCATATGGCCTTCCGCTTCCACACGAGCTCGCTTGGTGACCAGGTTGAATACGTTGTTCGACCAGTTTTGGATGGTGGTGTAGGTGACCCGGGCACTCGGCTTCACCACGATCTCCACCACGGCGGAATGCAGGGAGTCCGAGGTGTAGACCGGCGCTGAGCAACCTTCGATGTAGTGCACCGAACTGCCCTCGTCGGCGATGATTAGGGTTCGCTCGAACTGACCCATGTTCTCCGCGTTAATGCGGAAGTACGCCTGCAGGGGCATGTCTACGTGCACGTCCGGAGGAACGTAGATGAACGAACCACCGCTCCAAACCGAAGTGTTGAGCGCGGAGAACTTGTTGTCGTTCTTGGGGATCACCTTGCCGAAGTACTGCTTCACGAGTTCGGGGTATTCCCGCAATGCCGTATCCATGTCACAAAAGATCACACCCTGCTGCTCGAGATCTTCGCGGTTGCGGTGGAAAACGACCTCGGATTCGTATTGCGCCGTGACGCCGGCGAGGTACTTACGTTCTGCTTCGGGGATGCCGAGCTTCTCGTAGGTGTCCTTGATTGCGTCGGGCAGATCATCCCAATCGTTCACCTGGTGATCAGTCGGCTTGATGTAATAGAAAATGTCGTCGAAGAAGATCTCCGACATGTCGCCGCCCCAGCTCGGCATCGGCCGCTTCAGGAAGTGCTGATAGGACTTGAGCCGCTCATCGAGCATCCACTTCGGCTCACCCTTCATCCAGGACATCTCCCGGATGATGTCGGTATCTAGCCCCTTCTTGGGCTTGAACACGTAGTCCTCTTCATCGCTCCAGCCGAGCTTGTAGCGGCTGAGATCGAGCTCATCGGAAATCGTCATGGAAGCCTCCGGAGGTGGGCGGGAATTTCTCCTACCGCCATAGTAACAATCAACGTCCCCGGATGCGACCACCGGGCCCACGGGTTCTCCGGGTGCTCCCGTTGGGCGCACATGGGCCTCCCGACGGCGAACCCACGCGGTCATGGGATGCTCGCTACACTGCATGGCCCCGGGGGGACCGGGTTCTCCACACCATGGCCGATGACGAACTACGGGCGGATACGGAAAGGGCGACCACAATACCCGTGACCGACGCGCCCCCAAACGATGACTTCCGCCACCTTGCCGAACATGCGCCGGTCGGGATGCTGCGTGCCGACCGCGTCGGCAACATCATCTACGTAAATCCACGATGGCGCGAGATTACGGATTGCCATTTCCCGCTCCCGATCGCCCTCGATGCCCTCACTCACCTACTGCATCCTCCCGACCGGGATGCGATGTTGGACGGCTACGTCGGTGCCGTCCGGGCGCGCACCGATATCGAGATGGAGGTGCGAATCGTTCGCCCGAGCGGCGAGCTGCGATTCGTGATTGTGCACGGCGCACCAGTGCACAACCCTGCGGGCCAATTCGACGGCTTCGTAGGCACCATGCACGATGTCACCGAACTTCGCGAGGTGGAGGCTCAGCGCGCCGCCGAGCAACAGCGCTACACCTCGTTGCTCACCCAGGCCGCCGTCGGACAGACCGTGTGCTCATTGGAGGGAGATCTGCTCACGGTCAACCAGGCGTGGGCCGACCTGCTCGGGTACACGACGACCGACGAGCCCACCGGCGTGCACGCAGCTACGCACGTGCACCCCGACGATTGGGCCACACTGTCCGCCCGCATCGACGAACTCCTGAGCGGTTCGCTTCACTATTTCGAACAGGAACGACGCCTCATCCGTAAGGACGGATCGCAAGTTTGGGTGTCGAGCAGCATCACGGTAGAACGCGATGCCGCAGGGATTCCGCTGCACTTCCACTCGATCGTGGTGGACATTGATGAACGAAAACGGGCCGAGTTGGCCCTTCGCGATAGTGAACTTCAGTACCGGGCGGTGGTCGAGTCGATGCACGACGGGCTCATCGTGCATGACCTCACTGGCGTCCTCTCTGCCAATGCCAGTGCTGCGCGCATCATGGGCGTCGACGCCGGACGCGTGCTCGACGGCGCGCACCTCCTCGAATTGGAGGTGGTCGATACCCATGGCATACCCGTCCCACTCGACGAACGGCCCTCCATTCGGGCGCTTCGCGATGGCCGAGCGGCGCACGCGGTGATCCTAGGAATGTGGGGTTTCGATGGTCGGCTTCGCTGGTGCCTCACCAACGCCGTACCCCTCTTCCATGCCACCACTGACTCCACCCCCTACGCAGTGGCGTTGATGTTCGCCGACATCACCGAACGCAAAAATGTCGAGGACGCGCTTCGAGCCAGCGAGGAGCGATTCCGCACGCTCACCGAGTCGATCCCGGTGGGCATCTATCGCGCCGATTCGCAGGGAAACGTCCTGTACGTCAACCCCCGGTGGTATGAGATCAGTGATGCCTCGCCCAGCGATATCGCTGAGGTGAGCGAGATGCGTCGAGTCCACCCCGACGACGTGGACCGAGTTCGGGAGGAGATGTACTCGTTACTCCCCCACAACAAGCCGTATCACGGCCAGTACCGACTCATCCGAGCCAACGGAGATCTCGCCTGGGTGGTCTCGCGAGCAGCGGCCGTCGTCGATCCCGACAGCGGCGAGATCACGGGCTACGTCGGATCGCTCGAAGACATCACCCCGTTGGTCACGGCACAGGAGGAATCGCACCGCCTGGCACAGATCATCGAGAACACCAGTGACTTCGTAGGTATCGCCGACCAACGCACCGATCGGATGTCGTATCTGAATCGAGCCGCTCGGGAACAATTCGGTCTGGTGGGCTCCGACCTCTCTCAGGTAAGCGATCTCGACCTCTTCAGCGCGGAATCAGCGGAACTGTTCCGGAGCGAAATTGAGCCAGCACTCCATCGAGGGGAGAACTGGAGCGGCGAGCTCACGATGGTGTCGGCGGACGGTGAGGTGTTCCACGTGTGGCAGACCATGACGGCCGAGATCGACGAACACGGAGCCATTCACCGGATCTCGGGCGTGGGACGTGACGTCACCGAGCAACGCCGCCAACAAGCAGACCTTGCCTTCCGAGCGACCCACGACGATCTCACCCGACTGCCAAATCGAACCCTCCTCCTCGAGCGGCTCGACGTCGCACTTGCGGAAACCTCGTCCTCCGACGATCAAGTTGCTCTTCTCTTCGTGGATCTCGATCGCTTCAAGCAGGTGAACGACACCCTCGGCCACACCGCTGGCGACCAGTTGCTGATCGAGGCCGCCGCTCGGATCACGTCGGTGCTGCGCCCCAATGACCTCG
Organism: Actinomycetes bacterium; assembly: GCA_031415655.1. GTDB lineage: Bacteria > Actinomycetota > Acidimicrobiia > Acidimicrobiales > Acidimicrobilacustridaceae > JAKOVR01. The sequence continues at coordinate 11,603 of JANOSD010000025.1, forward strand.
TCGCCCGCCTCGGCGGGGATGAGTTCGTCATTCTGTGTGCGGGCATACCTGACGAGCAGCAAGCCATCGCCGCTGCCCATCGAATCTCTGCGACGATCGAACGACAGCCATTCATCCTTGGTGGTGTCGACGTTTCGGTCACCGCGAGCATCGGTATCGCATTGTCCTCAGGCAGCGTGGCCGGCCACGAGGTCGCCCACGCCGAGGCGATCCTGCGTGATGCCGACGCCGCCATGTACCGCGCCAAAGACCTCGGACGAGCCCGGCTCGAGGTCTTCGACGAGAACATGCGCCGACGTTCCGCCCAGCGGCTCACCCTCACCGATCAACTCACTGTAGGGATCGAGACGGGGGCTATCGAAGTGCACTACCAGCCATGCGTCGACCTCAAAACCGGTCGGGTGACCAGCGTCGAAGCCTTGGCTCGTTGGCGACACCCCGATCGAGGGATTCTTGCACCGGCGGAGTTCATCCAGTTGGCAGAAGAAACCGGACTTATCGTTGGGCTCGGCCTCATGGTGCTCTCGCAGGCCTGTGTGCAAGCCCACGAATGGGAACTTGAGTTTGGCTCGGCCATGCCCCAAGTACACGTGAACTTGTCGGCTCGCCAACTCACCGCCAGCAATCTCCCCGACCTCGTGAGCGGCGTTCTCGACGACACCGGTCTCACACCGGACCGACTCTGCCTCGAGATCACCGAAAGCGTTCTCATGGACGATGCGGAGACGGTTCTTGAGACGCTGGCTCGCCTCAAACGCATCGGCGTAACGCTCGCCATCGACGACTTCGGCACGGGATACTCCTCGTTATCGTACCTACGCCGGTTCCCCGTCGACATCTTGAAGATCGACCATTCCTTTGTCGACGTACTCGGGCCCGATCCAGAGGACTCCACCATCGTGGAGGCGATCCTGGCCTTGGCCCACACGCTCGATCTTCGTGCTATCGCCGAGGGCGTTGAGACGGAGGACCAGGTGCTCCGTCTCCGCAAACTGGGATGCGGTGGCGCTCAGGGCTACTACTTCGCTCGACCGGCTCCTGCCGACGCGCTCTCGTCGCTCATTGCCAGCGGCTTCGTGCTCTGACCGTCGACGGCCTTCCGAGTCGGGACGCCGGCCCCACCGGACCACGTAGAAAAAAGCGCAGCGTATCGACCACCCTCCGCCACCAAATCGGTGTGGGAGCCGAGTTCGGCCAACTCGCCATCGGCGACCACCCCCACGCGGTCCGCCCGCTCGGAGGTGCTGAGTCGGTGAGCAATCACGACCACAGTGCGACCCTCCATGAGGTGCGTCAAAGCAGCCTCCACCGCCTGCTCCGTCCCGGGATCAAGCGACGATGTGGCTTCATCGAGCACCAGCACGGCCGGGTCAACCAGGGCGGCCCTCGCCAGCGAGACCAGTTGCCGCTCGCCTGCCGATAAACGCGCTCCGCGATCACGAACCGGGGTATCGAGACCTTCGGGCAACGCAGAGAAGCGGTCGTAGGCACCGACAGAACGAAGCGCATCATCCACGTCACGGTCGGAGGCGACGGACCGTGCAATGCGGACGTTGTCTCGAATCGATCCGGCGAACAGGAAACCCTCCTGGGGAATAACCACGATCCTCTCTCGCAATGACGCGGCAGTGGCATCCTGTAGGTCGACGCCACCGAACGACACAGAACCCTGTGTGGGATCGTAGAACCGGGCCATGAGCTTGGCGAGCGTGGACTTCCCGGCGCCGGTGGGCCCGACCAAGGCGAGCTTCTCGCCCGGAGGCACTTCGATACTCACGTTGCGCAGCACCGCCGGCCCATCGGCGTAGGCAAACGAAACCCCGTTGACCACGAGCATGCCGGAGATAGGAAGGTCGACCGCTCCCGGTCGATGGCCCACATCAGGCGGGGTATCGAGCAGCTCAAACAACTTGCGCAATCCAGCACCGGCCGACTGCACGGTGTTAAAGAGCTGGCTGAGTTGCTGCACCGGCTCGAACAAGTTGTTGAGAGCCAACAGAAAGAAGGTGACGTCGCCCAGCGACACCGTGCCCTGCACCACGAGCCAGCCACCCGCGCCCACCGCGACCGCGGTGGTGCCGAAGCCGGCGAGCTCAATAACCGGCAAGTACCAGGCCTGCACCCAAACGGATTTCATGTGCGCATCGAGGAGATCTCGGCTCTGCCCGTGGAAACGCGCAAGCTGGTCGTCTTCGCGAGCGAACGCCTGAATGACCCGAACCCCGGCAATCCCCTCCTGCAACCTCGACAGCGTGGCACCGATGTGATCGCGTACACCGAGGTACGCGGCATTGGCGTCGCGCTGGAACTTCACGCTGGCCAGCACCACAAACGGCAACGCAATGAGGCAAAGAAGCAAGAGCTGCCACGACACGAACGCAAGCGACACCATGGTGAACACCAACAGCAAGATGTTCATCAGCAACTGAACGAGCCCGAACTGCACCAACTCGGCCATCGAGTCGACATCAGACGTCATCCGCGAGACGAGCACACCGGCCTTGGATCGGTCGAAGAAGCTCATCGACATGTCGGTGAGGTGGTGAAACACTCGGGTGCGCAGGTCGCGCAGGAGACCTTCCCCTGCTCGGCTCAGGACCAGGATCAGCGAACGCGACACGGCATAACCCACGACCATCGCCACCAATACCCCACCTACAGCGATGTAGAGCGCCGAGCGGTTCCTTTGGCCGATACCAGAATCGATCCCGTAACGCACCAGGTAGAGGGGGGCCAGAATGGACGAGGTCCAGACCACGACCAGCACCAGCGCGATCGTGACGTCACGCCGGTAGGGAACAAGCATCGGCGCGAGCCGACGGATGAGACGGGTGGCCTCCGTGCGGTTCAGTTTGTCGTTGGGGTCGATGGCCCCTTCCATCATCACGACGCCAGCACCGCCTCGGAAGCCAGCACGGTTCGGTAACGCTCGTTGGTGGCGAGCAGTTCGTCGTGCGTGCCAATGGCGACGATGTGGCCGTCGTGCAAGAGCGCCACCTTGTCGGCAAGCGCCACGGTGGCCGGCCGATGGGCAATCACCAAGGTGGTACGGCGGTGCATCACTTCGGCCAACGCATCGCGAATCTCGTGCTCCTTGGTGGGGTCGACCGCCGACGTGGCATCGTCGAGCACCAACACGCGGGGATCCGCCAGGATGGCGCGGGCGATGGCAATGCGCTGCCGCTGCCCCCCAGACAGGGCAAACCCGCGCTCCCCTACCGGCGTGGCGTAACCCTGAGGAAGCGCCGCGATGAACTCGTGGGCACCGGCGAGTTTGGCTGCTCGCTCGATCTCGGCTTCGCACGCGTCGGATCGGGCGAACGCGATGTTGGCGGCAATGGTGTCGGAAAACAGGAAGGTCTCCTCAAACACAATCGAAACCGCCCGACGAAGCTCACCCACCCGCAACGAACGAACATCGATTCCGTCAATCTCGATCGAGCCTTCATCCGCGTCATAGAACCGCAAGAGCAGCCGAGCAACCGTGGACTTTCCGCTACCGGTCGCTCCCACCAGTGCCACGGATTCCCCCGGCTCGAGCACCAACGAAAGGCCGCGGAGAACGGGCATTGGCGCTTCATTGCCGGCGCCGGCCTCGGTGCCGATCGTCTCGTAGGCGAACGTGAGATCCCGGAAGGCCACTCGGCCGACCAAGTCCCCTTCGGGCGATCGCTCCGGCAGATCTCGCGGCGAAGGGGGATCCACGATCTCCGGATCCGTATCAAGGACTTCGAGCACACGTTCCGATGACGCTTTGGCGCGACCAGCCTGGGCGATGATCATCCCCAGCATTCGGAGCGGCCAGATCATCAAACCGATGAAAATATTGAACGCCACCAGCGATCCCAGGCTCAGCTGACCATCGATCACTTGCGTGCCGCCGTACCCCAGGACGGCCAACACCCCCAAGCCCGGGAGCAAGTCCATCGCCGGCAGGAAACGCCCTCGTATGCGGGCGGCATTCATGCTGGCGGCGTAGAGTTCGTCCGCTTCGGCGGCCAGTCGCCCCCGTTGCACGGCCTCCGCTCCGAGACCTTTCACCACCCGAATGCCGCTGACAGACTCTTCGACCACCGTGGCGAGGTCGGCTGATTCCTTTTGAATCACCAACGAGGCCGGGTGCAGCCGCAGGGCGAAACGTCGTCCGAGATAGTTAAGGAGCGGCAGGGACCCCACCGCGAGCAGGGTGAGCACCGGATCGATTTGGACCATCAACGCCACGATCGCCACCACCGTGACGCCGTTCGAGATGGTGAGTGGAACCAGCACCACGAGGTTCTGTATCTGCGCGAGATCGGCGTTCGAGCGGCTCATGAGGTCGCCGGTGGACGAACGATCTAGGAAACCGGCGTCGAGTCGCAGGATGTGGCCGAACAACCGCCCGCGGAGACTCGACTCCACGCGCCGACTCACCCGAAAGGCCCAGTATCGCCGGAGGCCGGTGAACGTCGCCGACAATACGGCCGCTACGGCAAGCGCCGACGTCCAACGCGCCAGCGCCGCCGTGTCCTGCTTGGCGATCCCTTGATCGATCGCCTCCTTGACGAACCGGGGCATCGAGACGCGCGAGAGCGTCCACAACAGACCAACGGCCACGCCAATCGACACACCGACTCGTTCGGCTCGAAGCTCCTCCCCGATGAGGGACCACCCAGACCGGGGCAATCGCTTAGCTCTCATCAAGCAATGCGGGCGCCAACGCTCGCCAAACGTCGAGAGGGATCTGATCGCGGTTAGGCAACACCTGAATGCACACGTGGTCGGCCCCGGCGGCGTGGTGCTCGCCAACCTTCTCCGCGATTTCCGCTTCGCTCCCCCATGCCACGAGGGCATCAACGAGGCGATCACTGCCTCCGTCTTCGGTGTCGGCCTCCGTGAATCCCAGCCGGTGGATGTTGTTCCGGTAGTTGGGAAGTCCCAAATACATCGACAGATGACGACGGCCCGATGCGCGAGCGACGTGGGCATCTGTGGTGAGGCACACTGCATGCTCGACGGCGAGGAACGGCTCGGGTCCCAGGATAGCTCGGGCCTCAGCGGTGTGTTCCGGGGTGACGTTGTAGGGGTGGGCACCGGCTGTGGCCGATCCCGCCAAGGCGAGCATCTTCGGGCCCAGCGCCGCCAGCACCTTCTGCGGTTGATTGGGACCCGGCGTGGCCATGATGGCCACTCGATCCATCGCCGCCAGGTACTCCACCATCGTGGTGTACGGCTTTTGGTACTCGGTGCGGAAGAAGCCCTTGACCGCCGGCTCGTGACTCACACCAAGGCCGAGTAGGAATCGCCCCGGAAAGGCCGCCTCAAGGCTTTGATGGGCGGCGGCCATGGTGTACGCCGGCCGCGCCCAGATCGAAGCAATACCGGTCGCCAGCACCACTCGTTGGGTGACCGCGAGCAGCGCCGTAGCGGTAACGAAGGGATCACGCACCCCCGCTTCGGGGATCCAGATGGCCCCGTAGCCGAGCTGGTCTACTTCGCGGGCCCACTCCCGTGCTTCGTCGAACGCCGAAACCGAGAATTGGAACGCCCACACCCCTACCGGGCCGAGATTGCTTCCCCCTGGTTGCATCGGGCCACACACTACGGGCTGGCACATGTGGAGGGCATACCGATTTCGGTCCCACCGAACCTAAATCGCAATTTCCGCCGGTGTGCGGCATCGCCATCGGCACCGGGGTAACCTTCGGGAAATGTCGTTTGTTCACGGCCCCGCCGTCAACCCACCGCCACCGGTGCCGCACCACCCGCACTGCTCCTGTCCGGCCCACCCGTCGGTTGCAACCGCGGCCGCGCCCCGAGGTACCGGCGTCATCCCGATGTGGATCTGGCCCTTTGTCGTTGGCGGTGCTGCGCTGAGCGCCTGTGTGTATACGGCGATGCACGACCCCAACGTCGAGCAGGGAATCTTTCCTCCCTGCCCGTTTAAAACGTTTACCGGCTACGACTGCCCCGGCTGCGGCATGACTCGCGGCGTCTATGCGCTCATGCAGGGCAATGTCATCAAGATGCTCAACCACAACCTGCTACTACTCCTGCTCCTGCCAACGGTGGGTTACGGGTTTTTGCGGTGGAGCTTGGCGTCGTTCGGCAGCGACCGCCTCCCCAAAATCTCCGTCACCCCAAAAGTGAGCTACGGCGTCGTCTTGTTCATCGTCGCCTTCTGGATCGTGCGAAATTTGCCCGGTCCGTTGAGCTTCCTAAACGCCACCGCGTAGGGCTGCGATGGGGCCGCCGATGATGCGACGGATGCTTGTCTTCATCGTTGCGGCGTTCGGCGGCATGTGGCTGCTGGGCTCCTGCGCGTTCACCTCTGGCGTCGCCGGCACGATCACCGCGAGCGGTGTTGCGCATGCGGGCATCGAAGTCGCGATCTTTGCTGCAGGCACCACCACCGAGCCCCTCATGATCGTCGCCACCGGCGCCGACGGAACCTTCCGCTCCGGGATCGGCGCTGGCCTCTACGACCTGCGTATCGGGCAAAACACTTGGCGCTCAAACATCACCGTCGCTGCGAGCTCCTTCACTCCTATCGATGCCGACATCACCCTTCAGACGGGTGGCATCCATGGCGTTGTCACCGACGAAAACAGCACGCTCCCGCTCGAAGCGGTGACCGTCACCGCAATCACCCGAGACGTCAACGTCGATACGCGCATCACCGACGCCACCGGTGTCTTTGTGTTCGACGCCGCCTCACTGCCGGTTGGCGCCTACACCCTCAAGTTTGAACGTCTGGGTTATGCCACCCGTTGGGCCACCGGGGCGGATGGTCCCCTCACCGCCACCTTGTTTTCCGTAGATTCCAACACCGTCATCTCGAATGCGAACGGGGCATTGAGCCCCAGCCCCCGAAACCTCACTGGGCGGATCACCAACGGCTACGACGCCATTCCGAACACGGTGGTCGTCGCTTACCTCGACGCCACCCCCGTCGCGATCGCTGCCACCAATGCGTCCGGCGATTTCCAGTTCGGCAACCTCAACCCCGGCGCCTATCGCCTCATCGCTGCGCCTCCCACCCCGTATCGCGCCGAAGCTTTTGGCACCCGATCCGATCCGACCATCGCCAACGGTACCGTTTTCGACCTCACCACCGCCGACGTTGATACGGGCCCCAACATCGTCGCCGTCTGCGATCCGGCGCACTACCAGCCCAATGCACCGCTCCCCGGCACGGATCACGCCAATGCCGACCTCCGCGGCTGCGACCTTCGGGGCATGACCGTGGCCCTCAACACCGGCCTCAACCTGGTTGGCGCCAACCTGCGCGGCGCCAACCTTTCCGGCTCCAACCTCGACGGAGCAGAGTTCGCCTTGGCCGATCTCCAGGGGACTGATCTTCGCGACACCGTGCTGACGCCGCACCGACTGCGGTTCGCCAAGATGGCCGATGCCCTGTTGGACGGGGTACTTTCCTGTGGTTCGAGCAACGCCTTCCTCGTTCCCACCGATCCGCCCGAATCGCTCCCTGCTGGCTGGAAGCTCATCAAGAACTGTTTTGTCGGTCCGCGCTCGCACCTCGAGAGCGCCGACCTCACCGGTGCAGACTTGTACGGCGCCAACATCACCGGGGCCTTCCTACCGAACTATTTCGGTCATCTCAAGAGCGTGCGATCCGGAGCACTCATCGGGCTGCCAGCCTCGCTGCCGGTGGGGGTCGTTGTGGCCAACGGCTACTTGGTCGGCGAGTTCACCGTCCTCACCAACGCCGACCTGCGCAGCACCGACCTCACCGGGGCCCGCTTCACCGCCAGTATCACCGCCGAAAGCGTCAGGACGTTCGCCGGTCTGCGGTCCGGGGGGATCACCTGGGCCTCGTCAGGCGGAGTCCAACCACCCTGGTTCTTCCACAACGGTCACATCCTCGTTGCCGGCACAAATCTCGATGGTGCTGACCTCCGCGGAGCACGGGTCGGCGACCTCTCGAATACCTCGATGGTCGGGGCCAACCTCGACAACGCCAACCTTGAATTCGCAAATCTGTCGGGCTCGATGCTCACCGGCGCGACCATGCGCAACGTCACCGGATTGACCACTTGGTTCCACGGGAATTTTCAAAACGCCGACCTTCGCGACGTCGACTTCACCGGCTCGACAATCGGCGGCAACTTCACTGGTGCCGCCCTCGCCGGGTCCACCTGGACCGATGTCAGGCTTGAGGGTTTCGCCAACGGAGCGGTAGATCTGTCGCAGGCAAACTTCCTGCGAGTCACGCCTTCGGCAGGCTTCTATCCGGCCCTCCTTCTACTGCCGCCGGATTGGCAGGCCTTCGAGAGTGTCATCGTCGGCCCCACAGTCGTCCTTCACAACCAAGAGGTGAGCAACGTCGACTTGTCGGGCACCAACCTGTCCCAGGCCGACCTTCGACGTACGCGGTTCTCGTTCGCAAACCTCTCCAATGCCGACCTCTCCTCCGCCCAGATCGATGAGTACACCAACTTCGGCCCCGGCACCCCGCTAAATGGCGCCCAGATGCCGGCAAGCCTCCCACGGTGGTTCGTGTTCAGATACACCTCGGCCATCGGCACCGACTTCACCCAAACCAACCTCACAAACGTGATCTTCGAGGCAGTCAACCTCACGGGGGCATTGGCGCCAGCGGATGGTTCGGCCTCGCTCGCCTTATTCAGCCCCTTCACAACCTGCCCCGACGGCTACGTCGTCGTCGAGGGCGGGGCCGGTAGGTGCACCGGCCACGGCGCCGGCTGGTAGATCTGATCGTGATGCAACGAGTGCAGATCGGCCACCGGCTCTATGCCTGCCTTCAGGACGGCACCAAGTTCGGCGAATCCAACAGCGGGTACATCGACCACGGCGGCGGATTGGTGGTCGACACCTTCTACGACCTTCCCCGTACCCGGGCGATGATGACGAGTTTCACCGAGGTAGCGCCGAGCGCTGCCGCTCCTCGTCGGCTCATCAACACCCATCACAACGGCGATCACTGCTGGGGCAATCAGGTGTTGGCCGAGGTGGGAACCGAAATCATCGGCCACGAATTGTGCGCCCGCTACTTCCTCAAAGAAGCGTCGCCCGAGCTTTTTGTGTCGCTGCAGGAGGCCGAATCGCTCCCCCCGCACCTTGCCGGGCTCGCCGCGTCGCTTCGGGGTTTCGATTTTCGTGACATCACCCTCACGCCACCGACCACCCTGCTCCACGACGACGTCGTGCTCGATCTAGACGGCACGATCGTTGAGTTTCGGTACCTCGGCCCAGCCCACACGGCGGGCGACACGGTCGTGTGGCTTCCCGCGGAAGGGGTGCTGTTCACCGGCGACCTCCTGTTCAACGAGTGCACCCCAATCGGCTGGGAGGGCACCTTCGCTGGATGGATCACCGCGCTGAACACCATGATCAGCTGGGAACCCGAAGTCGTGGTGCCGGGCCACGGACCGGTCTGTGGCGCCGAAGCACTCACGGGCATGCGCGACTATCTCGCCTACGTCCGCGATGAAGCGACCGCCCACCACGCCGCTGGTCGATCCGTCGTCGATGCCGCCAAACGGATCGACCTCGGGCCCTTTTCCCACTGGGCCGAGCCGGAACGCCTGGCCTCACAGTTGCACCGCGCCTACAGAGAACTCGACGGCGTGGCGTGGGACACCAAGGTCGACACCATGGCCGTCTTCGCCGACATGGCAGCCATCCACCGAGCCAGCAACCCCTGACCGAAATGCCTCTCGGCGCCGGCTGTCAGTCGATCCGGCGGAGCTCATCGCGGTAGAGGCGGGCGCGATGTAGGTAGCTCAACATCGCGCCTTTGATATGAATTGGGTCTACCGCGTTCTCCCGGATCTTGGCGGGGATGCCAAGAGCCATCGCCCCCGCCGGAACCTCCATGTTGTTTGTGACAACGGCATTCGAGCCCACGAGCGCGCCTGACCGCACGATGGCGCGATGCAACACGATGGAGCCGTTGCCCACCAACGAACGATCTTCGATCACACAACCTTCGAGGTGCACGAGATGTCCAATCACGCACTCGTCACCGATCACCGTTTCGAGGTCCCAGGTGCAATGCAGCACGGAACCGTCTTGTACCGAGGTACGAGCGCCAATTCGGATGGTGTTGTCGTCGGCGCGGACTACCGCACAGGGCCAGATGCTCGCCTCCTCCCCCACTACCACGGAGCCGATGAGGACCGCTTCTGGGTGCACATAGGCCGTTGGATGAACCTCGGGCACACGGTCGCCTAACGCGTAGATCGGCATCGTCAGATCCCAAACCGGCCGTAGCCACCGCGATAGAACAGCAAAGGACCACCCTCATGGAGCACGTCGAGGTCGGTGACATTTCCGATGACCACATCGTGATCACCGCTCGGCACCACCTGATCGATCACACAGTCGATGAACGCCAGCGATCCGTCGATGCGAGGAGAACCGTTGGCGGAGTGTTTCCAGCCAATCTCGCCGAACTTGTCCGGGGACTTGCCCGCGAATACGCGGCACACGTCTTCTTGATCGTCGGCCAACACATTCACGCAGAAGACACCGGCGTCGCGAATCTTCGGCCATGTCGACGAATACTTCCCGGCGCAGAAGAGCACCTGCGGAGGTTCGAGGGAAACGGAGGAAAACGATCCCACGGCAAATCCGAGGGGCCCGTCGGCCCCGGTGCTGGTGATCACCGTGACACCGGTGGGAAAGTGCCCGAGCACCTGCCGAAACTTGGCGTCATCGAATGCATGGTCAGGGCTGGCGTCGGGCACGAAACTCCTCAGGAACGAGCGACCGATTACGGACTCCGCATGCTATGTCGCCGCTTGCACCCTCGGTTCACTTCACCGCTAGGACCGCCCGACCGTGATCAGACGTTGGTGAACAGCGGAGCGCTCGTCTTGAAATCGGAAAGACTGATCGTGAGGCCTTCGTACGCACAAATCACCTCGACGACCGACGAAGTCTTCGCTTGATCGGCCACGTGTTGGTGAAGGCGATCGAGCACATCGTCGCCGTGCGATGGGTCGTGATGGAAGAGCACAAGGCGTTTCACGCCTGCTTGTTCGGCTACTGCCAGCGCGTAGTCCACGGTGCAATGCCCCCAGGTGCTCTTCACCGCGAACTCCTCGGGCGTGTACTGCGCATCGTGGATGAGGAGGTCGGCATCGTGACAGAGCTCAAGCACCCGTGGGTCGACGGTATGGCTTCCGTCGTACGGCTGTTGATGATCCGGGATGTACACAACCGAGCGCCCGCCATGCTCCACTCGGTAGCCATTGGTCGGGCCCACGTGCGGCACGCCGCGGACATGCACCTTTGCCCCACCAATGTCGTGAACACCGTCTTCCAGCGTGTGGAACCGGAACACGCCGGGAAGGTCCGAGATCCGAACGGGAAAATAGGGCGGCTTCATGAACCCATCGAACACTTCGGCAAGGTCTTGGCCGTTCTCCTGCGGTGGGCCATAGATATCAATTTCGGCACCAGGGATCAGGGAGGGAACAAAAAACGGCAGGCCTTGGACGTGATCCCAGTGCAGGTGGGTCACCAACGCGTGGCCACGGAAGCTGCCGTCTTTCGGAAGGGTCTCGCCCCAGAACCGGAGGCCGGTACCGAGGTCGAGCACGATCGGGTCGACACCGGGCGCGTCGATGGCGACGCATGCCGTGTTGCCGCCGTAGCGCTGGTTCGATTCACAGGAGCACGGGGTAGAACCCCGGACGCCGAAGAAGGTCACGTTCAACTGTGGACACCCCCCGGTGCGGACACTTGGTTTCTTGAGAGTAGCCATCGGATGAACGAGTTGTCTTCCTAATGTGACAACAGTCTCACCAGGGATTTCGACGGCGCAACGGGGAGGGTAGAGCCTGACCGCTAACGTCCGCGGTCATGGCCGATATCTCTGTAGCTTCCGGTTCCGTGAACGACCTTGCGTTCACCTGGCTCGAAGCGGGCGACCCCGACGCACCGCTTGCCCTTTGCCTTCACGGCTTCCCCGACACGCCCGAAGGTTGGCGACCACTGCTTTCTGCCTTGGCCAACGCGGGATACCATGCCATCGCCCCCTGGGCACGGGGTTATGCACCCACTGCCGTGCCCGAAAACGGCCTTTCCGTACTCGGCTCATGGGTGACCGACGCCATTGCTTTTCACGAACAGTTCGGCGGCGGCCATTCGGCGGCGATCATCGGACACGACTGGGGCGCACTCGCAACCTATGGCGCAGCAAGTTCGGCACCGGAACGGTTCACCAAGGTTGTGGCCATGTCGATCCCACCCGCCGCTCTCATGGCCACCCGACTAATCGACTATGACCAGTTGCAGGCGTTTTGGTACCAGTTCGTGTTCCTGCAGCCGTCGGCCGAAGCCATCGTGAGCCACGACGACTTCCGCTTCATTGAACGTATCTGGGCCGACTGGTCGCCCGGGTTCGATGCGTCGACGGCCCTGCCGGCCGTGAAAGACGGCTTACGGGATCCCGCCAACCTGGCCTGCGCACTGAGCACCTACCGAGCGACGTACGACTTTTCCCTCATCCCGCCAGACCTTGTGCCGGCCACCATGGCGTCGTTCACACCGCATAACCAGCCAACGCTTTACCTCCATGGTGCCAACGATGGCTGCGTTCCGGGAGTCTCGTTGGCCGATGTGCTTGCGGCCCTGCCACCAGGATCCATCGGCGAGATGTTCGCCGACGCCGGCCACTTCCTTCAATACGAAGCTCCCGACAAGGTGACCGAACTGATCCTCCGCCATCTCGGGAATCCGTTGTCAACCTAAACAGAGGGCAGTGCCGTTAGAGGGCTGTATGCGCGAAGCTCGCTCCCAGTACGAGGACCAGTTCAACGACCTCTACAACGGCGCGTACCGCGTGGCGTATCGGGTGTGCGGCGATCGCACCGTTCTTCCCGCTTTGGTGGCCTCCTCGATTCCTCGTTCCTCGGAATCCGCTCGGCCACGGCCGCTCGGGCCTGGTGCTCAAGACATCGCCCAAGAGACCATGGTCCGCCTCCACTTACGTTGGCGGAAGGTGCACGGCTACGCGCCGCAGTGGACCGCACGCGTGGCCGGCAATCTGGCCATCGATCGGTCTCGCTCGACATCCCGCCGTGTACGTCGGGAGGTGGCGGTTTCCGTCGGCGCACCAACGGCCACCGACATAGCGGCACCAGACCACATCGATCTCGTGCGGGCGTTGCTGCTCCTCTCCCCTCGTCAACGTGAGGTGCTCGTGTTGCGGTACCTCGCCGACTTCTCTGAGGAAGCCACGGCCAAGGCCCTCGGCTGTTCCATCGGAACCGTCAAGACCCATGCCTCCCGCGGCATTCAGGCCCTCCGCTCCGCGATGGGAGACCCCACGTGAACGACCACTTCGATTTCGACCTACTGCTGATCGATGATCCAGAGCCGCCCGAGCCTACGCTCGACCTACGGGCGTCGGTCCTCGTGGAAGCCCATCGCCGTCGCACCGCACGAAGACGCACCCACCTGTACCTGCCCGGCGTCGTGCTGCTCCCACTGGTCGTGCTCTTGGCGGCGGGCGGGTTCCAATACGCCCGCGGCCTCGACGATCAAGCCGTCTCCAGTGGAAATCCGCTCGCGGTGGTCACAGGTGCGTCGAAACAACCGTCCGCCAACGGTTATGCCTACGACCAAGGCCCGTCCGGACCGATTGAAGCGGGCGGCGGCGGCCAAGCCACGCCGGGCGCTACGCCTTCCAACCCGGGCACGAGCGACGCGGGCAACAACCTGGTGAAACCGGGCCGGAAAGTGGCATCCTCAGCTGCGATCACGGTCCAGACCAAGGACCTTGCCGCCGCCAAGGACCAAGCCGCTCAGCTGGTTCGTGCTTCGGGGGGCGAGGTGTTCCAGGAGACGACGTCATTCGGCCAACGGGGAGCGAGCACGCTGACCGTCAAGGTGCCACCGGACCAGTTCGGTGCAATCCTGAAACAGCTTGGTGGCCTCGGCACGCTGTCGAAACAGGAGATCCGGACCGAGGACGTCACGCAACAACTCGTCGACCTGGACGCACGGATCCGTTCTGCCGAGGCCAGTGTCACCAGTGTGGCGGCGCTGCTCGAGAAGTCGACCAACCTGATCGAAACGGCCCAACTCGAAAACGAGCTTCAGCGACGGGTCGCCGAGCTTGAAAGCCTGCGGGCGCAGAACCAAAACCTTGACCGTCGGGTGGAGCTTGCCACCATTGTGCTCACCCTCGAAACCGACACCGGCACACCGGCGGCCGAAGCGGCGAAAGCAACCACCACGACGGGCGTGAAGGCGGCGCCGGGTTTCGCGGAAGGATTCGACGGCGGCGTGGGGGCTGCCAAGGGCGCGGGTCGGGTGGCGGCGATGGCCACGGGGGCGCTCCTCCCGTTCGCTCCAGTGATCATCGCCCTCGCGGTCCTCGCCCGATGGCGAACTCGACGCCGATTCGCCCGGGTCTGAGTGCGAGGAGCAAGTCGGCAGTTCTACGACGTTTCAAGGCAGGCTCAGGTCGCCGTTTGGTGTCCAGACCGCCAACCCGTCGGCCACCAAAGACTCGGCCGCCCGATAGGCCCGAGACGACTCGCCTGACCATCCCGCGGTGTCGTCCAACGACCCCAGTTGGACCACCCCGATAGTTCGTAGAGCGTCCACCAAGCGGCCCCGGCCCTGCCGATCGGACCCCTCGAAACGAGTTTGCCCACCGCTCACGCCGGCGCTGCCGTCTGCTGGATCGGGTTCCGGCCGGCCGGTCAGGTCCCAGGTGCACCACTGGCGAACCGGGCACACGGCGCAGGTGGGCGTTCGTTTGGTGCACACCGCAGAGCCGAGGTCGAACATGGCTTGATTCCACCGCCAGCCCTCGTCGACCGGCACCTGCTCATCGGCTCGAGTTTGGGCTTCGGTCGCCCCGAGCGATCGCCCCTCCCATCGGGCGAGCACTCGGCCAACATTGGTGTCCACCACCCCCACATCGCGTTCGTAGGCAAAGGCCAGCACTGCCCTCGCCGTATAGGGACCGATGCCGGGGAGTTCGAGGAGTTGGTCGAGCGAATCCGGGAACACGCCCGCCATGCCAGTGGTCACTTGGACGGCGCACCGATGCAGGTTCACGGCCCGCCGGTTGTAGCCCAGACCGGCCCACAATCCGATGGCTTGCGCGACAGGGGCGTCGGCACAGGAGCGAGCGGTCGGAAACCGAGCAAGAAAGCCTTCGTATTTCGGCACCACCCGGGGCACCTGCGTCTGTTGCAGCATCACCTCAGACACGAGAATCGCCCACGGGTCACGGGTTCGACGCCAGGGAAGGTCTCGTTGCCGCGGCGAGAACCACCGAAGCAGCGCCTCTGCCCTACCGACAGGCAAAGCGCTGGTGCTCAAGCTGGCCGATCGGGTCACTCGGCGTGGGCTCACCACACCGAGGTGACGTAGGGGAATCCGAACTCGGGTTGCCCTGCGGGCACGGGGTGGGTTCGAGCCAACGATCGCACGCCTTCACACAATTGTTCCCGGTCGGCGAGGGGAAAAGTGGCCACCATCACGACACCCGCACGTTCACGGTGCGCTGCCCTTCACGGTGCCCTTGGCCTCCTTGGGCTGGAGTGGTTCGGGCTCGTTCGGGTTCTCCCGCTTGAACAGCCGCCAACGCAGGACTGGAATCACCGTGTCGGCCCACAACTGATACCCGGCATCACTGGCGTGAAAGTGATCAGCGGCGAGGTACCGATCCGGATCGGCCCTGAACTTCGGTCCGGTGAAGTCGGCGATGTTCACGTAGTCGGCTCCTTGATCGCGCAGGGACTCCACGACCGCGTCGTAGGTACCCCCGCGGACCCCGGCCACGAAACGAAGCGGCTGTGCCAGCCGCGTGACCGCCGCAATATCGGGCACGCCGAGCGTGATGACTGATGCCGATTCGGGAATCTTGTCGAGGATGCCGAGGTAGGTCGACCGGAAGCCGTTCACGTTGGTCAGGTGGGTCGCGTCGTTGGCCCCGACATCGATCACCACAAACTCGGGGAACTCCTCCGCCGGAATTGCCAACAACAACGGAAGCTGCTTCTCGAACACATCGCCGACACGGGCCCCCGAAATGGCGAAGGAACGCAACTCCACGGGGCGACCGAGGCCTTTGGCTACAAGGCGGGGCAACGCGTAGTCGGCCGACGAGGCGCCAACACCCGCCGCGGTTGAGTCCCCCATCCATGCAATGCGTAACGGCGGTGGCACTGGCCCCGGGTCGGGCACCAATGGCTCGACACGCCCATCAAGGGCGTACACCTCCTCGGGGAGCTTGGGTCCGCCGGCGGCCAGTTGGGCCTCCACGAACAGCACCGCAAGAAAAGCCACCGGCAGGCCGATCGCCGACCCCACGATCGTGCGTTTCCTTCGTCTGCTCATCTTGGCCATCAGCGATGATCGCTCAGCTGTCGGTGAAAACGTCGTCGGGGTAGGGGTAGGCGCGGGGCGGAGCTTGATCCTTCTTCCACACCATCACCTTGCGTTTGAAGAAACAAACCTCTTCCTCGCGCTGGTTGATCCCCTTGGTTTCCACTCCAACGATGCCTCGTTTCCCATCGGAGCTTTCCCGTTTGTCGAGAACCTTCGTGACCGCGTAGATCGTGTCACCGTGAAAAGTGGGTTTTGGGTGCCGCAGCGTCTCGATCTCGAGGTTGGCAATGGCTGACCCGCTCACATCGGGCACACTCATACCAAGCACCAACGAGTACACCAGGTTCCCGACCACCACGTTTTTCTTGTGGACGGTCTCGTTCTCGGCGAACCACTCATTGGTGTGCAGCGGATGATGGTTCATCGTGAGCATGCAAAAAAGATGATCGTCGTACTCGGTGATGGTCTTGCCGGGCCAATGACGATAAACATCACCGACCTCGAAATCCTCGAAGTAGCGGCCGAAGGGACGATCGTGGGTAGTCACGAGAACACCTCAATGAAATGCGAAGGAAAAGGGAGCGGCGGAGCTTACCCGCGGTCATGACCTCCCCCATCGACCCAGCCGCCGGCAACCGGCGACGAACGCTCAGCGCGCCGCGCATCCTCCAGCTCGCGCCCGAATCACCGCCAGTTGCTGAGTCACCGGAGGTTCGGGAGCGCCAAATGGCGTTGTGGCAGACGCTCATCAAAGCCCGATACGTGGGCATTCTGGTTCTCGTGTTGCTGACCCTCCTGCCCGCTATCGGCCCAAGTCGGTTGCGGTACACGCTGGCGTTGATCACCGTCGCACTGGCCTACAACGGCGTGCATGACCTTTTGCTTCGACGACGGGGGGTGATGCCCCTCACGATGGCCGTCGGCGATCAAGTCCTGCTTGTGGGTGCGCTGGCAGTGCAACCGTCGGTGCTTCCCGGTATCGCCATCGTGCTCGTGGTGGTGAATGCCACGGCCGCCGTCGCGTTCGGCCGCCGCACCGCCGCGATCGCCGCCGCGTTGGGATTTGTTGGTGCTGGAGGGGTGATGGTCAGCGCACCTCCCACCAACGCTCTGACCACCACCCTGTTCGCCGCCGCTGCGAGCGCCTTTCTCATTGTGATCGTGGGGGGCATGGCGGAGATGGAACGCGACCTTCGCCTGCGATACGGCGAACTCATCGGCGGCATCGACGCCGTGGTCTGGGAACAGCTCACTGCCCATCCCTCCACGTTGTACGTAAGTGGCGGGGCCGAAGCGCTGCTCGGGTATCCCGCCTCCACATGGCTAGAGCCGGGCCACTGGGGCCGATGTGTGCACCCTGAGGATCGCCTTGAAGCCCGACGGGCGTACCGGGATGCCGCCCGAAAAGGCGAGAACCTTGACATCGAATACCGAATGACCGCCCCTGACGGGCGCGTCGTGCATGTGCACGATCGCATGCGGGTGGAGTTGGGTGAGAACGGCCAACCAACGCATGTTCGTGGTGTCCTTACCGATATCACTGCGGCGAAGCTGACGGAGCAACGAGCCGGACAGTTCATTGACCTGGCCGAGAACATTCGTTTGGCATTGTTCGTCTTCGAGCTAACGGATCGCGAGGACGACAACTCCTTGCGTGTACTCGCCGTCAACCCGGCCGCCGCCGAGATCACTGGAATCGACGCTGCAACCGCTTTGGGTCAGCGCCTCTCCAACGCCATCCGATTCCCCAATGATCACGAAGGAGTGCTTGCCAGCCTCGCCGATGTTGTCCGCAGCACCGAACCCTGGGTCGACGAACGGTTCCGACTCGGTGGTGTGCACAGCGCCAACCGCACCTACAACGCCACCGCGTTCAACCTTCCGGGGCGCGCCGTCGGGCTCGCCCTTCAGGACGTGACAGAACGAACCATGGCCGCGGAGGTGCTCCGGCGACAAGCACTTCACGACGCGCTGACCGGGCTCCCCAACCGGGTGCAGCTCCGGCACCGGATCGAGGCGGCGATCGCCGAGTCGACTGGTCCGGTCGCGCTTTTGATGATGGACGTGAATCAATTCAAAGACGTAAACGACGCACTCGGCCATACTCACGGCGACCGACTGCTCGTGGAACTGAGCCGGCGTTTGCAACGGACCATGCGGCATGCCGACACCATCGCCCGACTCGGCGGCGACGAGTTCGCCGTGCTCCTCCGAGACCTGCCCGAGACCGAGGCTGCTGGCATCGAAGCCCTCCGAATTACCGCTGCGCTCGAAGAACCGTTCCAGATCATGGGTATCACCGTGCAAGCCAGCGCGCCGATCGGGATCGCGCTTTACCCCGACCACGCCAACGCCCCCGAAATGCTCATCCAGCACGCCGACGTGGCCATGTACGTCGCCAAACGCGGCGGACGCGGCATCGCCACCTACTCCCCTGAGCTCGATAAATCGAGCGTGAAACGACTCACCCTCGTGGCGCAGCTACGTCGGGCGATCGCCGAGGACGAACTCGTCCTCCATTATCAGCCAAGCCTCGACTTGCGGTCCGGGCAGGTACACGGCGCGGAAGCGCTGGTGCGATGGAAACACCCCGACTATGGGCTCATGCCACCGGCCGACTTCATCGAGCTGGCCGAGGTCTCCGGCGCGATCGCACCGCTCACCCGCTGGGTGATCGATGCCGTAATCGCGCAACTGCAACGGTGGTCGGGGGACCACAGTCATCTACAACTCGGCTGCAACCTCTCGGTTCGCAACCTTCACGACCGAGAACTCGTACCGTGGATTGAAGGGCGTCTTCATTCGGCAGGGATCGCTGCCTCGCGTCTCAAACTCGAAGTGACAGAGAGCGAACTCATGGACGACCCCGCTCAGGCCATGGAAGTGCTGCGCCAGCTTCGTACCCTCGGCGTAGAGACCAGCATCGACGACTTCGGCACGGGGTACTCTTCACTTGCCTATTTAAAGAGCCTCCCGATCGACGAACTCAAGATCGACAAGAGTTTCGTAGACCACCTCGCCACCGACCCTCACGATGAGGCCATTGTACAGTCCACCATCGATCTGAGCCATCGGCTCGGTCTGTCGGTTACGGCGGAGGGGGTCGAAAACGCCGACACGCTCCGATGCCTCACACTCCTCGGCTGCGACCGTGCGCAGGGCTACTTCATCAGTCGACCGATTCCGCTGGATCAGTTCGATCGATGGATTCACGACCGCACCCATCTTGAGAAGCTGCGAACGCTTCCTTCCTGACCTCAGAGGCGGCGATCAGACCCTGGTGACGGAAGGTGCGTCGTTGGTGCCCACCGCTCGTACACCGAACGCGCTGAGCGCACAATCGATGCAGTACGGCGCTTTCGCTCGGCCAAACGCGTAGACCAGACAATGGTCGCAGTAGTCGAGGCTGCACGTGCGACAGCTCCCCGCTGATGGCTCGTCGTGTTTGTGGCACTTCACCCCATCAAGGTACGAAATCAAAACCGACAAGGGAATAAGTCGGATGGCCCATTCCGAAGAATCTTCAGGTTTTCGTTGGTCGACCGCAACAGTGCTCGGGTGGGCCCAAGGCGCTACCGGCCGGTAACCTGAGGGCATGTCCGAGCCTTTCGATGCCTCAATTGCCCTCGTCAACGCCAAAGCCGTTATCGATACGGCGCAGGGCGTAGTCGACGCCGGCACCCGTACCCTCGCCGCCGCCAACCTCGATACATCACAGGTCCTGGCCTACGACCTCGCCCACGTCGCCGCGACCGTGGAGACGGGCCGATCGATGCTCGCCTACGGCGCCAAGGGCGAAGTGGAGGCCAAACTCACCGTCGCCTACATCGCCGATGCGGTGGGAGAACTGGCCGCCAAGCTCTACGGCCGCGACGCCATGTGGGGTGTCCCGATCGATGCGCTCGACGACAGCCGCGACTTCGTCGCCGCCTACCGCGATCCCGAGTTCTTGGCGCCGCTCGCCACCCAACCCGGTCCCCGCCACCTTGACGCCGACTTCGAGCTCGTACAAGACACCTTTCGTCGTTTCGCCGATGAGAAGCTCACCGAGCTCGCCGAACACATTCATCGCCACAATGCTGATATCCCCGAGAGTCTCATTGAAGATCTGGCGGAAATGGGCGTGTTCGGCTTGTCGGTTCCCGAGGAGTACGGAGGCTTTTCATCCGGTGGAGAGAGCGAGTACATCGGCATGGTTGTCGCCACCGAGGAGCTGTCCCGAGGATCGCTCGGCGCTGGCGGCTCGCTCATCACCCGCCCTGAAATCCTCACCCGCGCACTCCTCGCCGGCGGCACCGACGAACAAAGACAAACTTGGCTGCCCCGCCTCGCGAGCGGCGAAATCATGAACGCGGTGGCAGTCACCGAGCCCGACTTTGGCTCCGACGTTGCCGGCATCAAGGTCACCGCCACCCGGACCGAAGATGGCGCCGGATGGCTGATCAACGGTGTAAAGACCTGGTGCACCTTCGGCGCCCGCGCCGACGTCCTCATGCTCCTCGCTCGCACCGACCCCGATCGCTCGCTCACCCACAAGGGGCTCTCGATGTTCATCGTGCCAAAACCTCGCGGTGAGGGGCACGGCTTCGAGTTCACCCAGGACACCAGCGGCGGCGCTCCCGGCGGCGCAAAGATGGAAGGCCGCCCGATCGACACCATCGGGTATCGAGGAATGCACTCCTATGAGGTGGCATTCGATAACTGGTGGGTGCCGGCCGACAACCAGATCGGGCTCGAGGGCGGTCTGGGCAAAGGTTTCTACTACCAGATGGCCGGGTTCGAGAACGGTCGTCTGCAAACGGCCGCGCGAGCGATCGGCGTCATGCAAGCGGCCTACGAAGCGGCCGCGCAGTACGCCCTCGACCGCACCGTCTTCGGTGCCCCTATCGCCGACTACCAGCTCACCCAGGTAAAGCTGGCGCGCATGGCATTCCTCATCCAGGCGGCCCGTCAGTTCTCCTATGACGTGGCCCGACAGATGGCGCAGGGAGGCGGGCTCCTGGAGGCGTCAATGGTGAAGGCCTACGTATGCAAGGCGGCGGAATGGGTGACGCGTGAAGCCATGCAGATCCATGGTGGCTTCGGTTACGCCGAGGAGTACTCGGTGAGCCGCTACTTCGTGGATGCCCGAGTTCTTTCGATATTCGAGGGCGCCGACGAGACGTTGTGCCTCAAGGTGATCGCCCGCCGTATGGTCGACGCCATCAAGTAGCGGGCCTCAACCCAGTTCAGCGTGGAGCAACTCGATCGTAGCTGCCGACGCCGATGCCTCGGCGTCGTACACCTCCGGACGGGTGTCATTGCAGCACACATGGTCGAGCCCCTTCCCGGGGGAATCACTAGTGAGGCTTCGAGGTGGCGAGCGAGTTCGGGCCCGAAAAATCGGTCAAGGTCGGCGCAGCGACGCCACGATCAACGCCAAGCCACCACCCATGCGCTTTCCCTACCCTCGGAGCCCCGTTCGTACGATCCGTTCGTGTGTTTAGTAGACACCTGCAAGCTTTCGGTGGTCCCACGAGACCACACGCTCGGGCACGATCTCGATGCTCACTCGTTTGTTCACCAGCGGGGCTACCGCCAGTTCAAGGCCGGCAGGGTCGGTGATCCCGAAGTACCGCTCTGCCACGGTCGTGGCAACGGCCCGTTTCACGGTGTCATCGTCGTGAATTATCGCTCTACCCACGATCTCTACACCTTGCAGTTCCTCGTATTCTTCACCGGCTTCGACGAGCACCGTGATCCGAGAATCGCGTTGGAGGTTCAGCACCTTCTGTGATTTGGCGAACGTCGCAAACGCGGTGTTGGCGCCCAAGAAGCCGTACCACATTGCGACCAGGTGGATGTTGCCATCGGGACCGAAGGACGCAATGTTCATGACATGGCGCCCCTGAAGGAACTCTTCTACTTCGGCATCGGACATACGGATCTGCTCGCGGCGTGACATACCCGACAATGTGTCACATCACTACGCCGCGAAACAGCTCGGGGCACTCCGGGCAAAAAGAACCCACTGCGGCGCGATCCCTCGGTAGTACCCCCGAGGGATCGGCGACGGCGGAAACCAGCGAGAGCGGAAGGAGATCGTGCGTGCCTTCGGGGGGCGAGTGAATCGACCCTTTCGTCGATCCGGCGACTTCGCTGGCAGCATCGATGAACGGCGCCGCCAGGCCGGCCCAATTTCTCTGACCGAGATGCCTCCCCACCCCGCCAACCAACCAGACCGGTGTGCCGAGGGCATTGGCGC
The DNA here is from genome assembly GCA_031415655.1 of Actinomycetes bacterium. Lineage (GTDB taxonomy): Bacteria > Actinomycetota > Acidimicrobiia > Acidimicrobiales > Acidimicrobilacustridaceae > JAKOVR01. The sequence goes on from JANOSD010000025.1 coordinate 34,170, forward strand.
AAGCCGCGGCGGTGAGCCCCCCTCGTGGCACGAGGGCGAGGTCAGGTCCGATAGCCAAGGCTTCCACGAGAACGAGGGATGCCGACGACACCGCCGCACCGAGCGAAATGGCCGCCACGCCCATGGGATCGACTCCCGGACCGTCGTCCCACCGCGTGGGACCGTCGTCCTCCAACCACGCCGCGCGCAGCGGTTGGGGTCTTCCGGGCCGACCCGATCGCCAGGTAGCAACACCAGGCTCGCCGCCCTCAAGCGGCCAGGCCCCTACGTCCCCTCGACGGGCGAGCGCCATGCCGAGCAGGCTGTCTGGCGCACAAGAGCCCACTACGACTGCGGTGGCCGATTCGGGCAGCTCCTCTGACAACCGGCGAGCGGTGGGATCCGACGACATCTCCTCGGCGGCGATCCAGAGCTCGTCGTACGGGTCGAGTGCAGTGACGGCCCGAGCGGCAAGCCACACCAAGGGTGCCGAACCGGGTTGCCGGGCTATCACGCGCTGGCACGCTGTAAGGAAGCCCTGCGGTTCATCGGCGAAGGCCGCCAGCGCTCCCGCCGCTTCTTGCACGAGGACCTGGGGCGGCAGGGTGCCGGCTCGGGCCAAATACCGGAGTCGCTCGATGGGATGCATCATCAAGCAGGGTACCGCTCGGGAACGCAAGCCGGCTCAGAGCGCTCCTGCTCCAGGTTTCCACAGCATGTCGATCATGAGCAGCAAGAAGATGAGGTGAAGCATTCCGCCGAACATGGCCGCCTTCTCCCCCCGTTCCTTGAGCTCAGCCACCTCCCGGGGAGGTCCAGACTCCGTTGCACCATGGGTGCCGCCGGCGAGGCGATCCTGCAGTTCGACGATGGCGTTCTGGTTTGGCTGTTGGAGAAACACCGAAACCAACACACCGGCTGCGAAGAGTGCGAAACCGGCCGATACCCACGTCTGTTTAAACGTGATCCCGTTGTTGCCGCCAAGCACAACCAGGAGCAGCCCGGTTGCTCCGGCGGCGTAGATGAACGGGGTCGACAGGACCTTCGATGCGTTGTGCAACTTTTTGGTGAACAACGCTGCCGCCGCAGGGTCGAAATCACTGGCCTGTTTGGCCAGCATCGCCCAGACGAACGTCGAGCCGAAGCCAATCACTACCGCAAGAAGGTGAAGGAACAACAGAATCTGAAGAAGGAGGCCGGAGCCGGGACCGATCATGACCCGAAGGTAGCCGCCGAGGTCGGAGTCGAGGTGCATGTGCTTGGGGCGTTCCGGGTCCTTCCGCTACGTTGCGACCGTGCCGATCGACATCCCCGCCGACACCCCATTCACTGCCCTTACCGGCGATTCCGGTCCGGTCGGGCAATGGACCACCAATTTCCATCTCGCCCTCGTAGTGGTTGACCCCTACACCTACGAAAGCTCCTGGATCCTCGAGACCGCAGTGCGGATCCTGCGAGATTTCGCCGCCGCTGATTGCCGGTGTTCGTTTCTCGTCACGGGCCCGGCTGACGATGCCCGTCAGTTTCTGGGTCCGTTCGTCGAAGAGTTCATGGTCTTCGTCGACCCCGAACGTCTGGCGGTCCAGGGCATGGCCCTCGAACAGCTTCCCGCCTTCGTGCACGTCAACGTGAGCAACGAAATCGAAACCAAAGCAGAAGGCTGGAACCCCGACGACTGGCGCGACGTCGCCGAACACCTCGCCACCCTCATGAGCTGGCAGTGTCCCACGTTGCCCCACACCGCCGACCCAAAACCGTTCCCCGGAACCCCCGCGCTCGGGTGAGCTCCTGGCGCCGAAGCGCTCGTAGGGCGTTTTAGGGGGCGGTCGCCACCGCGACATTCTCCAGCGCCACGGTGCCCCGCAATTGAGGCAGCCCGGGCCGACCGTTGGGCAGTGTCGACTCGGCGAGACCCGATACCGCCGGCGCGGCGACAAGGTTGTCACGCATCCGCACGAGGAAAACGAAGGGCAGTTCCAAAGCGAGCTGTTCCTGAATAATTCGGAACTGCTCGGCCTGAGCGGTGACATCGCCGGTGGCGCGCGCCTTGGCGAGCGCTTCGTCGATCCACCGACTGCTCAGACCAATCCCGTCAGCGCGGCTGTGCAACGTGGCGTGGTCCTCGTCAGGATGCTGCCCGCCAAACATCGGCACCAACGCGGCCACAAAACGCCAGTCGGCCACTCGGGCCCGAAGTTCTGGCCCCGCTAACCACCGAGGAACGACAGCTATATCGATCTCCTGCAGCTGGAACTCCAACTCCTGCACGAGCCGTCGGTTGATTGCGGTGTCCTCCACCATGAGTTCAAACCGAAGAGAATTGCTGGGATCGGCCCGGCGGGCCAGATCCTCCTTCGCCGTGTTCGGATCTCGAACCGGCCATTGCGCTTGCCCGAACCACCGCGAACCTTCGCTGAACGGACCCTCCGCTGGAGGGTATTGCCCGTTGAACACTCGGCGCGAGAGTGCGTCGCGATCAATGGCATGGGCGAGCGCAGCTCGGGCATTGGCATCGTTGAACGGCGGACGGTCGGTGGCCAATGCCAACACCAACTCCGGGGTCTCACCCGCCTCGTCGGCCTCCAGAACGACCCTCCCCTGTTGTGCGGCAGCCGCCCCCGACGCCATCGGCAACGGCTCGTCGAATTGCGCCACATCAAGGTCGCCCGACGCCACTATCGCCGACCGAGCGGTGGCGTCGATCACGAAACGGAAGGTGATCGTTGCACTTTTCGCAGGAATCCCCCGCCAGTACTCGGGGGTGCGCACCACTCGAAGATGCCGACCGCGTTCCCACGCATCGAGCCGGAACGGGCCAGTGCCAACCATCACATCGGGCGTCGGTGGAGCGCCAGCCTCGGTTCGCGGGGCCACGGCCACCATGCCGAGCTGTCCGGCCAGAACGTGCGGGAATGTTGACCACGGTTCACGCATTTGCACGACAACGGTGTGCCGCTCCACCGCCTCCACATTGGCCAACAGCGACAAGTCCCCCGCAAAGGTCTGACTTCCCCTGGCTCGGTCCAACATGTCAACCACGACGGCGGCATCGAAAGGACGGTTGTCGTGGAACCGTACACCGGGCCGAACTTTAATCGTCCACGTTCGCAGGTCTTCCGATGGGGTGACCGATTCGGCCAGAACCGGTTGCAGATCGAGCCGTTCGTCGTAGGCCATCAATGGATCGAAGACGGCCCGCGCCACCTGGTAGGTCGCTCGATCGAAAATATGGCTCACCGGGTCGAGAGAGCCCGGTTCGTTCTCCAGACCAAAACGAACCCCGCCGGGAGAATCGGGGGTGTCACCTGCCGCTGAAGGCATCGTGGTGCCGGGCACGCCCGATCCAGGGGTGGTCGCGATCGGAGATGACGGCGGAGGGCTCGGTTCCGGGTCTCGGGTACAGCTGCCGACCGCGAACGCCAGCATGGTGGATACGAGCACGCCCGCCAACGCCGCAGTACGTCGACCCCGACGAGCGGTCACGGGGAACGCAGCCAAACCACGGCTCGACGAACCGCAAGATCGATGCCGATTGCCGCCGCGATGACCAATGCCACGTCGGCGGGAATGCGGTAACGGGTGATGCCAAAGCTGAGCATGGCGGTGAGCGTGACCGCGGCAGCGAGGCCGACGATGGGGCTCAGCGGTATACCGCGGCGACGCAGATCGAGGATGCCGAGCACGCCAAACGGAATCAACACCGCATAAAACCACAGCCCGATGCGCGACGGGGCCTCTCCCCGACCTTCGAGCACCGTGTTGAATCGAATGTTCCCCTCGACGTCGTAGAGATCCCACATACGACCCGCTCGCGCCAGCATCACCACCGGAAGCTGATCGGCGTTGGCCGTGATGTACGTGATCGCCTGGGAACGGGCCTCGGCATCGGCGACCTCTTCTGACGCCATCGCGGGGTTCGTGTCGAGTGGGGTGAGCCTGCTGGCACAAGCAAACGAGTAGTAACCGATCGCGTCGCCGTAGAACGCCTGATCACACGAGCCATGAATGAGCACCATGCCGGTTCCCGAGGTAACGGTGACCGGAGTAGGAAAACGGGAGAGGTTGTAGGCCACCCACGGCGCCAGGACGGCAAATGTGACGGCACTCACGACCGCACCATGGGCAAGTCGGCGCTGCAGCGTGAGCGAACGCATACCCCACAGCAGTGACGGCAAGGTGAAGGCCAACAAGAAGACGCCCTCGCCCCGAGTGAGGCTCGACAGGCCAATCATCCCTCCCAGGATCACCGCGCTTGCCCACCCCGCCTTGGCCCAAAAGTGATAACACGCCATGATCAGCACGGCCACGATCGGGATGTACACCGACTCGGAGAGGTAACGAAAGTCGTTGATCCACAACATCGGATAGGTCGCGGCAAGAAGGGCCGCCAACGGGGCTACCACGTGGCGCCGACGACCTCCGATCTGCCATGCCGCCAATCCAATCAGTGCCACCCCGAGCGTGCCGATCAGCACCTGCGCCTTGCGGTGATCGTCCACGTCGGTGACGCCAGCTTTGATGAGCGTGGCGAGGAACACGGTGTAGACCGGAGGATGACCAGCCCCGGGCTGGAGCTGGGCGACGTCGGTTCGCAGTTGTCCTTGAAGCCACGCCGTGGGGTTGGCAAATCCCTGACCGTCGGCGAGTAATTGCGCCTGCGTGCGGTAGTAGTAGGCGTCGCCCCAGCCAATGTCCGCAAAACATCCCTCGGGAGGTTTCTCCCCGAAGTAGGTGGGTTCTGGACAGGTTGGGTAGCTGACCGTGACGGCGTACCAACGAATGCCAAAGCCGACGAGTGAGGCAAGAGCGACCAACACGAGTGTGATCGTCAGCCCCCGCCGGCCTTGGATCCGCTCGTCACCGACGTCCAGGCGAGCAGGGCTCGGCGTGAGGGGACCCTCAGGAACGATGTCGGAAGTGGTTTCGAGCGTGGTCATCGTAGCGAAGGGTGCGGCAGGAGCGCCCGAGGTTACCGAGCTGTCCACCCGCCATCCACGGTCAGGGTATGCCCTGTGACGTAGGTGCTGGCGTCACCCGCCAAGAACAGCAGTGCGCCGTCGAGCTCGTGCTCCTCCCCGCCGCGACCCATGGGATCGTTGCGTTGGAGAAACGTCTGTGAGGCTGGGTCCTCAAACATCACCGTGGTCATCTCGCTGGGAAACCAGCCAGGAGCGATGGCGTTCACCCGCACACCCTTACGGGCCCATTGCACCGCCAGCTCACGAGTGAGGTTCACCACTCCGCCTTTCGATGCGGCGTAGGACGCCTGCTTGATCGGCGCCGCAGCCACGAGCCCCAGGATCGAAGCGATATTCACAATCGAACCGTTGCTCTGCTCGATCATTTGTCGACCGACGAGTTGTGTGAGCGCAAACAGGCTGGTGAGGTTCACGTCGACCACCTGCGCGAAGTGGTCCACCGGCTCGTCTTCGGCCGCCATCGGTGTGCCGATACCCGCGTTGTTCACGAGCACATCGATGCGCCCGGACACGGCGAGCGCGGCGTCAACCAGCGTTTGCCGATCCGACGCGCTCGTGACATCGCCCACGACCGCTATCCCTCGATTCAGGCCAGCCGCAGTGGCCTCCAACTGCTCCGCCCGACGAGCACTCACCACGACCGTGGCGCCGGCGGCATCGAGCACCTTGGCAAACCGGGCGCCCAGCCCGCCCGATGCTCCGGTGACGATGGCCACGCGGCCGTCGAGCCGGAAGAGGTGATCGAGACTGAGGGTATCGGTGGAGCTTTGGGCGGTCATGGGCGAAGTATGGCCGACCGATCAACGAGTGGAGGGGGCGACCCACGCGCCGAACATCCCGAGCAAGCCATTGGTGGACAACGTGATGAACTCTTCGTCGCGATCAGGTTCGCCGACGTCAAGCCACGTCACCACGCCGTCCATCAAGTAGCGCACAACCGATCTCGCCGCCCACGCCCTCGATACCGGATCGACGATGCGCTCACCGAAGAGCATCAGGGCGATGCCCACGGCTCCGTCCCACAACTCGGACACGTATTGACGAAACTGGGGCTCGCGCACGGCGTGCACGAACAGCAGCCGGACCGCATCGGGGTTCTGGCGGGCAACCGTGAGAATCGCCCGAGTGGTGAACCCGAAACGTTCGGATACGGGCCGTTGCATCTCGTGAGCCAGCTCATCGCGAATACGGGCGCTGATGTCAGCCAGTACGGCGCGGTAGAGGTCCTCCTTCGAGTCGAAATGTCGGTACACGATGAGTTTGGTGACGCCCGCCTCGGCGGCGACGTCGTCCATTGAGGTGGTGGCGAAACCGGTGCGGGCGAACGCCGTAGCCGCCGCCAACAGGATTGAGGCCGACCGTTCTTCCCTGTTCAGGAGTTGGCGGCGTGTCGTTCGGGTCGACATGGTTGCCAAGTGTATACGTAGGAGTTTACACTTGGCGGATCGTCAGCCACTCCAGGGGGAACCGGCCATGAGCGCAACGCACACCGATCAGGTGGATTACACCGATACCGAATTGCTCGCGTCCCATAGCTACGCCGAACCGCTGGTGGCCAATGGGATTCCCTGCCACGGTGGTTTTGATGACTCGGGCACCTACGTCTCACCCCGAACCCTGCACCGTGTCCCTGCCATCGATGCGTGGGAACGTAAACGGGTCGCCGATAGTGGGGCACCCATCCTTCATCTCCCGCTCGACACTTGGCCGGAACACTTCCCCAACGTCGCGCAGGCCAAGTTCCTGATCGGCAACGGCGTCACCGCGCCCACCGTGAGCGAACTCACGCGGATCGGTACGGTCGAAGGATTCGGCGCCATGATGCGCTACATACCGCTTCCCGATTTCCAGACGGCAATCGCCGATTCGATTGAGGGCACGGCGGTAGATCACATCCGCAAGGGGCTGTTTGAGGCCCATAGTCGTGATGAGGCCGGGTGGGAAGACGAGGCCGGTCACGATCGCATGTGGTTCGCCGCTCGTGACATTGCCTTCGAGAACCCGATCACGGCCGACCAGACCGCCGCGTTGTTGGCTCGCATGGGCATTCCAGCTCCCGGTGGTCCCATGCCCGACTTCGAAAAGCTGCGAGCGGCGGCGATTGCATCCCGCGTGCTCCCGCACGACATCCCCTTCGAGCTGGAGTCGGTGTTGGTCCGCATGATCGGGCTGCTCTTCATCGAACTGTCGGCCTTCCGAGCCTTCACGTGGGCCGAGGAGGTGCTCGCCGATCCCCAGCTCGTGGCCGGCAATGGTGAGGCGGCACGAATCGTGAGCTACATCCGTCAGGACGAGACTCCGCACGTCGGTTACCTTCAGGTGGCGTTGAGCGAGCTACGGGATCGCACGTGGCAAGGCGACGCCGGTCGCACCTATGCCGGTGATGAAATGATCCGGCTGTTGTGGGACAAGGCCCTCGACGAATCGCTCTTTGCCCGTCGAGGAGACTTCCTCCGGCTCATCGTGCGAGAGATCAGCGGAGCCGTCGATGGACGCACCGACGCCGCCGATCTTCTCGACGAGTTCTTCTCCCTTGGGAGCGTCGAACGGCTCGCCGACGGCACGCTCATCGAGCGCACCCCCGGTGGCGCCGAAGTTCGCGTCGAACCCGTTGCCGCCTGACCGGTCAGACCGGACCAGCCTGTTCTTGGTCAGGCCAGTCCTACCGGAGCGTGACCGGCACCGAGCACCTCATCCACCGGACCGCCAAGCCAGTGGAGCACCGACGCATACAACGACCGGGTGTCCACTTCGACGGCAAGGTCCCCCTTGTCGAGGGCGGCGAGGTCGTAGCCTCCGCCAATGAATCGGGGGGCAACCATCGGCCCACTGAGAAAGCTGACCCCGCCTTTGCCGTGATCGGTTCCGTCGCCGTTTTCGGCCACTCGCCGACCGAATTCGCTGGTAGTCACGAGCAGCACGTCCTGGGCGTCGCCACCGGCGGTGATCGCGGCGCTAAATGCGACAATACCGGCGCTCACATCGGCGAGCAATGCTGCGTGCTGCTCCGCCTGGCCGGCGTGGGTGTCGAAGCCGCCGGCAGACACCACAATTACGCGGGTACCGAGGTCGAGATCGATGATCCGAGCGGCGGATTTCAACAACGCCGTGATCTTCCCATCCGGGGCTTCATCTGGAGCGCCATCGGGTTCGTCGTTTGCCGCGTCGACGGCCAGCGCGGGACCGAAGGTTTCGATGCCCCGCAGCGTGGCCGGCCACGAGTGGCGGGCCACATCGAGTAACGATTCACCACCGGTGGGGGCCGGTCCGGAGGGGGCCGGTCCCGCGGTGGCCCGGAGCGCCGCCGAGAGCTGCGCCGCATCGGCCCCACGCGGGGCGCGTAACGAGAAACCTCTGGGGTCGAGAATCACCGTGGAAGCGGCCTGGTGTCCGATCAGCATCGGTGCCGTGGAGCCGAGAGCTACCGCAGTGAGCGGGTTGGCAGGATCTTGCTGCGTATCGAGCCAACGTCCGAGCCACCCCGTCGTTCGCACCGCCCCGGGTTGGGCGGACCACCACGTGTCCAGAGCAGCAAAGTGTGATCGGCTCTGCTCCGCGAAACCCACACCGGCGATCGCCGACAGCTGGCCGGCATCCCACAGGGGCGCGAGTGACGCCAACACCGGCGACAACCCGTACGCCGTCGATCCCGTCAGAGGTTTCGCCGTACCGTCGGCCACCGAAAGGGTGGCGCGATAGTCGTGATAGAGACCGTCGTTGAGCGGCACCAGTGTGTTCAGCGCGTCGTTGCCACCATCCAGGGCGAGCACGACCACCACCGATCGGGTTCCCGGCAGAATCGACGGCAACGTGGACCCGCCCCCGGCGCCCGGAACCGGGGACCCATTCGACGCCAGACCGGGTGAAAGGGGCCGGTCTTCGAGGTGTTCGCGGACGAGGGCGTCCCACAGCGCATACCCGCCGACGGCCGTGCCGGCCGCCGCTCCGCCGCCAATCAGGAAACTCCGTCTCGAGAGCATCAGATCACCACCATGTCTGGTGACGCCATGGCCACCGTGAGTCGGGTACGGCCGGCTTGAGCACTGGCGGTAATGGCACCGAGCGCCGCTTGGGTCGGTGACGTGAATCCCTCCGGACGCCCAAGGGCGTCGGCCAGGGCCGTCCAATCGCCGGCCGTGGCCGCTTCAAGTGCGGGCCCATCCATGGGCGCGACATCGGCGATGATCGCGGCCATTGCCCCTCGCGCCAAGGTGGTGGCGGACGACAGCCACGCCCGGCCGCTAGGCCATCCGGCCACGTTGGGCGCATCCATCGGCAACTGGCCGGCCGCCTGCAGTTGCCGGCCGACCGGTTGGGAGATTCGAGCGATCGGCGCTCCTGTAGCTCGCACCATCGCCGCAAACCACGGCACCGGTGCCCAAACGAGCGGCACGCCGGCGCCGTCGAGCCCAGCTTCGAGGAGGCGTCGAACGGTTGGTCTCACGACGAGGCCGTCGTCGCGAAATTGGGTAGTAAGGCGTTCCAACCGCGCCGGATCGGTCGGTTCACCAAGGATTGCTTTGGCCAATCGCCCAACCACGAACGCTGGGCATGCATGGTGTTGCACGATCGCATCGATCGCCGTATCCACGTCGTGCACACCCTCGACGCCGAGGTACCGACGAGGCGTGTCATCGTGACTGCGGGGGTCGAACCGCGCCTCGCCCGTCTTTCGTTCTACCCGAAATCCGGTGAAGGCCCCCGCGCCCACACGCACTTCACTCTCGTCGAAGTTCCCGATCCCGAGTGCGAACAGCTCCAGGACTTCACGCCCATAGTTCTCGTTCACTGCTCCTTTCCGATTCGTATTGCCGTCGAGGTAGAGGAGCATTGCTGGGTCCACCGTTACGGCCCGCAGGAGGTCACGGAACGGTCCGGCACCGCGATCGTGGAACATCTGCATCTGTCGCACCATCAAGGCGGGTGACTTCACGACCCGCATCGTGGATACGAGATGCCCATGCCAAAACCATCGCATCCATTCCTCCAGCGGACGAGGCGTGCTCGCCATCGCGGCGATCCACGCCAGCGGAATCTCTCCCCGGTTCTTCTTGGCCGGCGCCGCTTGCCCGTCGACCGAGAGGTCGATGCCCACCCAGGGATCGGGGGCCACCGCCACACCGCGTCCATCGGGATCGACGAGATCGTCGAGCACCGCATCGACCCCCTGGGATTCCAACCGATCGAGATCACCGGGGCCGAGACCGAACCCGGCCCGGCGGGTCAACCATGCGATCTTTCCTCGCTCGTCCATGACAAGAGTGTGCAACGCGAATGTGAGGAACCGATGAGCAGTAGATTCGAACCATGAAATTTGGATTGATGTTCGCCAACGTCGGACCGTTCGCTACAGCCAAGGGTGCCGAAACAATCGGCAAAGCCGCCGAGGCCGCCCAGTTCGATTCGATCTGGACGGTTGAGCATGTGCTCATCCCCGTTGGCTACGAGTCGGAGTACCCCTACGACAAGAGCGGGAAGATGCCGGTCGCCAACGATGCCGATGTGCCCGACCCGCTCATCTGGCTCACGTTCGTTGCGGCCCACACCACCACCGTAAAGCTGGCCACCGGCATTCTGATCGTCCCGCAGCGCAACCCCGGCGTGTTGGCCAAGGAGGTTGCCACCCTCGATGTGCTCTCCGGGGGCCGCATGATCCTTGGGGTCGGAGCCGGGTGGCTGGAGGAGGAGTTTGAGGCGCTCGGCATCCCGTTCGCCGAACGGGGCCGCCGACTCGACGATCACATCGGCGCCATGCGGGCGCTGTGGCAAAACGGTGAAACGTCGTTCCATGGACCGTTCACTACCTACAACAACGTGGTTAGCCGGCCCGCTCCTGCGCAGGGCACCGTACCCATCGTGGTTGGCGGCCATTCGGAAGCGGCGGCACGGCGGGCCGGCCGAATCGGCGACGGGTTCTTCCCGGGCAAGGGCTCGCCCGCACAGATTGCGGCATTGCTCTCAGTGATGCGAAAAGCGGCAGACGACGCCGGACGGGATCCTGAGCTGATCGAGGTGACCGCATCGTCCCCCGCAATCTTCGCGCCCGATCCTCGCCCCGGACTCGAAGAGCTCGCCGCCCTCGGGGTGTCGCGGGTCATCGTCCCGCCACTCAGCTTCGACCCCGCGGCGATCGGCGATGCGCTCAGTGCCTTCGGCGAGCGGGTGATCGGTCCGCTCGCCGACCTCTGATCCCTTTTTCGTGGCCCCACTCAGGGGTCACCGGGGGTCAGAGCCGGGATTCACCGCCGCCGCCGCTCTGCGGCATACACGAGGTCGCTCGTACCACATCGGGCTGCGGGCGCTCGACCTTGGCCTGCGGCATGCGAGCGGCCCACGTGGTCAACGCCGTTTCCAACTCGTCAAGATCGGTGGTGGTGTCCATCTTCCAGTCGACACGACCGCAGGGCATGTTGCCTTGTTCGCCGCCCAGCCAAGAGATGCCCCAGTCTCCGCCCCAACCCTTTGCGGCCTTGTCACCGGACGACTGTCCCACGATCGGCGATACCAACAAGATGGTGAGGAACTCACCAAACACCCCGTCGTCGACTTGCTTTCCGTCGGCCGGCGGTGGCGGCACCTCGATCCGAGCCTCACGTGCAAAAAACTTCGTGTCACGGAGCACCTGCTCGCTGGTGTCCGGCGGCGTGCGGAATGCCTCGTCCAGGCCGGCCTGGCCCGCGCGGTCGAAGATCTCCTCGGTGAGCGGGCGGCCAAGCTCGTAGGGGGCGCCGAGCATGGCGATCAACGCCGGCGGGATCTCCGAAAGGTCCGGTGCCATCTCTTGTTCATTGGCTCGTAACTCGGCCCGCTGGTCATCGGTGAGTTGCGTCTCCCAAAGGACCTCGATTCGTTTCGCATCTCCCTCGGCGATCGCGCTCAGCCCGAACGCAATCTCGTCCTTGCGCTCCTCGAGCTCGGGGCGATTCAAGTCGAGGTTCTGGTCTTGCAAGGCGTGCAGGAGCTCGTGCATCAACGTTCTCCGCGCCGCTTCGTTGAGCTCGACCCCTTCAACCACCAACTCCTTGCTCTCATCGTTGTAGAAACCGGCCACGCCGGCGGCCAAGAGCTTCTTTTGGGTGTCGACGAGGTCGGTGTCGGCGGGGATGAATCCGAAAGCCTTGAGCATCACTTCGTCCTTGGCGATGTTGGCCCGTTCCTCCTCTACGAGATCAAGGAGCAGGGTGTCGAACTCCTTCGGCGGCAGCACGCTCACGCTCACCGGCTCTTTGAACGTCAGGCCCCGATTCTCCTCGAGCCACGGTTTGATGCGCTCAACTTCCGCCTCGATCACGGCCGGATCGACGGGTGGTCGGGTCGAACCCGGCGGTCGAGGGGCGGTGGAACCCGGAGCCGACGGGATCGGCACGGGAAACGGCTCGGTGGTAGACGGCGTTCGCCGCGTGGTGGATGAGCCCCCGGGCCGGGTAGTGGACGAAGACGCGGTACTCGCCAACTCTTCAGCGTTTCGTCGCCCCAACGCGAACAACCCCCCCACAAGGGCAATGGCCAGAACGATCGACACGATCACCAAGATGCGATCGATGTTCCGTGGTGGCGACCCACCAACCGTGGGGAGATCCGAGACCGGCCCGGAACTGCTGCCCGCACGAGCATCGGACGGCGAGCCTGTCGGGGCTTCACCGAATCCGGGGGGTGACGCGGGGAGACCGTCGACGCCGGGAACGTGTGGGGTCGCCAGCGGAGGCCCGAGCGGAGGACCCGCGTTCGCCGGACCGGTGGTGCTGCTTCGTCCCCAAGGATCGCTCACCCCCACAACGTACCGGCCCCGGTCATCGTTCTGACCGCGGTCGATACGGCAACGTCGGCGCATTCGACCCGGTAGGTTGACGACGTATGCGGGAGAAGCACTACACCTGGGAGTGGCAGCTCCAGGCCAGCCCCGCGCAGCTGTGGCCCTTGGTGGCCGACACCAACCGTTTCGATCGAGATGCGGGCGTGCCCGGAGTCGCCCGGCTCGACCGCGGTGAACAACTCGAGAACACCCGCGTCCGTTTGCGGGTCAAACAATTCGGCATCCCCCTCGACTACGTGCAGGAACCGTTCGAGTGGGATGAACCCCGTCGATTCTCGGTAACCCGCCGCTTCACAACCGGTCCGTTGGCCTCGCTGCGGATCCTCGCCGAACTCGAACCCACCCCCGCCGGCGGCACGACACTCATCTACAACGTGTGGGCGGCAGCCCGGAACCCGATCTTTGCTCCCGCTATCCCGATCCAGATCGGCACGGTGCTCGCTCGCACGTTCGACCGCACGTTTCGTTCATACGACCGAATCGCCGTGGTGGGCGACCTCAGCGCAACCTCTGGAGGCCGGGTCCGCCTCGCCCCTGGCGGCGCTGCCCGGCTCGTCGAACAGCGACGCACCCTGGTCGATGCCAGCGTTCGTCCCTCCGTCGTCGACCACCTAGTGGGCATCGTGGAAAGCGGCGACGACCTCGCGGTGGGCCGGCTTCGTCCTTTCGCACTGGCCGCTCGTTGGGGCGAATCGCGTCGAGAAACCTTGGAGGCGTTTCTTCTGGCCACCCGATCTGGCCTGCTCCAATTCCGTTGGGATGTGTTGTGCCCGATGTGCCGAATCGCCAAGGCATCGCCGCAGTCGCTTTCCGCCCTTCCCTCCACGGTGCATTGCGACACGTGCAACGTGGAGTATGGCGCCGACTTCGCCCGTTCGGTCGAGCTCACCTTCACTCCGAATCCCTCCATCCGAGTGGTGGATCGAAACGAATATTGCGTCGGCAACCCTGCCGCCACACCCCACATCGTGAGCCAACGACTCGTCGCCGCCGGTGAGACCTCGTCTTTCGGTCCGCTTCAGGAGGAAGGGCGCTATCGGGTTCGCTGCTTCGAGGTGAGTGGGGCCACCTACGTCCGGGTCGGCCATCTTGGATTGTCGGCGTTGTCGATCACCACGGATGCCATCGGTGAAGGCACCGACCCCGACGATGGCAACGATCCGGAAGTTGCGGTTGGGGGCACGATCGAGGTGCACAACGACCTGCGCACCGAACAACTCGTACTTCTGGAACGCACGTCTATCGGCGACGATGCCGTCACGGCGGCGATGGTCACTAGTACCCAACGGTTCCGCGACTTGTTTGCCGACGAGGCCTTGCGGCCCGGCGACCAGGTATCGGTGGGCTCGTTGGCGATCGCCTTCACCGACCTCACCGATTCCACCCGGCTCTACCAGACGATCGGCGACGCTGTTGCGTTCGGCCGAGTACTCGACCACTTCGACGTGTTGCGCACCTGCATCGCCGAAGAGGACGGTGGTGTGGTCAAGACCATCGGCGACGCCGTGATGGCCGTATTCCCCACCCCAGTGGCGGCCGTGCGGGCCGTGATCGCCGCGCGGCAGCGAATCGCGGAGAACGCCGACCAGCACGATCACCCCCTGTCGCTGAAGATCGGTGTGCACTTCGGACCGTGTATCGGCGTCCGCCTCAATGACCAGCTGGACTACTTTGGGTCCACCGTGAACCTGGCCGCACGGGTGCAGGGACGAGCCGGGCCCAACGAGATCGTTCTGTCCTCGCAGGTGCGAGACGACCCGGAGGTTCGTGCATTGCTAGCCGACATGGGCGACGATGCCAACCTCGACGAGATCATCGCGTCACTCAAGGGTTTCGACGACGAGTTCACGTTATGGCGACTCGGCGCGCGCCCGTGACCGGTACCAAGGACGACACCACGGGCGGCAGCAAGGACGACGCCACGGGTGGAACGAACCTCACCGTCTCCCGAGCTTTTCTCGTGATCGCTGCCCTGGCGTTGGCCAACGTGTCGAGGAACTATGGCGTCAACCCCGAGCAAACGCTCCGGGAACTTTTCGGTTTCACCATCACCAGTAAGTCCGAAGTGCACATGTTTCGAGCCGTGATGGGGCTCTACCTTGCGTTCGCCGGCTACTGGATCGCCGGCGCAGTACGAACGGCATGGACTCGTCCGGCGCTCGTCAGCGTGGTGCTGGTGATGGGCGGGCTCGCCGGAGGGCGGGTGCTGAGCGTCTTCGTGGATGGCACACCAGACCCCACCCTCACCACCTACCTCATCGTGGAAGTGGTGTTCGCCGTCGGCGCCGGCGCGCTGCTCTGGTGGACCCGACCGGTCAGGCCCACCTCGTGACGGTGCGGAGGATTCGGTCCACCTCATCAGCACGTGATGCTTCGGTAGCTCCTGCGGGTCCCGTTCGACGACTGCACGCAAGCGCAAGCCCCTACTTTCGGCACGTTCCTGAAAGCAGCGCACCCCGCCGGGGCCGTCCCCTTTGGGACATCGCCGAGAACGAGGATCGTGCAACCCGAACCGAACGAGTCGTGGATGGCCAGGCCGACTTGGTGAACACACTCCGCGAACACACTCCGTGAACACACTCGGTGCACGATGGTCGAGTTGGATGCCGAAGCTTTCGTTCCCTCCCGGTTCGCAAACGCACGCCGCAGTCTGCCTACCGCTCCCCCGCGACCTCGACCGCAAGACTGCCCTCCGGGTGCGGTGCCTCAACTCCCCCGCCGAGCGGCGAACAGCACGTCACGATGATCTTTCTCGAGTTCGTGCCCTGCCCCCGGGTATCGCTTCGGCGCAGCTCGAGGTACTGGTCGATCTCCGGGTGCCGCCCGACGGACGAACACCATGGACGTGGTCTGGCGACCTGCTGGTCCGGCCGGTTCACGACGACGCACCACAGCCCGAAGCAGTCGACATGAATTGGACCTGGACCCTTCCCGAGCAACGAGGATCGTGTCGTGACTTCTGAACTTGGCTTCCTGGACCGATACGTCGAACCCGGGCCGATGACCGACCCCGGTCGACACCGTCACCGATTCGCCGGGCTACCCACCGACATCGCTTCGCTGGCCCGCATCGCACGTGGCCTCGTCATCCACGAACATTTCGCCGCCTACTACGGCGTGACCGTGTCCGAAGATGCCAGGCAAGCACTACATGTCCGGCGCATCGAAGATCTGCTCGATCGGATCGTGGCGCTCGACGATCGGGATCTTCAGGAAAGACGCCCACCGCAGTCCCGGGTGGTGGGCAACTGTCGCCACTTCACGGTGCTCCTCGTGGCCATGCTCCGTTCGCTCAGTGTTCCCGCTCGCGCTCGGTGCGGCTTCGGTGGCTACTTCCTCGTCGACGGCTACGAGGATCATTGGGTGTGTGAGTACTGGGACGCGGAACAGCGGCGATGGCGGCTTGTCGATGCGCAGATCGACGGACGCCAACGGAACATCTTCGGTATCGACTTCGATCTCACTGACGTACCCCGAGATCAGTTCCTTGTGGGTGGGATGGCGTGGGCGCTCTGCCGCGCCGGTGAGGCAGACCCGGATCGTTTCGGCCTGAGCGTCGTCAACGAATTCGGCTGGTGGTGGATCGCCTCGAACCTGATGCGCGACGCCGCCGCCCTTGACAACATCGAGGTGTTGCCGTGGGACAGCTGGGGCGGCATGCCGAAACCCGATGAGGAAATCGACGACAGCCGGATCGACCTCTTCGATCGGCTGGCCTGCCTCACCACCGGGCCGGACGCTTGCTGGGACGAGCTCGTGGAATTGTGCGACGCTGACGACCGTCTCCGGATCGACGGGTTCGTACACAACGACCTCCGCAACCGCGACGAACCGTTGTAGATGCTCGCCACCGTGTCGAAACCCTGGCCACCGCACCGATGCCTGGCCGCCGTACCGATACCCTCGTCCGAAACCCGCACCACGCGGTAGTGAAAAATGGGGGTAGGCGTGATGAAAACCTGGAGCACCACATCAAGGGCCGATCGACGCGCTCGCTTCACCGCCACAATCTGTTCGATGGTGGCGATCATCGCCTCGCTCGTTGCGGCGTGTGGTTCCGAAACATCGGTCGTTCCCAACGCCGCCAGCTCGGCCGCATCGACGCCGGGGTCCGGTTCCACCGGCTCGTTGTCCAACGCAACGGTGCCAACCAACCCGGGCATACGAGTGTGTGTACTGGTAGCGGCGGAGCAGATTCAACGAGGTACCACCGGAGCGGCTGCCGCTGGATCGGGAGCGATCCAGTGGAGGGCGATCCCCCAGTCGTTCCGCCCGGGTTCAGCGGTCGTGTCCGTCGACGAGATCACAACGAAGGTCGCCCTCTTCGGCCTCACTCCAGGGACCGTGATCGTGAAGGAAATGTTCGTCGACCCGAGCACCACCGGCTCGACAACTATCAACTCGCCCACGCTCGATTCTCCCAGCGCCCTCCCGCCCGGCTCCGATCCACCAACGGCGACCAGCGCTCTGTCGTCGGCGTGTGATGTAGACGCCCTTCCCGGTCCCGACCTCGCCAAGGCATGGGTGATCGCCCGTGAAGTCCCGCAATTCACCGAATGGCAAGACGCCGTCGCACAGGGGATGGTCGTTCGCACGTCGGTCGACCCCGCCGCCCGACCCGCGGACGCCATTGACCAAGTCGTTGAGTTCACCGTGAATGCCGACGATATGGCGTTCGTGAACCTGCCCGTCGGAGCGATCGTGGTGGCGGGGATGTTTGTCACTAGCGACGTGATCCGCACCTTTCCCCAATAGCGTTACTGTTTACTCACAGAGTTTATGGGTACACTCTTGGCATGACGGAACCAGAGTCGGACATGACCATCGAGCAGTTGGCCACGGAAGCCGGGTTGCCCTACACCACCATCCGGATGTACCAGCACCGAGGACTCCTCCCGCCGCCTGAACGCCGTGGGCGGGTGGGGTTCTACGGGCCAGACCATCGGGCTCGGCTGCGCCTGATCGCCGAGCTGCAAGAGAAGGGCTACTCGCTCGCGGCCATCAAGGATCTCGTCGAGACGTGGCAGAGCGGGCACACCCTGAGCGAGGTACTCGGTGTTGAACGCCATGCCGCGGGGGTGCTGGGCGCCGAGCCGGAAATTCGTCTGCGGCCCGAGGAGCTCGCCGCACGGTTCGCCGGCGTGGTGTTCTCCCCGGAGACCATGGCTCGCGCCTATCAACTCGGGCTCGTGAGCTTCGACGATGGGATGATCGTGGTCACGGCTCCCGTATTCCTCGAAGTCGGCGCCGAACTGGTGGCGATGGGTGTTCCCGCCGAGCAGGTGCTCGACGAGTATGAGCATCTGCTCGGGGTCACCCACGAGTTGGCGGAGCGTTTCGCGGGAGTGTTCGAACGCAACCTCTGGCAGCCGTTCGTCGAAGCGGGCATGCCGCCGCCGCAACTCATTCCCCTTACCGATGGGTTGGCCCGCCTCAGTCCGCTCGCCGAGGCGATCGTTGTCGCCACCCTCCGCCAAGCGCTCTCCGCCGTTGCGGCGAGGTTCCTCGATGAACAGGCCAAAGCCCTCACCCAACCGAAACCCGCCCAACCGAAACCCGCCGGATCGTCCCGACGAAAGACGGCCAAGAAATGAACCTCTTCGACGCCGTAAATGGTCGCATCGAACGCCGGCTACTCGTGAACCTCCGGATCGACCCGGAAGCGGTGATCCCGCTGTTACCCGCGACGCTGCGGCCGCTGCTGGTCGACGGTTGGGCGATCGCCGGCATGTGCCTGATCCGTTTGGCCGCACTTCGACCGGCGTTCATGCCGGCGGCGATCGGCCTCACCACCGAGAACGTGGCTCACCGAATCGCCGTGGAATGGGACGACCACGGTGAACGCCGAACCGGCGTGTGGATCCCCCATCGCCTCACCTCGTCGAGGTTCACCGTGTGGGCGGGAGGAAAGCTGTTTCCCGCTGTCCATTCCTACGCCGACTTCGAGGTGGACGACCAAGGCGACCGCATCAGCATTGCAGTGCGGGGCGCCGACGGCCTCCACATCGCCGTGTCGTGCCAAAGCGCCGACGACGTGCCTGCGTCCTCGGTATTTGCATCGATGGCGAAGGCCGACGAGTTCTTTCGGACCGGCTCCACCGGTGTGAGCCCCGGAGGGCCGGACGGTAGATGCGACCTCGTGGACCTCAACGTCGCAGGATGGAATCTCACACCGCTGGCAATCACCGATGCCCGTTCATCAATCCTCGAAGCATTAGCTCCCATCGGTGACCGGGCACAGTGGGACTCTGCTTTCATCATGCGTGACATGGCCTGCCAGTGGACCGCTGCGGAGCATTCCGCCGTGTCCACAATCGACGCCATCGCGGCGCGATGACCAAGCGCAATTTCTTAGGCATCGTGGTGATCGTGGCGTTGCTCGTCACTGTGTCTTGGCTGCGGGTGCCATCTGGCAGCGGCGGCCTCCATGACCGCATCGCTTCCACCGTGGCCAGAACTCCCACGAATGGTTCATTCAAGGCGTCGGCCCTGATGGACGAGCCATGGGAGCTACTTTTCGTCTTCCACGCCTACCTCGACGAGGCCTACGTGTCGGAGGTGATGGGATTCGAATGGACCAATGCCGATCGGGTGGTGGTCGATCTCAGCGAGGGCGAGGTGGCTCTCGTGTTCACCACCACCGACGAGGTTGTGAGCTACACCCGTTTCCGGCGCGTTACGGCGGACTTCGCCGACCTCGATCCATCGGCCGGGTACCCCTACTCGACCACGTTCACAAAGGGGCCGCCATCCGATCCGATCGGGTTCCCCAAAATTGCCGTTGAGTCAAACGTGTCCGGTTGAAAACCGCGCGTCGTGACGCAAACTTGCCCCGGCATCTGGCCTCGTTGCAGTGATTTTCCGAGTCGTAAACTCGGCCTCGTTTTGGCCGTGTTGCGTGCCGGCGAAGCACGTTTGGTCGCTCCGTAAATCAGCGAGTATCGCCGGCCACATGACAACATCGGCAGGCATGCTGGAAATCACTGATCTGCTCATCGCGCTCGACCCCGTCACCGGGGTTCGGCGCTCCGTGAGCCGTGACGAGATTGTCGACCAGCTGCTCGCCGACGGCTTCCCCAGAGCCGCTCGGGCAGTCCAACGGTTGCCGACGGTCGACGGACTGCTCGAGGACGAGTACGTGGACCACCTGCTCGTTGCGGTTCACTGCGAGATTCAGCGCCTGTCGGAGGAGTTCCGCCACGGCCCCCGCATGGCCGCTCTCATCGACCCGATTCTGACCGCCCTGCGTGCGACCGGAGTCCCGGGTCCATACCGAGTCGTCGACATCGGCTGCGGCACCGGATACGTGGTGAGATGGTTGAGTCGCAACGCGGCCAGGCCAGACGTCGACTACGTCGGCGTGGACTACAACGAAGCCCTCGTTCATGAGGCGCAGCGTCTTGCACGCGTCGAGGATCTCCGGTGCAGCTTCGCCGCCGCCGACGCGTTCGCCCTGCGAGACCCGGCGCACATTCTGGTATCGACCGGTGTACTCCACCACTTCCCGGCGATGGATCTGGGCCGGTTCTTCGCCAGCCATGAAGCGGACACGACCGTCGGGTACGTGCATGTCGATTTCCAGCCGTCGAGAATTGCTCCCTTCGGCGCCTGGCTCTTCCACCGCACTCGTATGCGACTGGCGATCTCACGATTCGACGGAATCCAGTCCGCTCGCAGGGCTCATCCACCCGGCCTGATCGGCAGGGCGGCCGCGGCTCATGCGCCGTCGTTCGACAACTGGCTTCTCGGTCAACGTGTCCGGCACACGCCCTTACCGTGCGTGCTCACGTCCCTGATCGGTGTCCGCCACGGCTTGGCCGCTGAGATGACAGCCGCGTTCGGCCGTAAAGCCCGTGCCCTCGAGCCGGTCGAATGAACCTTCAGCCCCTTGCGGTCTTGTGGGTCCTGGTCAGCCTCGACTGCGCGCTGATGGGCTACCGGATCGCGATGGGTCGGTCGGCGCTGCTCGACAAGCGGCGCTACCACCAGCGCCGCTCGTTGAGCGCTGCAGCGCTTGGTCAGCCCGCCTTGACCGCGATCACCCTGTTGACCGTCTTTCTGATCATTGCTGGGCCCGATGGTACCGATGCCGCATTCAACGACGCCATCGTGCGACTACTCGTCGTTGCCCTGCCCTACGCGGTCTGCCTCCTCGCTACCACCGCTGTATGCATCCTGCCCTCGGTCGCAACGCGCACGGCAGCGAGCATCATCATCTTCGGGCCGTTCACGTTGGTTCGGCCGGTGGCTGTCATCGTCGCCGTCGCCTACGCCGTTCTTCCCGACCCCCGTTGGCAGCTCGTGCTCGTGGGGTTCTTGGTCCTCGCTCCTGGCGTGCTCTTCGAGCCCTGCATAGATCGACGGATCAGCCAGAACACGCTACGACTTGCGTGAGCCGACCTTCGGACCGGCTCGGCAAGCCTGTTGCCGCCAACGCTGTGCATGCACATCTGCGGCGGTTTCGCAGGCACCCTACGGTTTCCAGAGGCAACTCGTCCGGCGAATCGTCGGCTGGTCGGAACGTTGGCATACGCCATGCTTGTGCGATGTCTGTCGAAGCGATCGATCCTCTCCTGCGACTGCGAGCCGAGTTGTCGATGGACAACTTCCCGCTCTCCGACGACCTGCCTCGGATCGCCTGCGACGCGCTCGTGGCTGGCCTCGACACTCCGACGTTGCGTGAGCTCGCTGGCGTGACGCAACGCGAAGCACACAACAGTCTGGTCGACTGCCGCGCCCTGCTGCTGCGAGCGCTGGAAGAGCTCGGCCTCGATCCGATCCCCGAGGATGAGGCACGACGTCAGCTCGCCCAACTGGTGAGCCACGACATCCTCGACAGGCGCATCGATCCGTTCGATGGCGCCCGCCGTATCGGGTACGAGTTGTTCCTCGAGTTTCAGTACCCCGACGTCGAGAACCAGATCAGCTGCTCGTGGCGAGGTTTGGACAGCGAGGCCGAGTGCTATCCGGAAGGCCGATTGGCGTTGGCCGAACAGGTTCGACACATAGCGAGGATCATCCTCAGCCAGGAGCCAAACGACATCTCACCAGACGTCGGCCGTCCGCTAAGCGTTGGACCATCGATCGAGCAGCGCGCCCGCTCGGTTGATGCACGCACCTCACGTCTGCGACGTCGTCGCGCGTGAAGTCCCACGGGCGCTCAACGAGTGGCGAATTCCGGCCCGGCCAACGAGCGCCCGCTTCCTTTCCGTGTTTGCACGTATGGCGGCGTCGGCAATCGCTCGCGACCAGCACAATGTGTGCCGGTTAGAGCCGACCGTCCTCGACCGAATGCACGAACGCCAAGACTTCCTCGGCTGACCCTCGCCGACGCTTCGAAGATGGTTCGGACGCCATCGTCTACATCAATGGGCATGCTCAAGCAGGACCACAGGGCCTGGTGGCCCATCGGCGGACCATTGGCTAGCCCAGTAGAACTGCTCACCGGGGAAGTCTTCGAGGCGACACCCACTTCCGATTGGGCCGATTCGCCGGCGGGCACTGCGTTTCCAGAACTCGAACAGCTCGGTACCGGTGAGCCACCGAAGGGGCCTGCCGATCGAGGCGACGACCATTCGAAGGTCCGGCTCCGTCCGTAGAAGTTGGCGAATCGCCGCAGCGTCACGTTCGCCCACCCGTCGAAGCCGATAGCCGTCGGGGTCCACGAGCGACGACAGTGGAAGGTGGTCGACCAAAGTCACGCCGACCAGTCTGACCCCCGAGGGCTCTGCCCGCCAGGACATCGTTCGCCCTGGAGGCCGTGGGGTTGGCGACAGGAGATCGTTCCGTGAGCGTGAGGAAGTCAGCCGGATCGACCGCCATTGCGGGCCGTTTGTGCCCGTCGACTCTTTCGACGGGGGTGACCTCGCGACTCTCGACGGATCTCGCGATCGGTCGCTGCTTTGGGCACGTCGACACCGAGTCGCTGCATTCGATTCCGCAACCGAGTGCTAGCATTGCTAGCAACGAGAGGTGACTGCGATGGCTGCAGTGAGTATCCGGAACCTGGATGATCGAGTGAGGGAGCGGCTGCGCATTCGCGCCGCCGCTCACGGGCGATCCATGGAGTCCGAGATCCGCGCCATCCTCACCGACGCGGTCAGCGAGCCCAACGAGTCGAACGGACTGTTCGCCACCCTCCTGGATCGTTTCCGTGAGGTCGGCGGTGTCGAACTCGAACTGCCCGAGCGGTCCACAGCGGTCCGGGCCGCAGACTTCTCGGCATGATCGTTCTCGACACCAACGTCGTGTCCGAACTGATGAAGCCGCAACCCGACCAGTCGGTCGCCGGCTGGGTTCTTGGCCAAGAGGTCGCTGGCCTGTACACAACATCGGTGACACTCGCCGAGATTCTTTACGGCATCGAACGGCTCCCGGACGGCAAGCGCAAGGAACTCCTGCGCACAACGGCGTCCGAAGTATTCGAGCCGTTCGCTGACCACGTGCTCCCCTTCGACGCCGGAGCCGCCGCCCACTACTCGACGCTCGTCGCCACCCGCGACCGACTCGGGCTTCGAATCAACGACTGCGACGCCCAAATCGCTGCCATCTGTTTGACCCATGGCAGCGATCTCGCCACTCGAAACGTCAAAGATTTCGAGCACAGCGGCGTCGATGTGACCGACCCCTGGCAGCCATAGCCACTTCCCTGCCGACGACGAAAAGGACCCAGGTGTCGCGGGCGAAAGGCCGGCCTTCCCACGACGGCGGACCTGCCTGGCAAGAGCCTGAACACCGTGCAGCTCGCAACGAAGCCGGCTACCGAATCGGTCAGATCGACGCGATCGTCCAGGCGCTCGATGACGAGATGACGGCGCCATTGCGGCCGAAGCCGAGATCCACCTCGAAGCATCGGACCCAAAGGGTCGAGGACTCCGGTGCGTCTGGTGGCATGCTGGTCGGAGCCAAGGGCCGAGGGCCTGCGGAAGTGAACCCAGTTGACGTCCGGACGGTCGGCAGCTGGGTTTGCGGCTTTTCAGGCGGCCGCGAAGTGAAACAAACGCGCCAACTGCTTGGCGTCGAGAGGTGACTTCGCGCTGCGAAGTGCGAACGCCCCGTTCACTGCAGCGATGGTCGCAGCTCGCTCAGGGTCGTAGTCGACGCCGGCCCAAGCGGCGACCTCGGACCAGTCCCACACCTTTCCCTTCCCTCGCATCGAGGAAACCGCAGCCGGGAAGTCGAGAACCGTCACGAAGTCGTCACTGTCGACGCGACGCACACGCAGACCCCCAACCGACTCAACGGCTTCGATGCCCGACAAGACTGCGTCGTTGAGGCTCTCGGCCTCGCGATCGAAGTCGCCATACGAGATGCCGGACGAGTGGGAGAACGTGGCGTCATCGCAGCCCGCCTCGAACAACGCGTCGGTGTTCTCGTCGGTGCCGGCGTCGCCGTCTATCACCACCGTGAACGTGTAGATGTCCATCAGTTCTCATCCTCGTCACTCGGATCATGTGGACAACGGTCGACGTTGCGCATGATCTGTCTCGCATGGTTTCCGGGGTTGCGTGGCGTCGACCAGATCGACATGGGCGGCGAGCAGTCGCCGGGATAAGTCGCCACGCCCCAACGGTGTCCGCTGGCGGTGTCGATGACGGTCCATGCGTGCGCTTCTGCGTACTGCAAGGCGACTCCAACCTCCTTCTTCGGGCGCCGTTTTTTTCGGGCACGCCGTACCTCCTCATTTGTAGGCCCGGTGTGGACAAAAGTAAACGCCAGCGCACGCTGGTTACGGGTCGCTGTGTAACTTCTGCGTTACGGTTCCGGCGATGGCCACCACGTCCCGAACCGGTGCCGAGCGATACCTCGCCAAGCAACGCCAGCGCCCCGACTACCGGGCCGCTCACGACAAGGCCCGAGGCCGGATCGGTCAGATTGACACGATCGTCCGAGCGCTTGACGATCGTCGGGTGGCGCTCGGAATCACGAAGGCTGAGCTCGCCCGCCGAGCGGATCTCGCTCCCGAAGCCGTGCGGCGGCTGTTCAGCATCGAGGCGCCGAACCCAACGATCGTTACCCTCGTGGCTCTCGCCGATGCGCTCGACCTCGAGCTGACGGTGGCACCGCGGCCCAGGTGCGAGCCCCGTCGAGGAAACTAACCCGAAAGGGCTAGGAACCAGACCCATCCGGCGACATACTGGACACGGCCAAGGGCCCAGGGCCTGCGGAAGTGAACCCAACTAACGTCCGGACGGTCGAAGGTTGGGTATGCCGCTTTTTCCGGGTAGGTCGACGACGCCGTCGAGCAGCGGTGGGACCCGCCGCCGCCAGTCGCCGCCGGCACCGACCGGCCAGGCGTAGGCGTCCGGTAGCCAGAGCATCGGATCCTCTGCCGCTGGCAGGTGCTGGTACATCAGCGTCGGGGTCCGACGGCGAGCGAGGCGGATAACGTCGTGGTCCTCGCGGTCCTGTTCGTGGCGCGACTCGAGGAAGAGCATCACCGCTTCCTCGCGGGACTGCAGGTCCTCGACGATCGCCGTGACGCAGCAGGCACGTGCCTCGGTCGGGCCTCGACCGTGCGCGGACTTGGAGATGTAGACGGAGAACTCTGCGTCGGTGACCTCGGCGAGGCGCGATGCGAGCTCTCGTTGGCGTCGATGGCTCTCGTTGTGGACGTGAGGTGCTCGGACTCTCGAAAGCCGAGCTAGGTCGACGTGCCGACCTCGCGCCCGAAGCAGTGCGCCGGCTATTCAGCGTCGACTCACCGAACCCGACGGCCATCACCCTCGCGGCGCTGGCCGAAGCGCTCGACCTCGACCTCGTGCCGACGCCTCGGGCAAGAGCGACCTGACCCTGGACCCTGCCTACGGCTTTCGAGCCTTCGGGTTCTACGACGCGACCATTCGGAAGTCCTACTCGTGCGCTATCGCTTTCGTTTGCCGACAGGCTTGGCCGCACCCGATCGGCGTGCGATGACCTGCTGGTGAACCCGGTTGAACGCTCGCTTGGTTTCAGCCGGAAGTCGCTTGAGCCGATTTGCTACCAGCAAGTACACGTAGTCGTCGCCTCGTTGCTCGACCGCGACGACTTCCTTGACTTCGATTCCACCATCGTCTGTCTCTTGATAGACGAGGCGGTGCGTTGCGGCTGTGCCTGTCTCACCGAAGTAGACCTTGAAACAGTCGCGTAAGTCGCCATAGCGCGCCACGTCCTTCAACGGCTGCCCGCTGATCTTTCCGTCACCCAACAATTGGATTAAGGCGAGGGCTCGGAGTCCCAACCGCTCGCTGTCGGTCTTCAGGCGTTCGATGTCCGACGCTGCGTGCTCGGTTACAACGACCCTGACTGGAGTTGTGTCGGTCACTCGCGCTCGGCCAGCATCTGCTTGGCCGCCACCTCGACATCATGCGGATCGAAACCAAGCCTGTCCGTAAGCTGCTCGAGCGTGTAACGCCGCTCGTCCCCCATGGCGTCCCGCTCGGAAACTCGGGCGGCGATAATGAGATCCTCCGCCTGTGACTTGAGTGCATCAAAGAGATCCACCGGCACGAGAACAGCTTCCGGCTTGCGGTGGGCGCCGAGGTAATAAACACCAGCGGCGATGCCACGTTCCCCGAAGCTGCGCGCGACGGCGGGGAGGGAGGCGCGAGCTTCCCTGATCGGATGAACTTCGGGACGATCGGTCAATGCCATAGCCAAAGGATAATCCTCGTGAGAGCAAATGTGTACACATTCTTGGACACATTCTGAAATGGCACGTTTGTAAGCAACCTCAGCTACCGAGTCGCGTTGGCCGCCTTCCCACCGCCGAAGATCGAGGCGGCCACCAGGTCGGCGGCGTCGGCGTCCATCGACGGGGTGACGTGGCTATAGGTGTCGATGGTGACGGCGATCGTGGCGTGGCCCAGGCGGTCGCTCACGATCTTCGGATAGATGCCAGATTTCAAAGCCAATGTCGCCCACGTATGACGAAGGTTGTGAACGCAGCGCAGCTTGGGGAGGCCGGCGGCCTTCACCTTCGTCTTGAAGCGGCGGCTGAACATGTCGGGGTGCTCGGGCTCGCCGTTCGGCTTACAGAAGACGAGGTTGTACGAGGCGTCCCACTGCTTACCCAAGGCCAGGCGCTCCTCGGCTGGCGCTTGTGCGCTCGCAGTACTTCGACCGTGCCAGGATCGAGCGCCACCGAGCGTCGACTGCGGTTCGACTTCGTCGGCTCGATCACCAGGTTCGAATCGATGTTCAGCAACGACTGCGCTATCGACAGGCGACCGCGATCGAGATCGAGATCGGACCAGCGCAGACCGAACAGCTCACCGCGACGCATTCCCGTGGTGGCCAGGACGACATACGCCGCGTACAGCCGATCGTCCTCGACCGACGTGAGGAACGCGGAGAGCTCCTCGGCCGACCACGTCGCCGCTTCCTTGCAATCGACGGCCGGTGAGCGGGCGACGTGGGCGACGTTGCGCGGGATGAGCCCGAGGCGCTCGGCGTCGCTCAAGGCTCGATGCAGCACGACTTGGGCGTGCTTCACGGGCTTCGGCGACAGCGGCCCGCCGCGCTTGCCGCCCTCCTTCTGGATCCGGGCGTAGCAGGACTCGACCTGCAGCGGGAGGAGCGCCTGCAGCTTCACGGCGCCGAGCTGCTTGGTCAGCCGCTTCACCGACGAGCCTTGTTGTAGCCGTGCCCCGTCGTGGCTCTCACCTGGGTGCGCCCATCGAGCAAAGTTGTCTCGATCCACCCGGCGAGGTACTCCCCGGCGCTCAGGCCGGTGGTCGACGCGTAGGTGCCGACCTCGACTGTGCCGAGCATCTCGCGCAGGGCCGCCTCGGCTTCCTTCTTGGTGGCAAACCCACCCCTGGTGCGCTGGCGGCGCTTGCCGCTGACAGGGTCGACGCCGACATCGACGACGTAGGTCCAGTTCTTCCGGCGGGAAGGAACAGGGCGCCGTGAAGGTCCCGAGACCGGATGCTCCACTCGCATTCCGAACTCCGGACCCCGCTCACGGGGAACCCGAAAACCAAGACCATGCAGATCAGAGGGGTGCCCGGGGTGGGATTTGAACCCACACGACCTTGCGGTCTGGGGGGTTTAAGCCCCCTGCGGCTGCCAGTTACGCCACCCGGGCAAGGGAGAGATTGTAGGCCGCAGAAGCTGTGCAGTTGTCCAACGATCCACCGGAGCGAAGCCGGATTGCCTCTCCCGGGGTGCGCCACGGGCACGACGCCGGGCCGTTTGAGGTCGAGATCGAGCATCAGAGCCTGCAACCAGTTCCCCGCGGGCAACGTGACGATTGCCTGCCGAACTTTGCTGACTGGAGCGACAGGCTCGGAGCGAACCGCGAAGGGTGGGGCCACTGCGAAAGACAACGGCGGGAACAACGGCCCTCACGCTGCACTGATTCGTCTTGGGGTGACACCGGGCTCCGGGCCAGTCGATCCTCGCACCCCCCCTCCGGCGACGGCCTCCGTGCGTTCGGCCAAACCTGCGAGCTGCAATGCCGACCACAACGCTGCCCGAACCCCAGCGGCATCGAGTACCGATAACTCGTTGGCCGCCACCACTCCTTCCACCATGTCGGCCAAGACCGCAGCCCACGGCCTTCCCTTGATGCGAACCGCCACAGTGACCTCTCCCGAGCGATGGCGTTGCAGGGTGCGTTCGGCCCCCGCGGCCCGCGGCGGCGACCGGAACGCCGGGGAAACGGGGAGGCCGAGCCGGCGGGCGGTAGAGCCGAGGGCTCGGACTGCGGTGGAGAATTGCAAGGAACGGGCTTCCATGGATCCATCATGCCCAGGGGGTGTGACAGTTAAGCGCTGTCCCGAGGTGCCCCGCCGTGTGCCTACCCTTCCGCAACGGGTTCACACCCGCCGAAACGCCGCAGATCCGCTCTCCCTCTCGCACGCCAGGCCCCTGCCCATGCCCACACCCAAAGCCAAAGCCACGCCCAAGGCTTCGCCGCCAGAGGTAACTCCGCCCGACACCGATCACTCGGAAATGGAGATCAACGAACGGTCGTCCGACCTTGACCCCCAGGCCATCCAAGGATCGCCATCTACCCCGACGGACCCAATCGAAACCACGACCCCGCAAGTCCCGCAGGACCCGTCCGACGCGGTGGACGCGGTGGACGCTCCCCAACTGGCCGACGCCAACGACGCCATCGCCATCGAGCCCCGCCCTGACCCTCGCCCAATCGATGGTCTCAATCCCGCCCAGAATCGTTTGATCGCCTTGCTCGGCAACCGATCCGGGGCCGCCCCCGAATACCCCGCAACCTTCGCCCACCAGTTCCGAGCCGACCTCGAACATCACCTCCAGCCGATCGCCGATGCCATCCCGGCCGAGTCGGACAACCTCTGGGTAAACAAACACGACCTCAGCACGGTGCATGGCTGCGAGGTGCGCTTTCTGGCCGAGAAGGCGGAGGAGTTCGCGTGGACCGTACCGATGGCCCGGGGAACGGTCGCCCACAAAGCCATCGAGCTTCGCCTCGGATGGAGGGGTGAACCGTCGCCGATGGAACTTGTGGACGAGGCTCTCGCCCGTTTGGAAGCCAACGATCGGGGTATCGGCGAGTTCCTCCAACGCGCCACCGAAGCCGACCTCGCCGAGTTGCGTACCGAGAGCAACGAGCGGGTTGCCTCGTTCATGGAGATGTTTCCGCCGTTGAAACGCGAGTGGCGGCCCGTGGTTGAGGCTCGCATGCGGTCCGAACTGTGCGGCGATCGAATTGTGCTCAACGGCAAGGTCGACCTCACCCTGGGTCAGGCCAACGGCACCACGGCCCGCAAGGTCCTGATCGACTTCAAGACCGGCGGCCCCGCCCTCCAACACCGCGACGACCTCCGCTTCTACGCGTTGCTCGACACGTTGCGGGTGGGCGTGCCTCCGCGCATGCTTGCCACCGTCTACCTCGAAAGCGGTCGGATCGATGCCGAGGAGGTGTCCGAGGGAACCCTTGATGCCACCATCCGGCGTGTGGCCGATGGCGTCGCCCGCCTGGCTTCACTCGCCCGTGTGCCCGACGACGCCGCGTTCCGACCGGGCAAAGCTTGCCGATGGTGCCCGTTGTACGACTCGTGCGAACCGGGCCAGCAATTCATCGCGGAGGCCGACGCCAACTGACGGTGCATCCGGGCCATCCAAATCTCGGGCTCCGTCTCGACACCACCTACCGGGTGAGGATCGAAGCGCCTTCTCGTGCGTAGAGCGGGAGTACGTCGAGCGGCACGTCGACCACAACCTCCGTTGGACCGTCCACCACCTGCCTGCGGTCCCACCAATTCACCCAGCGGCCGGGCGGGAACCACACCGAACGTGAACGGTCGCCACTCCGCCACACCGGCGCCGTCAGAAGATCCGGGCCGAGCATCCACTCATCCCAACGGTTACGCGCTCCCGATTCGTTTGGCCACATGAAGACGAGGGGACGTACGGGCGTGAGGCCCGTGGTTGCCGCCTCGTTGGCCAGGCCGTCGAGGTAGGGGCCGAGTTCGTGGTGCAGCGCCACGTACCGCTGATAGACGGCGAGCAGTTCGGTGTCCATCGTGCCGTCCGGGTTCACGTCCCATGGTGCCGGGCCCTTGCCGTGAAACCGCATGAGCGGGCTGACGGCTCCCACCTGGATCCACCGGGAGTAGAGGTCGCGGTCGACCCAGTTCGAATAGCCACCGATGTCGCTCCCCCAAAACGCCGTCCCCATGAACGCCGCCCGTTGAATGGAGATCAGTACCGATCGCAAACCTTTGTCGGTAGACGGTGTCGTCTGTGGCACCTCCGGCAGGAGGATGCCCTCGCGACTGTGGGTGTCGCCACCCCATCGCATGGCGTAGGCCTGCGTTCCCGTATACGCCCCGCGGGAAATGAGCCACCCACTGCCATCGGGACGCACCTCGTCAAGCGCGGCTCGCCAGATCTGTTGGTACAGCACGACGTAGGCGTTGTGAATCTCGCGTCCAGTGCGGCCATCGGCGTACACGTCCGTGGGCTTCGAGGACACATCACCCTCCTCCCCACGGTCCATGAAGAACCCGTCGACCAGGCGACCTTGCGGCGACGTGAGGAAGTCGGTGAGTTTGCCCTTTATCCATTTCGCCGCATCGGGGTTCGTGAGGTCGATCGCCCGCTTGGAGTTGGGGGCCAGATACCCCTTCGAGGCCGCCTCCTCGCCGAGCACACCGAGAGCCCAAGGCGACGTCCACACCATCAACCGCCAGCCCGCCTTTCGCATCTCGGCCAGCATGGCTTCGGCGTTCGGGAATCGCTCCGGATCGAATCGCAGTTCGCCATACCCTTCCGGTCCTGTGGCCCACGGCCGGTCGAAGTGGAACACACCGGGCGACAACCGGTTGTCCTCGTAGGCCTGGAGATCACGGGCCACATCAGCGTTGATCTCAATGCCGTGCCACGCGACAGTCGCTCCTTTTCGATATTCGTCGCGTCCCCGCCAGTTGGCAAAGACCACGCTCGGCGGCTTGGGCGCCCGACCGGTGAGTGAGGTGTACTCGTCGAGGATCTCGGGATGGCTCGGCCCCCGAAAGATATGAAATCCGCCCGCCTTTGTGGTGGGCGTCATCTCGAAGTCCACCGTGAGCACGTTGGGCACCGCCCGGCCGATGTCGTACGTGCCCGGCATGGTGCCGTCGATCAACAGCCCGTAGCGCTTGGACGACTGGTAGAACGGCGCGTAACCAGAGATGGTGGGAGTGGTGTACATGGTGACGAAATCGCCCCTGCGGTCGAGCGATCCGACCTCCGTGGGAATCAGTTCCGACGCGCCGAAATCGTCGGTGATTCGCTCGGTGAGGCCGTAGATCGCCTCCCCGTCCGCCAGGCGCACGTCCATTCCCCAATTGGTTACGCCGGTGAGGTCGTCGGGCCGCAACATCACATGCATCGTTCCGCCGCGGACCGCCCCGAAGGTCACCGTGGCGGTCGACCCATCGACGAACATGACCGGAAGAGAAACCGTCTCGGCCTTGCCTGCGCCGTCAGCCGCGGTGGTCGCGGGCTCACGGCGGATCCCCGATGCCGAGGGAACCGCCGCCACGAACGACCTGACCCCGTTACGCACGAGGTACAGCGCCGGCCCGGCCTGGGCGGGGTCGGCGGCCTGGGTGGGGTTGGCCTTGTCAGTCGGTGGTGCGCCGCCAACGATCCGTCCGGCGGCGTCGTCGAACGAAATCGAGAACGCACCACCAACGGACACCGTGGCGCGTAACTCGCCGCTGTCAACCACCACCACGGACGGATCAGACGTGTCGACGCGTGAGAACGTGGGGGCCGCGGCGGTGGGCCCGCTCGCCGCAGGGAGGGACGACCCACCGGCGGGAGCGACGCTCGTTGCCGGCATCGCCGGACTCGACCCCGAAGAGCTCGACCCCGAAGAGTTGGTCCCCGATCCCGATGTGCAGCCGGCCAAGGTCGACAGGAAAACCGTCACGGCCAAAAGGCGGCCGCGTATGCCGCGCACGGACGCTCTCACCCCGTGCCCCGACGATCCAACGCATACCCCGTCATGCCCGAGCCACGTTTCGCCCCTGACCATTCGACATGAGCGTGACCGATCGGCACACGCACTCGGTGGTCTCCAATGCCGCCAGGAACGCCGCTCCGTCGGGATCGGTGGCCTGGGCCCGTGCACAACACCGAGCACCGACGCCTCGGCCCCGGGGGGTGGCGGTTCGGTGGACCACACGCCGATGGCGTGTTTGGTCATGTGCATCCCAACTCCCGTCGTGATGCCGACCGACCCCGGATCATGGCGCAGTACCTCAACCATCGTGGCGATCGAATGGGTGAGGTAGTTCGACCCATGGCCGCCGAAGTACGGGAGACCGCCGGTGACGGTGAGGCCTCGACGGTCAGTCGAGAAGATGCCCAGTGCATCGGCGCCATGGTGCACCGACGACGGGAAGCAGGAGTAGAGGTCGAGGTGGGCGATGTCGTCGATGCCCACGGCCGCCGTCGCGAGGGCGGATGCGGAGACCGCAGCTCAGGGTTAGCAACGGCCACACTGCTGAGCGGGGCCATCGTGGCGCCGATCAGTTCTACGCATTCCTTGGGCGATCGGCCCATTCGGGCTCGACGGCCGATGTCCCAACAGGCGAAGGTGAGCCAGGCCGGCCGCTCCCCCGCCTTCTTCAACCGCCGGACCGTGGCCAGCGCCTCCGCGCCCACGACGCACCCGACGACGAGCCTGCCCCGCTCGATCGCGTCGGTTAGCTCCATCACCTTTTGCAGAGGTCGGGTGCCCCCGATCCCCGTGTACTGCTGGTTGGCGGGCGAACACCCAAGCCGCGCCGCAAGCCGACCGGCAGGGTCGTCGTAGGGCCAGCTTTGCGTGTAGATCACCCGGCGCGCACCGAGGCGTTCGATGACCCGGCCAGTCCCGCGCCCCGCGCCAGCGTCGGCCCCTGCCAACCGCACGACCTGCTCCCACATCGCCAACGGCTCGGGAGCACACCCGTCGACCAATTCACCGTCGTCGGCTCGCCAGGTCCGCTGCCCGACCCCGATCACACACACCGTCCGCCCCCTCGCCGTCACCTTTCCACCGCCAAATGCTGGTTTGGTCTCTCTTGCGCCAAAAGTCTGAAGCGTTTGGGAGACGAAAACGCCAAGAGGGAGTCATGATGCGGTCCAGTTGGGGGGGCGCTTTCCGGCAAAAGCCTTGGGTCCCTCCTTGGCATCGGCGGTGGCGAAGATCGGCTGGCTCAACTCCTGTTCGATCCTGTACGCATCGTTGAGCGTTCCGCTCATTCCGCGCAGCACGCTTTCCTTTCGTGGCCTGCACCGCCAACGGCGCATTCAGCGTGATCCGGTGGGCCCAGTCGAACGCCCGTTCCAGCAGTTCGTCCTCACCCACGATCTCGTTGATGAGCCCCAACGCCAACGCCCGCGACGCGGGAAAGGCCTCGGCTGTGAGCAGGAACTCCATCGCTGCCGGGAACGACAGGTGTCGGGGCAGCCGAGCCGTGGTGCCCCCACCTGCGAACAGCCCGCGTTTTGGTTCCATCACGCCGACCGCGGCGTGATCGGAGGCGATGCGGTTGTCGACGCCGCCGAGCATCTCCATGCCACCGGCCACGCAGGGCCCGTTGATCGCGGCGATGATCGGCTTGTAGATCTTGGCGTCGCGCAGCACGGCGCGGGTGCCGTCGGCCAAACGGCAGCCGTCAATCTCGGTCACCTCGCCTCTGCCGATCTCTTTGGCCAGTTCGGTGATTTGCGGGATGTAGCCCTTAAGTTCGGCTCCGGCCATGAAACAGCGCTCCACGCCGGTTGCGACGGCAAGCCAGATCTCATCGTCGTACCTCACTTCCTTCCAGGCATTGGCAAGGTCGCGAAAGTGGTACACGTCGAGTGCGTTCTTCGTGGCTGGCCGGTCGATCGTGATCAACACCACGTGTTCGAGCCCGTCGGCAACACCCGCTTGTTTCTCGAAATGGGTGGGCATCAGAAGGACCCTCCTCGGCACCGCTGGCGCCGGTCCACAAACCTGACACGCTCGTCAGGGCAAAGTTGACAGTAACGTGCGCGGCGGTGTTCATCGACGCACCACACGACGCCCCCCGCCACCAAGTTCAAGTTCGTGTCGGCCGACCAGTACACAAGGACTCACCGTCCACCAGCAGGCGCCCGGCCTCGTTCTGCCCAGCCGGCCGTGCCATATTCGGTAGTCTGACACACGTGTCAGGTTTCTGGACCCGGGGTGCCCGCACCAACTCCGCCGTCATCGCCACGTCGATCACCGCACTCGCGGGCGCCGCACTCGCCGGGTGCGGAGCCGATGCCGTGAGTGGCCGCACCACGTCGAGCGCTGCGGCAGTTGATGTCGGCAAGCCCTGCGGCTGGCCGATGTCGGGCTTCTTGGCTTCGCGGACCTTCGCCACCCCGTGTGCGTCGGCCATCACCGTCGATTCCGTCGACCGGATGGAACAGGCATGGTTCTTCAACGCCGACGACGTGGTGTCCGGATCGCCCGCCGTGGTCGACGGCACGGCCTACTTCGGCGACTGGTCCGGAAAGATGTACGCCGTTGATGCCGCCACGGGGAAAGCCAAATGGACCTATCAGACTGAGGTCCACACCCCGATCTATGCCGGCCAGATCACCGGTGGCCCAGCCGTGGCGGAACTCGGCGGCGAACGCACCGTGGTGATCGGAGGCGGCAAGACCATCTACGCACTGAAGGCCAGTGATGGCAGCCTTCGCTGGAAGCACACGCTCAACCCTTCGGCCACCGGCGACCCCACGGAAATCGAGTCGTCGGTTGTCGTGACCGGCAACACCGTCATCGCCGGATGGGACGCACACAACAATCCCGGGTTCCGCGCTGGCGTGGTGGCGCTCGACGGCAATCAGGGAAATGCGCTGTGGACCTTCGATGGCGACGAAGGTCGGCCGCCTACCGGCTGTTCGGACGTTTGGGGAAGCCCCACCGTGGACGAACGGCACAAGCTGGTGTTCTTCGGGACCGGTAACTGCAACACCTCACCCAAGGACTGGGGCCGCTACACCGAAGCCATCGTCGCCCTTCGACTCGACAGCGGGGAGACCGCCTGGACCTACCAGCCCCACGAGCCAAACAACGATGATCTCGATTTCGCTGGCTTCCCCAACCTCTTCCGCATCGGCGATCGTGAGGTGTCAGTGGAGTTTCGCACTTGTGGGCGGGTGGCGGGTGGGTGTTAGGCGGCGTTGGCGAGGACGTCGAGTATCCCGTCGAGGATTTCGGGGTGGTGAGGTGTTGTGGGTGACATGGCTGTAATTCGTGTGGTCCAGAGGGTGC
>JANOSD010000026.1:0-52180 GCA_031415655.1 Actinomycetes bacterium
GAATTTGGTGTTGATTTGCGGGAAACATCATCGGCGTATTCATCGCAACGGGTGGGATCTTCGTCGTGACGTCAAGTCGGGTGGTGTGGTGTTGATCCATCCGAATGGTCGGCGTTTCGATCCGGGGTTGGTTGGTCAGACGGACTATCCGTGGTTGCGTTTGGTTGACGACCCGGATCCGCCTGGTGATCAGGGCGCGCCGCCGGGTCGACGCAATATTGGGTCGGGTGAACCGGCCACGCGCCGCAACCGATGTCACGTGATCCAAAACTGGTTTGAAGCCACCTACGGGGTTGGCGTCAGCCCCCACGCCGCCTAACGGCCCACAGCCCCCATACCGTCCGAAACCGACTGCTACCCCGCAACCCAGCGGGGTGGCAGCGGGTGTCGCCCGGCTGGCGACGACCGGAGTCGACAGCCTTTCGCCACATGGCCATCCGCCGCGCACGAACTCATCGTCGAACGCGAGAGCTACCGAGACCGCCGAGGCCCCAGCCATGGGAAGAACGTGATGTCGCCGAGCGTTCCTGCCTCGACGACTGTACGGAAGTCATGATCATGAGCGCCGATCGAGCCCGAAAGCTGGCGGCCGGGTGAGCCGAATCAGTCCAGGCCGACGAGCTTGAGGCACGGAAATGGCTGCTCGTCGGTCAGTCAGAGTCGGTGGCGCGCTTGGCCGAGAACCCCGTCCTCTTCACTGCTCGACGAGATCTTCGGTGCCCGCTTCGGGCCGAACCCTTCGATCGAAGGCGCACCGCAATACGGGTGACGTTGCCCTGTCGGCTCCACGCTGGATTAGGTGGTGAGGCCGGCGGCAGCGGGATCGACAAGCCATACCACTTTGTCGGCGCGAATGGCGGTGGCGGGGCAGGTGGGGTCGTCGTCGAGCACCCTTTGCAGCGCCTCGGCTTTGTCGGTTCCGCTGACCGTGACCAGTACGAGCCGGGCCCGGGCAATCCCCGCGTAGGTCAGGGTGAGCCGCTCGTAAGGATTTCGGCCGGTTGGGTCGGTGTTGGTGGTGACGAGGCGTCCGGGGTCGGTATCAAGCGCAGATGAACCGGGGAACAGCGACGCAGTGTGTCCGTCGGCCCCAAGTCCGAGGTGGATCACATCGAACCGACCGAGTTCGCCGACGCGGAGCTGGTACGGATCAGGGCCGTCATCGGCCCGCATGGGATACGTGGCATTGGCGACGCCGACCTGATCGAGGAGGGCCTCGCGGGCGAGACGATAATTCGATGCCGGGTCATCGGAACCCACGCATCGCTCGTCGCCCCAGTACACATCGACCTTCCACCAATCGATCTGCGTATCCGCATCACGGGCCAATCGTTCGTAGCAGCGGCGTGCCGTGTCGCCACCCGATAGTACGAGTGAAAAGATCTCGCCGGGACGAGCGTGAAACGCCTCGATCACCCGTTCCGCAAACTCGGCCGCAACGTCGTCTACTACCACTAAGGACCCGTGCATGGCTAGCTTCCGGCTCGCAGTTCGTTGGCCTTTGCATCGAGGGCGGCCAAGAGCTCATCGAAGCTTTTCATGAAGGCCGCGACCCCTTCCGTTTCCAACACTTTTGCCACATCATCAAAATCGACGCCGACCGCCGCGAGCTGGTCGAAAATGAACTGTGCTGAAGCTGGGTCGATGTCGACGGTTCGGGCCACGGTACCGTGATCCACGAATGCCGCAAGCGTGTTGTCGGGGATCGTGTTCACTGAATGGGGGCCGATGAGCGCGTCGACATACAACGTGTCAAGCAAGGCTGGGTTCTTGGTCGACGTGCTCGCCCACAATGGGCGCTGCACGTGAGCGCCGGCGGCGGCGAGGGCGTCCCACCGGGGTCCGGAGAAACGATCGAGAAAACGTTGGTAGGCAAGCTGGGCGTTGGCTACGGCGGCCCGGCCGCGTAGTGCCAAGGCCTCGGGTGTGCCGATTTCGTCGAGTCGTCGATCGACCTCAGTATCGACCCGACTGACGAAAAACGATGCCACCGATGATGTGGCAGCGATCGCCGCCCGGTCGGCACCGGAGGCAAGGAGCGACTCGAGCCCGGCGAGGTAAGCCTCCATGACGGCGTCGTATCGATCGCCGCTGAATAGCAGCGTGACGTTGATGCTCCGACCTTCGGCGATCATTTGTTGAATCGCCGGCAGCCCTTCCAACGTGCCGGGGATTTTCACATAGAGGTTGGGGGAATCGAGGAGATCATCGAGGTATCGGGCTGCATCCTCGGTGCCGGCGGTGTCGTGGGCCAAAGCCGGAGATACCTCGACCGACACGTAGCCGTCGAGCCCATCGGTCGCCGTATGGACCGGATCGAGCAGGGCGAGCGCGCCTCGGATGTCGTCGACGACGAGTTCCCAGTAACTCGCCTCGGTGGACTGGCCTTCAGCCACCAACCGGGCGAACTGCTCGTCGTAGTCGGCGGAACCTTCGATGGCTTTCTGGAAGATCGAAGGATTGCTGGTGATGCCGCGAACGCCGGCGTCGACCCATCGGGCGAGCTCGCCGTCGTGAAGCCACCCGCGTCGGAGATTGTCGAGCCAGGGGCTCTGCCCTTGCTCGTCGAAAAGATCGTGGAGGCGGGTCATGAGGTGGCACCTTCGGTGAGGGGAACGGATGGGGGTGGGGCCGCATTGGAGGCGATGAGCAAGGTGGCGTTTTCCACCACATTGCCGACGTTTATTCCGAGGCGATCGAGCACGAGAGCGCCCGGTGCGCTGGCTCCGAACCGATTGATTCCGATGGTGGCATCGGCCCAGCGCTCCCACCCGAAGGTAGTGCCGGCTTCGACGCTGAGGACCGGCAGTCCAGCGGGAAACACTGAGGTTTGGTAGGACTCTGGCTGCTCTTCGAAACGTTCCCAGCAGGGGAAGGAGACGACACGGGCAGCGATTCCCTTCTCGGCCAGAGCCAGCGCCGCAGTGACACAGAGCGACACCTCGGACCCCGTCCCGGCGAGCACCACCTGGGGCCGTTCGGTCGGTTCGTGGAGCACGTAGGCGCCCCGGGCGAACGAACCGGGCGACGCCTCTGCTCCCGTTCCGGGTAGCACGGGGAGGTTCTGTCGGCTCAGCACCAGGGCTGTGGGACCATCGTGTTGTATCGCCAGCCGCCACGCTTCCGCAGTTTCGTTGGCATCGGCCGGGCGAACCACGTGAAGGT
Source organism: Actinomycetes bacterium (assembly GCA_031415655.1). Lineage (GTDB taxonomy): Bacteria > Actinomycetota > Acidimicrobiia > Acidimicrobiales > Acidimicrobilacustridaceae > JAKOVR01. The sequence continues at coordinate 3,166 of JANOSD010000026.1, forward strand.
CGGGGATGGCCCGGAGCGAGGCGAGATGTTCCACGGGCTGATGGGTGGGGCCGTCTTCGCCGACGCCCACGGAGTCGTGGGTGAAGACGAACACCACCTTGGCGTGGCTGAGGGCCGCCAGACGAATGGCTGGGCGGAGGTAGTCGGCGAACACAAAAAAGGTGCCACCCACCGGCAGCATTCCGCCGTGGAGTGCCATGCCGTTCATGGCTGCCCCCATGCCGTGTTCCCGGATGCCGTAGTGGATCTGTCGACCGCTCGGTGTTCTGGCGGAGAACACGCCAGCGCCGGCGAGCGTGGTGTTGGTGTTGTCAGTGAGGTCGGCCCCGCCCGAAAGGATGGCGGGGACCAGCGCGGCGATGGCGGAAAGGCAGGCCCCACTGGCCGAGCGAGTGGCGATGGACTCACCCACGGTGAACGAGGGCAGGGCGTCGTCCCAACCGGGCAGCCCAACACCGTTGAGGCACGCCATGAATTCGTCGCGGGTGGGTGAGGGCGGGTCGCTGGCCAGACGGGTTTCCCATTCGGCCCGCGCCGATGCACCGACGGATCCTGCGGCGCGATACATGTCGAGTACGGCAGCGGGGATGGTGAACGACTCGTTGGTGGGCAGGCCGAGCAGTTCCTTGGTGGCGGCGATCTCGGCCGCATCGAAAGGATTGCCGTGGGCCTTTGGCGAGTCGGTGAAGCGGGGAGATGGGTAGGCGATGTGGCTGCGGAGCACAACGAGGGAGGGTTTATCGGTGACGGCCATTGCGGCGCGAATGCCGGCCTCGATGGCGTCGAGGTCGTTGGCGACTGCGCCGATCTCGTGCACATCCCAGCCGTAGGCCCGGAAACGTTCGGGCGTGTTGTCGGTGAAGGAGAGCTCGGTGACACCGTCGATGGTGATGTGGTTGTCGTCGTAGACGGCGATGAGGTGTCCGAGCCCCAGATGGCCAGCGAGTGATGCCGCTTCGTGGCTGATGCCTTCCTGCATGCAGCCGTCGCCGGCGACGACAAACGTATGGTGATTTACCAATTCGGCGCCGAACCGGGCTCGCAGGTTGGCTTCGGCAATGGCCATGCCGACGGCGTTGGCAATGCCTTGACCCAAGGGGCCGGTGGTGACCTCGACCCCGGTGGTGTGATGCACCTCGGGGTGGCCGGGCGTGAGGCTGTCCCACTGCCGGAACGCTTCCAGGTCGGCTTTCTCGAGCCCGAACCCGGTGAGGTGCAGCATCGAGTACAGGAGGATTGATGCGTGGCCGGCGCTCAGCACGAACCGGTCACGGTCGGGCCAATTCGGCGCGTTGGCGTCGTAGCGCATGATCCGGGTCCACAGCACGTGGGCGAGCGGAGCGAGGGCCATCGCCGTGCCCTGATGGCCGCTCTTGGCCTGCATGGGGGCGTCCATGGCCAAGCCACGAATGACGTTGATGCCGAGCTGCTCGAGCTGCGGATCGGGGTGGGGCACGCTTCCTCCTGGTCGTTCCAAGCGAGCCTACTAGCTGCCTTCCGAGGCCTCGAAAGGACGCAACCCGCTCCTGGCATCGGCGAACAGCGCAATGCTCGCGGTGTAGCTATGCAGGAACGATTGGCCGCCGATCGGGTTTGGGGAGTTCGGCGGTGGTGACCGTGAAGGGGCTCCCCACCGACCGGGACCCCTGCGAGAGCACGGTGCCCATGATGGCGGCGTCGGGCGGAATCAACACGCACGCTGCGCCGTGGGCTACCACGTTGGCGTCGAATGGCAGGCGGTTGGCTCCCGGAGTGAACCCGGCCGACGTGATTTCGCCCACGATGGGCACCCTGCTGCCTTGCTCGCGCATCATGATCAGCACCTCGTCGAGAGGAAACGAACCTGGCTCAGTCAGCAGGAGCACCAGGCCGGCAGCGTTGAAACAGGCCCTCGAGGGCGGCGATCGTTGACTCATCGGGGCCGCGCGCCGCTTCGAGGTGTACGGCCTCGACCGGCTGGCGGAACCACGCGCACGAAAGGCTCAGCGGGGGCGGCGCTCAAGAACAGGACCGCGAATACCCACTGACGGAGGCGGCAAGCGGCAGGCGGCGGGTGGGGTACTGGACGCGGATGAAGCGGCTCGACCGGTCAGTCGACGGGGGGAAGCAGGGTGAACGGCACCACCGTGGTCGGGCCGAGATCGATCCGACAGTGCGCTTCAACCGTGCCGAAGTCGTCGAAGGCCAGTTCGGCCTTCACTAGGCGGTAATTGAACTTGCCTGGCTCTACTTGGAGGGGTTGCACGTTGCGAGCAATTTGTTCGCCATCGCGCTGGTACACCACCTCGAGCGCGGCAGACGCCTTCGATCCTTCGGGACAGTGGACGATCACCACCAGATGCGGTTCGATGGTGGTGGGAACCGGGCCGATGGATGCGACGGAAAATTGCACACCGGTGAGGTCGATCCGTGTGGATGGTCCCGGGACCGGGCGGACATCGATGTTCTCGATGAACAAGGCGGCGAGGATGTTCATGTGCGTCACCCTATCGACCGGCCCGGACCGCACACCACCGATCGTTCGCCCTCCGTCTGAACAGTGCAACGCACTTCATGCTCGTCCGGTAGCCTTTCGAGATGCGCGCAGTCTCCCAGCCCGTGGCCTCATTGGCCACGGGCGCTCCGGAAGGACCTGCAGCCCAGGTGGGGGATGGTGATCCGGTCGGGGGAGACACCGTTCCGACTCGCACGTCAATCCTGAACGAGGCCAGACGCTGTTTTGCGGTCGTGGGGTACGACGGCACGTCGATCAACGCCATCGCCGAAGCGGTGGGCATCCGCAAGTCGAGCTTGTTGCACCATTTCCCGTCCAAGGAGCTTCTCTACCAAGAGGTATTCCAGACGGCGATGCTCGAGTGGATGGCCCGTGTCGACGTTGCGACCGAGGTCACGAGCATCGACGATAACGGCTGGGCGAAGGTCGACCGAGTGCTCGAGGCCGGGTACGCGTTTTTCACGGCCAACCCCGAGTTCGTGCGAATCGTTCGCCGTGAGGCACTCGACGGGGGCGATCGGCTCGGTTTTGATCTGGGTGGTGCCCTTCGCCCGCTTTTCACCCGAGCTTGTGGGTATTTCCAACGCGAAATGGACGCTGGACGCCTCCGTCGGTACGACCCTGAGCAATTGTTGCTTACCTTGTACGGGGCGCTGCTTTCGTGCTTTTCCGACGTGCCATTTGTGGAGGGCCTCATCGGGCGTGATCCGCTCAGCGAGGAGACGCTCGCGCAACGGCTCGTCCATGTGAAGGCATTCTTTCGGGCGGCGCTTGAGCCCTGACGGTTCGTGGGGATTCGGTCTTGCCCGTTACGCTCCGCCGCCATGACCTCAGGAGGAGGACGCACGCTCTCGGAGCATGCGTCCAAGACGCTGCTGGCGGGGCACGGCGTGCCCATGCCGCAGGATCGCATCGTGCAAACCGCGGCCGACGCTGTACTGGCCGCCGACACCCTTGGCTATCCGGTGGTGGTGAAGCTCGGCGGTGATGCCATCGCCCACAAGACCGAACGGGGACTGGTGCGGCTTGGCCTGGGGGATGGGGCTGCGGTACGCGTGGCGGCGGAGGAATTGCTGCTGGCGGCTACACCGGATGACGGCGAGGTGCACCTGTTAGTCGCCCGCCTCCTTCGCGGCAATCGCGAACTCATCGCCGGACTCACTCGCGATCCGCAGTTTGGCATGACCGTCGTGGTGGGGATCGGTGGCATCTTCGCCGAAGCCTTGGCCGACGTATCGATCCGGTTGGTGCCCATCACCGATATCGATGCCGACGAGATGATCAATGACCTCCAAACCCAAACGCTGCTCGGACCCTTCCGAGGTGAGCCCGCCGTTGATCGAGATGCCCTAAAGCAGATCTTGATTGGGCTCAGCGATGCCGCCGAGGCCGATTCGTCGATCGTGTCGGTCGATATCAACCCGTTGATCGTGGTCGACGGCGTGCCGATTGCCGTCGACGCGCTAGTGGAGGTTCAGGCATGAGCGGCGAACATCATTCATCTTGGCGGCCTTCGGCGGAGCATTTTCTTGCGCTCTTCGAACCCAAAGGGGTCGTTATCGCCGGCGCGTCTACGCACCCCGGTAAGTTTGGTTTTGTGGCGCTCCACAATATTTTGGTGGCGGGCTACAGGGGGAACGTCTTCCCCACGAATCGGGACGGTTCCGAGATTCTGGGGGTACGGGCCCTCACCGGTGTCGACCAGGTGCCCGACGGTGCCGCTGACCTGATTTTTGTGTGCACCCCGGCATCGACAAATCAGGACCTTCTCCGCCAGGCGGCGGCGAAGGGAATCCGGGCGGCGTTCGTGTCGTCGGCTGGCTACGGCGAGTCCGGCGCCGATGGGCTACGAGCGCAGCGGGAACTGGTCGATCTCGCCGGCGAACTCGACATGCTGCTCGTTGGCCCGAACGGTCAGGGCGTGATCTCCACCCCCGCTTCGCTGTGTGCGCAGATCGTGGCTCCCTACCCGCCCGCCGGCCGCATTGGCATCGTGAGCCAGAGCGGGAACTTCGTGTCGAGTTTCCAGAACTACGCAATCGCCTCCGGTGTGGGCATCAGCCGGGCCGTGAGCGCCGGCAATGCGGCCCAGGTTGGCGTGGCCGACTTCCTTGAGTTCTTCGCCGACGACCCCGCTACCGACGTGGCGTTGGCGTACGTCGAGGGCGTGGTCGATGGCCGGCGCTTCTACGACCGGCTTCGTGCCGTGTGTGAGCAGATCCCCGTGGTCTTGGTGAAAGGCGGAGCGACTGCCGGTGGAGCGCGGGCGGCGGCGAGTCATACTGGGTCATTGGCTACCGACGATCGTGTGTTCGACGGTATGTGTCGCCAAGCGGGAGCAGTGCGGGCCGCCACGATCGAAGAGGCCTACGAGGTGGCCGCCACCTTTGCCACCCAACCTCTTCCCTCTGGCCCCAAAGTCGTTGTCGTCAGCACCGCCGGCGGATGGGGTGTCGTCACCGCCGACGCCATTGCCGGAGATTCGAGCCTGAAGCTCATTGCTCTACCCGACGACCTGCGCGCTGATCTCGACACGAAACTCCCACCCCGTTGGAGCCGCAACAATCCGATCGACATGGCGGGCGGCGAGGGCAAGGACACCATCACGGATGTGCTGGCCACCGCTGCTGGTCATTCCGAGGTCGACAGCGTGGTGTTCCTCGGCATGGGGATCCAAGGCAACACGGCCAAAATGGAGCGGGAGGGGCGTTTCTTTCCAGACCACGGACTGGAACGAATCGTGAACTATCACGAGCGTCAGGAAGTGCGCTACACCGCCGCTGCCTCGGAACTGGCGCGCACACTCGGCAAGCCGATCCTCACCGCGACGGAACTGGCAGTGACCTCGCCCGACAACGCTGCGGTGCGAGGAGTGGTCGACAGCGGCCGTTACTGCTACCCGTCGTCGAACCGAGCCGTTCGTGCGCTGGGCCATCTCGTGCGTTACGCCGAGTGGCGTCGGCGGCGGGGTTTGCCTACCGATCCAAGCTAGGAGCGGGTCCCATGGCGTGTCGTTGCTGCACCCTGTTCGGCGAAACCGGCGGGGTACGCTCCTACTGATGCCATCCTCAGAGGCTCGCTCGGGCCGATCGTCGCGGGCATCGGTTGTAGCAGCGACGGTGGCCACGTTGGTGATGGTGGTTGTGTCCTTGGTGCTCGATCCGGCCGTGGGTGCTCAGGTGTCGGGTACCCAGGTGTCGGGTACCGGCCGGCCGCCGAGTTCTGGCGCTGGCAACGGTGGTACCGCTCATCCCACCGCGGGAGGAAAACTGATCACCCCGGTGTTCTCTGCCCGGAGGATGCCGTATCTGCTTCGTTCGTCCACCGGCGACGCCGCGCTCGGAGCGGTGCTCGCAAAGGCCCTTGACGGTGCCCCCTCCGAAACGTGTGTTGTGATCGCCGAACGGGGCCGACTGGTGGCGGCTGGGGGATCGACCAACACGCTGTTGCCGGCATCGACCAATAAGTTGCTCACGTCGTATGCGGCGCTCGAGATCCTCGGTCCCGATTCCCGCCTACGAACCGTGGCGCGGGTGGCCACTCCACCCGTTGGGGGTGTGGTGGCCGGCGACCTGTTCCTCGTGGGGGGTGGTGATCCGCTGTTGTTCACGCCCGGATTCCGGGTGACGCTCAAAGACCAGAATCAAGCGGGTACCGAGTTCTCCCAACTTGCCGATCGCATCAAGGCAGCAGGTATCACCGAGATCACTGGCAACATCGTGGGAGACGACTCGCGCTATGACGCTGAGCGGGCGGTCTCGACTTGGTCGCCGACCTATCAAAAGACCGATGCCGTGGGCGCGCTTTCGGCGCTGAACGTGAACCGAGGGATCAGCGGCCTTTCCAAGGATCCCGAGAAGCCGGCGATCAAACGGCTCGTTGGTGATCCGCCGGTACTTTCCGCCGAGACCCTGCTCTCCTACCTTCGAGCGCGAGGCATCACGGTGCGGGGACAACCTTTGGCGGGGGTAACGCCGCCGATGGCCGTCGAACTCGCGAGCCTGGAATCGCTGCCGATCAAAGAACTGGTGGCTGAGGTGCTCACTTGGTCCGACAACACCGCGGCGGAATTGCTCACCAAAGAAATCGGGTTGGCGGTCTCGAAGGTGGGTTCTACGGCAGCGGGGACGGCAGCAATCACCGATCTCCTGCGGCGAAAGGGATTTCCTGTGGAGGGCGTGGCGATGGCCGACGGCTCGGGCCTCGATCGGAACAATCGGCTCGGATGTCGCCTCCTCGTTTCGGTGCTCGCTGCCGCCGGACCCCTCTCGCCGCTCGCCGCCGGTTTGTCGGTTGCGGGGAAAACCGGAACCCTACGAACCCGCTACCGGAACACGCCGGCTGATGGACGGCTGCGGGCCAAAACCGGCACGCTGAACGATGTGAGCGCCCTTGCCGGCTTCGCCGTTCCTGGCGATAGTTCGGTCATCACGTTTGCGATGGTCGTGAACGGTCAGCCTCCTCCCAAAACTCCGGCCACATCGTTCGAGGACGCATTGGTCCTGGGATTGTTCAACCTTGCGCCGGCGGCGCCGATCGAAGCCCTGGGTCCGAAACGAACCACTTGATCGGTAGCGTTCCGTCATGCCCACCCCCCCCGAGCCTGGCCCCCCCGTTTCGGTCCTTCCGATGTTCCCGTTGGGTAGCGTCTTGTTACCGTCGCTGGTGTTGCCGCTCCATGTGTTTGAGGATCGCTACCGAAAATTAGTCGACGACTGCCTTGCCGACGACAACGAACCGGAGTTCGGCGTGGTGCTGATCGAGCGGGGGAGTGAGGTCGGCGGTGGTGAAACTCGCAGCTTGGTGGGAACGGTCGCTCGTATTGTGGAAGCGGCCAAGATGCCCGATGGACGCTGGGCTCTGGGGTGTGTGGGCACACGGCGAGTGCGGGTTGACGCCTGGCTCGACGACGAGCCCTATCCGAGGGCGTCGGTGGTGGACTGGGTCGATCCCGATCCGGGTCCCGGGTTTCGTGCCTCGCTCGACGAGTGCATTGCCCTGCTCCGGCGGGTGCTGGCGGTGGCGTCCGAGTTGGGTGAGGACGTGATGCCCGCGACCGTCGAGCTGAGTTCTGATGCGGTGTTAGCGAGCTACCAGGCTGTGGCCGTATCGCCGTTAGGCCCGGCCGATCGGCAGCGTCTTTTGGCCGCTCCCACGCCGGAGATCCGCGTCGATGAACTCGCCGAACTGCTCCAAGACGAGTTGCGTACCTGCGAAGCCCGTATGGCCCTCGGGGATGCCATCGATCCCGACGACGTGCGGTGATGTCGTTCGAACGGCGCCGTTTCACCGTCGTAGCTCCGTCGTAGCTCCGCCCTGCCGGTAGTGCCGCGCTAGCGTTCAACCGGGCCACGTGGTCCGTTCGTCGGAAGGAACAACCGTGGCCGCATCGCCACCCCAGAGCATCCCGGAGATCGTCAACGATCTCAAAGAGCTACTGGTCGACTACACCAAACAACAGACCATCGATCCTCTCCGGCCGGTTGGATCAGCGCTCAAACGCGGGATTCCGGGTGGTTTGCTCGTGGGATTCGGCGGATTTTTCCTTGCGTTGGGCGTGCTGCGTGGACTGCAACTCCTCGAGCAGATGCAAGGGTTTTGGTCGTTTGCCCCGTATCTCATCGTCACCGTCTTGTTGGCGGTCTGGAGTGGGTTGCTCATCCGGAAGATCGGCAAAGGCGCACCGGTCACCAATGGCGTCGCGCCCGACTCGCCCCAGTCAAGCAATGACACCACCACACCCGAGCCGAGGGGATCGTCTTGAGCAAAAAGTCCTCCGAACCCAAAGAAATCACCCGGGACGACATCGAAGCGAAGTTCCGCGAACTGCAGGGCGAGTCCGATATCATCCGTGACGAGGTGGCCAATAAGGCGATCATGGTCGGGGCGGCACTCGTTGTTGGGGTTGTTGTCGTCGCCTTCTGGCTCGGACGCCGTAAGGGCCGTCGAGGGCGCACGGTGGTCGAGATTCGTAGGCTCTGACATGCGCCTACCCGGTTCGTTCGGTCGAGCGACATCCACGTCGACTGGTGCCCGCCTTCGTCGGTTGGGTGTGGCGCGGGGCATTCGTGGCGGTTCCTGGACATGGGCAGGGGTGGCGGCGATTGCCTACGGACTTCGAGCCTTGATATGGGCGCTCAAGCCCGAAGCGCCCGTGGTTCTCTCCGAGTCGATTGCGCCCGGCCAGACGCTGGTGATCACCCATCATCCGGCCAAGCTCAGCCGAGCGGCCACCAAGAAGGCCGCGAAAAAGGCCGCGAAAAAGGCAGGCAAGAAACGAGCTTGATGGGCGAGACGTGGAACGGGTGCAGGGACTGCACAGTGGTTCTGCGAGAATGCTCTGGTGAAGGTGCTGCTGCGCAATCCCAACCGCGAACTTGAGTTCCCCGGGCCAATCACCGTTCAGGCCTTGGTGCGCAAGCTCGACCTCAATCGTGAGTCGATCCTGGTGATTGCCGACGGCACGCTCCTCCCGAACGACGCCACGATCGAAGACACACAGACGGTGGAGATCCGCCCGGTCATCAGCGGCGGTGCGGTATGAAGTGTCGGGTGTGTCGCGGTCCGGCGGTGATTGATATTCGTCGACACAACGCCAACTTCTGCTCCGAACACTTCCTCAAGTTGTGTCGGGACCAAACCGCCAAGGCGATCAAGGATTTCGGCATGATCGAGGCGGGAGACCGGGTGCTGGTCGCCGTCAGCGGCGGCAAGGATTCACTGGCTTGTTGGGACATTCTGCTCGACCTCGGGTATCAGGCTGAGGGGTTTGTGATCGGCCTTGGTATTGGCGAGTACTCCAAGACAAGTTCCGACTATGCCCGGCGGTACGCCGAAGGGCGGGGCGTGCTGCTCCACGAAGTGAGCTTGCCGGAGGTGTACGGCTACGACATTCCAACGGGGGCCAAGGTGGCCAAGCGCGTTCCTTGTTCGGTGTGCGGCATGTCGAAGCGGCACCTGTTCGACAAGGCGGCGCTGGATGGCGGCTTCGACGTTGTGGCCACTGGGCACAACCTCGACGATGAGGCTGCGGTGCTTTTTGGCAATACCCTCCGATGGCAGACCGACTACCTCGGTCGCCAGTTGCCGGTTCTTCCGGCCCGCCACGGGTTCCCTCGAAAGGTGAAACCCCTCGTTCGCCTGGGTGAGCGGGAGATGGCGGCCTATTGCGTGCTGAAGAACATCGACTACATCGTGGAAGAGTGCCCTATGGCGGCAGGGAACAAACACCTTGGGTACAAGGAGGCGCTCAACGCCCTCGAGGTCAACTCGCCCGGGAGCAAACACGATTTTTATTTCGGTTTCCTCGCCCGTGCATCAGCGATGTTCCGACCCGAAGCGGAAGAGGAGCAAGCGTTGCTAAATGACTGCGTTCGGTGTGGGGCGCCCACGAGTAACCCCGAGGTGTGTGCGTTTTGTGCGCTCGTCGATCGAGTTGGCGGTCAGGTTCCGGTGTCGATCTCGCCAAGGGTCCGGACGTCAGCATGACCGACACCCCGGGTCGGCCGTTTCTCGTGGGGGAGCAGGTGTTATTGCTCGACCGCAAGGACCGTCGCTATCTCGTGAAGCTCACCGCCGGCAGCGAGTTCCACAGTCATGCCGGGTTCCTGAACCACGATGACATCATCGGTGCCCACGAAGGAATCGAGCTACGTTCCACTCGTGGAGCGGCATTCGTCATCTATCGGCCAACATTGTCGGAATACGTGTTGAAGATGAAACGTGGTGCCCAGGTGATCTATCCGAAAGACCTGGGGCCGATCCTTCTGCTCGCCGACATCTTTCCTGGGGCACGAGTGTTGGAGTCCGGAATCGGTTCCGGGGCGTTGTCTATGACCATGCTTCGGGCCGGGGCGGAGATCTTTGGCTACGAACTGCGAGCCGACTTCGCCGCACGAGCGAAGGCCAACGTCGAAGACTTTTTGGGTGCGGAGGTACTCGACCGCTATCACGTGGAGGAGCGCGACTGCTACGAGGGGGTCGACGTCAACGAGCTCGATCGGGTCGTGCTGGATCTTCCCGAGCCGTGGAATGTCGTGCAACACGCTCGCACGGCGTTGCGTCCCGGCGGCATCTTCCTCGCCTACGTGCCAAGTGTCATGCAGGTAAGCCAACTGCGCGATGCCCTCGAGGCGAACAACTTCGTGATGGCCGAAACCCTTGAGGTGCTGCACCGCACATGGCATGTCGAAGGGCAGGCGGTGCGCCCTGATCATCGCATGGTGGCCCACACTGGGTTCCTCACCCATGCGCGTCGCGGCGCCTAAAAAGGGCCCCGTCGCAGCCACCCGAAGTCAACGTCGTCCGAAGGCCCGATAGGTTCGATCCGTGAATCTGCTCGACCTGCTTATCGGCGCGTTGGTGCTCGCCGGGATTGTCGGCGGGTACCGCCTCGGGTTCATCACCCGTGTGCTCTCATGGGTGGGAATGGCGGTGGGTCTGTTCATTGGCGTGAAGGCGCTGCCCCCGCTCCTTGAACGCTTCAGTAGCGTGCGAGGTATGGCGGCGTTGGCGCTCACGTTGGCGGTGCTCGGCGTGTGTGCGCTCGGCTTTCAGGCCATTGGTTTCGCTGTTGGTGGTCGAGTCCGACCGCGCCGGCCGACGAGCGGTCGCGCCATGGTCGACCGAATTGTGGGGGGACTGGTCGGCGGGCTCGGTGCCTTCATCGCCGTCTGGTTGTTGGTTCCGCTCGCGGCTCGAACACCCGGCGAGGCGGCATCCCTGACCGCAAACTCGGCCACGGCAAGGTGGCTTGACGGGGCACTTCCGGACCCACCGGACACGGTAGGCAGCATCCAGGCGGTCGTGGGCGACGGTTTTCCCAAGGTTTTCGAGTCCTTGCGACCCACACCGGAAATAGGCCCGCCGCCGGAGTCGACCGGCCTCACCCGGGCCACGGCAGATCGGGTGGCCCGGTCGGTGGTGAAGGTGGAAGGCGTGGCCTGCAACCGCATCCAGGACGGTTCGGGTTTTGTGGTGGACGACGACCTCGTTGTCACCAATGCACACGTCGTGAGCGGGGAGCGAACCACCCAGGTGCAGCGCGACGACGGAACCTTTGTCGATGCCGAGGTGTGGGCCTTTGATCCCCGACGGGATCTCGCCATTCTGCGGGTACCGGGGCTCAACCGGCCGGCCCTTCCGATCGGCGAGTCGGTGACGGAAGGCCGAGGTGGGGTGTTCGGGCACCCGGGAGGCGAACCGCTCCGCATCGCTCCGTTCCGGGTCTCTCGGACGATCACTGCGGTCGGCCGTGACATTTACGACCGGTCGCTTACCGAGCGTGCGGTGTTGGAGTTGGCGTCGTCGCTTCGGCCGGGCGACTCCGGCTCCGCGCTGGTGGACCCCGAAGGTCGGGTGGTCGGCGTCGCCTTCGCCATCGCTCCGGATCGGTCGAACGTGGCCTACGCACTCAGCACCGATGAGCTACGGGCGATGCTCCGCACAATTCCCGCCGCCCGTCCGTCGGCGGAGATCACTGGCGCCTGCATCTGAAACGGCTGTGGTGCGGGGACGTCATGTCGCCGATAGGTCAGTTCGCCAACACATCCGTTGGGTAGTGGGCCAGAATGGCGAGTCCGCCGCCCTGGCGACGGAGTACATCGGCCCAGATCTGCGCCGGCGTGCAATGGAAGACATCTCCGGGTTCGGTGCGAGCAATGTGCCAACCATCCATGCGCATCTCGTGTTCGAGTTGGCCCGCCGACCACCCGGCGTACCCGGCGAACACTCGCACATCCGCGAGATGGGGTGCGAGATCCCAACTGGGCAGTCGGAGGTCGACGGTACCGATTCGATCGACTGTCTCACCTACCACGGGTTGCCAACCTCGATCGGGGCCTCCACGTGGTTGGAGTCGACCCAGGGCGATAATCATGCCGTCTTGTACCGGTCCGCCTTCGAAGAGCACGGAGGGGCTCGAGCAGTGATCGCCCCAATCGGGGAACACGTCCTCGACCCGCGTGTCGGTGGGGCGGTTGAGAATGACGCCGATGGCGCCGTTGGCGCTGTGCTCAAGCAGAAACACCACCGTACGACGAAAGTTCTCGTCGTCGAAGGCTCCAGGGGCAGAGATGATCAATTTCCCGGTGAGGGACGCGGGGAGGTCCGGCCTGTGTGCCGCGCCAGGTCGAGGAGCGTCGGGTTCACCGGGAGAGAACTCGTCGGGGGGGTCCACAGTGTCCATGATGGCAGCCCAACGACCGGCCGGTTGGGCTACGCCGGTGGGCTGCGCGGTTGGGCTACTCGGTTGGGCTACTCGGTGGGCTACTCGGCTTCGATGAAGATGCACTCGCCGGGGCACTCCTCGGCGGACTCAATCACGGCGTCGAGCTGTCCGTCGGGGATATTCGCAAGGCCGGCGCTGCCACCAGGCTCGGAGAACACCTTGGTGCCTTCCTTGACGTAGGCGAGGCCATCGTCGAGGAGGGTGAAGACGTCGGGTGCGATCTCTTCACAGAGGCCGTCGCCGGTGCACAGATCCTGGTCGATCCAGACCTTCATACCCATGGTGTTGCCTGACCTTCGTTGGTTGCGGCCCGGGGGCCGAGCGGTGATCCTGCGCACGGGGGGCCGTGCCTCTCGAAGTCTATACACACGGAGAAATTAAACCGGTGCTTCCCAAAGAAAAGCCAGAACCCTCCGCCGATCGGTGGAGCCTCCGGTGTAGGGTCGCCGCGTCGACCACCCCAGGAGCTCCACCATGGATCAGCCCGACGACGAAGCACGCACAACCCGCGACGAGGCCGAAATGGCGGAGTTGCGGGAGCAGGCGCTTGTGCTCGAGGACGAGGTGGTGGCGCTGCGACGACGCCTCCAAGACGCCCCCAAAAGGGTGCGCACCTTGGAGGAACGCTTGCTTGAGACGAAGGGGCAGCTGGCGCAGGCCGTGAGTCAGAACGAAAAGCTCACCTACACGCTGCGCGAAGCGAGAGACCATATCGGCGCACTTCGCGACGAAGTCGACAAACTCACACAGCCTCCGTCGGCCTACGGCGTGCTGCTCGGCCATAACGACGATGGCACGGTCGACGTGTTCAGTGGTGGCCGCAAAATGCGAGTGGCAATCCACCCGGATATTGACGCAGCCGGGCTGCATCGCGGCAACGAGGTGGTCCTCAACGAGAGCTTCAATGTCGTGCTTTCGCGGGCGGCAGAGCTCACCGGCGAGGTGGTCACCATCAAAAATCTTCTCGAAGACAATCGCGCCTTGATCTCGGCGCGCGCCGATGAGGAGCGTGTGGCCGAGCTCGCCGACTGGATGTTCGACGAAAAGTTGCGTGCGGGCGACAGTGTGCTGATGGACCCGCGTTCCGGGCTGCTCATCGAAAAGCTCCCTCGCCCTGAGGTAGAAGAGCTGGTGTTGGAGGAGGTTCCCGACATTAGCTATTCCGATATCGGAGGTCTCGATAGCCAGATTGAGCTCATCACCGACGCTGTCGAGTTGCCGTTCCTCCATCAGGATCTTTTCATCGAGTACTCGCTTCCGGCACCTAAGGGCATCTTGCTCTACGGCCCTCCCGGCTGTGGAAAGACGCTCATCGCCAAGGCGGTGGCCAACTCACTGGCAAAGAAGGTGGCCGAAGTGAGTTCCGATAAGCAGGCCAGGAGCTATTTCCTCAACATCAAGGGCCCCGAGCTCCTCAACAAGTACGTGGGCGAGACCGAACGCCAGATCCGACTGATCTTTCAGCGCGCACGGGAGAAAAGCGAAGAAGGCTGGCCGGTCATCGTGTTCTTCGACGAGATGGACTCACTATTCCGCACCCGAGGAAGCGGCATCAGTTCCGATATCGAGTCCACGATCGTTCCTCAGCTCCTCACCGAGATCGATGGCGTGGAGGGGCTCAAGAACGTGATCGTCATTGGTGCATCGAACCGCGAGGACCTCATCGATCCCGCCATCCTCCGTCCCGGTCGACTCGACGTGAAGATCAAGATCGAGCGGCCCAACGAGGAGGCCGCCACGCAGATCTTCAGCCGGTACCTCAAGACCGATCTCCCCCTCGATGCGGATGAAGTGCGCACGCGTGGCGGTGGGGATCCGGCGAAAGCGGTGATGGCCATGATCGAGCTCACGGTCGAGGAGATGTACCGATCCGACAAAGACAACGAATTCCTCGAGGTCACCTATCAGAACGGCGACAAGGAGGTCATGTACTTCAAGGACTTTTCCTCCGGTGCCATGATTGAGAACATCGTGCGACGGGCGAAGAAATTGGCCATCAAACGCCAGATCGATGGGGGAGCGCGAGGTCTCTGCCTCGACGACCTGGTGCAATCGGTGCATCAGGAGTACCGGGAGCACGAGGATTTGCCGAACACCACGAACCCCGACGACTGGGCCAAGATCTCCGGCAAGAAGGGTGAACGGATCGTTTACGTGCGAACGCTCGTGAAGAAACGAAACGAGGATGACACCAAGGGCGGGCGTTCCATCGAACGGGTCACCACGGGTCAATATCTGTAGGCGCGGGGAGGACTCATCGCACCGACCCGTCGCCGCGTGCATCGGGACCGGTAGGGTCGGTTGGTGGCCATCCCCAAGATCATCGGCGTCGAGACCGAGTACGGGATCATCATTCGTGGCACCCAGGATTCGAACCCGATTTCCGCTTCATCGCTGCTAATCAATGCCTACCTACAGGACCTGGCGCGCCGGTCACTGGATCCCCCGGAAGCGGTCAAGGTCGAATGGGACTTCGAGGACGAGACGCCGGGCAACGACGCTCGCGGTAGCCGAACGCCGGGAGCGATGCCGCCTGAGGTGGAAACTCATCTCGTGAACGCGGTGCTCACGAATGGTGCTCGGTACTACGTCGATCATGCCCATCCCGAACTGTCGACGCCGGAGTGCGCCGATGCACGAAGCATTGTCCGGTTCGACCGCGCCGCCGAGGAAATCCTGGTGGAGTCGATGGTCGCCGCCCGCAACCTGCTTCCACCCGGCCAGGAACTCGTGATCTACAAGAACAACTCCGACCGGAAGGGCAACAGCTACGGCTGCCATGAGAATTACCTGATGGACCGACTCGTGCCGTTCGGACGCATTGTCACCCACGCAATGGCCCACTTCATCACCCGACAGGTGTTCACCGGGGCCGGCAAGGTCGGCACTGAGGCGCCTGGCCTGTCGTGGGAAGACGTGCCGTTCCAGATCACCCAGCGGGCCGACTTCTTCGAAGAGGAGGTGGGGCTTGAGACAACGTTGAAGCGCCCGATCGTGAACACTCGTGATGAGCCGCACGCCGACAGTCAGAAATATCGACGGTTGCATGTGATCTGTGGCGACGCCAATCTTTCGGAGTTGGCGACGTTTCTGAAGGTTGGTACCACGGCGTTGGTTCTGGCAATGGTGGAAGACGATTTTCTCCCGCGCCAATTCGTGTTCAATGCTCCGGTTTGGTGTATGCGACAGGTGAGCTACGACCTTTCGATGTCGCACGCACTCGAACTCATCGATGGTTCCACGGTCACGGCCCTGGGCGTGCAATGGGAGTTGCTCACTCAGGCGCGTAAGTACGCCGACGAGCGAGGGCTCGATGTGGTGGGCGATGCGGTCGGACGTGAGGTTCTGACCCGCTGGGAGGAAGTGCTTACGGCGCTCGAATTCGACCCGTCGACGCTGGCCGGGCGCCTGGATTGGGTGACGAAACACCGCTTGATCGACGGGTATCGCGACCGCCACGGACTGACGTGGAACGACGCGCGGCTGGCGGCAATGGATCTGCAATATCACGACCTCCGGCCCGAGAAGTCCCTCGCTCGCCGGGCAGGGCTGGAGCAGTTGATCGACAACGACGCGGTGCGAACGGCAATGACCGAGCCACCTATCGACACACGGGCCTACTTCCGTGGGCGGTGTCTGGCGAAATGGCCCAGCAGCGTGGTGGCAGCCAACTGGGACTCCCTCGTGTTCGACGTGGGCAAGGAATCGCTCCGCCGGGTGCCCATGATGGAACCGACGCGCGGAACGGCGGCACACGTGGGTAAGTTGTTGGACGAGTGCACCACACCGGCCGATCTCCTTGATCGACTCGGGTCTCCCCCCTGACACGGAAACGAATATGGCTGAACGCGAGCAGATCAAAAAGACGGCCCCCGCCCGACAGGACGAGGAGACAGTGCAGGACACGCCTCCGGCGTCCGAGAAAGGCGAGAAGCTCAAAGCAGAGCTCGACGACCTTCTCGATGAAATTGACGAAGTGCTCGAAACCAACGCCGAGGATTTTGTGAAGGGGTACGTGCAAAAGGGCGGTCAGTAACGCCCAACCTCGTGAGGCGCAGGGTCGTGGAGTGCTGCGCACCGGATAGCCTGCCGCCCGTGACTCTCCCGACCTTTGCTTCCGGCTCCGATCCGGGTCCCAATTTTGTGGCACTGATGCGTGCCGCCGGGCTCGCTGCTCCCGTCCCTGTCAGCCCGGTGGAACCGGGTCTGCAAATTACCCACGGCACCACGGTGGTTGCCATCCGGTACGCCGACGGCGTCATCATGGCCGGCGATCGCCGTGCCACGTCGGGCAACTTCATCAGTCACCGCGCCATCGAAAAAGTGTTTCCCGCCGACCGTCATTCGGGCGTCGCGATCGCTGGCGCCGCGGGGCCGGCGATCGAGATGGTCAAGCTCTTTCAACTGCAGCTTGAGCACTACGAAAAGGTCGAGGGTTCGGAGATCAGCCTCGAAGGCAAGGCCAACCAACTGGGGCAGATGGTCCGTGATCACCTACCGGCAGCGATGCAGGGGTTGGTTGTGGTGCCTCTGTTCGCGGGGTACGACATGCGGCGAGCCGCCGGAAGGCTCTTCCAATACGACGTCACTGGGGGTCGTTACGAGGAAAGCAACTTCTCGTCTACCGGATCGGGCAGCATCCACGCATCGACGGTCGTGAAGATCGGTTTCCGGGAGGGCATGGATCGAGGCACCACGATCGACCTCGCCCTCAATGCCCTCTACCAGGCCGCCGATGAGGACAGCGCCACCGGCGGACCGGATGTGATTCGTGGCATCTATCCGGTCATCGCCACGATCACTGCCGACGGGTTCGAACGGGTCGCCGATACGGAAATCGCCGAACGTTTCCAGGCGCTCCTGGCCATACAGATCAAGCGTGAATCGACCGGTGTCGGGCGGATTCCCGAGACCAGCACCGACCTCGGAGGGTCGACGTCATGAGTATGCCGTTCTATGTTGCGCCCGAACAGGTGATGAAGGACCGGGCCGACTACGCCCGAAAGGGAATTGCCCGAGGTCGGAGCCTGGCAGCGATCACCTACACGGGCGGCATCGTTTTGTGTGCGGAGAACCCGTCCACCACATTGCGCAAGGTGAGCGAGATCTACGACCGCATCGCGTTCGCAGGTGTCGGCAAGTACAACGAATTCGACCAGTTGCGGATTGCGGGCGTGCGCCACGCCGATCTCAAGGGCTATTCGTTTTCTCGCGAAGATGTCGAGGCGCGAAGTCTCGCCAACCACTACGCGCAGGTTCTCGGCCAGATCTTCACCCACGAGATGAAGCCCCTTGAGGTGGAGATCCTCGTCGCAGAAGCTGGTGTTGCTCCTGAGCAGGATCAGCTCTTTCACATTCAGTACGACGGCACGGTCATGGACAAACAACACCTTCTTGCACTCGGTGGGGAGGCAGAAGTCATCACCGAACGGCTGGGAGAAACCTGGTCCGACACCCTCGACCTCGCTGCCGGCCTTTCCTTGGTGGTCAAGGCGCTCGGCGGCACGGAACGCACGCTCAGCGCCAGCGACCTTGAGGTGGCCGTACTCGACCGCACATCGTCGCGGCGCTGCTTTCGCCGACTCGGCGATGTCGAGGTCACGGAGCTGCTTGGCTAAGCCGGTCTGCGAGACCAATCAGCCGGTCGGAGGACCAGGGGTTTGTGCCCACGATCGGTGGAGTCGGGCCGATAGGTTGGCTCCATGGAGCGACGGATCTTCGGGATCGAGAACGAATACGGAGTGACTTGCACGCTGCGGGGCCAGCGCCGACTCAGCCCCGACGAAGTCGCCCGCTATCTTTTTCGTCGTGTGGTTTCGTGGGGACGTAGCTCCAACGTTTTCTTGGCGAACGGCGCCAGGCTCTACCTCGACGTGGGTAGCCATCCCGAGTACGCCACGCCCGAATGTGACTCGCTCCACGACTTGGTCGTGCACGACAAGGCGGGCGAACGCATCCTTGAGCAACTGCTGGTGAGCGCCGAACAGCGATTGCAGGAGGAAGGCATCCGGGGAACGATCTATCTCTTCAAAAACAACACCGATTCAGCGGGTAACAGCTACGGGTGTCACGAGAACTATCTCACCAGTCGTCGCGACGAGTTCAGTCACTATGCCGATGTGTTGATTCCGTTCTTGGTGAGTCGCCAGATCTATGCCGGTTCGGGCAAGGTGCTGCAAACCGCACGCGGGGCGATGTTCTGCATGAGTCAGCGAGCGGAGCACATCTGGGAAGGAGTGAGCAGTGCCACCACCCGGAGCCGTCCGATCATCAACACACGAGACGAGCCCCATGCCGATGCAGAGCGGTACCGCCGCCTCCACGTCATCGTGGGCGACTCCAACATGAGCGAATACTCCACCTTTTTGAAAGTGGGAGCCTGCGCCATCATCCTTCGGATGCTCGAAGAGCCAAGCGTGGTGCTTCGAGACATGACGTTGGAAAATCCGATTCGTGCCATCCGAGAGATCAGTCACGACCTCACCTGTCGTCGCCGGGTGCGGCTCGCCGACGGCCGAGAATTGAGTGCGCTGGAAATCCAAAGTGAATACCTCACCCGCGCCCTGCGTTATGCCGAGCGCCGTGATCTCAGTCCACTCGAGACCAAAGCGCTGCAGATGTGGGAACACTGCATGACCAACCTGGAAAACGACCCATTCAAGTTGGATCGGGAGGTCGACTGGGTCATCAAACACCGGTTGGTTGAGCAGTACCGGGCCCGCCACGATCTCCCACTCAGCCATCCGCGGGTCGCGCTGCTCGACCTGCAGTACCACGATGTGAGCCGGGACCGGGGAGTGTTTTACAAGCTGCAGCAACACGGTCTGGTCGAGCGCATGTGTACCGACGAAGAAATCGACGTGGCCACCGAGACGCCGCCGCAGACCACCCGGGCTCGCCTCCGGGGAGAGTTCATTCGGCGAGCGAAGGAACGTAAACGCGACTACACCGTTGATTGGGTGCATTTGAAGCTCAATGATCAAGCCCAACGCACCGTGTTGTGCAAAGACCCGTTCAAGTCGCGCGACGAGCGGGTCGAGAAGCTCATCGCCTCGCTGTAACGTCACTCTCGCATGACGGCGATCGACAAGTTAGAACGGCTGATCACACTCATTGAAGTTTTGCTTTCGGCCGAGCGCCCGCTCCGCCTCGATCAGATTCGTGAACAGGTTCCGGGTTATCCCCCTGCCGATGCTTCGTTTCGGCGCAAGTTCGAGCGCGACAAGGACGATCTTCGGGAGATGGGCATTCCGATCGAAGTGGTGTCGATGCCTCATACCAACCCGCCACAGGTGAGCTACCGGCTCCGACGTGATGCGTACTTCCTCAAAGATCCCGGACTCGATGCCGAGGAACTTGCGGCCCTGCACCTCGCGCTCGAACTTGCGCCGCTCGACGGCGCTCCCGGCGACTCGGCGCTGTGGGCATTTGGTGGCGCGGTACCAGCAGTGTCCGTGGATGCCCCGTTGGCGGCTCTTCCGGGAGACGGGCGGTTGGCGGAGGCCCTCGACGCAATCGCCGAGCGGGCGACACTTCGATTCGACTACCGCTCCGCCGAGGGTCCTCCCCGCGTTCGCACCATCGACCCCCATCGCATCGAGTTTCAACGTGGACATTGGTATCTCAGCGGCCGCGATCATGATCGCGATGCGTTACGTCACTTCCGTTTCGATCGAATTCTCTCCGACGCGTTCACCCGAGGGCCGAAGGCCGGCTTCGGCTTACCGGCTGACGCATCGCCGGTGATGCCGAGCGAGGCGTGGCGTTATGGCTCGGGCCCCACCGTGGCGGCTCGGGTTCGGGTCGATGCCATGTATGCGGCGATGGCACGCAAACAGGTCGAACCGGGTACCGAGGCCGCCTGGCTTGCCGATGGCTCCCTGGTGCTCACGCTTGCGGTCACCAACGTTCCCGGCTTTCGGGCCTTCGTAGCGGGCTTCTTTGAGCACGCAGAGGTGCTCGATCCTCCGGAACTTCGCGCCGACTTCATTGCGTGGCTGGAACAGATCGCCCAAAACGAAGCCGGGGATCAACCATGACTCGGCCAACAATCGGCCCGCGAGTGCAGCGCATGTTGTCGCTCATTCCGTGGATTCGTTCCCATCCCGAAGGGGTGCCGATCGACGAAGTGTGTGCCCGGTTCGCAATCGATCGGGGTCGACTTCTGGCGGATCTTTCCGCGCTCGGACGATCGGTATCCGACGACTACCTCCCCGGCGATGTCATTGACGTGGTGGTAGACGACGGGCGCATTTTCGTCTACATGCCGTTGTCGTTCACCCGTCCGCTTCGGCTCACCACCTTTCAGGCCCTTGCCCTCGTGGCGTCCGGTTCGGCGCTGGCGGCGGCGTTCGGTGGCGGTTTGGCGGAGGCGGCTCCGCTCCGGAGCGCATTGGCCAAGGTGGCCCGAAGTCTCGACCTCGACCTTGATCAACAGGTCGCAGTCGACTTGGGTTCGGCCGACGTTCGTCACATCGATGCCATCCGTGCCGCCGTAGCCGATCGGCGACAGGTGCGGATCGGCTACTACTCGGCTGGCCGAGACGACCATTCCGAGCGGGTGGTCGACCCTCGGCAGCTCGTATCGATGGACGGGCACTGGTATCTGTCGGGCTGGTGCCACACCGCCAACGGTGACCGCCTGTTCCGGGTGGACCGCATCGATGCGCTCGATGTACTCGACAACTCGGCCGATCCCCACCCCGAGGTAGAACCGTTGGGGGCAGTGCATTTCGACCGATCCACCCCGAGGGTGACACTCCGCGTGGCTCCGGAGTTGTATTGGTGGGCAGAAACGGTTCCCGTAGATGGTGTCGAAATCGATGCTGACGGCTGGGCTCGGGTGACCCTCCCGGTTTCGAGCCCGACCTGGTTGCAGCGGGTGCTCCTGCAGCACGGACCGGGGCTTCACGTTGTAGCCGATCCCGAGGGCCTGGCCACTGGCGTTGGTGCGGTGGCGCGGCGCATGCTCGACCGGTACCGACCACTTTCCCCACCACTTTCGGAGGACCCACCTTCGGAGGACCCACCTTCGTAGGCCAACCGTTGCACTACGATCGTCGACCGCAAGGCATCCCTATGACTCTTCCCTCCGAGACCACCAACCCCGCTGGACCGCCCGACGAATCGCTCGATGCGGTGCCAGGGCCGGTCAACGCGCGCCGCTCGGCCTCACGGGGGGCGACCGAGTGGATGGTGGTGCTGGTTGGTGCGGTGTTGATCGCGTTGATCATCCGGTCCCTTTTTATTCAGGCCTTCTACATCCCGAGCGAATCGATGGAGAATACCCTGCTCAAGAACGACCGTGTGCTGGTGAACAAATTGAGTTACCGGCTGCACGACGTGAACCGAAGCGATGTTGTGGTGTTCGAGCGCACGGAATCGCAGGCGTCCGCCGAAACCAAAGATCTCATCAAACGGGTAATCGGGGTTCCCGGTGATTCGATCGTGATCGACGATGCCGCCGCAAAGGTGATTCGAAACGGCGAGGTTCTCGATGAGCCGTACGTCAAAACCGGCGTACCCACGCGCAACGGCGCCGTCCCGTGTACTGCCGCCAAACCCTGCGTGGTCCCACCCGAAAGCGTGTTTGTGATGGGCGACAACCGGCCCAATTCTCGCGACTCGCGCTACATCGGGTTTGTTCGCACGGAGCAAATTGTGGGGCGCGCCTTCGTGCGGGTCTGGCCGTTCAGCCGCCTTGGGGGGCTGTGAACCGGGCCGTTCCCGAGGAGCCCGCCGGACCGGTACCGGCCGACCAGAACGAATCGCGGCAACTCGTCGTTCGGCGTAGTCCGCTGCGAGCCAGCGTGGCCAAGGGGGGCTGGGGGCGGGTGATCTTGGGCGCGCTATTCATCGCTTTCGTGTTGCGGGCTCTGGTGGTGCAGGCGTTTTGGATTCCGTCCGAGTCGATGGAAAACACCCTCGTGTTCGGAGATCGGGTGTTGGTGAGCAAGGTCAGCTACCGCCTGCACGACGTCAACCGGCGAGATGTGGTGGTGTTTGAAAAGAACGCCGCCCAAATGAACGCCGACCCAACCGCGCCACGCGTGCTTATCAAACGAGTCGTCGCCGTGGGCGGTGATTCGGTGGTGATCGACGACGTTTCGTCGAAGGTGGTGGTGAACGGCACACCGCTTGACGAGCCGGAGGTCAAACCCGGGGCCAAGGTTCGCAACGGGCCCCGTCGATGTTTGGTGGCCGCGCCCTGTGTCGTGCCGGCGGGGGCGCTATTCGTGATGGGAGACAATCGTGATCGCTCTGCCGATTCACGTTTCATCGGCTTCGTGCAATCGGATCAAGTGGTCGGCCGTGCCTTTGTGCTGGTCTGGCCGTTCAGTCGAGTGAGCGGACTCTGAGACAGCGCCAACCGCAGCACCAGCGCCGCTGGGGTTGAAGTAGGTGGCTTAGGCGGCTGGGTACACCGTGTTGATGGCATCGGTCATGGTGTCGACATGATCGGAGAACACGCCATCGATTCCGGCGTCGAGAAGTTCGAGCAGAACTCGTTCGAACTGGGCATCCCAGCCGAGACAGAAGATGTCGAAGCGGTGATAGAGGGTGATCAAACCGCCGCTCCACTCCGAGTGGTGAAAATTGACCGCATCGATTCCCATGCGTTGGAGCCGGGCCGCGTGTTGTTCTGGCTTTTCGTCGAGGTGACGTAGGCGGGTGGAATGCACGAGTTGCACGTCGCTCGACAAGGGACGAAACGATTCGAGTGTGCTGAGGTCGTCGTGGCAAAGCCAGAGCCGTTGTTCTCCCTCGGGACCATGATCGCGTGCCGAGGCAATGACCTCTGCAGCGGCAGCACCGTCTTTGAGATCGAGCGAGAGGTCGAAGTCGGTGCCAACAGCGTGGTACAGCTCCGACAGCGTCGGGATGTGCTCGGGCAGATCGCTCCGGTTGATTTCGCCAATGGGCTTGCGACGCAGGCGGCCGCCGACCGTGCCATCGTGATCGAGGATGGCGCGGCGGTCGGCGGTCAGCCAGACGTCGCTCTCTAGCCCGGTGGCGCCGAGGCGTAACGCAAGTTCGAATGCCGGGAGGGTGTTTTCGGGGGCGTGGGCCCGAGCGCCACGGTGGGCGAACCCGATGGGCTGTTCACGAAGGGCAGGGAGGCGCGGCGCCATGGGCCGATCCTTGCATCCCGAGCCGCTCGGCGGAAGTTCGCACACGCCTACCGCGCCCTCTGGGGCCGCGGCAGGGACTACAGCGGGGATGCAAATGATCCGCATGGCCTAGAAAGTGGGCCGCGCAACGGTCCGAAACTCTTATGAGTCAACGGCGAACGAGGAGCGACGGCCATGGCGACGATTCGGGCGAGCTGCCCAGACTGCGGAGATGTAGAGCTCACGACGCTTGATGTAAGTGTTCGTGTCTGCACCGCAGACAACCAAGGCACCTACCTCTTTCGATGCCCGACGTGTGAGATGACGGTGGTGAAGCCCGCAGAACCTCGCACCGTCGACCTGCTTGTGGCGTCGGGCGTCTCCTACACCACCTGGAGTCCACCGCTTGAACTTCGAGAGCACCGAGGCGATGGGGCGCCGTTTGATCACGACGACCTGCTCGATTTTCACGACCTCCTCAGTGACGAAGGTCGGCTCTTCGACGCACTCGACGCCCTCAGCCATCGCTAACCCGGCGGCGCCGGCGCTCGTGCGGCCGGGTCTGGTCTGGGTACACTCGCCGGCATGTTCAACGTAGGTGGCGGCGAGTTCTTGGCCATCCTGGTGGTGGCGCTCATCGTCCTCGGTCCCGACAAGCTGCCCGACGCAGCGCGCAAGGCGGGCAAGCTGATTGCCGATGTCCGTCGCATGTCGAGTGGCTTCCAGACCGAGATGAAAAACGCGCTCAATACCGACGAGTTGAAGGAGCTGCGCGAGCTCCGTGACACCATTCAGGGGAAGAACGTCTACTCGGGGGGGAAGGGGCCGTCCTTGCCGCCGCTCGAAAGCGAGGTGCGGGCGGCCAACGTTGCGATGGCGGGCGTAGTGCCAGGATCGGAGCCAGTCTCGACTGCACTCCAGGAACCGAGCGAGGATGGGGCATCGGGAGCAGGTGGTGGACCAGATGAGTCAGTGCCGGTGGATTTACTACCGGTCGAGCCTGCACCGGTGAATTCGGCGGTCAGCTCGGATGTGGCGCCCGACGCTCCGGTGCCACCTGATGGGTCGGGCGCACAGACCGCGCCGCCAACCGTGGGGTTGTCGTCCTCTGTTGAAGCGCCGACGGCGTGACCAAGTGAACATCGCATGACGGATATCGACGCCAAAGAGGAGCAGCTCGACGCCGGGCGCATGACCATCTGGGAACACCTCACGGAATTGCGTGATCGGGTGATCAAGGTGGCGGCGGCGGTCGCGCTCGGCACGGTCGTGGCCTGGTTCTTCTACGAGCAGCTCCTCGACTTCCTCCTTCGCCCGTATTGCACCCTTCGGTTGGCCGAGCAGCAGGATTGCAGTCTCTTTGTCACCGAGCCGCTCCAGGCATTCTCGCTTCGTATCGAGGTTTCGGTCTACGGCGCGGTGGTCTTGGCCATGCCCGTCATCCTCTGGCAGCTCTGGCGTTTTGTCACGCCCGGGCTCTACGCCCACGAAAAGCGTTACGCCATTCCGTTCGTGGCATCGGCCTTGATTCTGTTCGCGATGGGGGCCAGCGTCGCCTACCTCACCCTGAATCCTGCATTGGAGTTCCTCACCAGTGTGGGCGGAAAGGACTTCAAGGAGATCTTCTCTCCGGACTCCTACATCAAGCTGATTGCCTTCATGATGTTGGCGTTCGGGGCCGGATTCGAGTTTCCCGTGCTTTTGGTCGGCCTCCAAATGGTGGGGATTCTGAGTCCTCGCCGACTCCATCAGTTTCGGCGGCAGGCGATGGTGGTGATCGTGATCACCGCCGCGGTGATTACGCCGAGCGGGGATCCCATCTCGATGCTGGCGTTGGCCGTGCCGATGTACCTGTTCTACGAGATTTCCATCCTGATCGGCTGGCTTTTCACGCGTCGGCGAGCCCGTCGCGAGTCTGCGGACTAGCCGTCTGTGACCACCGACGACGAGTTCGTTCTCGACCGTTTCCAGACCGAAGCCATTGCTGCGCTCGGCGCCGGTAGGTCAGTGGTCGTGGCCGCGCCCACCGGCGCCGGTAAGACGGTGGTAGCCGAACACGCCGTCACCCTGGCCCTGGCACAAGGCCAGCGGGTGTTCTACACCACCCCGATCAAGGCATTGTCGAATCAGAAGTTTCACGACCTGCGGGCTCTGCATGGCGCCAAGAACGTTGGGTTGCTCACCGGTGACAATGCGATACAGGCCGACGCTCCCGTGGTGGTCATGACCACGGAGGTGCTGCGAAACATGATCTACGCCGGTTCGCAGGCGCTCGGCGATCTCCGCTACGTCGTGCTCGACGAAGTCCACTTTCTTCAGGACACGTATCGAGGTCCGGTGTGGGAGGAGGTGATCGTTCACATCCCGCCCTGGGTACGACTCGTCTGCCTCTCGGCCACGGTGTCGAACGCCGCCGAGCTCGCCGATTGGGTCGCAACGGTGCGGGGGCCGACCGATCTCGTCGTCGAAACGCGCCGACCCGTCACGCTCGACCATCTGTACCTCGCCGGCGACGTTTCGTCGGAGGGTCTCCATCTCCTTCCCCTCCTCGTGGATGGTCGGTCCAACCCCCACGGCACCCGATTCGACGAGACGCGCGAGAGACCGCCACCCGGACGCCGAAAACGGCGATTTTTCGCGCCGAATCGTTTGGAGGTGGCTGACCTACTCGCCGATCGACGCCTTTTGCCGGCGCTGTATTTCATCTTCAGCCGAAACGCCTGCGACGACGCCGTGAAAGCGTGTCTGGCGGGGGGGCTGCGCCTTACGTCGGCCGACGAACGCACACAGATCCGGCAGATCGTCGATGAACATGTGGGCGGCCTCGTTCGAGAGGACCTCGAGCTGCTTGGGGCAGACGCCTGGGCGGCGGCCATGGAACAGGGGATCGCTGCGCATCACGCCGGCTTGATTCCGCCGTTCAAAGAAGCAGTGGAAGCGTGTTTCGTGCGCGGGTTAGTGAAGCTGGTGTTTGCCACCGAGACCCTGGCATTGGGGATCAATATGCCGGCGAAGTGCGTGGTGATCGAGAAGCTCACCAAGTTCACCGGGGAGCGACACGAGTTCCTCACCCCCGGGCAATACACGCAGCTCACCGGACGAGCCGGACGAAGGGGAATCGACGAGCACGGCACGGCAATCGTGCTGTGGTCGCCGTTTACGTCGTTTGCTGATACCGCCGCCCTCGCCGGGAGCACGGAATTCTACCTGCGGTCGGCCTTTCGGCCGACCTACAACATGGCGGCGAACCTCGTTCGTCGATGCGACCCGGACGAGGCTCGACGGTTGCTCAACCTGAGCTTTGCGCAGTTTCAAGCCGATCGTTCGGTGGTGCGACTCACTGCCCGACTGGCCACCAGAGAGCATTCGCTGGCCGATCTCCGTGCCGCCGCAACCTGCGAGCGCGGCGACGTCGCGGCCTATTTGCTGGCGCGTGACGAAGCCGATGCCGATGCGAGGCGTCGACGCGAGGAGATCCATCAGGAGCTCGACCGGGCGATCCGTCACCTCCGGCCCGGCCACATCGTGCGGCTCCCCGCCCATCGGGGCCAACGGCCGGCCGTCGTACTCTCGCTGTCGGAGCGGCGGGCGTCGTCGCTTCGGCTTCGTCTGCTCACGGCCAACGGACGAACCCACAACATCGGCGCCGCCGACTTCGACACCATCCCCGAGCCAATCGGTTTCGTCGACCTTCCCACGCCGTATGCCCCGACGGCGCCGGTGTTTCAACGTCAGGTGGCCGAGCTGCTGAGAGCACGACACTTGACGCCGTTCCCGGACGTGCCGGTCGAACCCGAGGGCACCCCCGACACGGAGGAGCAGGATTCCGGGGGGGTGGCCTCGTGCCCGGATCTTCCCCAGCACTTGCGGGCCGCAAAACGAGTTCGGGCGGCCGAGCGCGAATACGCCGACCTTCGACGGCAGGTGCAAAGCCACACCGACTCCTTGGCTCTTCGGTTTGAGGCGGTCCTTCGTTTGCTCGAAGCTTGGGGGCACCTCGATGGCTGGTCGCTCACCGAACGCGGCTTGGTTCTGGCGAGAATCTTCCACGAGAGCGATCTCCTCGTGGCCGAGTCGGTGGCCGAAGGTCTGTTCGACGAACTTACGGCCGCCGAGATGGCGGCGGTGGCGTCAACGCTCACCTATGAGCATCGGAGCCCGCTCCCACCGGACCCGCCGTGGTATCCCACGGCGATCTGCCGGGTGCGGGTCGAAGCGATTTTTCACCTTGCGAGCGAGCTCAATGCCGATGAGGAAAAACTCCGTCTCGGCATCACTCGCACTCCGGATCCCACCTTCGTGGCATCGGCCTACGCATGGTCGGTTGGTTCGCCTTTGGAGCAAGTGCTCGAAGACGAAGGACTGTCACCGGGAGACTTCGTCCGCAACATCAAACAACTGGTGGATCTTCTCCGTCAGATCGGCGACGCGTCGGTTGTCACCGCCACACGTCGCACGGCCCAGGAAGCGGCCAAGGGTCTGTTGCGGGGAGTGGTGGCGTTGTCGGTCGAAATGAGCGCCGACCGGGAGCACGAGTTCGAGGTGTCGTGACCATCGAGCGAGGAGCCGATTGGGGAACGCCGGGCGGCCTACCGGCCGACGGGGTGGTGGTGCGATCCGACGCCGAAGCGAACGAGGTGATAACGGCGGCTCGTCGGGCGCGCAAACCCATTCCTGTACTGGGTCTCGCTGGCGGAGATCTCTGTCGGACGCTAGGTGGTACGGGGGATGTGGACCGCCTTCGCTCGGCGGCGGCACACACCTTTCCCATCGATCTTGGTGTGGTGTTGCTCGATGGGCGTTTACAGTTCTTTTGCAGTCATCTTGTGGTACGGAGCCGGTGGTGGTCTGGTCGTTGCATCGTGGTGATGAACGCACAATTCCTGGGACCGTACGATCTCGCCCCCCGAGGTCATCCGAACGACGGCTACGTCGAGGTCACCGAGGGGGCATTGCCGCTCGGCGAGAGGCTTCGCGCCCGAACACGGGCTCGAACGGGGACTCATCTCCCGCATCCGGCGCTTCATACGTCGCGGGTCGAGGCGATGCAGTTCGAACTCGACCGTCCGACGCCCGTTCGAATCGACTCCATCTGTACCTCGACGGCGCAGAACATCTCGCTGCGGGTGGAGCCCGACGCGTTACTCGTCGTCGTCTGAGCGGCGGCGGCGCAGTGTCGTCGCCCGGACAGAAAGAGAACCGGCTGGAAAGCCGTTACCATCACCCGATGGACGTCGACCAGGCGAAAGACACGATGCGAGCCGAGATTGATCGTTGGGCACCAACGCTGATCGACGCCTCCCACGACATCCATGCCCACCCCGAACTCGGGTTCGAGGAGCACTACGCCCACAACCTTCTTGCCAGCGTCTTGGAAGACGCGGGGTTAGCCGTTACTCGGGGAGCACACGGTCTGGGTACAGCGTTCAGCGCCACGAAGGGGTCGGACGGGCCATTGGTTGCCATCCTCTGTGAGTACGACGCGCTCCCCGGTATCGGGCATGCCTGCGGGCACAACATCATCGCCACGGCAGGGCTCGGGGCGGGCCTCGCCGCGGCGGCAGTTGCGGAAGAATGCGGTGGCCGCGTGCTCGTGCTCGGTACTCCAGCGGAGGAGGGAGGTGGGGGCAAGGTGCACTTGCTCGACGCGGGTGCCTTCGATGGCGTCGACGCGGCACTGATGGTCCACCCCGCGGGCGCCGATCTCCGGAAGATGAACGTCATCGCGGTGCAACAGGTCTGGGTGACCTATCACGGTTTGGCATCGCACGCAGCTGCCGCGCCGCACAAGGGACGTAATGCGCTCGACGCTGCCGTGCTTGGCTATATGAACATCGCCGCCCTACGCCAGCACATCCGCACCGATGAGCGCATCCACGGAATCTTCACCGAAGCCGGCGACCAAGCCAACATCGTTCCGGCGAGAGCCAGTGCCAAGTGGTTTGTGCGGGCCGGAACGATTGAGCGGCTCGCGCCCCTGAAAGCTCGAGTTTTGGCGTGCCTCGAGGCTGGTGCCACCGCTGCCGGATGCACGATGGAGGCGGAATGGAGGGAACCGGTCTACGCCGACATGCGCGACAACGAGCCGATGCTCGACCTGTACAGCGCCAACGCCGAGCTTCTTGGCCGCCACGTCGTCGAGCCCCAACACCTGTCCCAAGTAACGGGAAGTACCGATATGGGCAACGTTTCCTATGTGGTGCCGAGCATTCACCCAATGATCCAGGTGAGCCCTCCCGGGGTCCCCATTCACTCGGAGCAGTTCGTGGCGTATGCGTTGGGGGCCGATGGCGACCGAGCGGTGATCGATGGGGCGAAGGCCTTAGCAATGACGGTCGCCGACCTTTGGCTTCGCCCCGCCGCTCTGGCTGAGGTGCAGCGGGCCTTCATCGGTTCCTGAATACTCGCAGGCAAGGGCGCTGACCTGCGTAAATAGGCGATCCGCGGCGGCGGGTTCCCGGCCTTCTACAGTCCTGCGCCGTGAGTGTCTACGTCGCTGAGGAGTTCTCGGCTGACGAGGCCGACATACTCCGTCGATACTTCACCAACCTCGACGGACCCGTGTTCGCCCTCGTAAACCTGCCAGAGGTCGTGAAAGGCGCGCTCTTCGCGCGGTACTCACGTTCCCCGAAGAGCCTTCGCCGCCTTTTCCTCGATGAGTTCGTTCACGACCTCGACATTCGTGGCGACGTCACGGTCGACGCCACCATCGGCCTCCGTCGCGCCGAAGACCTCTACGACAAGGTGTTCGTGGAATACGGCGACGACTCCGTGGCGCAACTTGGTGGCGTGCATTTGGCCTGCGAACAGGCATCGAACCTTCTCACGAAGGTGCTGGAGTGGGGGCGGCTCATGTCGTACCTCGAGCAGTCCACGCGGTACATCGCCTACGACGCCCGCCTGGGTGGCAGGTACCGCTATCACCGCGATCCTGATCTCCTGCTCTCGTCGCTGGGCACCCGCTACGTGGGGGATATGGATCGCCTCTTCGATTCCTACGCCGAACTGGTGCCCCTGCTTCAGGAGCACTACAAACGCGAGATCCCCAAAGATCCAGAGGACTCCGACTTCGTCTACCGTCAGGCCATACGCGCCAAGGCGTTTGATGCGGTACGGGGAATCCTTCCGGCGGCATCGCTCTCGAACGTAGGCATCTACGGATCCGGCCAGGGTTTCGAACAGCTTTTGCTGCGTATGCGGGCACACCCATTGCCCGAGGCTCGTAGCTACAGCGACCTCATGCTGGGAGAGTTGCGTAAGGTCATTCCTTCCTTCCTGAAGCGGGTCGACGTCGCCGAACGGGGGTTGGCGTGGAGCCACTATCTCTCCACGAACCATACGAAAATGGCGGGCGTTGCATCCCGGCTTCTGGCCGACACCCCGTCCGATCCGAATCCCGCCCCGGTGGTCTTGGTCGACTTCGATCCTGATGCCGAGGTGAAGCTTGTTGCGAGCGCGCTCTACTCCCAGAGTTCGCTCCCCGAGCAGCAACTCGA
The DNA here is from genome assembly GCA_031415655.1 of Actinomycetes bacterium. Classification (GTDB taxonomy): domain Bacteria; phylum Actinomycetota; class Acidimicrobiia; order Acidimicrobiales; family Acidimicrobilacustridaceae; genus JAKOVR01. The sequence continues at coordinate 34,495 of JANOSD010000026.1, forward strand.
ATCCTTGGTTCAGCGCATGTCGGTCGACGATCGCCTGGCGGTGCTGCGGGCGTACTGTGGCGATCGATCGAATCGCCGGCATCGCCCGGGCCGGGCCATGGAACGCCCGACCTACCGGTTCGACATCCTGACCGACTACGGGGCGTTCCGCGATCTGCAACGGCACCGGATGCTCACGATTGAATGGCAAAAACTCACGCCCGCCCACGGCTACACCCGACCTGAGGTGATCGACCTCGCTGGCCACACGGAGCTGTTCGACGGCGCCATGGCCCGTTCGGCAGATCTCTACAACGTCGTCGACCAGCAATTCCCGGCATTGGCTCCCTATGCGGTGTCGTTGGCGTATCGCGTGCGATTCATGATGCAGCTCAACGCCCGCGAAGCCATGCACATGCTTGAGCTGCGAACCACGCCGCAAGGGCATCCCGCCTACCGATTGGTGGGCCAGCAGATGCACGCGCTGATCGCCGAGCAGGCCGGTCACCGCGCCATCGCGGAAATGATGCGTTTTGTCGATCACTCGGGCGAGCGCGACCTAGAACGCCTTGAGGCGGAGCGACGCGCCGAATCCCGTCGTCTCGGCTAGCGGAAAATTCGTGTTCAAAAACCTCATGACGGACAGGGTGCGCGTTTTGGTCGTCGCCGCGCGTATAGTGCCGGGCCGCGGACCGGCGCACACCTGGTGAGGAAGCATGCCTGACGACGACATCGTTGAAATCGACCCTGAAGATGAGCAAGACGTCGACGTCGACTCGCTCGATGAGGAAGCGCTCGACGAAGACGTACTCGAGGTTGACCTCGATGAAGAGGACTTTGGCGAAGACGGGTTCGGCGTAGCGGCTGATGCCGGTGTCGAGGTCGACGTCGACGCAGCCGTGGATCTCGAGGAAGGCGACGATGAGCCGTTGCCCCGAGGGCGAAAGAAGGCCGACGACGACGACTCGGACGACGACGACACCGCCGATCCCGATGACGTAGAGGCGGACCTGCAATCAATTCTTCAGGATCGCATCGCCGCCAACGACGACGACGACGACGATGAGGACGAGGTAGAGGTCGAGACTCGTCCCGGACCGGAGAACGCCGATGGCGTTGCGCCGAAGCGGTCGAACGAATACATGTGCAACTGCTGTTTCTTGCTGGTCAGCCCGGCCCAGTTCGGCAAGCCAAGCCAGCCACGGTGCCCGGTGGGGGAGGACCCCTGCCCCGCAATCGCTGCTCTGTTCGAAGCCGGCGATTCGGCGCCGTCAACGAAATCGACGGCGAAGGCGGCCAAGGTCGACAAGAAAACCCGCTGAGATCCCGCCCTCGGCGGGTTGGCTGGTGTTCGCTGCGAGTCGGTACCATAGGAAGCCGTGATCCAACCTCCTATCCTGGACCCCGACCACGAGCGAAACGGTCCAGTTGATCTCGTACTCGACATGATGCTGTTCGCTCCCGTCGGCGTGATGTGTTGTCTTCCTGAGTTGGCGAGTGAGGTGCTCACGGACCCTGCTCATGCGTTCACCCACGCAAGCGGTGAGGGTCGACGAGTGATCGGAGCGACAGAACGGCGGGTGGAACACCGGATTCGGCGGCGAAGCGAGCAGGTGCACCGTGCTCTCGAAGGTTTGGGGCTGTCGTGGTCGCTGCCGTCGTGGTTGCCAGCGGTTCCCGGGCTTTCGTATGGTCAAATTCAATCCGAGTCGACCACCACGACTCCGATGGTGACGCCGGTCGACGAGTCGCCGCCTACTGCCGACGAGTCGTCGGTGCCGATCGTGTCGGCGGCGGCGAGCGCCTCTGACCTCCCTCCGGTGGCCGAAGCCACGCTGGGCATCACCGACTACGCATCCTTGTCCGCATCCCAAGTGATGCCTCGTTTGGTCGGGCTCACCGCTGATGAACTCGAGACCCTTCGTCATTTTGAGCTTCAAAATCGAGGGCGAAAGACGATTCTGAACAAGATCGCTCAATTGCAGCAACCCGCTCCGTCGGGCGCCTGACCAACGTGGAATCGGCGAGACGGGCAGAACCAGTTGATCTACCCGTAGTCCAGGCGTTGTACGACTACGCGGTCGGGGAGAAGCAGGACCAACGAGGTGGGCCAGTGTGGTCGATTCGGGAAGCGCGACACGGCGGATCTCGTTCGATCACCATCGACGCACCCGAGGGTCCATCGGCGTTGTGGGTGGGGGAGTACGCCGGCGCGATAGTCGGATTCGCCAGCGTCGAGGCCGAGACCCTGGCAGACGGAAGACTCCTTGGGGTCGTGCGCGAGTTGTACGTGCTTCCCGACGCCCGAGAGGTTGGCGTCGGCGAAGTCATGATGGATGCGATTGTTGCCTGGTGCTCGGCGAGGGGTTGCATCGGCGTTGACGCACTGGCCCTTCCTGGCGATCGCTCCACGAAAAACTTCTTCGAGACGTTCGGCCTGGTGGCGAGAGCGATCGTGGTACATCGATCCTTGCTGTCCGACCCCGATCCAGCATGACCGGACCACAGCTTTGTGTCGGTGCGGTGGTGGTGCACGAGGCGGAGCTGTTACTCGTCCGACGTGGTCACGCACCGGCGATGGGGCAATGGGCGCTACCAGGTGGTCGGGTGGAGGAGGGTGAGCTTCTGGCCGAGGCCGTGGTGCGTGAGCTTCGTGAGGAGACAGGGCTCGATGCCGTATGCGGGGCGATGCTGGGCTGGGTGGAGCAACTGATCGACGACGACCACCCGTGGGCAGGGACCGACCGACGTCACCTGGTGATCCTCGACTTCGAGGCAACCGTGCTCGACAACGAGACGCCCATCGCTGGCGACGACGCCACGGAAGTGCGGTGGGTGCGGCTTGCTGATGTGGGATCGCTCGACTTGGCCTATGGCCTCGCCGAGTTTCTGCACGAACAAGGCATTCTGGCCACGATTACCTGAGCCGACCTGAGCCAACCTGAGCCGACCTGGGCCAACCTGAGGGACTTAGCGACCCGTCCACTTGGGCGTGCGCTTCTCGATGAAGGCGTTGAGCCCTTCCGAGGTATCGGCGGACGAGAGCACGGCGCCAAAAGCCTTGTCGGTCAGTTGCTTGAGCTCGGTCTCGTTGGTGGCGACCGCAGCCCTGACCACGGCCCGGCTCTCGCAGACGGCAACAGGCGCATTGACAGTGATCTGCTGCGCGAGTTCGATGGCCCCGGCGAGCGCTTCCCCGGGCTCGGTGAGACGGTTCACCATGCCGAAATGATGGGCCCGTTCGGCTGGGATCGGTGTGGCGGTGAGCACCGCCTCCATGGCGATGTTGGCCGGCAGCACCCGGGGAAGGCGGAAGAGCCCGCCGGCGCCCGCTACCAAGTTGCGCTTGACCTCGGCCAGCCCGAACGATGCACGGGTAGATGCGACCACCAGATCGCACGAAAGGACGATTTCGCATCCACCGGCCGTGGCCAGCCCATCCACGGCGGCGATCAACGGCTTGCGGTGCTCACGGTACACAATGCCGCCAAAGCCACCACGGGCGGTCATCATCCCGGCGGCGTTCCCGGAGTTGATCTCCTTCAGGTCGGCGCCGGCACAGAACACGTCTCCCGTGGAAGCGATGATTCCAATCCACAGGTCATCGTTCTCTTCGAGCTGATCAATCGCCGCTTCCATGCCCGAAGCGACGGCGCTATTGACCGCGTTCTTGGCCTCGGGCCGGTTGATAGTGATGATGAGTATGTTGCCTTGAATCTCGGTTTCGACCATGGACGCAACTTATCGGATCGCCCCTGTCTCGAACACAATGCCGACACGAGCCCGGGATGGGTAGGGTGCTCGGGTGGACGAATCGAATGCGCCCGTCGCCGGCCCATCCGTCGCCCGCCAACCCGTCGCCCGCCAACCCGTCGCCCGGCACGTCGTGTTCGATCTCGACGGCACGCTGCTCGACTCCGACGAGGCGTTGGTCGCACCGTTTCTTCGCCTCGGCGTGCCGAGAGCGTCGATCACCTTCGGGCACGTGGTTGGCGATGAGTGCGCTCGCCTCGGGCTGGCGCTTGACGACTACCTCGACCGGTACGACATCGGGGCGGCGCAGCCGTTTCCCGGCGTGGAATTGTTGCTCGCCCGACTGCCGAGGTGGTCGGTCTGCTCCAACAAACATCCTCGGTCGGGACGGGCCGAGCTGGCGAGACTGGGGTGGACCCCCGAGCCAGCACTTTTCGCCGACGCGTTCGATGGTGGACCGAAACGGCTCGAGCCCTTGCTGGATCAGCTGGGCCTTCGTGGTGCCGACGTGGTCTTCGTGGGGGACACGCCCCACGACCGAGCAGTGGCGGCGTCGGTGGGAGCCGCGTTCGCGCTGGCCGGATGGAACCCGCGGGCGGACCGGCTGTCGGGCGAAGTGGTGCTCAAAAATCCCAACGAGCTGCTTTCGCTCCTGAGTGATCTCGGGAGTGGCGAACCGCAGGAGTGAGCGTTAGCCGGGGGTAGACACCGTGCCGGGTTGCGGGCGGGGAGCGTTCTGGCCGGGACGGGATCGATTCCCGCCCGGAGATGGCGGCGGCTTCGCTGCCGGCTCGATGCCGAACAACGCGGCGATCTGTGGAACCCGCCCGGCGAGTTTGGTGACGGTAGTGGTGAGCTCGTCGGAGCTTTTCGTCGGGACGCCCTGCGGCACCACATGGAGCCGGACCGGGGAGAAAGCGACGGCTTCGACAACCACGGCGTAGCGGTCGGCAAAGGTGTCGGAGGTGAGTGAACTGCTAGCTGCGGCGGCGAGACGTTGCGCCATATCGGCCGGGAGTGGAGCTCCGGCCTTGGGAGGGCGCGAACTGAGTCGTAGCGCACGAATCGATCGGCCGTCGGCGAGCAGTTCAGCGATTTCCGCAAGCCACGCGGTGTGTTCTTCTTCGACCCGACGACTCAGCGCGGAGCGGAGGTCGGCGGCGAGACTGCGAGCGGTGTCGTCCTTGGCCCCAGAATCGGCCGCGACCACCACCGAACGGAGGTCGCGAAGGTCGAGCGAGTCAAGTTGTGTGCGAGCCGCCTCGGCGCGGTCGTACCACTCGGCGGATCGAAGCAGCGGCAGCAATTTGTCGGCGATGGACTCGATGATCTTGGCCGATACGAGTGGCAGTCCGTCGGCTTTCGCCAATGCGTTTTGCCGATCGATCGCTGAACGAACATCGGCGATGCCGCCCCGCAGCAACAACTGTGCCAACGGTTTCTGTTCGGTCGGGAGGGCCCGCACCACGGCGTTTCGGTGTTTCCGTCCGGCCTTGAGCCGCTTGAGTCGTGGTGGTTCGTATTGTTCGGCGCGGCGAGCGGGTCGGCGCCGGTCGGCCGATTCGCTCCCGCCGCGGTCGGGTCGGTCGGTGCGTTCGCCGCCCCTCGGGCGGTTTCGATCATTGGGACGGCCATCACCGGGACGCCCATCACCGGGACGCCCACCACTCGGACGGCCATCGCTCGGACCGCCTGGCCGACGTTCGCCGTCTCGTCCCCGACCGCCGTCTCGTCCACCGCCGCCGTCTCGTCCACCGCCACCGTCTCGTCCACCGCCACCCGGGCGACGGCCATCTCGACTACCGGGACGGCCGCCATCGAAATCACGGTCACGCTGGTCTCGGCCGCCTCGACCCTTGGGTCGGTCGGCGTAGACGGTAGTGACGAGTTCTTCGTTGCGCCGGCTTCCCGTGAGCGTGATGCGTTCGGGTTCGGGTCTTTTGTCGGCCTTCGGCGGTGCGACGCCAACGACTTCAATCCCATCAACCCCGATCTCGACGTCGGCACTGAGCACGTCACCAACCTTGGCGCCCACTGGGAGCAGCGAGCCAACAAGCTCGCCCTTGGGTTGTTTTGCGCCAGCGGCGCGCCACGTCCAAGATCCATCGGGGCGGGAGCTGGTGAGTTCGACGTCGATGCGGCGGGGCATGGGTGAGACGCTACTTACATGCCGTGGAGAACCGCGAATGATCCCGACTCGACGGCTCCCGCAAGAGCGCCGGAAAAGCCTGGAGCAGATCAGTGGACACGGTCGAGGTGACTGCCTCCATTCCTCGCCAGTAGGGCGGCCACGTGTCGTGAACCTCTCGGCAGTGTGGAAATTCGCCTTATTTGAGGTCGCCGTAGAACTGGCACGGGATCTGATTTGGGCCGGTCAGGGGCACCGTCGGTGATGGTTTGACGCCGGTACCCGTCGTTGCAGGGCTCTGACGAGAAGATTGGGGTTCAGCGGGCTTCGGCGATTGGATTGAGGGTGACGTCGTGGCCCATTTGGCGGAGATGGTCGAGGGCGCGGTTCTTGGTTTGTCTGGGTTCATGTGGGCGAAGTGGTCGCCGCTGGAACCGGTGTAGACGGCGCCGGTGGTGCGTGTGTGCGAGATCGCTACGAGCATCGCGTGTTCGACAGCGACGACTACTCTCGACCGCCCTCGGCGTGCGGCGATCCGCCAGTACTTCGCAGAGGAGCATGTCCCGTTGGCACGCGCCGCGGACATCGCTGCGACTCCGAGCGTGCCTTTGATGTGCTTGTTCCTGGGGCGGATGGTGGTGGACTTGACCTTTCCAGCGGACTCGTTGCTGCCTGGGTATGTCCCGGCCCAGGACGCGAAATGGCCGGCAGTCGGGAACTGGGTTCTGTCGCCGCCGGTTTCAGTGATGCGCACGTCAGCGACGAGGGTGCAAATCCACGGGGCGCGAACGATGAGGCCTCGGGCGCCGCGAAAGGGTTCGATCACCACGTCTGGGTTGGCCTCAGGTGGCGACGAGGTCGGCGAAAATCTGGGGTGCGTGGGAGAACAAAAGGGTGTGTCCGGTGTGGGGCAACAACATCAGCCGGGCGTCAGGGAGAGCGTCGACGAGGTGCCGAGTCTGGGCCAAGGGCACGAAGTTGTCGTCGGCGCCGGCCCACACCGTGGTGGGAGTGGTCACATCGTCCAGTCGAAGGCCCCAGTTCGCCGCCACGAGGGCGACGTCGAGCACGGCACCGGACGGTCCATTTCGAGCCGCCTCACGGTAGGTCGACACACGGTTCTCCCGAACGGCCGGAGTGCGAAGAAGCTTTCGATCAGCGGCGCACATCTCTGCCGTTCCGACGGCGAGCGCCACATCGGGCAAGATGGACAGGACCCGATTGGCGACCGTGAAACCGATTTCGGCCACGATCCCCGCGTACTTCACGAGCTCGAATCCCAGCCGAGGCGCAATGCCAGAACCATCGTCGATAGACCGTCCCTCGGGAGGAGCCACGGCCCCAACCAGAGCGACGCGCGCCACACGGTGGGGGAGCGCCGCAGCGGCCACGAGGGCGTACGCCCCGCCGCCGGAGTACCCCAGCATGTGGAAACGCTGGAGTTGCAGGTGGTCGGCAAGTTGGGCGACGTCACCGGCCCAGTCCTTGAGAATGCGTCCGGGACGGTGGGTGGACTGACCTACGCCGGGTCGATCGATGGCCACGACGCGTACGGGCGGGTCGAATGTGCCGACTGGCATAGCCGGCGATGGCCAGAAGTCGAGACGCGAGCCCGGCGATCCGTGGAACGCCAGCACGGTTGGTGCACTGGCGGGGCCGTGGACGTCGTAGGCCAATTGGCGGCCATCATCGAGGGGGCAAAATGAGGGGGAGGGCATGGCGGAGACCGCATCGTAGGTGTTGCGTCGGCATGCCGCCGCTGGCGGTTTGGCGGAGGCGAACCGTACTCCCCCTTATCGTCACGTGACGATAAGGGGGAGGTATGGTTGGTCCCCGAGAAGTGGGGATCCATGTCGGTCCTACCCCGCATTCCTCCGACAAGGCCTTTACACAACGCATTGCCACAACGCCTGGCCGCAACGCCTGGCCGCAACGCCTGCCGGGTAATCTGCGCAGCAACCTGAACGGCTAGTTGTCCGGCGTTTCGTCACGTTGGGCGGTTGCAACTGTCTGAGTCGGGATGGGTCAGGCCAGAGCGATCCGACGAAAGCCGATCGGCCGGTCGTGCTTGATCAGCCTCTCCGACATTCACGTCGTATGCCCATAATATCCGTTATGTCAAGTAGCGTCCCTGGCGCTCATGCGTTGACCTCGCAAGCTCGAAGGAATGAACCGCGTGCCCACGGCAGCCGATCGTCGCCGCCGCGCAACCCCTCCCCCGTGGCGTCCCGGGGCCGTTTCGGTGATAAACCTAAATATCACCGAAACATCAGCGACGACAGACACTCCTCCCCGATCGGTTCACAGCCCGCATTCGGCTCTGGTTCGCCATTTCCAACGAACACAGAAGGTCCCCGTGACAGCAAAACGATGCTCACCCAAATACTTGACCGTTCTCGGTGATACAAACCCCTTCGTCTCTTGTAAGCGGTCGGTCAAGTTTGGGCCGACCTTCGAAGACAACCATGCCGTCGGTGAACGCGTAGCCGGCCTTGAGCGCTTCGTACTGACCCGCCGAATACATCTCCGGTAGGTGCGGCGCTCGTCGGTCTTCGATGATCCGATAGACAAGATCAAGTCGGTTCTGCGTGAAGTCATCGCGGAGGATTACTCGGTTGCGGTCGGGGTCCACTTCGGCGACCAGTGGGGAGTCGGTGCAAGGGCGTGTCCTGTTTGAGAACGCGAGACTGCCGTTGTTGTTGATGAGGTCGGTGAGTGCTTGGAGGGCTTTGGGGTCGTAGTCGTGGGGTCGTCGTATCTCTCTGATTCCCATTCTGCCGAACACGCCGATCGGTACGAGCAGCGCAAGCGCGAGCAGGACGAGTAGGAGGGTTCGTCTGGGTTTGCGGGGTTTGTCTTCGTCGGGTTCGGTCATCAGTTGAGATTGCGCCGGTTATCGTCGGAGTTGTTGGTGGGTGCGGATTTGTTCGGTGGTGAGGGCACGGTTGTAGACGGCGATTTCGTCGAGGATGATTTCGGCGTTGGGGGCGACGGTGAGGTGACCGTGATGGGTTCGGGTGGACCGTCGGGCGGTGGTGACGCTGGCGACGGGGGTGGCGTCAACCCACCAGGTGAGGGTGGTGCCGTCGTCGACGAGTGCGTAGTGGTGCCACGCGTTCGGATCGGGGTTTCTGGGGGTGGTGAGCCGTTGGTTGCCTTGGGTGAATGTGGTGCGCCCGTCGCTGGTTTGGGTGATCGTCCAGTCATGGTCGCGTTGGAACAAGGTTCTGGTGTGGCCATGGCCGTTGCCGTTCCCGTTTCGGGAGGGGGTATCGGGTGGTTTGGCCCAGAACTCCAGGGTGGATGCGGGTGTGAGGGCCAGGGCGGGGAAGTCGGGGATGCGGAGTTTGTCGCCGGACCGGTTGAACGCAACCGCGGTGCCGGTCGTAACGGCACCTGGCAGGCCGAGTGTTGGTTTGCCTTGGTAGCGGCCGTGGTGGGTTCCGACGCTGTCGGATGCGACCTTTCCTTGGGTTTCGTCGAGTCGCCAGTACCCTTCCGGACGGTCGGCTTTGACCACGTCCTCGTAGGAACGTGATGTGAGCACCGCGTCGGTAACAACCGACGCGGTGGTGAGGTTGATTGGTGTTGCTTCGGCTGCGGTGGTGGCGTTGTTCCACCATTGGGTTTGGTAGGCGTTGGTTGGGTCGTCGAACCGGACGGTGACGTTGGCGACGGCGGGTACCGGGCCGAGGGTGTACCGCCCGTCAGGTCCGGTGGTTGTGGTTGCCAGGGTGTCGGTTCCAACGGAGGCGGTAACAATGATTCCGGGAAGCGGGGCGCTGTCGGTTCGGGTGACTGTCCCGGTGATCGTTGATGTTCCGATCAGGGTGACCGGGAGGTTCGTGACTTGCCCTTCGGGTACGTCGAGCGGTGCAGCCGTCGCGGCGGTTCCAGCCGCCTGATACCACTGGGTCGGGACCCGGTTTTGCGGGTCGGTGAACCGCAACGTGGACAGTGCTGGGGTGCCGGTGATCTGATACCCGCCGGAGGTGTCGGTAGTAGCGCTGTCGAGCAGTCCCCCATCGGGGCCGTACCGGTCGACACCGATCCCTGACGCTGGGGTGCCGTCGGGCAGGGTCACCACCCCTACGAGATGCGCGGCAGGACCGTCGAGAACGACGGTGTCGACCACCGCACCGTTGACAATGTCGGTTCCGGCACCGGCCTGCACGGAGTCTCCGGGGCCGGTATTGATGGTGTCGTCACCAGGGCCAGCGAGAATCGTGTCGGGGTTCGGTCCGCCAGTGATGGTGTCGTTGCCGGGGCCGGCGTCGAGCCAGTTCCATCCGGAGTCTTCGGTGAGGGTGTCGTTTCCGTCGCCGGCTTCGAGCCGGTCAAAGCCTGCCCCTCCGGCCAAGGTGTCGTTTCCGGCCTGCCCGCGGATCACGTCATCGCCGGGGCCGCCGTAAGCCCGGTCATCACCGTCGCCGCCCGACACCTTGTCAGCGCCTGGGCCGCCCACGATGATGTCATTGCCGGCGCCGGCGTCGATGGTGTCGTTGCCGCCGAGCCCGCAGATCACGTCCGCGTCGGGGGTGCCGGTCAACTGGTCCGGGCCGGTAGTACCAGTGATCGTGCACACGGCCGGTCCGGCCACATTGACGGTCACCGTCGCCGCAACACACACACCGGTGCCGGTGCATTGTTCGTAGACGATTACGTCGGTGCCGACGAACCCGTCCGACGGCGTGTACGTCAACGTCCCCACCCCTGCGGTCACTGAACGAGACCAGCCCGTATCGACAACCCGCAGCGCACCCGAGGGGACCGGCACGGTGACTGGTGTGCCGAACCCGGTAGAAACCGATGTTGCCGGTGGTGGGGTTGGCGCGGGTCCGGTGATGATCGTCGCTCGGATCGCGGTGGTGGTCGATGCGTACCCGCGACTGTCAAGCCAACCTGTGACCGCGTCACCCGGATTCGTACCGGCCGGTGCGGTGATCGTTGCTATCGCGACCTGCACGGCACCTGATTCGAGACGGAACGAACCCGGTGTCACCGCGGTGACCGCACCACCAACCACAATCGAAACATCCAACGGTTGCTCGCCGGTGTTGCGGGCGACGACCGGCACCGTGACCGACCCACCCGCCGGTACCGCTACCGCAGCTGTGGATTCGGACAGGCCCATCCGCCATGACTGGTCCGGGCGGACCTCCATCTCCTCCGGCGACGGCGTCGGATCCGGCGGCAGTACCGCCAAGTTCGAACAGGTCTTCACCGCTACGCGGGGTTGCACGCAATCCCAATCCGCGTATCGCGGGTCGAACGTATCTAGTTCCTGTCCTGCGATGGTGTTGGCTCCCAGTGGGGGTGGGATACGAAACGTGTTGTTGATGTTGATCGGCCCGACCGCCGTGGGCTTGCCGTCACAGTTCCAGTCAAGGAACGGCCCCGTTATCCCGCCGCTGTCCTGGTCGAACGGGCGATAGGTCCACGGTCGAACCAAGGGGTTCCAGGTATCGCCGTCACACAGTTTGGTGGCGTACCCAACGTGTTGTGACGCAAAAAAATCGTAGGTCGTGAAGTTCGATTCGTTCACCAACTCCTCGGAGTGGGTCGGCACCGGTTTCCGGGAAAAGTCCATACCACGGAAGTTGAACCCGGCCGGTGAGTTGCTTGTCCCGAGCGGCAGACCAGACGTGTAGGCGTAGCTCATCGTCGATGTGTAGAACGGGTTGACTGGCGACACGTCACCGCCGTCGGGTGCACCGCCGACGAGACCAAACGTGTGGCCCAGCTCGTGCATCAACGTCGCCGCCCGGCCAACACCGTCCGCCTCGATCCCCAGTGTCCGGCCGAACTCCATCCCCACGCTGGCTACATAACCATCTCCGAGAGCCATTCCACTCTTGTATCCGAAGCGGTACATCGAATGGATGACCCGCTCGGCCACGGTCGGGTTCGGCGGCAACTTCACCGCTGACACAATCGGGTCCTTGTGAGAGTTCACGAATGCTGCGTACCGGAAGAACGGGTGCCGAGACGGTGAGAAGTTCACATACGAACTGTTCGGCGGGACCGGCGCAAGGTTGGGTTGGTAGGGCGGCGCACCGATTTCAGTGTGCAAATCGAAGATATCGACGGGACCCGAAAGCTGCGATCCGTCAGCCCGGTGAATCACCCCGGCCTGACTGTCGTTTTGTCCCCACCGTTTCCCGGTCGCGAAGTCCGCGATCGACCCTGGACCGTTGTCGAAGTGGATGTTGTACCCCACCCGACCGTCCTGGTTGGCGAACGCCTCCCAGATCCGTTTGAGATCACCATCACCTGCCCGCGCCGCGTCAGCGGACGTGTCGACCTCGACCCAAAGGTCCGGGACCGCGACGTTGGCACCCCACTCGTTGAACTTCAATCGTGGTGCACGCCCCGGGTTTGGTTCGTAGCCAAACACCTCCCACGCGTCGAGCACACCATCACCGTCGCTGTCGCCCGGGATCGGATTGGTTTCCGGTGCCCGTGTCTTGCCTGGAAGGTTCGGTAGCGGGGAACGGGTGGTCAACGAAAACGACATCTGACCAACCGCCGCGTTCGGCCCCCCGCCTGTCGTGGTGGACTCCCCGTACGGTGCGTCACCGGACCATACCGGGACCCCATCTACCAACGAACCGGTGCCCACTATCAAATCTACGGCTTCTTTCCCGGTGGTGGGGTTCAGGTCGATTGGCAACCCGTCTCCGGTCCAATCGGCCTCGATGTGGACCGTCACGTTGTTCGCTCTCGGCACGGTGGCTGTGACCGAAACCGGGATGGTCAGCCAACCCGCCGGTGATTCCACCGGGGACGGCCGGAAGCCTGCGTCGGTTCTCACCGGTCCGCCCGGGTTACCTGGCCAATCCACCCACACCGACACCGTCGGGTTCCCCGGCGGCAAACCAACAAGACTGCTGGTCATGCGAACACGCGGGATCGTGACCGTCAACGCCACGTCACCGGTACCCGAACCCGAACCGGGCGAGGCGATCCGCCAGATCCCATTCGCGGGGATGTACAGGTCCCCGTTGATGAACGTGATCCCGTAGCTCCCGAACGCCGAGCGGCTCAACGACGACGCCTGGCCGCCCTCAGCCATGCACCCAGTCCCACCGGCGCACCCCAACGCCCCCGGGTAGTCAAGGGTGCCCTGCCCCGTCACCGTGGTGATGATCCCGTCAACACCGATACGGCGTAACACCCCGTAGCTGCTGTCCCACACATAGATCGTCCCGTCACTGGCGATCGCTACACCGTTGAGGCGGCACACCACCGTCGACGCCGCCGGCCCACCATCACCCTCCGGCACACCGCTCTGGTAGGTGTCGTTCGTGCACGCAGACGTCGCGCTCGCGGTCACGGCCGACGGTGTCGACGTCAACAGGTCGTACTTCACCAACCGGCTATGCCCAACCCACGAACCGTCGATGTCGCGTCCGTCAGCGACAAACACCGAACCGTTGGCGTACTGAATCCCGTACGGGTTGTCCTCGATCCAGCCGGCCGGCACCCCCAACATGGTCAAGTCGCCCGCCTGGGTGACCTTCAGAATGTCCTTCGCGTGATGACCAACGATGTAGATATCCCCCGACCCCGGATCGATCGTCATGCTGTACAAGAAGTAGTTCACGCCCGCCAACGTCGTCACCGTGTGATCCGAGGACGACAAATCAATCCGACGGATCACCCTGTTGCCCTCATCAGCAACGAACAAGAAATGATCGAAAAACACCACCTCGCTCGGATAGTAAAAACGGGCCTGATCACCCGGACCGTCCACATAGCCAAGGTCAACATCACCAGCGATCTTGGTCACCACTCCCGACATGTCACGCATCCAAACCGCGTTGTACACCCCACCCAACGCCGTGTTCGTCGCAAAGTAGATGTTGCCCGCTGGATCTGCCGCCGGTTTCATCCACGCCTGACGCAAACTGTCCGGCAGGACCACCGTATACACACCCCCCGAAACCGAACCCCCAGCGGCCACCGATACCGAAACCGTACCCACGACAACGCCCGGCACCACCGCCACCAACACTGCCACCACCCGCCACCACCCACGACGTCGACCACCGCCCAGCACCACCGATGACCTAACTCGCTTCACTGTCACTGCACTGCTCATGATTCCCCCGCTGGTTCACAAATCCGCTTCCGTGAGTGTGACACAGCCCCCACAACGATGCTCACAAAACCTGACCGGCCGCCACCGCACCCAGGTCACCCCCAGACAGGGCCTCCACTCCCCCAACCTTCGGCTGCCCCATTCGCCATATTTCGGTGATAAGTCCAAATATCACCGAAATAATCGACGTGAAGATTGAACCTCTCAGGAAAGCCACGTCCACTTCCCGCCTGGGGTTGGGCAACGGCATCGGGACACCCAACCGACAAGATCGTCCGGGGGTTGGAGGCTCCACCGTGAACGCGGTTCGGTCCGTTCTCGTGGTGAGGGCCGGCAGAGTGGCCGCAATCTCGTGGAGCGTGGCAGTCAACAACAGGGGCCGTAGATCTGTCGACGGCCCACCGGTGGCGGGACGCCATTGAGGTGTAGGCATCGGGGGCCGTCCGACGTCACTGGTCTTTGGGGGCTTGCGTCCCCGCTCGGGGCCGGTATAGTGATCCTATTCCTCCCCGCCGTCCCATCAAGGGACTGGCGGGGCTTTTTCGTCTGGAGGCGTTCGGTGGAGAGAACCGACCGGGTCGTGGTGTTCATCGACTACCAAAATCTTTACTCAACTGCACGCAGTCTCTTCCACGCACCCGAGGATCCTCCTCAGTGCGGTCATGTGTGGCCGATCGCGGTTGGAACCGAGATCGTCAAACGCCGGAAGCGACCGTCGGAGCTTGCCCAGATCCGGGTGTACCGCGGGCTTCCACATCCCGACAAACAACCAACAGTGCATGCGGTGAACGAACGGCAGACTGCTGCGTGGGAAGGCGACAAGCGTGTCAAGGTGTTCCGCCGACCTCTGCGGTATCCGCCGGACTGGCCTGCGGCCAAGCCACAGGAGAAGGGGATCGATGTCGCTCTCGCGGTGGATCTCGTCCGCCTCGCAACACAAGGAGCGTATGACGTTGGGGTGGTCTTCTCCCGAGATACCGACTTGATGCCCGCGCTCGAAGCGGTCCGGGAGATCAAGACATCCCCGGTACATCTAGAGGTCGCCACATGGAAGGGGGCTGGCCGACTTCAGTTCCCCAGCACGAACCTCCCGTGGTGCCACTTCCTGTCCGAAATCGACTACCAAGGTATGCAGGATTCGACCAACTACCTCGAGCGCTCAAAGCCACGGTAGCCAGTCGTTTCGGTGATAAACCCAAATATCACCGAAATCTCTGCTCTGGCCGGGACCACTACTCGCGTGACCGCGATTCTGTCTTATCAGTATCGCCGGCGTTGTGAAGGTTCGCGTCCGCTGGCAGCCCCGCCCGTCCGATTGCCGGAAGAACGACTGCGGCCACACCAGAACGTGTTGCGCAATCCTGAATATGTTGTCTGAGATACGGCCAAGCCAAGAACGAAGCGGTGCTTCCCCCGAAGTGCTCCATCTCAGCCGGTGTCGCCGAAGCGAAGCGGTCGGAGGGAAACCCCACGAGGAAGGAAACATCGAAGGTGTAGAGCATCGAGTCCTCTGTAGCGTCCACCGGATCGAATGGACGATCGCCATCAGCCCGGTAGGCGGCGCCTGCGCAGCGGACCGTAAAGAACACCACATCCGGAACAACCTCAGGGACCGTCGCCACTTGAAGTTGTGTCGTGACACCAAGCTCGGTGGTGGGGTCGATACGCAGTAGACGAAACTCGCTGGAGTGAAGGCGGACGTCCGGAACCGCTCCTGTGATGTCGATCACGGTTCAGGCTGCGACGCTGTCAGACAGCCGATCGGTCACAATCGGATGGATTTCCAGCGGACGAACGGTTCCGAACGAGACCGAACTGGTTTCGTAGGTCGGCCGCTTCGTCGTGAAGTACCAGTCGAGTGACGGCACGACAAGTTCTCCTGAGAATCGGATGGTTGGCTCGGTCTGTGCGGATGCGGGCTCGAATCCCACGTGAACGGCTCGATTGACTGCACGGGCGTAGCGTTGGTAAGTGGACAGCCGAGGATCAGATCCACCGCTCTCGAAGTCAGAAACCGCCGACTGGGTCGTGCCCATCCGTTTCGCTACCGCCGCCTGTGTGAGGCCTGCGGATTGCCGGGCCGAGGTCAAAGACCGAACGAGTTCCCCACGGGCGAGCGCGTCCTCGAACGCGGCTTGTGCTTCAGCTGCTTCGTCGCCGTCGAATCGCTCCTGAAGGTACGCGTCAAAGTTGGTGGAAATACTCACGGTGCTCAGCTCCCTCACTCGAAGGCCCTCGTAGGCCTACCGGTATCGGTAACGACCGATACCCTACCCAGACTTTGGCGGGCGCGCTCGCCACTCACCAAGTCGACGTTCCGCAACCGCGATCTCCTCCTTTCTGTCAGGGTGAAGTGAGACACCTGCTGTAGCGGATGATCCCTACAGAACGACTACGGAGCATTTAAACCAATGACTATGACTCAAGGATTTCTGAACGGACGCGTCCATGACGGAGGTGTGTTGGATGAGGAGGATCTTGCTCCTCGCCCGAAACGCCGGTCGTTCACCAAGGAGTATCGGGCCGCCACTCTTGCTGAGTACGACAGGTTGCCGTTGCACAATGGTGAGCGTGGGGCGATGCTGCGACGCGAAGGTTTGTACACCTCGCACTTGGCGGAGTGGCGCAACCAGGACGCCCGCGCCGTCGCTGCGGCTGCCGCGGCTGCGGTGGTAGCGAAACCGAAACGGGTGGCGAAGTCTGTAGCGGAGAAAGACCTGGTTCGAGCGAATGCTCGCATTGAGGTTCTGGAGGCGAAGCTGGCGCGCACCACGCTGGCGTTGGAGATCACGGGAAAAGCACATGCGCTCTTGGGGCTGCTCTCCGAGAGCGCGGACACCGAAACGATGTTGACACCGTGATCGAGGATCACCTCGAGTCGCTCGCCGCGGTGACGTCGAAGAAGGTGGCGTGCCGGTTGCTGGGCCGGTCCCGGGCAACGCACTACCGCAAGGACCAAGACCCGATCCTTGGCCCGCCGTCACCGCGGCCGTCGCCTCCCAATGCGTTGTCTGAGTCGGAACGTCAGCAGATCCTCAACGTGCTTCGCTCCGACGAGTACTGCGACCTGGCACCCCCGCAGGTATGGGCCCGGCTCCTCGACGACGGTGTGTACCTGTGCTCGTTGTCCACTATGTACAGGCTTTTGGCTGCTGCGGGGGAGAGCCGGGAACGACGCCGGCACCGCACCCACCCTGCGAACAAAAAACCGGAACTGCTCGCCGAACGACCGAACGAAATTTGGTCGTGGGATATCACGAAGCTGCGAACCCAGGTCCGCGGGAAGTACTACGAGTTGTACGTCATCATCGACATTTTCTCTCGTTACGTTGTTGGTTGGACCGTCGCCGAAGTTGAGACCGGTGAGCTCGCCAAGGACTTCATCGAAGGGATCTACCTCCAACAAGGGATTCGCAAAGGTCAGCTCACCCTCCACGCGGACCGCGGCGCAGCGATGATCTCCAAGCCGGTGTCGCAGTTGCTTACCGACCTCGGCGTGGTCCGCAGTCACAGTCGGCCGCGGGTCAGCAACGACAACCCGTACAGCGAATCATTTTTTAAGACGTTCAAGTACTGCCCGGCGTTCCCGCCGAATTTCGGGTCTATCCAAGACGCCCGAGCGTTCTGCAAAACGTTTTTCGAGTACTACAACCACGAACACCGCCACTCCGGGATCGGGTACCACACACCCGCTTCGGTGCACTACGGCACCGCCACCGCCA
>JANOSD010000027.1:0-11287 GCA_031415655.1 Actinomycetes bacterium
GCGGTGGGTAGTGGAACGCACATGGTCCTGGTTGATGAACAATCGACGCCTACAGATCGACTATGAACGCTGCCCCGAAGTCACCGAAGGATTCGTATGGGCCGCGCACACCCGCCTTCTACTCCGGCGACTGACCGACTAGCCCGCACCCCCTCTGACCTGCGAATACTTGCGCGACAGCCTCTCAGAGCGCCGCCGCCCAGCTCGGAGTCTGAGGAATGACGCCAGGGCTCACGGAACGAGTCCGGGAATTGGCATTGGCTCGGCAGGCTTGACGTCATCATATGGAGGTCGCCCACGAACGGTCGGTAACGGGTTGACCCGCTTCGAAGGACACGTTGATTGTCCAGCGTCCGTGGCCGGTGGTTGGTGGATCTGTCGGCGGTGTTCGTACCCGTTGGGGCTGAGTTAGCCGAGGTTGGAATGGAAATGCGCTTGGTGTTGTAGGAGCCTGCGACGTGACCGACGACGGCATGCCGAGCGCTGGTCCGGATGCCCCACGGGTGCCGGTAGATGAGCTTGGTCCAGAGGGTTGAGAAGAACTATCCGGCCACCGCGTTGTACCAGCATTGACGGCGCCCCAACATGGACTGGCTGACGTTCCACTTCGTGCGGAGCGCCGGCCATCGCCGAGGCGTCCTGCCCGGGTTCAAAGGGTCATCGCAATGCCGTGTTGCGGGGCAGGGTGACCGTAGGGCTTCGTCGATGGCATCGACCGGCGCAGGCGCAGCGCCATATGCATGGGTGTCGCACACGAGGCCTGCTCGCATTTGATCGGCCATGGCGTACCCGACGATCTTGAGCGAGGCGAGGTCGATGACGGTGGCCAGGTGCAGCCATCCCTCCCACGTGCGGATATAGATCATGTCGCCCACCAAGCGGCGGCCGAAGACAGTGTCGAACCCGAAGCCTTGTTTTGCAAAAGCGATGACCTTCCCTACCATCGGGGCTCTGGATCGTCGTGTGCACGTAGCGGCGCCGGCACCGGCCGACCTGACCGTTGCGGCGCATCAGTCGGGCGACCCGCTTGCAGCCGACCTGGATCCCCTCGCTGCGCAACACCCGGTGAAGGCGAGGCGCGCCGTAGGTGCTGCGATGTTCCTCGAAGACTTCGCTGGTCCTGTCAGCGAGATCGGCGTCGCTGAGCCCGCGGGCCGACGGTTCGTGCTTGGCGTGTTCATAGTAGGCGGAACGGGAGACTCGAGCAGTCGGCCCATGGTGGCCACCGGAGGCTCGTCCTTCGCCGCCTCGACGAACGCATTTGTGGCGCTCACCGATACTTCTTGGCGAAAGAAGTTACGGCGTTCTTCAAGATGTCGCGCTCCTCGCGCAGGGTGCGGTTCTCGCGCCCGAGAGCGGCGAGACGCTCCCGTGTCGTGGTCGGCACGCCGTCGCGGCGGCCGTTGTCGATGACGTCCTTGCGCACCCAGTCCCGGACCAACAGCTCGCTCAGGTGCATGTGCCGGGCCACCGACGCGCGGTGTTCCCGGGCCGGCGGATCAGCGCGACGACGTCATCTCAGAACTCCTTGGTGAAGGGCCGCTTTTTCTCTCGCGGGTCGTTCTGCTCTGACATTTGGACATCGTTCCCGGGGTAAACCCCTGAGGGTCGATGTCCGTCAAAACGGGTCAGGCCCACAGGGATGGTGCGCTCAGCGCGTGACGACGCATCTCGGAGGTACGGGCTACCTCATGTCCGTCGGCGAGCAGCTTCGCAATTGCGTGCTCGGCGCAGCGTTGACTTGAGTTCTCCGTCGCCGGCCTGTGTTATAATGGGAAGAGTTTCTTGATGCGGAAGGGGCGTCGATGACGGACCATGAGACCACGCCGACTAACTCTGGCTCGGCTTCCGGTGCGGGTTTCGTGAAGAGCGCTCTCGGCGCTTTGGAGATCGCGAAGGTCTTCGCAGACGTCGCCAGTCCATTTGGAGCCGCAGCTCTCCCTCCGGCTCAGCCGCTGATGCCCACCCATGAGCCGCCCGGTATACACCTGAGAGTCGGATCGGCTGATTTGATGCAGGTCGGTGATCCTGTTGACCAATTTGCGGATTGGAAGAGCCTTCAGGACGAGAAGCGGGTCGACGAATCAATTGAACTTGCCGGCGCTCTAGCACCGCCGGAATCGAGCCTACATGTCGATCCCGAAGTGCCGAAAGGCTCAGAAGCAACGCCGATTGGCGATCTGGCGAAGACCTGGGCCCAGGAGGCTGACCTCAAGTTTGGCGATTCAGATGAATCTGTCCCGATGTGGGCAACCGAAGCGAACCTGGACTTTGGCGACTCGGGTGGTACCTCTGGGGACTTGGGCGGGGTCCCGGATCTTAACGTCGGCGTGCCAGATGGTCTTGCAGGGGGCACATTCGGCGGGGCTCCGGGTGGCCGGTTTTGAGCGGTTCCTTGGGGGACCTGGTCGGGGTAGTTGTGGACTTAGACCCGCCAACTCACGTGGGTCCGGGTGAAGTTCTACTGACGCTTCGGCACGGAGCCCCGCAGCAGGTGGTCGCTCCAGGCCGAAAGCTCCGCCGACTGAAGGGCCTTCCCGGGACACGACACCCGCAAGGAATATTCCTATCGACTCAAGATGTCCCGATCGTCATTCGGGTTGAAGACATCCGCTTAAAGGGAGAATACCCTCTCACCAGCCTTCGAGTCGAGGCAGTCATAGCGATCAATGACAACGATGGATACGCCGGTCTAATCCAATATGTGGCAAAACGTGGAATCAACTTTGCCGCACTGCTCGACGGCGAAGTGCGACACCAATTCGACCTCATGGTTCGAGAGCGGCTAGCGCAGTGGTCGCACGATAACCTTTACGAAAAGGGAAATATTCGGGAGACCCTCAATCTAGAAGGTATTCTGCTGCTTGAAAAGTTGTTTTGCATCAAGCGGGTGCAAATCGTAGAGCCGACCTGGAACTCCGAGTTCGTCAAAGCTCGTGACGCTACTGCGGCTGCGGCGACAGCGGCATATGAGAAGCAGCTTGAAATAGATGCACAACCCCTCGATCTCGAACTCCAAAGAAGCCGGGACGAACTGCTTGAGGAACAAGCAAGCCGGCGTGGCATTGATATCCTAAGCCTTGAAAATCCCGAGTTCATAGCGCAGAGTGCTCAACGTGAGCACGAGCGAACGATGCAAGGGGCTCAGATTGAAAGCGACCTAAAGGTTGAGTTCATTCGGCAGCTCGACTCTATCCGCAGGAGCGGAGGTTCCGATATGGTTCGCATGGCACTTGGCATGATTGCAGGGATGCCTGAAACGGGTGACCCTTCTGTGGCCGACGCTCAACCGGCGTACGGGCCGCCGAGCGCATCTCAGGCAGCGCTTGAGGCCGTTACGGGGGATGAGTTAGGGGGAGCATTCTCTCGTCTTCGCACGGACCAGACCTTGGCGAGGATGTGGAAACGGGCGGGGCTTTCTGGAGAACTCGTCGGGCTTGGCGTTTCGGAGGATCCAGAGGGCCTGGTTGTCCTGGCCGTTTGTTCCGATGTCGTTTCCGAGGCCCAGGGCTCTCAGATTCGAGATTCCCTTCAGGACATGGTCGGTGCCACCACCGTTGTTGTCTTGGGCGGCACACGGACCATCCATGAAATTGTGAGTCGTTATCTCATTGCTCGCGTACCGGATTTGGGTCCAGCAGGAGCGACGTTTGCCCTCTCCCTCGACGGTGGTCGGCTCGTGGTGGAGGTGGGGAGCGAATCCTCGCGGGTCGGTCCCATGCTCCGACAGATCTGTGATTCGAATTCCGGAGTTGTCGGGCCGTTGGCGTCGGTACTCCCCTTCGAGCAGATCGATGTCAAACTCGCATCGTCCGCATGACCGGCCGGCCGAGCGCTCCCGTCGAGGAGGTCCAAACCGGACGCTTTGTCTGGGGTGCCCAGGTTCCATGGCTGCCAGATCTACTTGGGCAAGCAAACACTGTCACTTTGACGGGGAACCCATTGGCTGAAGCGTTCGGCCGGCAGATCGCATTCTTGCGGGCCGTAGCCACGGGCGCGCCGATTGGTTCCGCACTTCAGCTTAGGTACAGCGTGGAGCCTGAGGACCCAAGAGTCCGGTGTCACCTGCTCGGCGCGGCCGACTCAGCTGCTGATTCAGCACTGCTGAACCGTATTGTCACGACGACCCTTCCCGCCGAATTCCCTCTCGAACCCGTCGAGATCGCTAACCTCAAGCCGCTGGTGAATTGCGTCGATGTCGACGCTCTCCAAGCGGGGCAAGTGGTGGAGATTCGCAGGGCAATCGAGCGACTAGATCCCACTGTGAACTCCGATCGGGATGATCCCGTGCTTTTTCCATGGACGTGGAGTCCCCAGGCGATGCTCAGTTCACTCGGGTTGTTGCGGCTTCAACCCCATCGCACAGTTCTTGCTGTTCAGCTTGAACCAGCGAGGTTGACGTCAGACGTCGCTGCGTATTTGCAGGATGAGATCCGTTGGATGCTGACCGATCTTCGCGCCGGTGAGGAGAATCCAATCAGCATTGCGATCCTTCGCGCCTACCGCCGATGGTTGCGGCTACTTCCTCAAGGATGTTTCGCGTTGCGTTTCGTTCTGGCGTCTGACGGCGAGCTGACTCCAGGTCTTGCGGAGTCGCTCAGTACGGACCTCACGCGTTCATTCGAAGCTGGAGCCGAAGGATCCTTGGCGACCGCAACCGTGGTGACGCCAACCAAGCCCGCCGACCTTGATGCTTGCGCAATGGTTTTCAGCGAACTCCGTAGTGTCCCATGGAGAGTAGCGTCCGATTCTCGATTGGCTGAACTGCAGTTCCTCTTCGACCCTCTCGAAGCCAACACTGCTTTTCGACTGCCCGTCGCCCCCAGAGGGGGTCTAGCGGGCATCGCTTCTCGACGAATTCCTGCCCTCGGCCAGGGCCTAGATTCACAGACCGTAGAAGGCGCAGGTCGCTTGGAAATCGGTTCGACGACGTCGGGCGTCCGGTTTTCCCTAACACTAAGTGATCTCAACCAACATGTCTTGGTGGCGGGCCTTCCTGGATTCGGGAAGACGTCGACTGTGAGTCTCATCCTCCGGAAGGTTTGGGAAGAGGCCGGTGTCCCATTTCTCGTTATTGACCCGACAAAGCGGGACTATGAGCCGCTCGTGGCTGATCTCAACGGTGCCGAGAATCCCCCACTCATTTTCAGGCTCTCACGATCAGTTCCAGCGTTCAATCCCTTGGCTGTTCCCGACGGCGTCGATTCCTCGGTGCATGCCGGTCGGGTCATCGCTGCATTTGATGGGGCTCTCGACCTCTCGACCGGTTGGCCGCTCGCTCACATCCTTCTATGCCGAGCCATCTATCGGCTCTATGAGGAGACTGCCCATGGAGCCTCGCCACCATCGATGCGTTCCCTTTACGCCACGGTAGGTGGCCTCATTCGTTCGTCGAGCTTCTCGGAGGAGGCACGCGGGAACCTCGAGGGCTCGTTGCTCGGCCGGCTTGAATACTTGTCAATGGGTCCAGCTGGACGAGCTTTATCCGGTGGTCCTACCGACGCCATACCCTGGGGCATCATTCTTGAGAGGCCGTGCCTGATTGAACTTGCGGAGTTCTCGGCTCCAGCAGAACGATCGTTGGTTTTCGGGCTGCTAATCGCCGGGCTTGTGTCCTATCGGGAGGCCAATCCTATTTCCGGTGGATTGGGGCACGTGACCGTGCTCGAAGAAGCGCATCGCGTACTGCGAGCGACTTCGACTAGGGATGCGGGGGTCGAGGTCTTTGTAGATGCCATCGCTGAACTCCGTGGAGCAGGTGAGGGCTTTATCGTGGTTGATCAGGCGCCTTCGTTGCTCCACCCGGGCATACTCAAACTGACGAGTACAAAGCTCGCACACAGAGTCGTTGAAGTGGCAGAGCGGGTGGCGGTCGGGTCATCCATGGTGTTGGAGGGTGCACAATTCGATGACATGGCTCGCCTTGGACAGCGGCGGATGATGGCCTACGCCGCGTCTGGATCCGTGGCGGTGCTTGTAGATCTTGACGACGCGCATCTGACGGCTGACGATCGGCGTTCGCCTGGCGACCCACGAACATCGCTTGCCTTGTCGGCTACTTCGGAACCGCTCTACTGCATTGAGTGCCCAGTCATGTGTGAAGGTTCCGAAGGTGCGGCGCTTCTCGGCGCGGTCGACCTCACCGTTGCAGAAGCGTTCACCCCAGACCGACTCCTCCTTCACCTGAGCCGCCTAACGACGACCGCTCCCGAGACTTACTGCCTCGCCGCCGCTTGCTACGGAGCCATATTTGGGAATGTGCCTGCCTCAATGCTGAGGTCGCTAAGGGTTCTATCCTCTGTGTACCGACGAGGCCTAGCAATGAGGGAAAGTACGTTGTGAGCGACGAAGCCACCGGATCTGGGCCGCGGACGACAATCGAGGTAGGGGTGATTGCCCGGCCGCAGGGGCCGAAGCCGCCACTATCGGACCACGAAAGGCGACAGAAGAACGAAGGGAGACGAACGCGGCGGAGGCGACTCGTTCGGTTCGTACTCCTCGGACTGATCTTGGGAGGAGCGGTCGTTGGCGGTTTGGGTGCCGTCAGGGAGTTCGAGCGAAAGCAGGCCGCCGAACAGGCACGGGTGAGGGCGGCGAGTGAGGCATTCTCTGAGATGACACCCGCTGAGGCCGAAGCGTTCAAGAAGTTCGTCGGCCCCACTTCGACGTCCTCAGGCAACCGGACCCCCACAAGTGTTGCGGCCACAGTCCGTGCGGAGGGATGTGGGTCCACCTGTCGGATATACCGGCGGAATTCTCCGAACGACGACCTAAGCGTTAGAGGTGGTTCGTATCGGATTCATGGCGACAAAGTGATGGTGGTATGCGGAACGAATGGACAGGTCGTGCGTGACGGCGATACTGGGCGGGAGAGTTCAACCTGGTACAAACTCGATGGGTCGTGGTGGATCTCTGCTGTTTACCTTGATGTTTCAGACGCTTCGCGCGTCGCCCCTTGTTGATACCCGATGACGCTCAGCATGTCGCCCCACTCGGATGAACTCTCGCCGTCCATCCACGGCCCAAAGTACACGGCGAGGCCTCTCGATGAAATGGGTCCGACCCTCAGTTTGTTTCGAAGCGACAGGCCCCGTTTCTGAATTGGATGTGACGCGGGATGCCTGACGGTGAGAGTGGGCTGGCCGCAAAGACTTGGTATCCGGTGTACGTGTCGACACCGTGTAGCGGAGGGGTGCATTTGCGTACCCAGGGGTCCTGTTTCGTCACGTCAGGTCCGCCACGGCAGAGTCTCGCTCAGCCCATGATCGGCGTATTATGACCGTCCTTCGGTAGGGTGCGCTCGCTGAGTGACGGTGGTGGGGGTGTGGGGTGGGGAGTATCCGCGTATGCGGGTGTGTTTTGTGGTGTTCTGGTCGGCCGCGTGTGGTCGCGGCAGACTGGAGGACGGTACAATGGTGGTCCTCGCTGAAGGATCTGAACCGCTGTTGGTGTTACGGGGAACGTTGACTACGTCGCGGCGTCGGTGCGGGAAGCCGAACTGTCGGTGCGTGTCGGGTGAGCCTCGTGTCAGTGCGGTGTTGCGGTTCACCGACGGCGGCCGGTATCGGACGGTGACGTTGCGGCCCGGTGATGTGCCGGTCGTCGCGGCAGCGGTGGCTCGTTACCAGCAGGTCTGCGGTGAGCTTGAGGAGGCTGCGGATGCGGGTCTGGTTCGGTTGGAGACGATGCTCGCGGCGCGGAGGTCGGGTCGGTGACGGCGCGTGTCGGGTTCGAAGCGACGTATGAACGTCTCGATCAGATCGTGGAGTTTCTCACCGGTGAGGGTGCCGGGTTGTCCCATGGTGAGCTCGAAACAGAGCTCGGGTTGCAGGGTCGGGAGCTGTTGCGGTGCGCGTTGCAAGATCACCTGGTGCGTTTGGCTGGCAGCGAGGAACGCGTCGAGGTTCAAGACGCTGACGGTGTCACGCGCAATACGGTCGAAGCGGGCCACACCCGGGTCTTGGCAACGGTGTTCGGTGAGGTCACCGTGGAACGTCTGGCGTATCGCCGTCGGGGCGACACCAACCTGAGCCCGCTGGACGCCGGGTTGAACCTGCCGGTCGAGAAGCACTCCCACGGCCTGCGCCGCGTCGCCGCGGTCGAGTCAGCGCGCGGGTCCTTTGCCGAGGCGGTCGATGCGATCGGGCGGTCCTGTGGGCAACGGGTCGGCAAACGCCAAGTTGAACAGCTCGCAGTGGCGGCCGCGGTTGACTTCGCAGGGTTTTACGCGTCGCGGGCGTACGAGGGCGTACGAGGGCGTCGATCCCGCTGACGTGTTGGTACTCTCCGCTGAAGGCAAAGGGATCGTGATGCGCCCCGAAGCACTCCGGGAACCCACCGCGAAAGCTGCCCGCACCGCCACAGCGCAGGCCCGGCTCGCCGAAGCCGACAAGGCGAACCGCAAACGCATGGCCACCGTCGGCGCTGTGCACGACATCACACCGAAACCGCGCTGTCCCGCCGACATCATGTCCCACCAACCCCCACCACCGGCACCGGCGGTGTGAACACTCAAAGCGGTCGGTCCCGGGCTGAAGCACCCAAGGCGGCCAACAAGTGGTTGTGCGCATCGATCACCGAGGACGCTGCGACAGTCATCGCATCGGTTTCGCCGAGGCCGACCGGCGCGACCCGAACCACTCACGCCAATGGATCGCTCTCGTAGACGGCAACAACCACCAGATCGACAGGCTCTTCGCCGAAGCCGACGAACGCGGCATCGACCTGCACGTCATCTGCGACTTCATCCACGTCCTCGAGTACCTGTGGAACGCCGCGAAAGCTTTCTACGACAACGAAGCCGACGCCTGGGTCCACGAAAAGGCCACCGAGGTCCTCAACGGCAACGCAACCACCCTCGCCGCCGCTATCCCGCCGCAAAGCCACCTACCACAAGCTCCCCCCCCTGGCGGCGCGTCAACACCCAACGCTCCGCCGACTACCTCGCCCACAAAGCCCCCCTGCTTGACTACCCCACCGCACTCGCCAACGGCTGGCCCATCGCCACCGGCATCATCGAAGGCGCAGTCCGGCACCTCGTCAAAGACCGCATGGACATCACCGGCGCCCGCTGGGGCCTCAACGGCGCCGAAGCGATCCTCCAACTCCGAGCCCTACGCATCAACGGACACTTCGACGACTACTGGCAACACCACCTCACACAAGAACACCACCGAGTCCACAAAACCCGCTACACCACCACCACCACCACCACCACCACCACCACCACCACCACCACCACCACCGCTAACGCAGCATGAACCACTTCGCACAGCGCCACTCCAAGAGAGCCGCACCCTCGCCAGCTTGTGGCGAGCAAGGTGGGGAGGTCCGGTTCAGCTTGATGTCGTGATCGAGATCCTTTACGCACCCGGGTTCGTTGGGGAGCCCTACCCATCCGTGCTCGGGAACCTGCTCCAGCACAACATCGCTCGGTGGGCACCCGGTAACCACGTGGAGATCGCCAGCCATTGGCGCGATGGGTTGCTCATGCCGATCCGCGGGGCGTTGATCAAACTCACGCAGCAAGCGCTTCTTCCCACTCAACGGGCGTTGCACCGCGAACTCCTCCGGGGCACGCCTACGTCAGTAGGGATCGCCGTCGGCCCGGCCGCCGCATTCGACCCTGCGAGCAGGCGGGAGACCGCACGAATGGTTCGTCGGGCACTCGCAAGGTCCGGTGCGATCGCCACCGTGGAGGGAGCCAACGGCTCACCTCGGTCGTTCCCGGTGGCGTTGCCTGGGGTCCTCGTCGACCACACGCTGCGAACGGTCGAGCGAATCCTTCGTACACTCGATCGCGGCGCACAAACCAGCGACGCAATCGCCATTGACCTGCGGAGTCAGGGGATCGAACGCCCTATCGATTGGTTGCAGCTCTTACGGAGGAGACGGGCCGTGGTCCGACCGGCGCCTCGCTACTGGGCGATCGGCCCGGCCTTTCAGCGAACGATCGAGCCAACCACGGATCCGTCGCCGTGACAGAGCACCTCTGACGCGGCGCGGATACGTTGTTTGGATGCCGATTCGATCACCGCTCGACCAACCCGCCCGTCAACGATTCGACGCCGTCTTTGCCGACCGGGACTTCCGCACTACTCCGGCAATCTTGGCGGTGATCCACGTGACCGACGAACAACAGGCTCGCCGAAACGCGCAAGTCGCCATCGACACCCAACTCGATGGAGTGTTCTGCATCGATCATGGGAACGGCTGCGATCTCGGTCGGATCCGTGCGGCCATTCTGGCCGATCACCCAGGCCTATGGGTCGGCCTTAATCGGCTCGATCTGACAACCGATGACGCGCTCCGACAGATGGCCAACGATGATGCCGACGGCTTATGGGTCGACGACGGAGGTGTCGACCCGGACGTGCCCGACGGCGAAGCCCTCCGAGCGGCCGATTTCGACCAGGTGCGATCGAATGTCGACTACCGCGGCCTGTACTTCGCTGGTGTCGCGTTCAAGTATCAGAAACACGCCGCCGACCCCGCCCAGGTTGCCCGTCGGGCAACCGAGTTCTGCGACGTCATCTGCACATCCGGTCCAGGTACGGGCCAGGCGGCGGATGTCGCCAAGTTGCAGGCCATGCGGGAGGCAGTCGTCGATCATCCCCTTGCCGTGGCTTCCGGGGTCACCCCCCAAAACATCCACGAGATCCGGTCCATCGTCGACGCAGTACTCGTCGCAACGGGAATTTGCTCCTCGTTCACCGAACTCGATCCGGAGCTCTGTCGTTTGCTCGTCGACCATGCGCGTCGCTGACCCACTCGCTCCTCGCCGGCATTCGTTCGACGTGGATCGGTGGTGTTTCGCACCCCGGACCTGTCATTCCATGACCGTCGTCCTCTGTAACATGTACCGTGCCAGTTCGTGCGGCACTTTGCGTCGATGCTGGCTGGCGGCGACGGACTCAACCTCCTACGCGCAACGCATGAGGACCTCGAATTAGTCGCATTCGCCCTCTGCTTCACTCGGGGCGACGGTCGTCCACCAGTCGTCCTCGACCGGCAAGCCCCGAACGATTGGACTTGGGTGTTCAGATCGGCGGTCGGTCCGTCCTCTCACGTCCGAAGCGATGCCGCGTTCATCCTCTGGGTCTCCGGCGACGCGGGACGAACCGGCATCAACGTAGACCTCGCCGAAGTAACTATTCAGGGGGTCCGCGTGGGTCGCGCGTGTGTTCGCTAGTGTGATTTTGGTGAGCGCAGACGTGTCGTTTGAGGACCTGGTTGGGGGGTTAGACCGCGACGGGCTGGTTCGGTTGGTGTTGGAGCAGGCGGCCGC
>JANOSD010000028.1:0-45738 GCA_031415655.1 Actinomycetes bacterium
GCGGCCGCCTGCTCCAACACCAACCGAACCAGCCCGTCGCGGTCTAACCCCCCAACCAGGTCCTCAAACGACACGTCTGCGCTCACCAAAATCACACTAGCGAACACACGCGCGACCCACGCGGACCCCCTGAATAGTTACCCCGCGACCGTCACCTACGGCGGGACGTCCTACCTCCAGGCTCCCGGCGAGGAACTCAAGACGAGCGGCGACGCCAAGAAGGCCGGCATCGACCCGCTCGGCCGACCACTGCGAATGCTCGTCGCTCCCGATCACATCTTCATCGCCCGCACCGACGACGCCATGCGCCGGGCGATCGATGCCCGATCCGGAACCGGCTCCGCAGCGAGTCGACCGGCGGCGATCGAAGCGGCCAAGGCACTCGACGCCGTAGGCGCACTGTCGATGGTGTCGAGCAGTTCCCCCGCCACTACCGACTTCGGGGGCAAGGGTTCCACCACCACCGTCCCCCGGAGTGGTGAGCCTGCGGCCCTCCTCTTCGTCGGATCCCGCCTTAACGGACCGCAAGCCGACGCCTTCCTCGTTGCCGTGAAGAGTTCGGCGGACGATGCAACCGGGGCGGCCACCAACCTCCGGACCCTGGTTGAGAACGGCGAAGCGCTCACCACGTTTCAACCGTGGAAAGAACGACTCACACCG
This sequence comes from Actinomycetes bacterium, assembly GCA_031415655.1. GTDB lineage: Bacteria > Actinomycetota > Acidimicrobiia > Acidimicrobiales > Acidimicrobilacustridaceae > JAKOVR01. The sequence continues at coordinate 661 of JANOSD010000028.1, forward strand.
ATCGACATTGGCACCGACGGCAACGTTCTGACCGCCACGTTCGCGACGCCCCAACCCCGGATCATCGTCGAGGCGCTGTTCAAACGAGAGAACCTCACCGACTTGTAGTGATCCGTGCCCGCAAGGTGGCGTTACGGCCGCGGCCCGTACAGGGCGTCGGCGTAGGTCGCAACCAGTTCCGCTTCCGCATCCTCTTCCCGCTTCTCCTCGGCCGATCGTAGGTCGACCGGCTTGCCCCGCTTCACGCTTGACCGAACGCCGACGGCGCAGGCCACCGCGAAAACCGCTCCGACGGCACCGACGATGTACCCGTGGCTGTAGGCGGTAGCCAAGCTCGCCACTTGCTCGGCAGTGAGCGGCACCTTGGCCTTGATGCTGGCGGCAACCTCCGGTGACGTGCCGAGCTCCTTGATGGTGAACATGATTTGGGTCCCCACCACCACGCCGAGTTGCCCGAACATTTGCTGGGCGCCGCCGGCCACGCCGAGATCTTCATCGGCCACCGAGTTCGCCGCGGCCGCAGTCATGGCGGGAGCAGTGGTTCCCATCCCGAGCCCCGACAGGATCAAGGCGCCCAATACGAGGGTGGACGCTGCACCGGCTCCAGCGGCCGAGAAGAGCAACATCGAACCGAGCAAGAACAGACCGCCAAGCACGCCGTTGGCCCGCTCCCCCACCTTGGTGGCCGCCCATCCGGCCACCGGCCCGGCAATGGTGAAGGCCACCGGCCGGGCGATCGACACCAAGCCGGTGCGGGTCTGGTCGTAGCCCAACACGTCCTGCATAAGAAATGGAGTGAGAAAGAAGCCGCCCATGTAGGCGAAGCTGGCAAAGAACTGGTTGGCCAGCGGAAACGCAAAATTCCGTCGCCGGAAGTACCGCAGCGGGATGAGTTGGTGCTCGATCTTGCCCTCGTACCAAACAAATGCGGTGAGCAGGATCGGCGTGGCGGCGAACAGCACCACGATCACCGGATGGGTCCAACCCCAACCCGGCTCGGGGGCCCGGTTGAGTGCCACCACGAAGCTGGCGCTTCCCAGCCCGAGCAGCACGGCACCCACGTAGTCGAAGGTCACATTCTTGCGCGGTGTTTCGGGGAAGATGCGGGCACACACGAAGACGGTGATGAGGCTGAGCGGCACTTGCACGATGAAGATCCAACGCCAGCTCACGTATTGCACCACCGGACCGCCCACCACCACCCCGAGCACGGGGGCGCCCGCCGCCACCATGGCCCAGTAGCCGAGCGCTTTGGCTCGCTCGTGGCGCTCGAACATGCGGTTGATCAACGACATCGCTGCGGGGCCGGTGGCCGCGCCCAACGCCGCGCCCAACACCCGAAAGAGGATGAGCGACGGCGCGCTCCACGCCGTGGCGGTGAGGGCGGCGAACACCGCTACCGCCGACATCGCCACGAGATACACCCGACGGGCCCCGAGCAGATCGGTGACCTTCCCGGCTGCCGGCGTGATGACCGCACCAAGGAGAATCGGCCCGGTGATCACCCATACGATGTCGTTGGTGGACACCCCGAAATCGGCGGCGATGGTCTTGCTGGCTACTGCCAATACGGTGATGCTGAATCCGACCGAGAAAAGGCCGAACAACGCTGCCGCTAGCACCACCCACCGATTGCGAGGGGTGTCATCGGGCTCCAGCACCCGCCTGAGGCTACTTGACCGGCCGGTCAATTCCTCCCGCGATTGCGCCGGTCCCCAGCGCACAACGCCACTCTGACCGGCGCCGGCGCTCGTGCCGCCCTATCCCCACAATGCGCACAGCGGGATCGCATAGGTGCGATCCTCAAATTGATAAAGGCCGGGGCCGCTGTGGAGAACGGCGCCGGCAGCGAAGCTGGTTCCGAGTTGGTCGCGAAGCCAAAGCAGATGTTTTGCATCGGTGGTCGTCGGAGCCGCACCCGCCTTATTTCAGCGCAACAACCTGTGATGCGCCGAGTTCGACGATCAGATCAATTTCGCGCCGTCCCGCCTCTGCTCGCAGGTGATGGAGTTCGGGTCGGGGATACGTGAGGGCGAGCTCCGGTCGCAGTTGGGATGCGGTGAAGGAGTCAAACCAGCGGCCCAGGAGGTCGTTGTCTGCGAGCACGTCGGCGGCCGTGAGGCCGTCCGCCGCAGCGGCGAGGCCAGGGTCGACCAGGTACCGCTTGCCCGCCTTCGTCAGCCGATTGAGATACCCGTTGGCCCACGCAGGAACGACGACGAGAACAAAAAGATTGCGAAGCGGCTGGTCGTAGGATGAAGCAGTCTTGGCGTTGACGTCTGCGGAGCGATAGAGCGTGGTTTCAGCGGGCATTCCCGCGTTGTTCAGGGCAAGTACGCGCAGGTACCGCCTGAGTTTCGACGGGTCCTTCTGGGAGTCGAGCGTCGCTGCGTCTCTTGTGATGAGGTCATCGAGGTAGCTCATCAACCAAACACCGCGGGCGCGTTCACTGCGATCGTGGTAGCCCAGATCTGGAAAACCGCCCCGTAACGCCGCACGGACGTAGCCGTCGATATCAGGGACCACCGCAGGGAGGTGAAGTTCGTCGATTCCTGAGGCGGCCAAACGCTGAAGGAAACTCGGGGGGCTCACGGCGAGCGAGCTGTTGATCTCGCGTTCGGTGAGCGGATACATCGACATGGGGACGATACGACCGGTGCCGGCCCATGTCTCGTTGTTGCGTTCAGCGCGCACGCTGCCGGTGAGCACGAACTGACCGGGAGCTGGTCGTTCGTCGACGCTTCGCTTCACCGCCGCCAGGACCTCGGGTACCTCCTGCCACTCATCGATGAGCAACGGGCGGGGAGCTCGCCGAAGCGCGGAGTCTGGATCTGCCCGATACAAGGCAGCGGTACCGGGTTGGTCGAGCCGGTCCACATGGACCACATGGTTCGCTGCAGTTGTCGTCTTGCCCGTAGCCCTGGCGCCGGTGATCATGACGGCAGGGAATGCACCCAAGAGTTCGCGGAGATAGCCGTCTGCGCGTCGAGGCCGATAGAGCGACATTTCAATACTCTTCAAACCTTCTCCACTCTCTTCAACCTCGCAGTACCAGTTTCACGCGCCGTGGAGTACCAATTTCACGCGATTCTGGGCGCGCCGGCACCGCTGCGGCACCGTGACTACCTCTGCCCTCAAGCACTCGACGTTCGACACCTACCCCCTTGCTGCACCCGCGGGTGCGAAGAGCTTCGCTGAGCCCGATACGCCAATCCCTCTTTGCTGCCGAACGACCCTATCTCCGCCGAAGCAGCACACACCCGGCGATGGGACCGCCACCGGTAGATGCCACGGCCACGTCGGCTCTTGGTACCTGCACACCAATCGCCGTCCCGCGTACTTGATGGATCGCCTCCTCGAGCAGCCCCCACCCGTGAAGGCGTCCGCCAGAAAGCTGCCCGCCAGCGGTATTGAGGGGCAGGGCTCCGCCAACCCGCAAGGCCTGCCCATCGCCGACGAATGCCCCGGCCTCGCCAAGCCCACAGAATCCAAGGGCTTCGAGCCAATACAGCGCCAAGAACGCGAAGCCGTCGTAGAGCTGCGCCACATCAACGTCCGCCGGTTGGATCGTGGTGCGCGACCACATGGACGAGGCGGCGCCATGTGCGGCCATCGTGGTGAGGTCAGGCCACTGGTGCCACGACGGGGGATGCCCGACGGCTGCCCCCATCGCCTCGATCGCCACCGCCGCGCCCGGCCGCAAGGTGTCGGCAACGTCGGTCCGACTCACCACGATGGCGATGGCACCGTCGACCGGAATATCACAATCGAGCAGCCCGATCGGGGAGGAGATCATTCGGGCGTCAGCGTGATCATCGAGCGTGAGTGAGGTGGTGAGAATGCCGTGGGGGTGAACTGCGGCGTGTTCGCGAGCTACGACCGACACCACGCCAACCTGTGCTCGGGTGGTGCCGAACTCGAACATGTGTCGTTGCTGATAGGGCGCGAGCCAGTGGGCCGGAGTAACGGCGTCGAACGGCACAAGCCACTGTGCGAACCCGGCGGCCGGGCCCATTGCCGGCGGGCCGATCCGACCCTCTTTCATCAACGCTGCCGCGGTGGACTCCGTGCTCGTGCGATACACGAGGGCATGACGGCAAAGCCCGGCGGCAACGGCGAGTACCGCGTCGAACAGCGGTTGCAGTTGCCCTGCCCCCTCCGCCCCCGCACGATGCCAGCGGGGGGAAATCCCGAGCGCACCAAGCACGTCGTGGGTGTGAGGACCGCTGTACCCGGGCGGCCCCACACCCGCACCGGGATAGGTCGCCACACCATCGATGTCGGCCAAGGTGATGCCCGCATCAGCCACGGCTCGCCGCGCCGCGTCGAGCGTGAGGTCGAGGTCAGATCGAAACAATCGACGCCCGACCTCCGACCGCCCCACGCCGGCAATCACCACCTGGTCCTCCGGTCGCGGTCCCGCCACATTCACCATCGGCACGTTGCGGCCGGGTGCGCCACGAACGGGAGGGACCAAGCCGCTGGGGACCGACTGGTCGGGGTCGCCTCCGCACAACGGCTGAGCCACGGGCACCGACCACTCCTCGTGATGTTCGAACGCCACCACCACGCGGTCGTTGATCCCGATGGCGACCGCCGAACGCTCGCCAGCACCCACGACACGCAAGGTGAGGCGCACCTCCGGCGCGTCATCGAGCTGCACGATGGCGAGCGTGTAGGCGTCGGCCAGACCGGGGCGAAATCCTCCCGGCGTAACCGTGAAGGAGACCACCCGGCCGGTTGGTGCCTCAGCGTTCCAAACCCCGCGGGTAACACATGCGCAACGCCCACACCAGCGTCGGGGCGGGAACGCCACCGAACCGCATGTTTCGCACGACGGCAGCGACAGTCGACCCTCACGGCAGCCGGCCCAGAACGCCTCGGAGTCGAGATCCTGCGCCGGAAGAATGGGCGATGTTTGCCTGGGCTCAGCCACGGGATCCTCCAGAAATGAACGAACGTTCACTCTATCGGAACGAGCGATCTACACTTCGAACCATGAGTTCACAGACGTTCCTCGACCGTAGCTGGCACCCGTTCCTTGGCGGGAAGACCACGGAGGGAGCGGGCGCCCCGTTAGCGGTGGAGAACCCCTACACGGAGTCGTTGTTTGCCACGATCACCCGAACCACGATTGAGGATGTGGACCGCGCCGTGGCCGCCGCTCGAGGCGCATTCGACGATGGGCCGTGGCCACGCATCTCCCGAGCCGACCGAAGTCTCCTCCTCCACCGGATGGCCGATGCCCTCGACGCTCGGCGCGATCTCCTTGCCGCCGTGCACATTGCCGAGACGGGGATGTATCGGATGATGAGCGATACGTTCGGCGTAGGCATGCCGTTGCAGTGGTGGCACGACTACGCCGACCTGGCCGGACGCACCTGGGACCACGATCTGCCGCCGTCCGTCATGGACGTCGGCCTCGGCGTGCAACGATTCGCCGGACGGGTCTTCCAAGAACCGGCCGGTGTGGTGGCCGCGATCGCACCGTTCAACTTCCCCTTCTTCGTGGCGACCCACAAGGTGGCCGCGGCCCTCGCCGCCGGATGCACGGTGGTTCTCAAGTTGTCGGAGCTCACGCCCCTCACCTGCTCACTAATCGGCGAGGCCGCCGCCGAAGCCGAACTCCCGGCCGGCGTGTTCAACTACGTCGTCGGTGAAGCCGATGTTGGCCAGCGGATGGTGGAGCACCCCGATGTCGACGTGGTTTCTTTCACCGGGTCGACCACGGTTGGCAAAGCCATCGGCGCCGTAGCGGGTGGCGCGTCGAAGAAGATGGTGCTCGAACTCGGCGGCAAAAGCGCCGCAATCGTGTGTGACGATGCCGACCTCGATGCCGCCACGCCGGTCCTGCTCGGCCAGTTCAGCCACGCCGGCCAGGGATGCGCCCTTTCTACCCGGCTCGTGGTGCACGAATCGATCGCCGACGAAGTCGTGGCCCGGCTCACGCAGTTGTTTGCCTTCCTTTCCCCCGGCGATCCAGCCCAGTCCACCACTACCCACGCACCCCAGATCACCGCCGCCGCACGAATACGCATCCTGGGCATGGTCGATGCCGCCCGACTGGCGGGGGCAAACCTCGTTGCCGGCGGGAACGCCATCGTGTCGGAGCCGAGAGGCCATTGGGTCGAGCCGACCCTGTTCGACCACTGCCCCGTCGACGCCAACATCGCCCAAGAAGAGATCTTTGGTCCCGTGCTCGTCGTTCACCGCTTCCGCACCGACGACGAAGCAGTACACATCGCCAACAACTCCCGCTACGGCTTGTGGGGGATGACGTTCACACGGGATACCGACCGGGGAGTGAGAATCGCTCGGCGAGTACGAACGGGCAGCATGGGGATCAACGGCACCTCACTTAGCTTCCACGCCCCGTTTGGCGGCGTGAAAGACAGCGGCGTGGGCCGCGAGTTCGGCGAATACGGTGTCCGTGAGTTCTTCGAACCAAAAAGTGTGAGTTGGTTGCTGCCCTGACCGCGGCGGAGGCGGAAACTGCGGGAGCGTGCGTCAGCTTGGCGTGCCGGGCGGTAACGCCGGCGGATCGGTGCCACCCGTGCTGTCGAGTTTTTTCCTCGCTTCATCCTGACACTTCACCAGTATCGGTTGGAGGTTGGTCTTCTCGATGTCGAACGTGGCGGGCCGTTCTGCGTCTCGCGAGAACTCGAGGAACTGACGAATCGGAATCTCGGCCTTGGCGGCATCGAAGACACACTTGCAGTATTGCTGGCTCGTGCTGTCGCGTCGTTCGCAGGTTCCGAGGAACTTTCGCTCGAAGTCGTCGCTGTAGCTCGGCGGGGCCAAGGTGTCGTCGGGTGCGGCCGTGGTGGTGGGACCTGCCACTTCGGGCTTGGGGCGCGTGGCGGCGAACACTCCCACCGCGATCATGAGGAGCACCAATACAATGCCCACGCCGATCAGTGCGCCACGACCCTTTTTGGGTTCAGGTGCCGGCGCCACGTATTGCGCCGTTCCTGGACGCGGAGCGGATGGGGCTTGCACCTGCACGGTGCGGCCCTTGAAGATCTGCCGGCCGGTGGGGGCGGAGTCGCCCACCTCGGCGGCGACGAAGGTGAGATCGTCGAGGGACTCGTCGTCGAGATTCAGTTCCGACGGCACCGTGAGCTTGCCGGGATCGAGGCCGGCGGCCCGACGGGCGGCTTGCAATTGGCGTCCGAATTGCAGCGCCGATTCTTGCCGATCACCGGGATCCTTGGCCATCGATTTCTCGACGACCGCACACACCTCATCAGGTACGCCGAGTTCGCGCAGATCCGGCGGGGCGGCGGTGAGGATGCGTCGCAGCATCGGCACCATCGACTCGTCGCCCTCCTCCTGAAAGGCGGGCGTGCCGAACATCAACTCGAACAGGGTCGAGCCAAGGCTGTAGACGTCGGACCCGATGGCGGGACGCTGACCGTCGAGCACCTCGGGCGGAGCATGCGCCATGGAAGCCGTGATCACGCCGCTACGGGTCTCGTGGCCACCGGAGATGCGGGCGATGCCGAAGTCGGTGAGTTGGGCGTCGCCATAGGCAGACATCAACACGTTTGCCGGTTTGATGTCGCGGTGGATGACCTCGGCGCGATGGGCCGTTTCGAGGGCGCCGGAAAGGTGGATGCCGATGAGGGTGGCGTCTTGCCAGCTCACGGTTCCCTTGTCGTCGATGCGGTCCTGCAATGAGCCACCGGGAAGGTGGGCCATGATCATGTACGGACGACCAGTGTTGGTGAAACCGGCGTCGTAGACGCTCACGATGTTGGGGTGTTCCGAAAGTGACCCCATGGCCTGGCACTCACGTTCAAAACGCTCTTTGGCGGCGTCGTCGAGGTTGAGCGCAGCGATGATCTTCACGGCCACGGTGCGACGGAACGCTGGCTGGTCGGCCTTGTACACCGTGGCGAAGCCGCCAACCCCGATCTCTGCTGGATCGGTGAGCCCGACAATGCCCAGGTCGAGCACGGGGGTGACGGGGGCCGCGACCGGAACGATCTCGCTCGGCTGCTCCTCTTGAGCGGGGAGGTCGGGAGGGGAAGAATCGGCGAGGGGGATGTCGTCGTCAGGCATCGTGATCAAGCGGTGAGGCGGGGACGGGGACGGTAGTTATCCGCCAAGCCGCACGAGCACTCTATTGCGCGAAGCCGAGATGATGCCGCCATGCTTGGCCGCGCTGCGGTGTCCACCGCTCAGTTGTACTGATCGAGCATGAGGTGGGCCGCAGAGGCAAGCTCATCGCCCGCCTCGGTGATGCCGACCCAGCCGTTCACCCACCCCACCAGGGCCGAGAACCACACATGACCGAGGGCTCGCACGATGCGTTCGCGTGTGGCGGAATCGAAGTCTTCGGGGAAGGCCTGGCCCTGAATGCGGAACATGGCGTTGCTGACATCCTGCTGACACGCGATCACTTGCGGGTCGTCGCACGACAGCGCGCGAATCACCGCCCCCGACAGCTCTGGCTCCTTCTCCATGGCTCGGGTGGCTCGACGAAGGATGTCGACAAGTTGTTCGGCCGTGGTGTCGCCGCGGGGAGGGCGCACCGCCACCCGCCGTTCGAGTTCCTCGACCCAGTCGGCGAGAGCCGCTGCCAACAGATGATCCTTGCCCGAGAAATAGCGATACAACGTGCCGAGTGCGATATCGGCGCGTTGGGCGACGTCGCGCATCTGCACGGCGTCGTAGCCTCCCTCGAGCGCAAGTTCCATCGCGGCCGCGATCGCCCGCTCGCGTCGCGCCGCTTGGCTCTTGGTGAGCTGGTCGGAACGGGCCGCCGCCTCTACGGCGCCGGGATCAGCCATGGACATCTCCGGAGAATGTACCGGCTTGGGTGAAACCGGCGGGGGACCTCACCGGTGCGGCGCGGGGCTCAGGCGGCAGCCCGAGGACACGGTCGCCGATGATGCCTCGTTGCACCTCGCTCGTGCCACCAGCGATGGACAACGACGGCGCATACAGGAATCGCAGGTTGAACCAGGAGGTCCATGACCCGATCGGTGGATCGGCTCCCGTCAGCATGCCCGCAGGCCCCTCGATTCGAAGGGCCAGTGCCGTGATCGACTTGAGGTGATCTGAATAGAAGAGCTTCAGCACGGATGTCTCGGGACCCGGAGGCCGGCCGTGACTGATGGCGGTCTGTAGCCGGTAACCGAGGAACCGAAGTATGCCCGCCCCGACGTGAGCTCGGGCGATGCCGTCTCGCACCACAGCGTCATGCAGCAAGCCCCGCTCGCGCGCGATCGCCGTCAATCCCTCGAGGTCGTCCGCGCTGGACGCCGCGGCGATCATGGCGCGCTCGTTGGAAAGTGTGTGCATTGCTGCCCGCCAACCCTCGCCCAGTCTCGCCGGCCCACCTAAGACGTTGGTCGCTGGTATTCGCACGTCGGTGAGGAAAATCTCGCTGAAGTGTGACTGGCCAGTCATTTGACGGAGCGGTCGAATGTCGATGCCCGGCGACTGCATATCGAGCAGGAAATAGGTGATGCCACGATGGCGGGTGGCGTCGGGATCCGTGCGCGCCAGCAGGATTCCCCAGTCGCTGTGGTCGGCGTTGGAGGTCCACACCTTCTGACCGGTGACGACGTATTCGTCACCATCGAGCACGGCACGGGTGGCGAGCGAGGCGAGGTCGCTCCCCGACCCCGGCTCGCTGAACAACTGACACCAGATCTCGTTGCCCCGCAAGGTCGGTGGCAGAAATCGATGCTGCTGCTCCGGAGTGCCATATTCCAGGATCGCCGGCACCACCATGGTGTGCGACACCGCGAATGCGCCCTGGCTCACGCCGAACCCGAGGACTTCTTGGTTGAAGATCAGCTCCTCCATCGCCGAGCCGCCTCTCCCCCCGAACTCGGTAGGAAACGACACTCCCGCCCACCCGTGTTCGGCAAGCGTGCGTTGCCAAGCGCGAGACCGGTCGATGAGTTGGTCCCAGTCCGCGTGGGGATTCCAGAAGTCCTTTGACCAGTCGCTCGCCGATCCCTTGACCGGGGCGTGCGCAGCAAGCCAGGCGTTGACCTCCTTGCGGAACGTCGCCTCGGTTGGGGTATCGCGCACGTCCATCAGCGCAGAACTGTAACTGGTTCTAGTTCTTGGTCGGAAAGCGGCGGCCCTTCCTGACCAGGCATGGCGTGCGTTTCGCGTCGACAAAGCCGCCTACAACTTGCGAGCCAGTGATGCCGATAGCGTCGGGAACGATGAACCCAGAGGCCCCGACCGCCGCGATCCCGAGTCGGGGCACGATGGTACGCCGAGGGCTCGCTCGGCGATGCCCTCTCTGCGGCACCGGTGGCCTGTTTCGGGGTTGGTTCCGCATGGCCGAGACGTGTCCGGGATGCGGCCTGCGATTTGTTCGCGAGGCGGGGGCTTGGACGGGCGACCTCGGCCTCAACACCATCGTCAGTTTCGGCACACTCCTCGTGGTGATGCTCGGCACGACGCTGTTCACCTGGCCAACCTTGAACGTGTCGTTACTCGTGACGGGATCGGTGGTGGCGATCACCGTGGTACCACTCGGGTTCTATCCCATTTCCAAGACCCTCTGGCTGGCGTTCGACCTTTCGGTCAACCCCCTCCGACCGGGCGAGGTGCGACCGTGAACGATCGGATCTCGGTAAGCCAGGCGTCGTCGTGGCACTGGTCAACGGACCAGGACTTGGACCTGTACGAACGTGCGGGGGTGCGCCGAGTGGGGCTCACTATGACCAAACTCGGGGATGATCTAGACGACGAGGTACACGCGCTCAAACGACGACTCGACGACCTCGGTATCACGGTTGCGAGCCTGCTCACACTCGGCCCGCTCACACTCGATCAACCTGATCAATGGCCCGCCCAACGCGACACGCTGGGCCGCTTCATGGACGCCGCCAGCATTTTGCGCCCTGAGGTCGGCATACTCACCACGGGCCCGGCCGGACCCCTCTCCTGGGAGTCCGCCGCCGACGCGTTCGCCGAAGCCATCGAAGGCACCGTGAACGAAGCCACGCGAGAGGGTTTGTTCCTCTGCCTCGAACCCACCAACTCGTTACGCACCGACGTGAGTTTTGTTCATACCGTGCGTGATGCCCTCGAGGTCGGGTTCCGCTGCGACATGGGCGTTTGCATCGAACTGCACCACGCCTGGGCCGAACGAAACATGGTCGGTCTCATCGCCGCCAACCCAGTCGCGATCGGCCTCGTCCAGGTCGGCGACGGACGATTCGGCGCCCGCATCACCCCCGACCAACTGGTGCCCGGTGACGGGGCGTTTCCGTTGGAACGCGTGATCCGCCAGCTTCTGGGCTCCGGGTACGCCGGCGCGTTCGAGCTCGAGCTGGTGGGCCCGGCCATCGAAGAGGAAGGGTACGAGTCCGCCGTTACGCGCGGGTTGGCCTGGCTCGACGCGCTCCTCACCGACTTCGCGGAGGGTTCCTCCACCGACGACGACGTCGGAGATGGCGGCCAGCCTTTCGCGTGACGGCACTCGAATCGGCGGCCGGGATGCATCGATCCACGACGAGGTGGCGTGGGCGGACGAGATGCACCACGCGCAAGCACCCCTGCCGTTCAATCCAATCGGGCTCTCCAACATCGCGCCGGCAATCATGGCGTTCGGCCACGATTCACAAAACGAACGATTCCTCCGTCCGATACTTCGCGGGGAACACATCTGGTGCCAAGGATTCTCCGAGCCCGTTGCCGGATCCGACCTCGCTCCGCTCACCACCACCGCCGTTCGCCATGTGTCGCACTACGTCGTCAACGGGCAAAAGGTTGGACCGCCCTCGGGCACGCCGCCGACTTCTGCGAGCTGCTCGGTCGCACCGACCCGTCGGCTTCGAAACAGCGGGGCATCTCATGCCTGTTGGTACCCATGGGGCAAGCCGGAATCGAGGTACGCCCGCTCGTCACGATCACGGGCGAAGCGGAGTTCAGCGAGGTCTTCTTCACCGATGTGGGAGTGCCGGTGGATGCGCTTCTCGGCGCCGAACACGACGGGTGGCGGGTGGCGGGTGGCAATGGCCACGCTGGCCCGCGAAGGTGAAGTGTGGCCGGACTCCACTTTCGAGTACGGACAAAAGTCGCCGAATTGATTGCACTGGCGCAGGCCACGGAGCGATCGACCGGTTTCACGGCGGCCGACTATCCACTCATCCGGCAGGAGTTGGCCCGCGCCCACACCCAAGCCGGGTGTCTGCGATTGCTCGCCGTCCGAGCCATCACCAATGCCGCGAACGGGCTATCGCCTGGGGCCGAGTCGAGTATCGCCAAACTGGTGTGGAGCCCCATCGAACAGGAACTCGCCAGCATTGCCGCGTCGATACCTGGCCTCGGCGCAGCGGTCCGTGGGCTTGGGCCGAACTCTACGGCCGTGCGCTGACTATCGCCCGGAGGCACCACCGAGGTCATCAAAAACGTGCTGGACGAACGGGTTCTGGGCCTGCCGCAGGACCCAGCGCCGCAGCTGTGGGCACGGCGGATCCAGACGCAACCCGCTGATGAATCAGCTGGACGTTCCGCCGGCAATCGCTGGCAGGATAGGGTGCGTTTATTCCTAAGGGCCGTCGCACCGTAGCGACACCCAAAATTGCTCGAAAGACCGTCCATTTTTCCGCTACCAATCGGCGACTTCATGCCGATAGGAATCGGGCTGGCGTGGTCGGCAGGGCCATGCACCTCAGTCGCGGAGGTAAGTACAAGTGGGCAACAACCCCAAAGTGATGGTCGGACTCGGCGTCGGTGCGATCCTTGGCGTCATCATCGCCCTGATGGGTCAACCGATCATCGGCGGTGTCGTCATCGTCGCCGCCATCGCCGCACTGGTGTTCGTACTTCGGTCCGGACGCACCACCGACGAAGATTTTTTCGAAGCGCCCGAAGAACGTCCGGCGCGGCGAGAACCGGCCCGAGCTCAGGTCCTTACCGAGCCAGAAGTTGAGTCCGACGCCGCCCCGCTTACGGCATGGACCCCCCCCGAAGATGATGATGCTGGGCTACCAGCATGGGGAGCGGACGACGATCAGGCCGTGCAGGAAGAAGTCGACGACAACTCCCTTGCCGAGTTCGAAGAACTCGACTTTGCCGACGACGACGACCTTGCGTCGCTCGACGACGAGTTTTCGGAAATCGTCGAAGATGAACCCGAAGATGAACCCGAAGATGAACCCGCCGACGAACCCGAGTACGAGTTCGAGCCGGTTGAGGTTGCCGCGAAGTCGGGAGGCTTCTCCTTTGGCAACAACAGTCTGATCAAAGAGATCGAAGACGTGCACTCCGACAAGGACATCATGAAGTCGTCGGTGGCCACCGAGTTGAACCTCAGCTCCGACACCGGGGACAACTCCGAACTCGCCCGCCTGCTGTCCAAAGTACAAAGCCGCCTCGCCGCCTACGACTGACCCCGGTCACCACGAGCGACCCTCGTGACCGCGACCGAGGTGTGCTCTCGGTTCACCCGTCGAACACGACGTAACATGCATTCTTCGCATCGACGCGTCGTGCGTCTGCTTCCTGGGGGCCCCACATGACCGCACCGCACAATCCCGGCGACCCCGGCCAACAAGGCAGCGGTCGTTTCTCACGTCTCATGGCCCGCACGACACAATCGGTCTCGCAAGTAGGGCACGAGGAGGGCACCGATGCCGTCACCGGCCTCCCCGACCGACGTCATCTTTCGCAGTGGACGACGGAGGCGTGGGAACGGAGCAAGAACACCAGCACCCGAGGCGCGGTGTTCTTCGTGGGCATCGGGCTCATCGACGACATCAACGATAGCTACGGTCCAGACGTCGGCGACCACGTGCTTCGCCAACTGGCCCACCGGCTGGCGTCGATCGACGTTCCCCACACCCGGATCATGCGTTATACCGGCACCGAATTCGCATTGGTCTTCGAGCGGTTGCAAAATCCCGCATTCGCCGAGGAGATCGCCGGTTTCCTCGTAGAAATGATCACACCGCCGGTCGATGTCGGCAACGACACGATCACTGTGCAAGCCTTCGTCGGCGGGGCTATCACCGCCGACAACTACGAGAGCCAGGACCACTTCATTCGCGATGCCCACGAAGCACTCGTGAAGGCGCGCGACGCCGGCCACGGCTCCTGGCACGTGCACGACGAAACCAAACGGGCGATGCACGCCACTCGGATCGATGAGGAGCGGCTGCACCAAGCCCTCGCCGACAACGAATTTCTGCTTCTCTACCAGCCGATCGTTCGCACCGACACCCGGCAGATGATCGGCGTCGAGGCGCTCATCCGACTGAAGTCACCGAGTGTTTCGAATCTTGGCGTGCTCTATCCAAGCGAGTTCATGCCGCTACTCGAAAAGAGCGGTATGAGCGCTCAGGTTGGCAATTGGGTGATCAACGAGGCCTGTCGTCAAGCGGCGGAGTGGATGCGCGACTTCCCCAATGAGCGGCCCCTCTTCATCACCTGCAACCTCGGCGCACGACAGATCGGGCACAGCGATTTCACCCAGGGAGTGAAAGACGCCTTGTCGAGCACCGGGGTTAGCCCGTGGCAACTCTGCCTCGATATCACGGAGGCCACGCTTCGTTACAACCGTCACGCCACCTGGACGGCACTTCGGGAGATCAAAGACCTCGGTGTGAAACTCGGCCTCGACGACTTCGGCACCGGTGTGGCGTCGCTCACCTACCTCCGGGAGATCAAGCTCGACCTCGTCCGCATCGATCGGGCATTTGTCAAGGACATGCTCGACAATCGAGAAGATCAGCTCATCATCAAACACATCGTGGGCCTCGCCCACGATCTTGAGCTCATCGCCATCGCCGAGGGCGTGGAAAAGCAGGAGCAGGCCGACGTGCTCAAGTCGCTGGGCGTCGACCTCGGTCAGGGGTATCTGTACGGTCGCCCCGAGAAACCATCGAGCATCGCCAACCGTTTGCGTGGCGGTGAACCCGAGACCAATCCCGAGTGGGACGCCAGCGCCGTGTTACCAGGTGCCAGCGGCGGACCAATGGGCTGAAAGTTCTACGTCGGTTTCGAGTAGTTCCGGCCACGACCGTAGGGTGCAGAGGTGCCTTCCGATCTCCTTGACACCGACGTAGTGGTCGTGGGCGGTGGTCCCGCCGGCGCTACTGCCGCCCTGTTGCTCGCCCGAGCCGGGCGCTCGGTGATCGTTGTCGACAAGGCCACGTTCCCGCGAGACAAGTGCTGTGGAGACGGCCTCACCACCTGGGCGCTTCGCGAACTCGACGGACTAGGGTTCGACCCAGCGGTCGTGCCGTCGTGGCGCGTGGTCGACCGGGCCTGGGTGGGTTCACCGTCCGGGCGGCTGATCGAGTTTCCACTGCCGAGTGCACTCGGCAAGGCCGGCATGTTTGCGGCCATCGCCCGTAGGACGGAACTCGATGCCGAGTTGTTGGCCATGGCCGGTCGGGCCGGCGCCGACATGCGCACCGGTGTCGCCGTCGTGGGGGCATCGGACACCAGCGAAACCTCCGCTCGAAACGGTGGCATCACGATCACCCTTGCGGACCACACCACGATCCACGCTCGCCATGCCATCGCCGCCGACGGCATGTGGTCGCCCATGCGGCGTCTTCTTTCCACGCCTGGTGGCACCACCGCACCGGCCGATACGGCGCCCTACCTCGGTGATTGGCATGCGTTTCGGCAGTACTTTCACAACGTGGGGCCGCTCGCCGCCAACGAACTCTACGCCTGGTTCGAACCCGATTTTCTGCCGGGCTACGCGTGGTCGTTCCCGCTCGGTGACGGGTCCGCCAACGTTGGTTTCGGCGTGTTGCGGGGTGGCCGGTGGCCCACCGCGGCGATGAAGACGTTGTGGCCAGAGATCCTCGCCCGGCCCCACATCGCCGAGGTACTCGGACCGGACGCCGTTGCCGAGGGGCCCCACAAGGCGTGGCCGATTCCGGCACATGTAGGTCGCGTGCCACTGACGATCGGGTCCACGCTCTTCGTGGGCGATGCTGCGGCGGTCACCGACTCGCTAACCGGTGAAGGCATCGGTCAGGCCTTGGCCACGGGTCGATGGGCGGCCGAAGAACTGATACTTGCGGGCGCTCCTCGAGCCGATGCCGCTGCCGCCGGCACCCGCTACGAAGCCCGAATTCATCGTGAACTCGATGCCGATCACGCCATGGCATCGGCGCTCAGCCGAGCGCTGTCTCACCGGAAAGGGGCCCGTTCGGCGATCTGGCTCGCCGGCCTCACGCCCTGGACCCGACGCAACTTCGCCCGCTGGCTCTTCGAGGACTACCCCCGCGCCGCAGCCTTCACGCCGAGCCGATGGACGCCGGGGCTGTTCACCGGCCCCGGCGCCTTTCGCTGATCCCGAAGGCTTGCGCTGTTAGTTGCGGCGGGTGTCCTTCCAGGGTGTCCCCTGCTCGCTATCGGGTTCTCGGGGGAGACCAAGCATGCGCTCCCCCACCATGTTGCGAAGCACCTCGCTGGTGCCACCTTCGATGGTGTTGGCCCGGGCCCGAAGGAACGCGTGGCTCCGACCCTCGGCGCCCGTGTCGCCACGCTCCCAGGCCACGCCACCAGGCCCGCCGAGGTTCACCGCAAAGCTGGACCGACGTTGGTTCAGTTCGGCATTGAGGATCTTGTTGACGCTGCCTTCGGGACCAGGCTGGTCGCCGCGTTGGCGCGCCGCCGATGCTCGGAACTGATTGATTTCCTTCACGGTTTGTTCGATGAAAAATCGGGCCAACGCCTGGCGCACCAGCGGGTCGGTGCGATCGGGCACGCCGTCGAGGAAGGTTTGCCAGCTGTTCTTGCGCACCCCGCCGGTGAAGGCCACAGAGTCGAGGCTGACCCCAGCCAGCGCCACCCGTTCGTTCATCAGCGTGGTGCGGCACACCCGCCACCCGTCTCCGACGTCACCCAACCGGTTGGCATCGGGAACGCGCACGTCGGTGAGATACACCTCGTTGAACTCCGCCGAACCGGTGATTTGTGTGAGGGGCCGAACCTCCACACCAGGCGATTTCATGTCGAGGATGAAGTAGCTGAGGCCCTCGTGTTTGGGCACGTCCGGATCGGAGCGGACGGCGAGCATGCCGTACTGCGAAAACTGCCCGATCGACGTCCAGACCTTCTGCCCGTTCACGATCCACTCGTCGCCGTCACGCACGGCACGCGTGCTGAGCGACGCAAGGTCACTTCCCGAGCCGGGTTCGCTGAACAGTTGGCACCAGATCTCCTCACCGGTGAGGATCTTGCGGAGGTAGCGGTCCTTCTGCTCCGGGGTGCCGTATTCGATGAGGGTGGGGCCGGCGAGCCCAACACCCAGGATGTTGATGGCCACGGTGGGCAACCGGTAACGCTCGAGCTCCTCCCGGACGAGTCCCACGGCCCATGGTTCGGCCGACATTCCGCCGTACTCAGACGGCCAGAGCGGGGCCGCGTACCCGCTCCCGCCGATGACCGCGGTCCAACTGAACGGGTTCCATCCCGACGCCTCGGCGGCCTGCCTGGCGCTGCGATAGGCGTCGTCGTCGCCGTCATCGATGGCGGTGATCCACTCCGGCGTGAGCGCCGAGCCCAGCCAGCTACGAAACCCTGCTCGGAACTCGGCCTGCGCCGGTGTGTCGTCGGTCTTCCATTGCATCAGCGTTTCCCCCTCGAACGATTTCCCGCGAGCCTGCCAGACTGCACGGCAACGACGGGAACTCGGAGAAGAACAATCCATGAGCGATGACAGCCGAAGCACGGACGGCCGGAGCGACGTCGAGCTGAGCGACGCCGAGCAGGAACGACGACGGCGAGCGATCGCCGAGCTCTTTCCCACCACACCGTTTATGTCGTGGCTCGGGATTGTGTTCGAGCGATACGAACATGACGATGTGGTGATCCGTCTCCCGTTCCGCAATGAGCTCACGAACGACGGCATCCACTACCACGGCGGCGTGATTAGCTCCGTGATCGACTCGGTCGGTGCGGCGGCCGCGTGGTCGTTCCACGACTTCAACCGGGGTACCCGGGCCTCCACCGTGGGGATAACGGTGAACTTTGTGGGCGCCTGCAAACAAGCCGACCTCGTATGCAGGGCCACCACGGTGAAACGGGCCAAGGAACTGATCTTCACCGAGATCACCGCCTACGAAGGCAGCCTCGACGGCAAGGTGGTCGCCCACGCCATCCAGACCTACCGCATCGCCTAACCCCACCCCGCCGACCTGTCGCCTTACGACTCCCATAGAGTTCGGTGCTGATGCGAACCGGAAACCAGAACACCATGCCGCGGTTGGGAATGGGGTTGGCGCTCACGGTGTCCGTCGCCATCGCCGGCCTGGTTCTGGTCACGGCGCTGACGGTCCGTGCGGAAGTACCGCCCGCCCCGCCGTACCGTCCACCCAACGGCCCGCAGACCGGCCCGCCGCCGGCCCCCAACATGCCACGCGCCCGAGGCGGCTCGTTCGGCCCGGAACACGACGTGACAATCACGGCGGGCCGGACCGGCTTCAACGACCGTGAGCTGGTGCTGCTCACCGGCACCCTCCAAGGGAACCGTCGCCCCAGCGGGCCCGACGACGGGTGCGGCGCGGAGGTGTGGGTCGACGTGATCGAGGATCGGGCCGACGCCGTGGTGCTCCGAGCCCGTGCCGCCACCGCTCGACGGTCGACAATCGAGCCGCCGTTCGGCCCGCCGGCGATTTGCCCCGCCGTCGGCCTGACCACCTATGTGGTTACCCGCCTGCCCACCCCGCTCGCGGGTCGGCTGGTCATCGATGCCACCCACCACGACCCCAATACAACCGAGGGCGTGCCCGTCGAGGGCGGGCACGCCGACCCCCAGGTCGTGCCGATTCAGGCGCCACCGATCCGTACCCCTGGTTGGCTTCCCGCCGGCTACGAGTTGCAGTCGGAGAGCGGGTATCCCGGTTCGTGGTCGTTCGCCTACGGGCCGAGCGGCCCCACACCGCGCGGCCCCAATCCGGAACGACGGGCCGTCACGGTTTCCGTCGGGCGCCAGCTATCGCTCATCCCCACCGCACCATCGGCGAACGCCCCTCCATCAACGATCGAGGAGTCGATCAACTCCCTCATCGCCTCGGGACGACCTGTGGAAGTCGGCGGGCACCGAGGCGCACTCCTTCGGAACGTCACGTTCCTCCCCGTTTCGGTCGTGTGGTGGAGCGACGGTCTTTGGCACCAGGTGACGTCCCCACGCGAAAGCCCGCTCTCCGACGACGACCTCCTCCGGATCGCCCAATCCTTGGCCCCGATTTAGGTTTTTGGTAGGGGAGACGCATCAGAAATGATGCGTCTCCCCTACCAAAACCGAAGTCGGGCTTGTCGTGGTTTTGTCACGTATGCTGCCAAAATGATCTCGACACGCCTGACCGAAGCTCTCCAGATCGACCACCCGGTGATGCTCGCCGGCATGGGGGGCGTGAGCTACCACGCCGTGGTGGCCGCCGTCTCCGAAGCCGGCGGTTTCGGGTGCATGGGGGCGTCGGCCATGGGTCGTCGCACCATGAACGAGGAGATCGCCGCCACCCGGGCGCTCACGCAAAAGCCGTTCGGGGTCGACCTCCTCACCGCCAGCCCGGGCGACATGATCGCTTCCGTGGAGGACCTCATCCGAGGCGGTGCCACGCTTTTCGTCGCCGGACTCGGCGTTCCCCGTGACGCCATCGAGCTCTGCCACAGCAAAGGCGTGCTCGTGATGAACATGTGCGGCAAAGTGCGGCACGCCATCGCTGCCGTCGAGGCCGGGTGCGACATCGTGGTTGCGCAGGGAACGGAAGCCGGCGGGCACACCGGCACTGTCGCCACGCTGCCGCTCGTCCCTCAGATCGTGGATGCCGTCGGTGACCGCGTGCCGGTCGTCGCCGCTGGTGGCATCGTCGATGGTCGCGGCCTCGCTGCTGCGCTGGCCCTCGGGGCCGACGGAGTTTGGATCGGTACCCGGTTCATCGCCACGCCCGAGGCAATGGAAGTGCTCGGCTACAAAGACGCGCTCTTGCGCACGGGCGAGGACGGAACCACTATTAGCCGGGGCTACACCGGCAAGACCTGCCGAGTGGTCGCGAACGACTACACCCGTTACTGGGAGGAGCACCCCGAGGAGCTCGAGCCGTTTCCCCAGCAGTTTCTGCGATCGATGAACGACGGCGCCAACCACATGGGTGGTACCCCGGAAACGCTGGGCGTCGACCCCGCCAAGGAGTTCTATCCTGCCGGTCAGGGCGTCGGCTCGATCACCGAGATCGTGCCTGCCGGCGAACTCGTCCATCGGATCGTCGACGAAGCCGAATCCGTGCTCACACGCATCGGCGGCCTTCGGGTCGGGTAGATCACCGAAGGACCACGATGTGATCGATCCCTGCGATCACCAAGGCTGACTGCCGAGCGCATTCCACTCTGGCGAAGGTAAACCGATCAAACACTCGGACGTCTGAACCTATGTGCCTGCCGCCATAGCGAGGATCGGCTCCTCCCGCTTGCCATCGGTCGATTCAATGCCCTCGCCCGGCAGGTCTGGAAAGCCGGTCCTGGTGAAAAAAGATGGTCAAGATTCGAAAGGCCCCGGGCCAACGATGGCGCCGCCTGAACGCTGGCTGCTCGATCGCGATGCCGTTCTTGAGCAGGCGTTTCGCCTCAACTACCGGTCACTCGTGTCCCTCGCGAAGCTGTTGGTCGACCACCAGGGCGATGCCGAGGAAGTCGTCCAGGACGCTTTTGTCGGGGCGTACACCAGCTGGGAACGGCTCCGGTCCCCCGACGACCCACTTCCTTACCTACGTACGTCCGTCGTCAATCTCAGCCGAGGGCGTCTCCGCCGTCGACGCACGAGGCGGACCACTCCGCTACTCGCCGAGCGGCTCCATCACGACGTCGACGAACGGGTGTTGATGACGGAACGTCAGCAACGCATCGTCGAAGCCCTCCGCGACCTCCCGTCGAGGCAACGGGAGGTCGTTGCCCTGCGCTACCTCCTCGACTGCACCACCGAGCAGACCGCACAGACACTTGGCATCGCCCCGGGCAGCGTCAAAAGTCACCTACATCGAGCGCTGCACCGCCTCGAACACCAACTCGGAGATCTCCGGTGACACCACCAGACGAGCGCCCTATCGAGGACGAGGTTCGCACAGCGCTTCACGCGTTCGATGCCGAGAACCGCGTCGCGCCCGATTCCGCCACCTGGCGGGCCATAACCCATCAAGAAGGAGCCCACCACATGGATCACCGACAACGACGTTGGCTCGGTATCACCGCCGCCGCCGCGTGCACAGCGATCGCGTTCGGCGCCGGACTCGGTATCGGCGTGCGCAACGCCCCGGCCTCGGCTATTTCACTTGGGGCAATTGCCGATCCCATTTCCCCAACCGTCTCCACGGCGGGAACGGCCGACCAGCCTCGCAGCATCGCTGCAGTCCCGGAGTACCGAGCGCTTGCCGACCTTTCCCATCAACTCGACCAGGAGGGCCTCGTGAGTACGGCAAAGGTGCTCGATGACAACCTTGTCGACAGCGCCACCATGGAGGAACAGCGCAAGTCCACGGATCGAGCTATCGCGACATGGCAATCGGTGTCCAACCGGCAAAGTATGGATTCAGCACAAGCTCTCCAGCGTCGCATTGAGCAACTGCCGGTCAATCGCGCTGCCGTCGACGGCCGGCAGATCAGTCCTCGTCAGTCGGCGGAGCAGTTCCAAGCGGCGTCGACGGAGGCCCGAACCACCTTCCAGACGCTCGCCATCGCCGAGCCGAACGGACGGGCCTTCGTCGCTCCGTTCGGTATCTCGTGTCTTCTCGAAGCGCAGGGCCTGCACGCCGAAGAAGCCGTAGCGATTCTCTTGTTTGGTTCGGACGAGTTAGCGCAGCCATCCCCTCGCTATCAGCAACGCAGGATCGAAGAGACCAACGCGTCCCTTGCGGCCAAGTTCGAGTGTATAAACACGCTGCACCGAGTCGAAGAGAAGCAGATGATTCGGGACGCCCTGGGTTTAGACACTGGATGGGATGAAATCGAGACGAGCGTGCTCGATGCCATCGCCGCCAACCAGCAGCCGAACATCGACCGAACCGTAACGTTCAACGAAGCCAGTCAACATCACGACGCCTATGCCGCGGCGCTGTCGAAGATTATGTCCACGTGGTAGCGCCCGCGGCGCGAAACGGTAGGCCCTGCCAGCCAACCCGAGCGAACGTCGTGCGACCGGAAGCTACTCGCTCCAGGCCTTGACCTTCTCGACCAGCTCCGGCGCGTCACCCACGGGGAGCACGTTGATGCAGGTGACCCCCGCATCCTTGAAGGCGGCAATGCGGTCCTTGATGAAGCCCTCGGAACCCACGAAGTTGGTGAGCTCGAGCAGTTCGTACGGCACCAAGGCGGCGGCTTCCTTCTTCTTTCCGTCGAGGTAGAGGTCCTGGATCTCCTTCGCCTCCTTCTCGTAGCCGTAACGGATGGCCAACTGGTTGTAGAAGTTTCGGCCGCGGGCGCCCATGCCGCCGATGTAGAGCGCGTACTGGGCGCGGGCGAAGTCGAGGATCGGACCGGGATTGTCGGTGATGCACACCGCTCCGCCGGCCACGATTTCGAGGGGACCGAGTTCGGCCGGCCGATTGGCCGCGCCCTTGGCGAGGTCGTCACCCCACACCGAGTGGGCCCGCTCCGGCATATAGAAAATCGGCAGCCACCCGTCGGCGAGTTCCGCGGTGAGTTGCACGTTCTTGGCACCAAGCGACGCAAGGTAGATCGGGATGTCTTTGCGAGGGTGGCCGATGATCTTCAACGGCTTGCCAAGCCCGGTGCCCTGATCAGCAGGGAGGGGCAGCGTGTAGTACTTGCCGGTGTACTCCAGGGGCGCTTCCCGCTTCCAGATCAACCGGCAAATCTCGATGATCTCGCGGGATCGGCCGATCGGCGCGTCGTAGGGGATGCCGTGGAACCCTTCGATTACCTGAGGGCCCGACGCTCCGAGACCGAGAATGCAACGACCGTCGCTCATAGCGTCGACGCCGGCGCCGGTCATGGCCAGCAGTGACGGGGTGCGGCTATAGATGTTCAGGATTCCCGCACCGATCGTGACCCGCTCGGTGACGGAGGCGAGGTACCCCATGAAGCTGACGGCGTCGAAGCCATAGGCTTCGGCCACCCAAACGATGTCGAGGCCGGCCTTCTCCAGGGCAATAGCCTGCGCCGCCGATTGCTTGAATCCGCCGGCGTACGACAGTTGCATTCCGAGCTTCATGTGGTTCCCCCTAGATGGACCCGAACCGCGCGCACGGCTGGGGTTCGTATCGGTTGTGATGGATCGAGACGATCGAAGAATCGTTCCCGTCGTGGCCTGATCTTACCCTGCGGTGGATTCGGCCCGTGCGGCAAGCGCAGCCTCGCGCTCGACGGCCCGTTCCGCCTCGCGGCGAGCACGGTAGGCCTCACGCTCGGCCTCATTGTTGGTCTTGGTCCATTCGTCGGCTCCCATGAGCCATTCCTGGCGAACCAGCGAACGGTCGATCACGATGTCGTCGCCCATGTCGAACTGCACGAAGTAGCGGATCCACGTGAGGCCGCCCACGATCATCACCTTGCCCGGTGTGCCCGCAGGGATGTCGGGAAGGTCGATTGCGGCGACGACCTTGCTGTTGCGCTTGAACTTCTGCTCGTCCTTGCGTCGGGCCATGGCCAAACCGTAGGGCGTCGCTGTAACCGGCACGAAACCCTGCAACGCGCCGGTGACCGATCAAACTCGAATGGTGTCTCGTTGGGCTTCGGCCCAGGTCTTCCCCACCTCGACATCGATGTCATGAGGCAACCCAAGGACACGCTCGGCGATGATGTTGCGCTGCACGTCACCGGTGCCTCCGCCGATGGTGAGGGCTTGACTGAAGAGGAAACCGAAGTGCCACATCCACGGATCGGCCCACTTCACCTCGCCGGTACGCATCATGTTTTCGTCCACCGTGACACCCGTGTCGCCATCGGCGCCAGCCTCGAGCATCCCATTGGCACCGCGGAGGTTCTTCGCCAACTCCATGATCCTCATGCCGTGTTCGTCGGCGAGCACCTTACGAATCGATGCCTCCGGCCCGGGAGCCTCGCCACGAATCGCCGCCGACACGGTGCGCAGCCGGATCAGCCGCAGGATCTCCGCCTCGATGAACAGCGCGGCCAGATCCTGGCGAAGGTGCACGTCCTGGCACCCGCCGGTGGCTTTCACGAGATCCAGAAGGTCATACGCATTCGGGCCGTTGCCCCAAAGTGCCCCGCCACCCGACAGCGACACCCGCTCATTGCCCAGCGTCACCTTGGCCAGTGACCACCCCTCGTTTTCATCCCCCACGAGTGAATCGGCGGGGAGACGAACATCGGTGAAGAACACTTCATTGAAGGTATGGCCGCCTGTCATCTCGATGATGGGCCGGATCTCGATGCCGGGCGTGTCCATCGGACAGATGAAGTAGCTGACGCCCTTGTGTTTCGGCGCGTCGGGGTTGGTACGGGCGATCAGAATGCCGAACGCGGAGAACTGGGCCAGAGAGGTCCAGATCTTCTGCCCGTTGATGATCCACTCGTCGCCGTCCTTCACCGCCCGGGTGCCGAGGCTGGCGAGATCAGACCCGGCGTTCGGCTCCGAGAACAACTGACACCAGATCTCGTCGGCAGCGAGGAGAGGAAAGAGGAAACGATCTTTCTGGGCGTCGCTTCCGGCATGCAGAATCGTGGGGCCGGCCCAGCCAATACCGATCATGTTCGCCGGACGTTTCACGTTCGCCCGCCGCAACTCGTCGTCGATGATCAGTTGGTGGATCGGATCAGCATCGAGCCCCCACGGTGCCGGCCAGTGCGGCGCGACATAGCCGGCATGGGCGAGGTCGTTCCCACTCGGATCAGGATGATCGGCGAGCCAGGCTCGCACCGCAAGGCGCCGTTCGTCATCTTCTGCTGGCAGCTCGAAGTCCATGGATTCCCCTTGGCCGTGGGCTGCGCCCTTCGCCGGTTGGGCAAGCGTACGGCCACTGACCCGAGCGTCAACAACTGGCGTAGTGTGCTTCGCAGGCCGTCGAATGGCAGTCGTACTCCTCCTGGAGGTCCAAATGGGCACCACCGATGTTCCGTCGTCACCGCTCGCCCCAGACGAGGTCAACTTCACCGATCTCACACAGTGGATGGGTCCGGACCGAGAACGCATGTTGCTTGGGATGCGTGAGACAGAGGGCCTGGCGTTCTTCGACGAGCCCGACTATGCCGATCCCACTACTGGTGCGCAGATCCTTCCGCCCGGCCCGGGGTACTGGGCCCTCGCCCGCCATGCCGACGTATCGCAGGTAAGTCGAAACGCGTCGCGGTTCCGCTCGTCGCCGTCGTCGCAGATCGCCGACCTCCCCGCCGAGATGGGTGAGTGGCTCGGCTCGATCATCAATATGGACGCGCCGAAACACACCAAGCTGCGCGGGATCGTGAACCGTGGCTTCACCCCAAAACAAGTGGCGCGCATCGAAGATTCCGTGCGCCAACAGGCTCGCGACATTGCCGATGCGCTGGGTCCGCGGGGTGAATGCGACTTCGTGAGCGACATCGCCGCCATGCTCCCGCTGCAAATCATCTGCGACATGATGGGCATCCCCCGAGCCGACCTCCCTCGCATCTACGAGCTCACCAACATCATCCTCGGGGTGGGCGACCCGGAGATGGTGAACACCATGGAGCAGCTCATGAATGCGGGCATGGAGCTGCACCAATACGGCTTGGCGCTCGGCGAGGATCGCCTCGTCAACCCCACCGACGACATTGTCAGCCGGCTCATGCACGCCGAACTCGATGGTGCCGGATTCGAAGACGCTGCTCCCAGTTCCACCGACGACGGTGAGGAGCACGGTCACCGGCTCACCCCGAGCGAGCTCGGTTCGTTCTTTCTGCTGCTCGTGGTGGCGGGAAACGAGACCACCCGCACGGCCATCAGTCACGGCCTCTGGGCCATGACCCAATTCCCCGACCAGAAGCAGCGGTGGCTCGCCGACATCGACGGCCTCGGTGCCACCGCCGTCGAGGAGATCGTGCGATGGGCCACGCCGGTGATCCATTTCCGCCGCTCCGCCGTGGACGATGTGGTGATCGGCGGCACGGAGGTGAAGGCGGGTGAGAAGGTGGTGATGTTCTACAACTCGGCTAATCGCGACGCAGCGGTGTTCGAAGATCCGTATCGATTCGACCTCGGACGCACCCCGAACGACCACTTCGGTTTCGGTGGCGGTGGCCCCCACTTCTGCCTCGGCGCCAACCTGGCCCGTCGCGAGATCCGGGTGATGTTCGAGGAAATCTTCCGGGTGATGCCCGACATCGAGGCCACCGCGGAACCCGACATGCTCCAAAGCGCCTTCATCCACGGCATCAAACGCCTCCCCGTGAAATGGACCCCTACCAAACACTGAGCCGTTGGGACTGTCAGTCGGGTCAAGTCGTTCGTTGAACGCTCGCACCACCTCGCCGATGTCTGCTTTGTCTACGGACCGGTGGTCGCGGCACCGCCGTCAAACATGATCCGGTGGTCTCTTGATGGCCTGCCTACCCACGACCCGATGGCCACGGGTTTCACGGGATCGCAATCGGCATCGCTCGCTCCGCAACCACCACAACACGTGAAAGCCGATAGCCCGAAAACGACATCGTCAACTGGGCGCTGCCGATGCGAGCCGCTTGTTGGCGGCAGCGATGATCGGCGCAAGGTCGATCGTCTTCCCGTCGGCGCTGGCGCCCAAGGACGACACGCTCAGCACCACAGCGGTGTTCCCCGACTTACCAACGACGAACAAGTTTTCCGCCCCTACCCTCCCGCTCTTCGATGTCACCTGCTTGAACGCCTTGGACGCCTCGCCGAGCTGGTCGGCCGGGACCAACGCCAAGGATTGGTCGACCCCCAGGGCCCCGGCATTCGACCATGTAGCTCCGACACACGACTCCATCGCCCCCAACAGAGCGGCCGCAGTGCCCTGACCCGGAGCATCATCGATGATGTTTTGCACGAGGGCGCTTCCCTCGTCGTTGGAAGAGAAGCCGATGACCTGCCGCCCTCCCATCGCCCGGCTGAACGCGTCGCGGTTCGCAGCAGGGCAGAGGAGGTCAACCGCCGACTTCGTGTCGGCGGCGGCGGGAACAATCGGCTCCATCGAACTGAACTTCGTGTCGAACTCCCACCCAGGAAGGTCGCCGGTTTGTATGAGCAGCGCCGACGACAGCGTTGCTCCCGGCGCCGTGGGCACGGAACCGGAGGGCGTGATTGACGTGGCCGAGGCCCCGAATGACGGGGTCGGCAAGTTCGCCGGTCGGTCGGCCGGCGCCGTGCTCGCACACGATGCCAACAACGTCAAAAGTGCGCATGCGGGGGCCACCCGCCGCCGCACTGACGCCCTACCCAGGATGGCTGGGTGAATGTGTGTGTGTGTGTGTGTGTGTCGCAACGTTCCTCCGGCTGCCAACGGTTCACTTTAGTGCAAACCCTCGCTTGATCGAGGAGGTCACGGAACGCCGCCCGTCGTTGCCACGGACTCCCTCCACCTGCAGTGGCACGGTTGGCGAACTCCATATAGCTGTCGTGGGTGGCGTCTTGGCGAAATAACGCTCGCTGATCTCGCCCGCCCGGTAGGAGCCGGCGGGGCGATGATGATCGGCCGGGCCTTTCGTTGGATCTCCGGTTCCCCCTGGTTGCCCACCCTGTTGATCTCCAGCGACGCGCGCTCGAACTCGTTCAGGTAGGGCAATCCACCGAGGGTCGTCGCCAACAGCTTGTCTCGCCCGTGCCCATCGCAATGCGGCAGCCATCATGCTGGCTGAGCACGGCCTCTATCCCGGGCAAGAGCAGGTCTTGCTTCTGGTCGGGTCGGTGGGGTCGAGCACCCAAGCGGCACTGGCGAAAGCACTGCGGGTCGAGGCACCAACGATGGCCAAAATCGTGCGGCGCATGGTCGCCCGTGGCTTCCTCCAACGAGAGCCCAGCCCCACCGATGCCCGCGCTTGGCAGGTGTCGCTCACCGCTACCGGTCGACGAGCATCGGCCCGCATCACCGAACTGTGGGACGACCTCGAGCAACGCACCGGTGCCGGATTTTCCCCCTCCGAGCGATAGCAACTCGGGGATCTCCTCGGCAGGGTCGCCGGCAACCTCGGGGCCGGTGAGAACCGCCCTTGTGGTTCCTTCGACGACGACTGCGGTCCGTGCACCGAAGGCGGCGCGCCCCGGATGGGCGATGACGGTTCCTCTCCTTCCCGGAATTGTGGTGGAAAACGTCCACTCTGACGCGCCAGTAGTGCCGGATCCGAATCTGCGGCCGATATCACGCATACCTAATAGATATAGGCTATTCGAACTTTATTTCTACGATTGAATTGCCGTATTTTTACCGATTTGATGCCACATATTTACCCGTTTTCTTTGCCATTTTTCTCGTTCGACAAGCAGCGTGGAGTACGGTCGATCCATGCTCACCGTCCCGAGACGAGCTCACGACCACATTCTCGACCTACTTCAGGACGAACCAGCACTTCTCGTACAGGGTCCACGGGGTGCGGGTAAGACCACCATCCTTCGTCAGATCGGGGCATCCGCAGGGACCCCCGTGATCGATGTCTCCGCCCTCGGCACACGGGAGGTTGCACAGGCCGATCCGGTTGGGTTCCTTCAAGCGATGGACTTCCCCATCCTGATCGATGAGTACCAAGCCGTGCCTGCCCTGCTTCACGCCATCAAGGACTTGGTCGATCAAGAGCGTCGCCCCGGCCTCGTCGTGCTCAGCGGCTCGACCACAGAGGATCTCCTGCCCCGGGGAACGGAAACGCTTACGGGCCGCATTCACCGGCTCGCCGTCTGGGGTTTCTCGCAGGGAGAACGAAGGGGTCTGACGGAACGATTCCTCGAGCAGGCATTTTCCGATCCGCAATCGTTTCGAAGCAGGCCAGCTTCAGCGTGCACAAGGGCCGACCTCGCTTATGCCGCCGTCGTTGGAAGCTTTC
Source organism: Actinomycetes bacterium (assembly GCA_031415655.1). Taxonomy (GTDB): domain Bacteria; phylum Actinomycetota; class Acidimicrobiia; order Acidimicrobiales; family Acidimicrobilacustridaceae; genus JAKOVR01. The sequence continues at coordinate 29,587 of JANOSD010000028.1, forward strand.
CTGAGGCTATTCGGAGGGAGCGACCCGACGCTCGGCGACGTTGGCAGAGGAGCTATCTGGATCGTGTGGTCGAGCGGGACCTGAGCCTCTTGGTCCGGGTGAACCAGCCCGCGCTTCTGAGCGCGGTGCTTCATTCGTGCGTGCACCGAACTGCACAGGTGCTCAACGCCAGCGATATCGCCAACGATCTCCAAGCCAACCTCGACACGGTGCAACGATACCTGCGTTTGCTTGAGCGAACATTTCTCATTCAGCGGCTTCCCGCCTACCACCGCAACCGGGTCACCCGCCTGGCACGCCATCCCAAACTCCACCTAACTGACGTTGGCCTCGCTGCATCGCTCGCGCGGTTCGACGAGCGTTCCCTGTTGCTGAACACTTGGTTCGGCCCCGTCCTCGAGACCTTCGTCGTGGGCGAACTCACCAAGCAGGCGTCCTGGCTTGATTCGCCTATTTCGTTGCATCACTTCCGGACGCACGACGGATCCGAAGTCGATGTGGTGCTCGAAGCCGACGACGGACGCGTCGTGGGGATTGAAGTGAAGTCCTCCGTGAGCGTCAGCCAGAAGGACCTACGCGGCCTGCGGCGATTGGCGGACGTATGCGGCGACGACTTCCTCCACGGCTTCGTGCTTTACACCGGCCCCACGTCGATCCAACTCGGTCCTGATCCTCGCTTCTCAGCGATTCCGGTGGCCTCACTCTGGGAAACGGGCAGCCCGATCGTTTCTTAGGAGTGCCCCGCAACGCTTCGATGAGCGGCTCAAACGCTGGCGGGTTGGTGCTGGTGATGTCGGATGGCCTCGATGATGTAGGCGACGGCGAAGACTGTCGAACTCGTGAGGACGATGGTGGGCCCGGAGGCGATGTCGAGGTGGTAGCTAGCGTTCATCCCGACGAAACCGCTGAGGGCACCGATGCCGGTGGCGATGATGAGCATCTTGGTGAACGATTGCGTGAGCATGCGGGCGGCGGCGGCGGGGATGACGATGGCGGCGGCGACGAGGGTGACCCCCATGATGTTCATGGAGACGAGCACCGCCAGGGTGAGTATGGCCATGAGGAGGGCGTCGGTGCGTCCGATGTTCACACCGGAAACCTTGGCCACTTCGGGGTCGAAGCTGGTGAACAGCAGCGCCCGGTAGCGCAGGAAGATGGCGGCGCTGGAGATGACGCAGACGGCGACGATGCCGATGATGGCGCTGGTGGTGACGCCGAGCACGTTTCCGAAGAGGGCGGCATCGGCGTTGGTGGCGGGCGTGCCAAACACGTCGATGAGCGCGAGTCCGAAGGCGAAGGACGCCGTGGTGACCACCGCAATGGCGACGTCACTTCCGATACGCCGGCGGCCGACCCGACCGATCAGCAGCGCCGAGCCGAGGCCCCAGAGTCCCGCGCCAAGGAAGTAGTTGAGCCCGATCACGGAACTGACGGCGAAACCGCCGAACACGGCGTGGGACAGACCGTGGCCGATGTAGCTCATGCCCCGGAGCACGACGTAACAGCCAACGGCGCCGCACAGGGCGCCGGCCAGGGTGGCGGCGAGCAGCCCATTGCGGAAGAACTCGAAGGCGAAGGGCCGAAACACCGCGCTCAGCCGGTCCGTTTCAGAGTGAGCGGGGCGGGCAGCACGACGGGGAGGCCGGCATGGATGAGCACTTCCATTTTTGCGCCGTACGTTTGCTCGAGGTTGATGGGGGTGAGGACCTCTTCGGTGGGACCGTGGGCGATGAGCCGCCGGTTCAGAAAGGCGATTTCGGGCAGATGAGCGGCGACGCCATTGAGGTCGTGGGTGGTTAACACGATGGCCAATCCGTCGGCGTGGAGGTCGGCGAGCAGGTGAAGGACTTCGTGGCGCGTCCGCAGGTCGACCCCCGAGGTGGGTTCGTCGAGGAGGAGCAGGTCGGGTTCCGCCAGCAAGGCACGGGCGAGGAACACCCGCTGCTGCTGTCCGCCCGAGAGTTCACGGATGTGGCGACCACCAAGGCCACCTATTCCAAGGCGTTCCAGGACAGCGGCGGCGCGGTTGCGGTCATCGCTGGTGGGCCACGGGAACCATCGTGATGCGGTGCGGGCGAGCAACACGCATTCGGTGACCGTCACCGGGAACTTCCAGTCCACCGACTGGAGCTGGGGCACGTAGCCAATCGTGAGGCCGGGCCGACGTTCGACACGACCGGCACTCGGCGTGAAGCCGGCGGCCAAGACTTGCAACAGTGTGGTCTTGCCAGCGCCGGATGGGCCGACGAGACCCAGGAAGGTGTGCTCCTGAACTGCCAGGGTGACGTCCTCGACGACACGTTGGGTGCCGTAGGACGCCGAGACATGCTCGACGGTAATCAGGTTGGTGCCGACTTCGCGGCTCACTGCGGATAGGAGGCGGTGTCGGGGGTGGGGAGAGACACGTTCAGGTTCTTCAATGCCGTTGCGTCGCCCCCGAGTGCCTCGGTCATGGTCTGGTAGTCGAAACGCAGGAGCCCGATCAAGGAGTGATCGGGCTGGCCGGGTTCTTGGGGCAGGTCGTCGTCGCGCAGCACGTCGACGTAGCGGACATTGGTTTCTTTGCCGATCTGCTCGAGGACGGGGCTGGGAAACACCTCCGACCCAAAGATGGCGGCCACGTTTTCGGCCTTGACCTGATCGATCAGCGCTGCGACCCCTTTCGGGGAGGGCCCTTCAAAGTCGGCCACCTGGATAGCCCCGACCACCTTCCAGTCGTAGTCCTTCGCGAAATAGGCGTAGGCATCGTGATAGGTGAGGAGCTTGCGCCTCTCGGCGGGAAGCGATTTGAAGCTCTCTCGCATCGCCTGGTCGAGAGCGTCGACGTTCTTGGCGTACACATCGAAGTTGGCCTTGTAGGTAGCAGCGTTGGCGGGGTCGCGAGTGACCATGGTGTCGCGGATGATCTCGCCGTACTTCTTGGCCATCGGTGGGTTGGTCCACAGGTGAGGATTCGGTTTTCCCTCGTCCTTGGGGAACGAGAAGTCATAGAGGTACTCGGGTTCGGTGATCGTTTCGTTTCCTAACTCCACCAACGTCGAGGTGGCTTTCTTGTTGGTCTCGGCCAACTTCTTCGTCGGCTCCTCAAGTTGCAACCCGTTTATGAACACGATGTCGGCGCTCGACAGCAACTCCGCTGTGCTTGGCGGCGGTTCGAACGTGTGCGAGTTCGTGCCCTCGGGGACAATGCCTTTGATATCGGCCTTGTCGCCGATAACTGCTGCGGCGATGCTGGTGATTGGCGCCACCGTCGTGGCTACCACCAGTCGAGCGCCCGGGGCCACCGTCGCCCCTCCGCCACCGGTCCCGCTGGTTGCGCCGGTCTTCGGTGTCGACGAGCATGCACCAGCCATCAGTGTGGCGAAAACCAGGACTCCCCGTAACCCGACTTTGGACTGGCCCGACATGATGCGTTCTCCTCGTGGCTGCGATCTATTCGCACCAAGAAGCTAGCCGCAATCCGGTTTCGGCGCCAGCATCGCTGGTGCAAAGCGCTCGCAACTGAAGCTCGGCGTAGGATGGAGGCGTGGCCCACCAGCACGACGTCGAATCCGCCCTCACCCACCTGCGAGCCGGCGGCGAGCGCATCACCACCGCCCGTCGTGCCGTGCTCGAACAACTTGCTGCCGCTGATGGCCAGCACCTCGCCGTTGAGACGCTCGCCGATCTGGTTCACGCCGACCACCCCGACATTCATTTGTCCACCGTCTACCGCACGCTCGATTTCCTGACCGAAGCGGGCATTCTGGTCAACGTGCGTCTCGGCCCCGGCCCGTCCACCTACCACTTCACCGGTGATGCCCACCACCACGCCGTGTGCAGCCAATGCGGTGAGGTCATCGAGCTGGGTTCAGCGATCTTCGCACCGGTGACAAAACGGCTCGCGAAGGATCATGGCTTCGTCGCCGCCCCGAGCCATGTCGTCATCAGCGGTCTATGCCGCGACTGTCAGACGAGCTGAAGCACGCAACCGCAAAGGGCCGTCAGTTGACGTGCCAGGCCAGCAAGGTCAGTGCGGGTGCTGGTGATCGGCCTCGAGTCCCGCCTCATGGAGATGAGCGTGGGCGTGCGTGGACCCGTCGTGCCCGTGCTCATGCTCGTGTTCCACGTGGGCATGGTCGTGTCCGGTGTGCGGGTGTTCATGGTGCACGTCCCCATGGTCGTGCTCATGGGTGTGGGTCTCTTCGTGGGCGGGCTGTTCACTCATTGGTCGTTCCTTGCTCTCGCGGCCGGTCGCCCGGCTCCGTTGTTGATTGACTGGTTGACCGCTGCGGGCACTGGGGGCTCTGTGGACTGGCCAGACACTCCAGACGAACGGTGCTCAATACTGCTCCATTTCTGCGCTCTCCGTGATCTCGCCGACGACGCAGGATTTGTCCCGTAATCGCGCCAAGATCCGGACCCGCCTGAAGGCCGCCAACGCCTACATCACTCGGGCGACCTGACCAGCGGCGTCCGCCGAGACCGGCGTGGACGAGAAGACTCCGTGAACCTTTGACAGGCTCCTACCTGGTGGCGTGCAGATTCGCCCATGTGCATCCCTGCATGCCAATCCGGCCCCCCTCGCCCCGGTGGGCACCGCCAACAAAACTCAAAGGGATACGAAGCTGCGCACGGCCAATCCGGCGCCCACGACGACGATGAGCATCGGGGTGACAAAGGCCATCACGCGGCGCCAGCGATCGCCCAGTCGCGTGGCCCCTTGCGTGAGCCGATTGACCCACCGGTCCCGCACGTAGACGAGGAGGACGCCGGCCCCGGTGAGGGTCGCCGCCATCCCGACGCCGTAGGCGAGTACGAGGAGGACCCCGAACGCAGTGCGTCCCAGGGCGATCGCCGAAAGGAGGATGACCAGCGCCGACGGGCTCGGAACCAGCCCTCCAGCCGCTCCCATACCCACGAGACCGAGGCGGGAAATGGTGCGTTGGGGCGGTGCCGTCTCCGACCCGGGATCCTGGTGCTGATGGACCAGTTCGTCGTGCACGTGGACCAGTTCATCCTGCATCTCCCGCAGGTTCTCCTGATCGAGTTCGTCGTCCAGCTCAACCACGAGGTGACCACCGTGGCTGTGGACCCTGGCGTGACCGTGGTAGTCGTGGTCGTGACCGTGATCGTGACTGTCGTGGGCGTGGGTATGACCGTCATGGGTATGACCGTGATCGTGGCCGTCGTGGGCGTGGTCGTGACCGTGACTGTGACCGTGGGTATGACCGTGATCGTGGGTATGACCGTCATGCGTATGACCGTCATGGGTATGACCGCCGAAGGGGCCGTGGTGGTGGTTCTCGAGTGACAACCCGAAACGGCCACCGCGTCGGGTGGTCCCAACCAACAGGGCCACGCCCAGGCTGACCACAAATAGACCGCTGATGACACCCAGCCAGGCAATCACCGTCTCGCCCGCCAACGCGGTGGAGAGCGTGAGGGTGAGCCCCAACACCAGCACCCCGCTCGTGTGCGTGCCGGTGACCGTGGCGCCGACGAGCACGGCGTCGCGCATGGTTCCCTCGCTACCGGCGATATAGGCCGCCATGATCGTCTTGCCGTGGCCGGGGAGCAGCGCGTGCGAAGCGCCGAGCAGCATGGCCAGGCCAACGGCCAGCAACCCGACGGGCAGGGTCAGGTCGCGGCGGCCGACCAAGTCCTCGAACAGCCGCTGGACGCTCTCAACCGGGCCCGATGCCGGAGCCCGGGCAGCCGGCCCGAGGCTGTCGATGGCACTGCGACCGGCAGTTCCCTCGGCGCTCAGAGGGCCGCGAACGACACCGACCGTGATCGTCGCCTCATTCACCTGTGGAGGGGCATTTAGCTGCTCGTCTGGGTAGGTCCGAAGTCCGTCGGTGATGCTCACCGCGGACACGTCCGATGCACGGAGTTCCACGCCGTCGCCCACCGCCACGACCTCACGCCAGCCGATACGACCCGGTGCGAAGTCGTCCCGAAAACCGATCTTCGAGCCCTCGGCCAGGCCGGCCTCAACTCGCAGTGTGCAGTTCAGCCGGCCCGTGGGGAGATCGGCCTGGCCGGGTGTGTACTCGAAACGTGCCTCTTTTGGAACAACGACTTGGACAACCCCGTCGATCGTGAGCACCTGCGCTCTGGCCACCTGCGCACATCGAGCCTGCGCGTAGGCGTCGCGTTCCGTGGTGCTGGCGTCGCCGTTGCCGTCGGTGTCCACGTCCGGGAGGGCCTGCGCCGTCGGGATCTCCGCCGTGTCGACCACGGCATCGACGATGATGCCGTCGGCACCCAGCCTCAGCTGGCTGAGGTGATTCACGGTGAAATTGCCGAGCGGGTGGGCCGATGCCGAGCCTGCGGGGAGAACGACGAGACCCACGGCCACCGCCACGGCGGCTACGACGCCGAGGAGCAGAAGTCGGCGGGTCATTCGGCCCCGAGCTCGCCGAGCGTTTTGGCGGCGATCCCAGCGTCGATCGGATCGAATTTCGGGTTGATGGCGACGGCGGTGGTGAGTTCGGTCCGGGCCGCATCATTCGCGCCCATGGCCCGATGGATCATTCCGGCGTGGAAGTGGAACCTTGCGCTCCGGGTCCCGAGTTGGAGTGCCGCCTTACTGGCGCGCAGCGCATCGTCGTAACGACCGTTGCGGTAGAGGGCCCAGGCGTAGGCGTCCTGCACGGCGAGGAACGGACGAGCTGCTACCGCAGTCTCGGCCAGTCGCAGGGCGTCCGCCGGGTCGCCCTTGTCGGCCACGAAAAGGACCTGGTCGGCGTCGGGCTCCACGCCATTGGCCTCGTACAGTTTCCAGGCCACCCTCGCCACCCGATACTGCTCGTCCGCCTCCTTGATCTGTCCCCGGCTCTCCAGAAGACGGCCGTACGGGATGAGATACAGCGGATCGGGGATCCGCTCGACCAGCTCGGCGTAGCCGTCGAGCGCCGTCTGAATCTGCCCGGTGGCGGCGAGGGCCTTCGCCCGCCCCGCCTGGGCGAAAACGTCGTCGGGGGCAACCTTCAGGGCATCAAGGTAGTGACCGAGGGCAGCGTTGGCATCGCCCTGATCGAAGGCGATTTCACCCAGGTACGACAGGGCAAAAGCCTTGTCGTCGCCATTGGGTGCAGCGGCGCGGGCTTGCTGCATGAGCTCCGTGGCTTTCGCCGTGTCGCCTCTCAGCTCCCAGGTGTAGGAGACCCGGGCGTACGACGAGGTGTCGGGAGAGAGATCGACCATCCGCTGGACATGGTTGGCCGCGGCGTCGTACTCACCGAGCTGGGTCTCGGCATCGCTCAGCGCCCCGTAGAGCAACGCGCTGAAACTGTTGATGGCGAGCCCTTCGAGCGCGAACCGCTTGGCGTCAGCGAAACGGTGGCGAGCCCCCGCCAGGTTGGATCGGCCCGCATACGCAACGAAGTTGGCCGTGTCATTGATCGTTAGCGAGCGGCCTAGGGCGGCTTCGGCTCGGGCGTAGAGCGTGGGGTCGGCGGAGACGCGCGCCTGCTGGACGTAGGCGATCCCCAGCGTGGCCCACGAGACATAGTCGTCGGGAACTCGCTCCACGCTCGCCTGCAAGGTCGCGACCTGGCTCGCCATCGAGCGTCCTGTACCCGTCCGAGCCGATGCTGGCGGCGCACCCGGTAAGGAGACGGTCTTCGGCGCGTCTTTGGCCTCGTCGCCAGCCGGCAGCGACGGCGAAGGCCGCTCGATGCCGAAGAAGCCCGCCAGTACGAGCACCACGGTGACCACAACACCAGCGAACAGCAGTCGGCGGGGCCGCCGGGTCGGAACCGGGTCGCGGCCGCTGTTGCCCCTGGCACGGGAACCCGGTTCGGGTTGGGTCATGCCGCCCATCGTTTCACGTAGGTCCTCGACGTATCGCGATCGTGTGGTGCCTCACGGGAGGCACCACACGAAACCGCGAACAAGGGTGTATTGACGGTGATCGCCGGGTCAGGTGGTGATACCGATACCGGGCAGGAAACCCACCAGGTCGACCACGACGTGCGTGGGATCGCTCACATAGATGCACACTCGGCCCGACGTTCCAAGCGACGACGCTGCGAAGTGAGCGGTGGTGGAACCGCGGAAGTTGCCGCTCGACGTGTCGGGCAGTTGCGTTCCGCACGGGAACACCGTTGCGAATCCGACGGGATTCTCGTCGGTGGTGGTCACGTTGAGGAACACCGTCGAAGCCGAAGCCGGAACGGCAGCGGCCCCGACACCAGAAACCTGGACCTCGAGAACCTGGTCGGCGATGGGCTTCGCCCCGGTGTAGCCAATCAGGCCAGCGGCAGCGCGGGTCTCGAAGATGCGTTGCGGCCCCGCCGCGGTGTATTCCGATCCGGCGGGAACGACCCCGACAAGGTCGACGAGTATGTCCGTGCCAGCGTTCGTGAATACACAGACGGTGCCGTCGGCGGCGATCGGTGCCAACGTGAGGTTCGGAATCACCTCGCCGATGCCGTAGTTCAACGCCGACGTGGTCGGGCGTGGCTTGTCGCAGGCGTACACCGTGATGAACCCGGGTGCGGCGGCGTTGACAGAGGTCACGTTTAGGAAGGCCGCCTTCGAGCCATTGGGAACCTGGTTGGTACCAACCGCAGTGACATCGAGGGTGATCGTCTGGCCCGCCGTCGGTTTCGCACCGACGTAGCCAACTTGACCATCGGAGACACGGGTTTCCAGCAGTCGCTCGGGGATGGCAGGCGTCATCCCCGACGTCGACGGAACGTAGCCCGAGATGTCGGCGATGACGTGGGTGGGCTGCACGGTGTAGATGCAGATGGTTCCCGCCGCGCTCACGCCAACGACCGACATGTTGCTTGCCGACGCATTCGCGGCACCGGGCACATTCACGTTCGAAGCATTCGGCCTCGGATTGTCGCAGTTGTAGGCGGTCAAGAACCCGGCCGCACCGGGGTGGGTGGCCGTGAGATTGACGGCGACCGCCTTCGCATCGGTCGGAACCATCGAAGTGCCAATACCGGTGACATCGAGGGTGATTGTCTGTCCCGCGGTCGGCTTCACTCCTGCGTATCCGATCGGTCCATTCTCCGGACGAGTGTCGAGCACACGGTCGGGGTTGACGGTCACGAATTCGGAGGCGCGGGGCGGACGGTCCGGCCCCTGATTCACGCCGCTGCTGTGCGGCAACGCGAGGTAAGGGAACGTGGGACGGAAATCGCGGTCATTGCGGTCGACGTACTCACCACGGGCGAGGGGCTGCACAATCTGGCCCGTCTGGGCGGCACCCATCATCACCTGAAGAGCAATGTCGATCACATCGTCGCCGAGGCGACGACCGTTCGGGAACCCGTCGAACTGGCCGGCAAGTAGACCTAACCGGTTCGGCTGAGCCGACGGGGCGATCGACATGTTGAGACGCAATTGCTCCGAAGGCTGCAGGGTGGCCTGGTTGGTGTTCAAGTCGTGTCCGTTGAGGTCGACCGGAAGCACGGAGGCAGGGACTCCGCCGAGCCCGGCGTTGTCGGCACTCACACCTTGAAGGAAGATCTCTTCAAGGTCGTTCCGGGGGGTGGCGGGCGCAGGGATTCCATAGATCGCTTGGACCAGGGGAGGAAGAATCGGGTTGGTCACCGCGTCGACGGCCGAAGGAATCGTGGCGTCGATATTGGGGGGAATCGAGTTGAACGCATCCTTCAATGCCAAGGGGAACACCACCTCATTGATGAGGGGGTTGCCGAGACGCGACACCTGCACGAAGGGTGGGTCTCCCACCGTCGTGCCGTCGGCGGCACGAGCGCTTCGACGGTCCGTGGTGGACCACACGCCGATGACAGGATTCGCCGCAGGATCACCAAGGCCGGCCAAGGCGGTCTTCGGTAGCTGGATCGCCACGGCATTGACGTTGTAACCCGCCAACGAGTCCTCGCCGATTTCGGAGAGGTCGCCGCCGTAGAGGAGGTCGAACACTCGGAGGTCGAGGAAGAACGGGTCGTCGGCCTGACCAACGTAGGACTGACCGCCACCGGGAAGGTCGTAGGTGGCACCATCAACCAACGGGGCGTAGTTCGGGATCGACGCGGGGCCGACGAGCGATGGCGCCGCAATGGCGTCGTTGAGCAACGTGACCGGTGGCAAGCCCTCTGGGGTGAGTGTGAGGTCGTAGGTCTGGTAGTAGTTGAGATCGAGGTCGTCGACCGTCGTGACCTGGCCTGTGTTGTAGAGAAACTGGCCGGGATTGCGAATGACGGTGGTGAACACCCAGGTATACGTGAGGTCGGGCAGCGCGTCGCCGTCGTTGTCGACCTTGATGTTGTACCGCGTGTCCTCGGCAAAGGAGAAGAAGTTCGGGCCGCCGTTGGGTTCCTCGAACGGAATCCAGTTGGCGATCATGGTGACGCTCGTGGCGTCGTCCGGGCTGACGAAGGCGTACACATCGGTGTTGTCGGCTCGGGGGTCGCCGCTGATCAGCGGGGCCTCCCGATGGCTTGACGCCGAAGACGGAACCGGACCGCCGAAGGCCGCCACTCCCGCCACGATCGCCAACGCGGTACCGACACCGCTCGCGTATTTGGCCCCTTTTCGGGACAGGACTGTTTGCCGCACAAAAACCTCCATGAAGGTAGATCTCAAACGCTTCCATGTTTCGAATACGCGTAAGACAGGCGAGGAGACGCCAGAACTTTCTACTCCGACTATTCGGAGCCACTCCGGCGAGCGGATCTATCAAATCGAGACATTTTTCTCGCCGATTGCGGTGCACGCGCGTTTCTCGACCCGTCCGCTCACACTGAGGTGAGCCGATGAGGCGACGACTCACCGTTGGTCGCCGCCCGATTCGTCGCGAAAGTACGCTCGCCGCATGGCGAGCGCCGACAACAAGACGAAGGCCACGGATGTTTCCGTTGATGACTTCCTCGCCGGCGTGAAGAACGAGCAGCGCCGCTTCGACGGCCGGCAACTGGTGGAGCTGTATCGGAGGATCACCGGTGAACCTCCCGTGATGTGGGGGCCGAGCATCATCGGATTCGGAAAGTGCCACTACAAATACGACAGCGGCCGAGAAGGCGACATGGGTGCCGCCGGCTTCTCCCCCGGGGTGGCCAACCTCACGGTGTACCTGGTCGACGGGGTAGCCAAGTATGAACACCTGCTCGCAACGCTCGGCCCGCACAAGGTGGGCAAGGTCTGCGTCTATCTCAAGCGCCTGAGCGACATCGATCTCGACGTGCTGGAGCAAATCATCCGTACTTCCTACGAGCACGTGGTAGACACGGCCAACCGCATGCGCACGTCCGAATGATCCGATGCTCGATGCACCGGCAGCGCTGTCTTACGGTGCGGACGCCATGACCATCACCGCCATCGAGCTCCCCGACGAAATCGCCGGCCTCGCCGGCTACGTCGACAACTTTGCCCCCGATATTGCCGACCGCACGGCCCAGGCACTCGCCGCCGACTACCAGCCGATGGACGGGCCTCCCGAAGCGGGGCTCTACTCCGACTATCTGGCCTGCCCCAACGACGTCGACCGAATATCGGCGGAGGTGGGGACCCCGCTCGTAGCTGCTCACGCCGACGGCACCGGACGGTTCAGTCTCCGTACGCAGGAGATGGTGGAGGGCATCGATGTGCACATCGACGTGTGTTTCCTCGGCGCCGTATTGTTTCTCAATCCGCCCGCACAATGCCGCGGCGGGCTGAGCATCTTTCGCCACAAGCCCACCGGCCTCGTTCGTTTCCCCGACGAGCAACAGCAGCGGGAGTTGGCCTTGGCCGAACCGGGGATCGACTACGTGCGGTGGTTTTGCCTCGACGAGGGCAAGGACCGATCTCGGTGGGAGGAGATCGGTCGTGTCGAGATGCGCACCAACCGTCTCGGCGTGGTTTCGGGCGGATTGTTCCACTCCTACACCGAGGCATTCGGCACGTCGATCGCCGATGGTCGGTTGGCACAACTCTTCTTTCTCAATCCCGGCACTACGGAGGACACACCCAATGGCCCGTGAATCCACCAACAAAACGCAGGCGACCACGGTCGCCGTCGACGACTTTCTCGCCGGTCTCGACAACGAACAACGCCGAACTGACGCCCAGGCGCTTTGCACGATCATGAGCAGGGTCACGGGAGAGCCACCAGTGATGTGGGGTTCGGCGATCATCGGGTTCGGCCAGTACCACTACAAATACGACAGCGGCAGGGAAGGCGACATGGCGGCCGCGAGCTTTTCGCCGCGGGCGGCGAGCCTCACGCTTTACCTCTCCGGCGGATTCGCCGATGACACCGATCTGCTCGATGCTCTCGGACCGCACAAGGTCAAGGGATCGTGCCTCCACATCAAACGACTCGCTGATGTCGCCACGCCGGTGCTCGAGACCCTGATCGCCAATTCCTACCGGTACGTGAAGGAAAACCACGACACCACCGGCCACGGCTGACTTCCCCGCCAGCCGTCCGGCGCTCGGTGCTCAGTCGCTCGGTCGCTCGGTCGCACAAACCGTCACAATGGCAGTGTGGGGTCCGCCGGAATCGGCCAAACTCCAACGTGCACGGCCCCACCGGCGCGACGCACCGTGTCGACGAACACAGGCGAAGCCTGGCCGTGAACGTCGATCAACAGAGGCTTGGCATTGGCCGGCAGGCCATGGTCGAACAGCGCCTTTTCGTCGATTCCCACCAGGAGCGCAGACGCGAGTCGGTCGTCGAGCACGGGAAACCACCCACGGTCGTCGAGCCCCTGATGCCATCGACCGCGAGGGTACATCGCGTCGAACCACTGCCCGACCTCGTCGTCTTGTTGACCGAGGATCGTGGGCACAAGGAGAAGGGGGACCCGGCCGTGCGCGGCCCGGAACGATGCCGGCAACCATCGTTCGAGTTCGGTGTTGGCCAAATCAGGAATCCGCCGGCCCAGGTAGGCCCACCCGCACGGCACGTTGAGGTCAAGGACCGCACCGCCGTCGCTCAGCGCGCGCCCGTGCTCCTTCACCACAAGGTCGAGCGCACCGCTGGCCCCACCGAAGCGTCGGAAGAGGGCCTCAATCGCCGCCCGATCCGCCCGGTGCACCGAGTCGAGCGGCACCGCTCGCATGTCCGAGCCAGTACCGGGAGCCACCGTGAGCGGCGTCCCCCGCTCCAGCACGATGCGCGCAACGTCGGTCCAGCGCCGCGCGCCGATGCCCCACGTGTGCTGCACCGTCCGCCGACGGAGCCACTCGGTCCTCTCGACCGACGCCCACAAATCCGGATGGGTGGCGGCGAAAAGCGCCCCGATCGATGCTGCCCCATCGCCGACGATCCGTTTCGGCGAGGGCGCAAAGACCGCCACCACCTCGCCGGCGACAACGTGGACCCGGAACTCCGTACCCGTGACCATCTCCTCCACCACGGCATGGGTTGCGCCGGCGAGCACACGAGCGGTTGCCGAACGAATGCTGATCGCGTCTCGCAGGTCGAGGAACACCGATTCCCCGTTTCCTCCCGTGACGCCCTTGACCACAACGGCGCGCCTCCCCTTCGCCCATGCGACCGCCGCATCCGGATTCGTCACCGCGATCCCGGGAGCCACCGGCAAACCCGAAACAACCAGCAGGGAACGTGCCGCCACCTTGTCTCGACCGGCGATCACCAACGGTGCTCCCACTCGTTCGTGCAGGTTCCGCGTGAGTAGTTGCGCGTGCCGCCCCATCCCGATCAGCGTGATGGGCTCCCGTCCCAGCTGCCCGCGCAGAGACGGCCATCCGTGGGCGATGGCCAACGCGTGATGGATCGAAATCGAGGAGCGGTCGACCGAGGCGTCGGCGGCATGCGCCGACAGCGTTGCGGCGAGTGCCCGGGATGGGTTTGGTTTTGCGAGCGCCGCCCCAATGATCGGGAGCGGAAGCAACGACGCGGCGAAGGCCCAGGCATGCGCTCCTCGGTAGGTGTTGTCATCGGCGAAGGTCAACTCACTCGCCAGTGTGCGCTCCACCAAATGCGCGGCCCATCGACGCTCAAGCTCTGCAGGATCACCGGTGAACCACACATGGACCAATTGGTCTGCCGGGTGGATTGCGCCACGATTGGGATCCGCGTCGACCACGGACACGCCTTGGTGGCGAGCGAGATGACGCACGCGGGGCCGGGTTTTCGCGCCCCGCCGGAGAGGACGGGATGGCGTCGGCCCGGCCGCTGCGGCCGAACTGGGTGTCAGCCCGGACACCCCATCGTGCCGGAGTCGCCCGTTTCGGAGCACTGATCCGACCCCGCCGATGGCATCCGTAGATCGGGACCGAAATTTTGCCACTGTTGTGCGAGTTTCGGAAGGCTCAACCCAAGCCTCATCGCCGGCTGCTGTCGGAACTGGGCGAAGCCTTCGACATCGTCGGCTTCTGATTCGGCCGCGGCGAGGTCATCGGAGGTGATGGTGAGGTAGTCGTGTAGTTCTTCGGGAATGAAGAACAGTTCGCCGTCGTCCGTACGGGCCACAGTTCCAGACATGGTGTCTCCTCATGGATGGTGTTTTGGTCAACGTTTCGACGCTGGCTCCCGCCCGAGGTTACCGCGCCGAGTTGCGAAGGGCGGTTTCGCTCCGCCGTAGACTCCTGCCCGCCGTCACCGACACCCACCGGTGAGGCACCGCCGCTCACCGAATCCTCAGGGGGAACTATGCCGGCTTGGAACTTCGCCAACATCTGGGAGATCGCCGCAGACAACCTGCCCGACGCCGAGGCCCTCGCCCACGGCACCCGGCGAATCCTGTGGAAAGACTTCGACCGACGGGCCGACGGCATCGCCCGCACCTTGCTCGAACGTGGCGCCCTGCAACAGGACAAGGTGGCGCAATACCTCTACAACTCCCCCGAATACATGGAGTCGATGTTCGCCTGTTTCAAGGCCGGCCTCGTCCCCGTCAACACCAACTACCGCTACGCCGACGACGAGTTGGTCTATCTCTGGGACAATGCCGACGCCGTGGCGGTCGTCTTCCATGGCTCATTCGCTGAGCGCATCGAAGGCATCAAAGACCGGCTCCCAAAGATCCAGACCTGGCTTTGGGTCGACGACGAGTCCGGCGAATGCCCGGAGTGGGCAATCCCCTACGAACAAGCCGCGGCGACGGAAACGACCCGCGTCCTTCCCCCTTGGGGGCGCGGCGACGACGACCTTCTTTTCATGTACACGGGTGGCACCACCGGCATGCCCAAGGGCGTGATGTGGCGCCAGGAGTCGCTGATCCGAGCGGTGGTCGCAGCCACCAACGCGTTCTTCCATCAGCCCGCAACCGACGAGAATTATGCGCAACTGCGCAAGGACCTGATCGTGCCTGGGGTACGCCAGCTTCCTGGCTGCCCCCAGATGCACGGCACCGGTCAGTTCACGTGTTTCATCACCCTTTCATCGGGAGGTTGTGTGGTCACGCTCGACAACCGCAGCTTCGACGTGGAAGAGATGCTCGATGTGGTGGAGGCCGAGAAGATCGGCATGCTCGTGATCGTGGGCGACGCGTTCGGCAAACCCATGGTCAAGGCCCTCGACGCCAACCCTGGCCGTTGGGACCTCAGCTCCCTATGGCTCATGACGTCGTCGGGTGTGATGTGGAGCCAAGAAACCAAGGACTCGCTCCTCAAACACAACGGGGGCATGATGCTGATCGACGCCTTCTCGTCATCCGAAGCCATCGGCCTCGGGCAATCGGTCTCGTCGGCCGGCGCATCGAGCGGCACGGCCAAGTTTGTCCTGGGCGAGAACTCGCGGGTGATCACCGACGAAGGCAAAGACGTGGTGCCCGGTTCGGGCGAGATCGGGCGCGTCGCCGTTCGCGGGCACACCCCGGTGGGCTATTACAAGGACCCCGAAAAGAGCGCCGCCACCTTCGTGCTGATCGACGGCGACACCTATTCCATCCCCGGCGACTACGCCCAGGTCGAGGTTGATGGCGCGCTTACCCTGCTCGGCCGTGGTTCGGTGTGCATCAACACCGGCGGGGAGAAGGTGTTCCCCGAAGAAGTCGAGGAGGTACTCAAGCTGCACCCCGCCGTTCTCGACACCGTCGTCGTCGGGCTCCCCGACGACAAGTTCGGGCAAGCCATCACCGGAGTGGTGGAACTGCACGACTCCGAGACGGCCGAGGCGAGCGATCTCATCGCTCACGTCAAGGGCAAACTGGCGTCGTTCAAGGCACCCAAAAGTGTCGTGTTCATCGACACCATCGGTCGGGCCCCGAACGGGAAGGTCGATTACAAACGCAT
>JANOSD010000029.1:0-88679 GCA_031415655.1 Actinomycetes bacterium
CAACGCCAAACGGCTCAGAGCCCTCCTCGCTGAACTCGAAGCGCTGTCCCTAGAAGCCTTCGAACACGACCAGCGCTAACCGCCTATCAACCATCAGGCGACCCGCCCCCAACCCCTGTCAAAAGTGCGAAACTCCACTCCCAGTAACGCTTCGAAAAGCGGATTCCGAGCCACGGTTCGAACTCTCGCAAGGACTCGACGTCGAAAGCCCCCTGTTTTGGGCGGTGAGACGGAAGACGCCGCGAGATTCGAAGCTGGCCGGAAGACGCCGAATGGTTACTGGGACACGTTCCTAGGGAAGGCGGACACAACCGCCCCTCTCCAATACAAACCTTTGCGCACGCGGCGCACCTCGTTGCCGGCGACGAGACGATGCAGCGCTTGCCACACGGCGGACCGATCACCGAGATCGTCGAAGTCGGCGGCCTCCCAGAACTGGGCGCCACCGTGTTCGACACGGGACCGAACCTGCTCAGCAACGGGCGCGCTACTCATGTCATCAGGGTACGAGTGTCAGGATCACGACAAAATATCCTGACATCCCTGTGGACGTGACCCGGTGGTTCCTCCGGCGACTACCCGAGACCGCATGGTCTCGCTGAGACCCCGCAGTGCGGCCGTAGGGCGACCTCCGTCCTGCATCGGATCACGATCTGACAACCCATAGGTAGTCACATTTAGTTAAATAGTTGCCTTCTAGCTATCCCTTCTTGTTCGATTTGATAACCTACGAGTATGCGAAAGAGTGAACGCGCAGCCCAGGCCCGTCGGGAGCTAGACCGAAAGTTCGCCACCGCGGACCTCAAGCCGGTGCTGGCGCGACCGCGTGGTGGCTGGATCCGGGCCATCCGAAACGGACTCGGGATGAGCCAAGAGGCGCTGGCGGAACGCCTAGGCGTCACGAAAGCGAACATCGCCAAGCTCGAAGCATCCGAGCTCAGCGAGACCATCAGCATCGGCAAGCTGGCCGAGGTGGCGCGGGCCCTGGACTGCCAGCTCGTCTACGCGCTCATTCCGAACACCAGCCTTGAGCACACCGTTCAACTGCAAGCTCAGCGAGTCGCGTCGGCGACGCTCGGTTACGTCGCAGCGACCATGGATCTCGAAGACCAAGCGGTCGAAACCGACCGCCGTGCCGAGCAGCTTGCCCTCCAGGCGCGGAAGGTTATCGATGACAACCGCCAGTGGATGACCCGATGAGCTCGCCGCGCGACCAGGGCCCAAGAACCTTCAACCTCCGCACGATCGGTCCCGAGCCTGACGGCGCTACGCCACTCGAAGAGGAGGACCTCGTCGATCTCATCCCGGCGTTCGTGGCCACACGAGGGGACCTCAACATCGTCGAGTTCGACAACATCACCATGGCGATGCCGTGGGCCACGGACCAAGCGCGAAGGGGTGGTAAGACTCTCGTTCTCGGCTACACATTCCTGTTCAACTTGCACCGCCGAATGTTCGGAGACGTGTGGAAGTGGGCCGGCACCCAGCGTCGCCGCGGGACCAACATCGGCGTCGAACCTGCACAGATCCCGACCCAGACGAAGCAGACGCTCGACGATGCCATGTTCTGGCACGAGAACGATGTCTTCGACGCCGACGAACGCGCCGCGCGCATCCATCGCCGGCTCGTAGCGATGCACCCGTTCCCCAACGGCAACGGCCGATGCACGCGGCTGGTAGCCGACCTGTACCTGACCGCGATCGACCAACCGATCTTCACCTGGGGAGCTGGCGGCAAGCTCGACGAAGACAGCGACACTCGACGGCAGTACCTCGACGCCCTGTACGCAGCCGACGGCGACAACTACGCGCCGCTCGTCGCGTTCGCTCGCTCATGACGCCAGAAGCCGCACAACTCCTTGCCACTATGCGCATACCGCTCGATGGACGCATGGACGTTCGTGATCGGGACTCGACACGTCGACTAGCGCTCAACGGCGCAAACCGTGTCCTTACCATTGAGTTTCGCCTCGTTCTTCTGCGCTACGGCCGCTGCCAAGGCCTCGCCGATGGTGTCGGGCGTAGACGGACGAAGCAGGGCGACTCCGATTGAGACGGTCGCACGGCGGTCAATGCCTTCGAACTCAAGCTCTGCTATGCGCTGACGTAGTCGATCAAGAACCGCCGTGGCCTCATCGAGGTCGATATTGGGCAGGCAGATCACGTATTCGTCGCCACCCTGTCGATAGGCGTAGCCACGACCGAATACGACCGACTCCATCGTCCTCATCAGCGTTGGAAGCACCTTGATGTCGACGATCGTCTCCCCGACTTCGGTGTTGAATCCCTTGAAGTCGTCGATACCGACGAACGCTATCGCGACGCTCGCGCCGCGCATTGCACAGGCAGACCGGAAGTACGACACGTCCTTCACCAGCATCTGAGGCGCCTGCAGGATATGAAACTTCTCGTCATACTCCCGCGCCTCGGCCTCCCACCCTCGCCGCACTTCGCGTTCAGCGATCTCAAGCGAGACAAAGTCGACGAGTTGCGGTACCTGGCCTGGCTCCGTGCCTCGCACCCAGTCTGAGGCAACGAGTTCATCAAGCGTTTGAAGTTCCTCCGCGAGATGCGCAACGACGGATGGGTCACTTACTTTGGCGAGGGCGCCGGCGAGGTTGTCTGCTTTCTCGGAGCGCCAGTGAAGGAGGGCAGCGACAACGGTTGGCCGCATGGCATCGGGCACCTCGAGAGGTACCGCGTCACGGACGCTCCTCTCGCTGGCTTCACGAAATGTCTGAATTTCGGCCGGGATTTGTTGCATCCGTCGTGGTGGCGTGTAAGCGCCCACCGCCCGTGTGACGAAGACCCGAAGTTCGTCCATTCGCTCCGCCAGCCGCTCCGCTCGCCTGCGTTGCCCTCTGCCGATGGCTCAACTCATCGATCATCATCGGGCGATTCTCGCAGGTCCTGGCACTACCCCAACGGCTGGGCGTCATTGATCAACAACTACCGTGACGGCTCCAAGGCCCGGGTACCTCACAACGAGCTGAAGCTCACCTCTTGGGGGGTGATGCCTTCGGCACCCTGAAGTGCACCGATGCCGACAACGACCCGATCGGGTCATTCCTGCTGAATACGAACAGCACGTCAGGCGTGGTCGTGGTCAACCCCTCCAGCGGGGCGTTCACCGTCACCGGCGCTGTCGACGGGAAGTCGTTCACCTTCACGGACAGCGACGGCACGCTTACCTCGGCGCCGGCCATGATCAAGGTCGTCATCTCCGCTCCGGTGGATACCTTCGCCCCCCAGGTCACCTACAACACCGGGGCATTCTGTGCCGACGTGCAAGCGGCTGACTTCGATGGCGACGGCGACCTCGATCTGGTGGCGGCCAACTCCGGGAGCAACACCATCACGGTTCTGCGAAACCACGGGGACGGCACATACGCAGCAGGAACCGACTACGCAACTGCCGCCGGCCCCTACGACATCGCCACTGCGAACTTCAGCGGGCAGGCCGTCGGCGTCCACCTCCAGAACTAGGGGTTTTGGTCTCCCATGCGCATCACTTCTGGTGTGTGTGGGAGACGAGAACCTGTCGCAGTTTGCCGAGTGGTGGTCGCGAAGTCTGCGGACGGCCGATGGGTCTCAACAACGGACGCGCTGCTCGACCGGTTTCTGGCTGAGGTGCTGGGTTTGCTCCGCGACCGAGCGGCCCTCGCCGAACCGTCATGATTCCCGGCGCCACGCACACATCGCTCACGGTCGGGGGTGCGGCTTTCTCCACGCGCTCGACGAACTGCATCGCCCACGGCGCCTCCCCGTCGGGGTCCTCATGTCCGGTGATTCCTGGCTCACTGATGGACCTATCGTGTCATTTCGTTGGCGGCGCTCGACGTGAATTCGGTCAGGTATCCGGTTGCCCAGGCCGCGGGCCGCAACCCGGCCGCGCCAACGCCTCGGGTCGGCCTCGTCCCACACAAGGCGACAATAATTAATACGCACCAGTATAATTCTCGTATGTATAATTATCCTCATGACCGTTCGAGCCCCTGCTCATGTGTTCGATCGAGGCGATGAGTGGCGAAGCCTGGCCGACTTCGCGACCGATCCCGGTGAGGTGGCGCGCATCGGGGTGGTGTACGGCCGGCGCCGGATGGGAAAGAGCTTCCTGCTGCGCAACCTCGTGAACGAGGTCGGTGGGTTCTACGACCAAGCCCTTGAACAAGAGGCCAAACCCGCGCTCGACCGCCTCGCCAACGCCTGGTCACAAGAGCGCGGCTTCCCGAGCGCGGCGACGGTGTCGTTCAACGATTGGGAGCAGGCGCTGCGCACGATCCTCGACAACCCAGGTGATCGGCCTCGACTCGTTGTGCTCGACGAGTTCCCGTACATGGCTGCGGTGGCCCGCGAGTTGCCGTCGGTTCTCCAACTCATCGCCGATGACACCCGGACCCAGCCATCGTCGCGCTCCGCCACCCGGATCATCCTGTGCGGATCCGCGCTCTCGGTCATGGCTGGGCTCCTCGAAGGCAGCGCGGCACTGAAGGGACGAGCGACTCTCGAACTGGCGATTCAACCATTCGATTTTCGGGTGGCGGCCGCGTTCTGGGGAGTCGCGGACAATCCAGCGGTGGCGTTCGAGCTCGATGCCATCATCGGCGGCACGCCGGGCTACCGAGACATGCTCGAAACGATCGGGCTGCCCGAACACCCGACTGACGTCGGTGATTGGTTGGCCCAAGGCATCCTCAACCCTGGACACGCGATGTTCCGCGAAGATCAGTACCTCCTCGCCGAGGACCGCAGCCTCGGCGATCGGGCGCTGTACCAATCGATCATCACCGCAATCGCCAAAGGCGAAGCGACAGTGACCAAGATCGCCAACTCGATCGGCCGACCCGTGACCGCCATGTCGAGACCGCTCACCGCGCTGCAACGAGCGGGACTCGTCGTGGCCCGACAAGACGCGCTCAAGAACCGTAGGCCGGTCTACGAGCTCACCGATCCGATCGTGCGATTTCACCACGCCATCACCCTGCCCAACATCGCCCGATTCGAAGCGCGCGATATCGCGGCGACCTGGCAGGCGTCCGACGAACGTTTCCGAACCCACGTTCTCGGGCCCCACTTCGCGCACGTCGCCCGCGTCTGGACCGCTCGTTTCGCGTCCGAGGCCACGACCGGTGGTTCGGTCAGCGAGGTTCAACACGCTCTGGTGCCGTGTCGGGAGCACGGCTTCGACCACGAACTCGACGTCGTCGCCGCCTCGTCGAAGAAGGTGCGCCTGATCGGCGAGGCGAAGTTCACGAACAAGGAACGAACGCTGGGCGACCTCGCTCGTCTCGAACACATCCGAGAACTCGTCTCTAACAAGAACACCAACGCCATCAAGCTGGCGCTTTTCGCCGGCAACGGCGGCTTCCACAAAGACCTGCGGGACGCCGCCGACCGACGTGATGACGTGGAACTCGTCGATCTGGACCGGCTCTACGGCGGCGATTGAACCACCCTTCGCGCCGAGCAGGTCGCGAGGGCTCGTTGTTCCGAAGCCGAAATGCCCTTTACTACGACGGTGACGGGAGGGCTGCCGTCTCCCAAACGCCGCTTGAGTTCGTCGACAACACAGGCGAGGTCGGCCCGGTCGAGACTCCGATGACGTGCCACGCGCGGGCTGCCGCTCCCCTGAGGTTCAGACCTCGGGAAGCGGCCATTGGGGGGCATGGTGCCGTCCACGACGGATGGTGAGACCCGTTCGCCGAACGAGTTGGGGTCAACTGCGAGAGATCGCGGGAGACGGTGAGAAATCGCCGGAGATCGCGGGAAGCCGGTGATCGGAGCTACAACGTCGTGCCCCGCACCCGTCGGAGAACAGGACACCCCTTGGATCGTCGATCGTTTCTCGCCGGCGCTGCTGCCGCACCGCCACTGGCCGTGCTCGCCGCATGCACGACGGCCACCATCCCCGGTGCCGCCACGCCCGCTTCCACCACCGGAACGGGAGGCACCGGCACCGCGGGCACCACCCCCGCGGGCGGCGCGGCCGGTACCACTGCTGTGCTCTCCGATGCGCAGGTGGCCGCTGCGGTGGCACGCCTTGACGAGCTGACCAAGAAGGCGATGGCCGACACCGGATTGCCGGGACTGTCGATCGCCGTGGTGCACGGCGACAAACTCATCTACGCCAAGGGCTTCGGCGTGAAGCAGGTGGGAACCTGGATCTCGTGGATGAGAACACGGTGTTCCAGGTGGCGTCGGTGTCGAAGCCGGTGGGCGCCACCGCCGTGGCCTCCGCCGTAGGTGACGCAAAGGTGGCCTGGAGCGATCCGGTGGTGAGCCACCTTCCCTCCTTTGCGTTGGCCGATCCCTACGTCACGCAACACGTGAGTATCGCCGATCTCTACTCGCATCGCAGTGGGCTGCCCGAGCACGCCGGCGATCTCCTCGAGGACCTTGGCTACGACCGCACCGAGGTGCTCGCCCGACTTCGGCTCGAACCGCTCGACCCGTTCCGCATTACGTACCACTACACCAACTTCGGCATGACGGCGGCCGCGGAAGCGGTGGCCACCGCGGCCGGAACGAGCTGGGAGGCGATGCTGAAGGCGCGCCTCTACGACCCGCTCGGCATGACGTCCACCAGTTCCACCTTCGCCGACTTCGAGAGCCGAGCCAACAAGGCCACCGGCAACATGCTCGTCGACGCCACGTGGCGTCCCACCACCGAACAACGTGAACCCGATGCCCAGAGCGCTGCGGGTGGCGTGAGTTCGTCGGCAGTCGACATGGCGAAGTGGATGCGCATGGTGCTCGCCGACGGCTCCTTCGAAGGACGTGAGGTGGTGAAGCCCGAAGCGTTAGCCCCGGTGCTCACGCCGCAGATCACCAGTAGCCCGGCCCGTACGTTCGGTGGTCGGCCGGGCTTCTATGGCCTGGGGTTCAATGTGGGCACCGACGATGCCGGCAAGGTGCGGTTCAGTCATTTCGGCGCGTTCACGCTGGGTACGGGCACGACGTTCACCTTGGTCCCGGCTGACGGGCTCGGCATGATCGTGCTCACCAACGGCACCCCCCTCGGTGTACCCGAGTCGTTGATCACCAGCTTCCTCGAACTGGCGCAGACCGGAACGCTCTACGGCGGACTGGCTGAGCAGATACCGGCCGATCTTCGAGGAGATGCTGGCGAACCCCAGCGCGCTCGCCGGCCAAAAACGGCCCGCCACCGTCAAGCCGGCACAACCCTCGGCGGCCTACGCGGGATCGTTCGGCAACGACTTCTACGGGCCCGCCACCGTGGCCGAGAATGCCGACGGATCACTGGTGCTGAAGCTCGGTCCAAAGCCGATTGATTTCCCCCTCGCCCACTCGGACGGCGACGTGTTCACCTACTCGCCGCCCGGGGAGAACGGCTTCGATATCGCCGCCGTCAGCTTCCCGAGCTTCGGTGCCGCCGGGCAGGCCTCGTTGGTGATGGTCGAGAACCTCGACAAGACCGGTCTCGGTACCTTCACCCGAACCTGAGCTACCGGCTTGGGGTGCATTGCATCTCGTCGAGGAGTTGTTCGCGCAGTTCCTCTTCGTAGACGGCCACCCCGGCATCGGCCATCACGTCGGTGAGCGTCGGGTCCCAGGGGGCCGGCGGCAGTCGGGCAGGGAGTGGGATACGAAGGCCACCGGCCAACGCGGCAATCGCTTGGCGGTAGTCGGTCGTGTCCATGCGCCACGGTGTGGTGCCCACCTTGGCGGCAAGCCACGAGGTGATGCCGATGCCGCCGCCGTCGAAGTCGGCATGTTGGCGAACCTCGGCACCATCGGCGCGGAGCTGGCGAAGCAACGTCACCACCGCCACGGTGGGCCGGCCGGAACTGCAGATCAACGGCGGGCCGGTCCACGAACGACTGGCAGCAAAAGCGAGGAGCGAGGGGTTTTCCACCACGTAGGCCGTCGTCCCGGCGGCCAGCGGATCGACGGGCCAACGTCGCAACTGGGCCAGGGTGAGCACGGCGGGCTCGAGCGCATCGGCGCAGGCGTGCAGCCATGTCCCCAGCGCATGCGGTGCGGCCGGTCGCAGACCGAGCACCATCACGGTGGACGAATGGGGATCGGGGGCCACACCGACGGACTCCCACAGTTGGCGAGCGGCGTCGGCATCGATCGCCGGCGGGCTGCTGAGAGCGTCGGCGACCGCATCGAGCACGAGACGGGCCACGGCTCGGCCACGATCGAGCGCATGAGGATCGCCGAGCACATCGGCGGCCAGGGCCGGAAGTGGCACCCCATCGGCGGGCAAGGCACGCAGCACGTCAAGTGCGGACTGCAACCGCTGGCGGTGGTGCGCAACACCGCCGATGATCCCCGCCGCCCGAACCGAAACAACCCACCGGTCGGGTCCGCTCGTCCTCGCGGCGGCGAGCGGAGGGGCAACGATGCCCGCCGGTTCGGCACCGAAAAGAGGAAGCGCCACCGCTTCCTCGCGGAACCATTCCCACAGAGCGGCTCGTTCCTCCGACGCCGCCACCCGTTCCGCTCGCCGATCAACGAGTGGACCGCGCTGGCGTTCCACGGCCCGGCGAAGGTCGGCGATGTTGTCGAGGCTCAGCGCCCGTAGTAGCCGGACCACCGGAATTCGCGGCGTAGTTCCTGGCCATCGGTCCGCGCCCAGCAGGTCGGCGACGGCCCGCCGGCCGTCGTCATCGAGATCAGGCAACACGATCGTGGACGGGTCACGTCCCTCGCTGAATCGTCGCACCAGCTCGTCGAGCAACGGCGCCAGCGCGGGATTGCCCAAACGATGATTCGCCGGGTTGTCGGTCACTCCCGCACCGGTTGGATCGAACGGACCCGACCATCCCACGTGAACCGGGTGGAGGTGACCGGTTCGTCGCCCGACGGGGGATGGAGGTGGTGGATCGCGATGCCGTCGAGCGACGCGTACTGGCACCATTCGTGATCGCTGGTGAACACCGCGTCGAGGTCCCACGCTGTGAACGTGCCAAACAACTGCGCCCGGTTGGCGGCGTCGACCCCCGCAAAGAGCTCGTCGAGGAGGATCAGCCGCGGGCAGGCCGCAGGCTCGCCGTGCTCATCGGTGTAGTGAGCGGCGATGGAAGCCAGCATTGGCAAGTGCAACGCCACGGATCGCTCGCCGGTCGAGAGCCGCTGCAATCGTTTGGCCGTGGCCGGCTGGAAGCCTTCCCAGTCGCGGTGGCCGAGCTGCAAGGTGAAGCGATGCCACGTGCGGTAGTCGAGGGTCTCGCGCAGCCGAGCTTCCCATGGCGCGTTCGCTTCGAGCTCCGCACGGGCCTGATCCACGCGGGCCCGGACGAAGTCCTGCAACGACACTCGCTCGTCGTCGGTCAAGTCCGCCGGGTCGCGAAGCAACAACGCCCGAGCGGACTTCACGGCGTCGAGTTGCTCAGGATCCACCTCCCAGCGGAGACGCACCTGCACACCACCGGCTGCCGTGCGCACCTTGGCGAGCTGCACGTTGATGCCGTCGACCAGACGGTTGGCCAGGCGAATCCGATCGGCCAATGCTCGGCGCACACTCCCGGCCAGGGTTTGCTCGAACAGTCGCTCTTCGTCGGCGGCCAGTTCCGCTCGGCCCGTCGCCAACTCCGCGGCCAGGCTGGCGGCCAGCTCATCGATGCGGCGACGGACGCCGGCCACCGCCGCCCGCAGCACCCACCATCCCTGATCGCTCAGCTCCCGTGCGAGGTCGACCCGTCCGCCGAGCAGGCCCTGGGCGTGGTGCATGCGCTCTTCCACGCGGGCCGAACGCCGTTCTTCGGCTTGCGGGTCCGATGCTGCCGCCGGGAGTTCGGCGGCGGTGCGGCGAGCAGCGAGGAGCACCGCCGTGAGGCCGTCGAGCGCCTCCGGCCGGCTTTGGCCGGCATCGTCGACGAGCCCGTCAGTGATCGCCGCCACGAACCGAACGTGGGCCTCCGCCCGGTCCTGATCGGCGCGTGCCCGCACCTGCTCTGCTTCGGTGACCGCGGTCTCGAGTCCGCCCCGTTTCCGTTCGAGTGCGGCTTGGTTCTCTCGTAGCCCTCGGAGGTGATCCTTGCCCTCGTGACGCTCGGCATCGAGGGTGCCGATACGGCCGAGCACCGCCTCGTAGGTGTCGCCGATCGACGATTCCAGCGTGCGGAGCTTGCCCTCACGCTCCGCCAAGAGCCGGCCGCTTTCGGCCGCAACGGTCGCGGCCTCATCGGCGCGGGCACGGGCGCCGGCCACTTCCTCGGTCACGGCTTCGAGGGCGCGCATGGCGTGGGCAACCTCTCTCGAACGGCGGCACCAAGAACGCACCGCCTGCTCCAACTGGCCGAGCGCGGTTTCCACCTGGTCGAGACCAGCGGCGTCGGTGGGAAGTTGGTGACGGGAACCCACGGCGGTGAGCGCTTGGCGGGCGTCGCGTACCTTGGCTTCGGCCTCGGACAGCCGCTGCCGGGCGGCGTGCAGGCGTTGTTCGGCATCGACGAGCCGGCTCAGTGCCACCTCCAACGCAATGATGGCCGCCGTGACGGCAACGCCGTCCGGGGCCGTGGCCAGGTTGGTGTCGACGGCCTCGGCCCGGCGGGTCAGATCGTCGAGGGCGCGATCGATGCGCGCGATCTCCAGCTCGCAGGCGGCGAGGGCCTCGTCGAGTTCAACCAGACGGGCCAATCGACGTCGCTCTCGTGCCGCTGCACCGAGCAGGGAGGCCGGGCGTGACGCGCCCCGGCCGAACGCCGTTCCCAACTGAAAGGTGCCGTCCATGCCGATCACGACGCTGCCGATCACGACGCCCGCTTCGGCGGGCGCTGCGATGGCCGGCTCGATGTCCGAACGGAGGGCCGGGCCGTGCGCACTCGGTCGGACGGCGATTGCCCCGAGCACTGCAGCCACGACGTCGGTGGGCACGGGTGCCGCGCCGGGGGTCTGGCGGGAACTCCCGGACGCCGGTTCGTTCTCCGGCAATGGTGTGAGCCAGTCGAGCAACGACCCTTCGACGGCCGTACCGGTGGACAACGCCACGTCGGCGTGATCAAGAGGGAGGTCGACGGTGCCGTCCGGGGTCACCCATGCGTCGAGCAGTCCGGCAGCGTCGAGGGCTGCTTCGAGCCGGTCGATCACCGACTCCGCCCCGCCATCGGCACCGCTATCGAAGTTGGTCGCCGGATCACTGCTGGTGTTGGTGGCGGTGCCGGTGGTGGCAGCGACCGCGGCCACATCGACCAGTTGCCAGAGCGGCGCCCCGGCGCGACCACGGTCGGTACGGGCCGATCGCCACGCCGGACTGGGAGGATCGACGAGACCGCCGTCGGCCACCTCTTGTCGTTCGTTGGTGAGGCGACGGCGTTCGGTTTCGATGCCTTCACGCTCGAACGACAGGTCTCGCCGCTCGACCGCCAACTCGGCGCGAATGTCGCCGGCCAGTCGGGCTACCGCGGCGGTGACGAGCTCGGGTTGAAACGGGGGAGCAGGCATGGCCGCACGAACCCGGTCGGGGCCGATGGCAGCGCATCCCGAGATCCAGTGGTGAAGCTCGGCGGCGAAGGTTTGATTGGCTTGTTCGAGTTCGGCCATCCGGACCAACCGACCAGCGCGGCGGTCCTCGACCGTGACCTCGTCGGCCTCCACCGCCTGCTCGGCGTGCGTGCGTTCCTGCACGGCGCGGTCGTAGGCGCCGAGCGCGGTGCGCACTTCGGCGATGAGCATTCGGCGTGAACGCAACCACGCCTGGGCCAACGTTTCGCCCTCGTCGGCATCGCCCACCGACTGAATCTGGTCGGCCAATCCTTCGGCGGCCAACGACACTGAGGTCTCGCGCAGCGTCGTCGTCGACGTGGCGAGATCGCCGTCGGCGGCGGCGAGATCACCGGTGCTCCGGTCGAGCCGAGCGGCGCTCTGGGCGGCATCGGCGGTCCGTTGCCGGGCGTGCTCACCATCGCGGGTGGACCGGCGATGAAGGCCTTCGACCTCGGTGCGTAGGTCGTACAGCGAGGCGCCGTCGCGGTAGGCATCACTGGCTTTCAACGCGTCGATCTCCACATCGACGACGTCGAGCCGATCGGCCAACGTGATCACGGCGGCGCTGGTGGCGTCGGCTTCGGTGGCCACCTGGGCGAGCGCGTCCTTTGCCTCGCGTTCATTTCGGCTGACCCGATCACGCGCCGTCTCGGCGGTGATCACCGCATCGGCGACGCCGGCCACCACCGCTTGGGCGTAGTTGCGCTGCCCGTTGCCGAGGGCGTGCACTTCTTCCAGCTCGGTTTCGAGCCGGGCCAGTTCGGCCCGGCGCCGATCAAGCCGTTCGAATCCCTCGGCGACAACCGCCAAGTCGTGATCGTCGATCGGGGGCAACGCCTCGGAGAGGACCTCGGACAGCTTGGCGAGGTCGAGGTTCTGGGACAGCTTCTCCTTGCGTAGCGCCAGGAGGGCCGTGATCACCGACGAGTAGCGGTCGGCGGAGAAGCCGGGAAACAACGTGGCGCGAACAGCGGTGCGGTGGTCGTCGGCGGAACCGTGTACCCGCCCTCGATCACCGATCGCCTCGATGAGGGACTTACGGGACAGTGCCACCCGTTGTTCGTCGAGCAGAAGCAGATCGTGACCCACCGATTGGGTGGTGGTGAAGAAGTCGAGGTCGGTCTTGCGGGTGGAGGAAGACGCCCGGACTCTCGCCCCCACCGTGAAACACTCGACGCCGCGACGGAACTCAACCCAGGCAAACCCGGCACGGTTGGGTTCGTCGGTGCCGGTCATCACCCGCTCATAGAGCCCGCCGCGCGACTTGGAAGCCGACGTGAGGCGGTTCGGGGAAGCATCGGCGTCGAGCAGGAATGGGAGTAGCAGTTCGAGCGCCATCGACTTACCGGAACCATTCGGACCGCGAAGCAGCAGACGGCCGTGGTAGAGCTCGAAGGTCTCGTCCCAGTAACGCCACAACGACACCAATCCGGCGCGGCTTGGTTGCCAGCGGTGCGGTGGTCCGGTCCAGCCAGGATTCTCGGTCCCCCCAGAATCGTCGGTCCACTCGGAATCGTCGGTGGGAGCGGAATCTTCGGTGGGGTCGAGGGATAGATCGGTGGTGGTCATGGCACGAGATCGAAGAGGTTGGTTTGCGACAGGGTGGAAGATTCGTCGTTGGGGCGGCGGATAGTGGGCTCACCGGCGCGGTAACGGGCTAGCACGGGCCGGGCCGAGAACGTACCGTCGGACTCCCGTCGGAGCAGCCCAAACCCGCACAGCAGGTCGATCGTTTCCCGGGCGAGTTGGCGGGGGCCTGCTCCCTCCCGAAATGCCTTCGCCCAGCCCGGAACCCTTTCGAGCAACCGTTCGACCTCGTGGAACACGTCGGCCTCGCTGAGCCGGCCAAGGCTGCGAACACCGTCGGCGTCCACCATCACGAACCGGTCGATGAGCAGCAGGGCGCACTGGTGGACGTTGCCGTGGGGGGCCGGGAAGCGGTCGTCGGTGGCAATGCCATCGGGGTCGATTGCCAGCAGGCCTTCGCCCCGTGACTCCCACTCGAACCCCGCTGCCGTCACCCGATCGCGCAGCCACCGGCGCCCGCTCGGGCTGGCGAGGTACTCCCGCTCACCGTCGCTCAGCTCGTCAAGATGCACCACGGGGTCGTCGAGCAGACGCCGAGCCAATTGGTGGCGCGCCCAACGCAGCCGTTGTTCTTCCGTGGTGCCGTGGTAGTCGGTGGCGGCCTCGCCGTAGCGGCTCTCGCGCAGCAACGTGTGGGTGGCGGCTTCGGTGTCGAGCTCGGGGTCGAGGGCGCTCGGGGCGAGGCCGGCGACCAGCAGATGGTGGAGACGGACGGTGTCGGCGGTGAGCAAGGCATTGGCTTGGTCGCTCTCGACGAACGACTCGACGTCGCCGCCCGATGGGCGCAGCGCCCCACGTTCGATCAACGCGTTGAGCGCGTCCACAAAGGCGGACCGTTCCGAACGTTTGCTTGAATCCAACCGGGCATCCGGCGTGATGGCGCCGGCCAGAAAGCCCACGGTGGTGACGGGGTGGCGAACGAGTTCGGCGGCGATGAGGCAGAGCAGTTGGTAACGACGCCGGTCGAACGGCGCCTTCGAACCACGCGATCGTTGGAGGGGACGGCTCACGTCGATCGACGATGCCCGTTTGGCGAGGCGGGCGAAACCGGACGTGGTGTCGACGGTGAGTCGCCAACCGCAGGACTCCTCGAACCACGAAACGAGCCACGTCTGGTGCCGAGCGACAAGGCGAAACTCGTCAGGCTGGGCCTCGGCATCAAGCAGCGGCGACCGCAAGAGCAGCCGAATGACGACCGAACGTTCGTGGGCAAGGTCGTCGGCCAACCGGTGTTCAGCCATGCGGGGTCCCGGCGCCGACGAGGTGGGGTTCGAGGTCGTCTTCCGACGGCAGTTCCGAGGCGGGTGGCGGCGGCGGTTCGGCGGGGGCGACCAAGTGGGTTCGAGTGATGGTGACGTGGAAGTCGGGGCTGTCGAGCACACCGTCGTGGCTTTCGAGTCGGGTCCGCCGTCCATCGCCGGGATCGGTGATCACGATCTCCACGGCGCCGTCGACGGAGAGAGCATGGCGTTCACCACTGGGGCTGGCAGCGGCGTCAAGCGCAGTGCTGAGCAGGTTGAGCAGTTCCTGGAGTTGCTCACCCGACAACGTTGGGAACGACGAAAGACGCACCTGGCCGTCGGTAAACAACGCCGCCCGAACCTCGTCGTGGGCGGCGAGTTCGTGCGCGGCCATTCGCTGGCGGAGCTCTCGCAGGCGAGCGGGGTCTTCCACCGATCGGGGTCGTCCCCGTTGCTGCAACGAGCCGCTGGTGCGAAGGGCGGGCGCCACTTCCACCACGTCGGCGACGAGCCACGAGGTGGACGGGCCGACGTCGTCGTCGGGACCTACGAGGTGGGCGTGCCGCGAGCTCCACATCCCGAACGCCGCGCCGAACAACCGGTGAGCATCGTCGTCGCCGGGGGCGGCGGCAAACCATGCGGCGAGTTGGCGAAAGTCGGCCGCCACCGACGCCGACCGTCGGCGGCTGTCCCATCGGCGTTCGAGCACCCGCAGCAGCTCGATGATCGCCGTGCGGGCGATATCGAGCAGGCCGTTGATACGGGGGGAGGTTGCGTCAGCCGGGTTGAACCACACCTGAAGGGCGTGCCAGCGACGGGCCCGTTCGCCGAGCCAGTCGGGACCGGGATCGTCGCCGGACACGGGGGCGAGGTTGGCGCCGGCGAGTGCCCGATCGAACAGTGTGGGCAACCCGATCTCGTGGAGTTGCGTGAGCACGGCGGCGAGGCGACGTTGCGGACGCTCCACGTTGTGCACGTATTCCTCAAGGTACGCAACGGTGCGCCGCTTGACGTCGGCGAACACCTCGTCGTCGGTGGCATCGTCTCGAAGCAGTCGTTGCAGGTGCCCGTTGAATTGGCGCACGCTGGTGACAAGCCCGGCCATGTGGTTCTCGATTTCGGCGAGCTGGATATGGATGCGGGCGTCAGTGTCGGAGCTCGCGCCGAGGGCGAGCAGCACGGTGAGCTCGTGTAGACCATCGCCGATGGCATCGAGGATGGCGGGTTGCAGACCTACGGCGTGACGGAGCGCGTCGACAGCATGGAGCACCCCGCCGATCGCCGCCTCGCCCCGCTCCGTCAATGCCCACTGGAGGTTGCGTCGCTCGAACTCCTCCGGCGTGGCGTAGTGGGCACCGTGATCCTGGGTGGCTTCGAGCAGGCCCCAACCCACGAGCGAGGCGAGCGCGCGTTGGAGCACCTCGTCGTCGACCGTGTCATCCCACCCGACGTCGGGCAACACCAGGTGGACTTGTTCGAGGTTGAGCGCGGGGGACAGCACCGCCGCTTCCTCGAAGGCCGACATCAACGCCAGATGCAGGTCACGAAGGTCGGTGGTCGTGAACCGGAACAGGTCCGCGTCGACTGCCCGCCAGATCCTCCGTTCGGCCATGCCCAGCACAGTACCGAGCCCATAGGCACCGACCGGCAACAATCGACGCCGTTCGCAACAACGGCACCGAGCCCAACGGCAGCAGGGTTCCGGACCCGGCGTCCCCGGGCCGCGTCCCCGGGCCGGCTTCTTCGATCGTGGGTCGTAACATGCGCGGGTGAGCTTCGACGCCGGGTTCACGATCCCCGGCTACCAGATTGAATCGTTGATTGGTCAGGGCGCGTTCGCTCGCGTATACCTGGCCGTGCAACCGCAGTATGCCCGGCGGGTTGCGGTTAAGGTGCTCGACGCCAACCTCACCGACGAACGTTTGCGCTCCCAGTTCGAGCGGGAGTGCGCCGCCACGGGTGGGCTGGCGGGCCATCCCAACATTTTGATCGTGCTCGATGCCGGATTCACTTCCTCGGGCAAGCCCTACCTCACCGGCTCGCATTGTGAGGAGGGCAGCCTGGCCGAGCGGGTCGCCCGCGACGGACCGATGTCGGTGACCGACGTGCTGCGTATCGGCGTGAAACTCGCCGGGGCCCTCGACACCGCGCACCGCGCCGGCCTGGTCCACCGCGATATGAAGCCGGAGAACGTGCTGCTGTCGGGATTTGGCGAGCCGATGTTGGCGGACTGGGGGATCGCCACCATCACCTCTCGACTGTCCACCAAGGTGACGATGGCGGCGATGACTCCCAATCACGCCGCCCCCGAAGTGCTCGAGGGCAATCCCTCGTCGGCGTCATCGGACATCTACTCGTTGGGGTCCACGCTCTACGCCCTGTTGGCTGGCCGTCCGCCATTCACCATGGACGCCGGCAACAACATCCTCACCCTGCTCGTGAAGGCGGCATCGGATCCGGTGCCCCCGATCCCTCGGGCCGACCTGCCCGTCGGGCTTTTCGATGCTCTGGTTCACGCCATGAGCAAACGCCCCGAACACCGACCCGAGTCCGCCGCCGCCTTCGGCCACGAACTCCAGCAGGTGCAGTATCAAATGGGGTTGCCCTACACCGAGCTGATCACCCGATCGCCGGGACAGGGCACCGGGCCGATCGCGGCCACCGATGTCGCCGCCGCGCGTCAGCCAATCGCCGGCGAGTCACCGGCGGATGGCACGGTGATCCGTCCGGCATCCGGTCGTCGTTCGGGTTCGTCCGATCCCTCGCCCGCCGGTCCCTTGTCCGACGATCCCACCTCCGTCGATCCTCCGAACGCAGACGCACCAGCGTTCGCGTGGGGCTCGGGCGGCTCGGGCGGCTCGGGCGGCAAAGACACTCCTCGACCGGTGGTGATCGATCCCACATCCACGGTCATGCACGACCGTCATGCCCCGGTGATCGAACGACCGGCGTTGCCCGTCGCCGAGTCAACCCGACGCGGCAAACGAGGCCTCGTGGTCGCCGTCGTTCTTGTGCTCCTCGTTGTGGGTGGTGTCGGCTCTGCGGCCTTGGTCAATCGCAGCTCAGGAAACACAACGGGAGTGGCCGCCGGCGATCCCACCGCAACGGTTTCCACCATCCGGGGCGGGAACGGCGTGGGTAGCGGTGGCGCCACCGGCTCGGCCCCCGCTGGCGGCAACCCCGTCGATTCGTCATCACCCGGTGCGCTGTCCACTTCCACCGGCGGACCGTCCACCTCGGGCGGCGGGGTCACATCGTCGACCGCGGGCGGATCGACCGGCCCGAAAGCGCCCCGAGCCGTGAGCGTGGATCGCACCACCGAGGGTCTTCAGGTGCAGTGGGAAGACGACAACGGCGGTCGTTACCCGTCGGTCTACGAAGTACTCAACCCGGCCGGCAAGCTCGTGAGCAAGGTGAGTGCCGTGAGCGCGGGCACACGCACGGCGGTGATCACCGAAACCCTCGACGGACCGCTCACGGTTACCGAGGAATACTGCGTAGCGGTCGGGACGATCGCCTCGACCGGTAAGCCGGTGTGGTCGGCGGCGCGATGCACCGACGGCTCCGAAATCCCGGTTCCCTGATCAGCCATTCCGTCGCCAACGTTCTGGCGCGTGGAACATTCAGGAGCGGGCGGTGAGCAGGGGCAACAGGGTGTCGGCGTGGGTCCATGCGGCGTCGGCGTCGGCGTTGGTCGTCTCGTCCGGGCCATAGGCCGCATCCGACACCAGCCGTCCGAGCGCTCGCGTTCGCTCCCGGGCATCGTCTCCCCATGTGGCTTCGACCAACGCGGTCACCTCCGGCACGGTGGTGGCAGCCACGTCGGCGTCGAATTCGTGTTCGGCAATGTGGTCGAGCACTTCGTGCCAGGCGCCGAGCACACGATCCCGGGCCGCACCTCCGGAACGCCGACGGGCGACGATGCGGGCCCGTCGCCGGCGGGCCCGCATCATCCGTCCAAAGAGCAAGGCCGCGGCGAAGACAACGGCGGCGATCAGCACGATGCCGATGATGGCGGGTAGGGGCCGGCCGCCATCCGAGGCGGGAGCCACCTGCTGCAGAAGCGGGTTCTGAGGGGCGGGGGGCGGACCGGCAAGTGGATCGTTGGCCAACTCGGCGGCCTGTTGTTTCGCCGCTTCCACCGGTTCGTCGGGCTGCGGCGCCGCGGCCGCTCCACCGTCACCGGCGGGCACGGGATCGAACGGCACCCAACCGATGCCGGCGAAGGCCACCTCGGGCCATACCGCGAGGTCCTGCCGACGCAGCTCGTAGGACCGTGATCCGTCGGGCCCGGTGGTGCTCGGAATGCTGGCTACGGGAAGCCGGTACCCAATGGTGAGGCGGGCGGGCAGGCCGCGAGACCGAGCCAGCACCACAAACGTTGCCGCGAACTGCTCCTCGGTGCCTCGCCGACCGTTGGGCGTATCGGCGACGAAACGGCTCAACAAGCCGTAGGAGATGCCACCGGCACCATCGGGCGCAACGGTGAACCGTCCGCCGGAATGAAGCCACGCCTCGAGCGCACTGGCCTGCTGGAACGGGGAGCGAGCCGAGCCCATCGCCTCGCCGGCAGCGGCGGCGAGGCCGGCAGGGGCACCAGCAGGAAGCCGGGCGAGCGGTGCCAACGTGGGATCGGAGGGAAGGGCAGCGCGCGGCAACGAAGCGGCGTCGGGACGCACGACCGTGGAATCGATGGTGAAGGTGACGCCGGCGGGAATGGTGCTACTGGTGGTCGCGACCGCGCCGGTGATCGGATCCACGGCGACTCCGATTGCCGGGTCGTCCACCTCGACCCGGTTGGCGCGTGGGGCCACCGGAAGCCAGGGCGGCGAATCGGCGCGCATCGTGAGCTCTTGGCGAACGACCGAGGTCGTCGCCGTCGCGCCGGTGGCTCCCGAGCCGCTATTGGTGCCGGTGCCGGGCGCTTCCGGCAGGGTGCTGCCCGCCCGCTGATACTGGGCCGACGACCGCCAGTCGGCACCGTCGAAGGCGTCGAGACTCACGAGCGTGAGGGTGTTGCCAAGCGGGGCCGGGCCGGTGATACGAACCGTGGCCACCACCTCGTTGCCGTCGGCGGACGCCGCCGCGGCACGCACATCGGTGAGCGGGTTGGCGCGGGTCAGGTCCTCCAGTGAGAGCGTCCGGGTATCGCGCAACGTTCGGGCCGGTCGATCGGCGCCGAGCGGCGACCGAAACCCCACCAGGAGGCCGATCACCATGGCGACGGTCGAGAACGCCACCACCGCCACCGCCGCGGCGGCGCGGGCAGCGGATCGGCTCGCCCGGCGGGCCACCAGGATCGTGCCGGCGATGCCCATGATGGCCACCGCCCAAACGGGTGCACCCACCGGTCCGCCCAGCAAACGCGCCAGCAGCATCAGTGTGAGAGACGGCAACAACGGGGCGACGGGCCCGGTCCGGTGCACCACCAACAAACCGGTGACGAGGGCAGCCAAACCAGTGGTGAGAGCTGGCACCAACAAAAGTACCGGCGCGCCATCGATGGGCAGGGTGCGGGTGAGGAGGTCGGCCCACACGGTGGCTACGCCGCTCGCCGCATCAGCGAACGAACCTCCGGCCGCCACCACGGTGCCGAAGGCCACCACCAGAACGGTCAATCCACCGAATACTGCGCCCAACGCCGGCGAGGGTCGGGTGCCGTCGGCGCGCCGTCGTCCGGTAGCGGCAACAACGAACAACGGCAGGACCACTGCGGCGGGCAACGCCAGCAGGAGGCCGCGAAGCACGAACGTCCCGCCATAAGTCATCGCCGCCGACGCCACCATGAGCGCGCCGAGCAGGACTTCGATCGGCGCCCCGGTGGTGGGCGAGTCGGCCGGAGCCGGGGCGGTGGAGGGGCGCGACATCATCGGCCACCTCCTCGACGCCATGCAGTGGCGAATCCGGCGAGGTCGGACGCCACGATGACGGACACCCCCCGGATGGCCACACGGGGCGAATCCGCAACCCCGGCGCCGAGCGAATCCGCGGCCGAATGGGCGGGCGGTCGGAGGTCGACGAGGGTGACCCGGCCGAACCGGCGAGGCATGCGCGCCAGCGTGTCGACCAACGTCGGCCCCGGCTCCGAGGCCACCACCACGAGGCCTGCTCCGCCGTGGGTTCGGCCCATGCCGCCGAGCACCGTGCTGAGGTCGCCGCCGTCGGGTTCCACCAGCGTGAGGGCGTCGAGCAACTCCCGGGTGGTGTTGCCACCGCCCCGTGACGAAACGTCGAGGCCGCCGGTGCCGAGCACTCGCACCGGGAAGTGGCGGGAGGTGGACGCCAGCGCCACCGACGCCGCCACCTCGATCCGTCGTTCCAACAGATCGGCATCGACCGGGCGACCGGCACCGGTTGAGGTATCCACCACGATCGTGACATCGGGGAGCACCGTGTCGACGTATTGCCGCACCATCAAGGTGCCGGTGCGGGCGGTGGAGCGCCAATGGACCTTGCGAAGATCGTCGCCCAACACGTACTCGCGCACGGCATGGAACGTGATCGAACCCTGCGGTGACGAGTCCGTCGAGGGGCCTTCGAGGCTGCGGGTTCGCTGGCTCGCTTGCGGCGCCAAGGCAGTGTGACGGGGATGCACCCACAGCGTGAGCACCTCGCCGTGGGACTGCTCACTGGTCACCAGGCCAAGGGGGTCGGCGCGACCGATTCGCATGGGACCAACCGACACCACACCACGCCGGGTGGTGGGAAGTCGATAGGCGGTGGACACACGTTCCGTCGGGGGCAAGTGGGGGACTTCGACGTCGAGCAGCACGTCACCAAACTGTTCTCGGGCCACGAATGCGGCGGCGGGCCGGGTCGACCGGTTGCGGACCTTCACCCGTCCGAAGGCGATATCGCCGGCGGGCACACGGTCGGGAAACAGCTCCCGTTCGATGTCGACCAATGGGGTGCGCAACAGCCACAGCGCCGAGCCCGCCAACATGATCAGACCGCCGACCCCGAGCGCCACCAGTTCGTCGTAGCCGAGCAACCATCCCACGATCAGCACCACCAAGGCGCCGACGGTCACGGACCATCCGCGCCGAGTGACCGGCAACGAACGGCGCTGGGGCCGGGAGGGTTGGGGCCTGGACGGGTGCGGCCCGGGCACGGCCGGCTCGGTCACGTCGGCTCGGTCACGTCGGTGCGGTGGGAACGGGTGTGGCCGCGACGACCTGTTCCACCAGGACCGGAGCGGCGAGTCCCTGTGCTTCGGCATCGGGCGTGAGCAAGAGGCGATGGGAGAGCACCGCGACGGCTAGGCGCTTGACGTCTTCGGCGGCCACGTACCGCCGCCCGGCCGATGCCGCTTCGGCCCGAGCGGCCCGTATGAGCGCAAGGCTCGCCCGAGGGCTGGCGCCAAGACGCACGGTGGGCAGTGTGCGGGTGGCCTGGCAGATGGTGGCGACGTACCGCTGGATCTCGGGCGAGACATGGATCCGCGTGGCGATGCTGGTCATGGCGGGGGCCTGATCGGCAGGAAGCACCGCCTCGAGGTGGTCGACGGCCGAACCGAGCCGATGAGTTTCGAGGATGGCGATCTCGTCGTCGAGGCTGGGGTAGCCGATCGATGTCTTGATGAGAAAGCGGTCGAGTTGTGCTTCAGGAAGTTGGTAGGTGCCATCCATGTCGACGGGGTTCTGGGTGGCGATCACCATGAACGGGCGGGGCACGGGATGAGGATGACCGTCGATGGTGACATGGTGCTCCTCCATCACTTCGAGCAACGCCGCCTGGGTTTTCGGGGAGGCACGATTGATCTCATCGGCGAGCACGATGTTGGCGAAGACCGGGCCGGGATGAAACCGGAAGGTGGCGGCCTGCTGGTCCCAGATGGTGACACCGGTGATATCTGAAGGGAGCAGATCCGGCGTGAATTGAATCCTCTGCCACGACGATCCGATCGACGCCGCGATGGAGCGGGCCACGGATGTCTTTCCCGTGCCGGGCACATCTTCGAGGAGGAGATGACCCTCGGCGAACAGTGCCACTAACGCAAGGTGCACCACTTCCGGCTTGCCTCGAATTGCGCTGCCGATGTTGGCTTCGATGTGGCGGAACCAGTCGGCAAACCACTCGACGGTGGCCTGATCGGGAATGGCCTGATCGGGAGCGACCTGATCGGAGGTGGGCGCCTCGTGGGTGGAGGGGGGGAGTGCGGTCATGGCGGTTCCGGGCGGGGTAAGGAGAGATGGGGCGTCGTGACAGGGGGCGGAGAGTTGCGTTGTGTTGATTACACCGTGGTGGTGGGGATTGGTGCCGAGGTGATGATCACGACGAGGTGATGATCACGGTGAGGTGATGATCATCGGGAGGTCGGCACCGTTGAGTTTCACGATCTGACTGGCGCCCGTGACGGCATAGACCCGGGCGGTGTAGGAACCGGTGGCGAGGGGCGGAAAGTTGAACTGGGTTCCGAAGGTCTTGTTACACGACTCCGTCGTCGCCCCCTCACTGACGAAACAAACCATGTACCACACGATCCCCGAACCCCCGTTGTCGGTCGGCGGATCCCACGTGATGGAAGGGTCGCTGCTATCGACCGCGAGGTCGGACGTGAGGGTCACCGCTGAGGCTCGGTGATAGGGGGTGTAGAGCGTGCTCACGTCGGTCTCGGTGCGCGGGCCTGCGGTGCCGTCGGCGTTCACGGCGGCGACGAAACACCGGTAGCCCACGCCGCCGGGTAGGCCCTTCACCGAGGCCTCGAGAATCGCCAGGCTCAAGATCGGAATGGAAACACCCACGGGATCGGCGGGCACCCGACAGCCCACGCGGTAGCTCGCGGGTGCGGGTCCGGAGGTGGGTGCCGCCCAGGTGAGGTTGGGGGCCACCTCATCGGGATTCGGATCACCGATGGCGACGGCGATCATCGTGACGCTGATGCTGGCCGGTGCGAGGGGGATTTCGGCCGACGGGGTGACGGGAGAGGCGCTGCCATTTGGCCCGATCCCTATCGCATTGACGGCATGCACACGGAAGGTGATCGGCGTGCCGTTGGTAAGGCCGGTGACCAGGGTGGTGGTGACGGTGGGCCCGAACTCCAGGTTGGTTCCGGCCGACGAGGTGACGACATACCGCAGGAGGGGACTCCCGTTGTCGAGGGCGGGTAACCAGCTCACCGTGGCTTGATTGTCGGCGGCTGATGCCGACACCCCGCCCGGGGCGGAGGGAAGACCGGCGGCGGGAGGAGGCACGTCGGGATCGGGATCGGTGGTCGGGGGTGGCGTGGGCGTACCGGTATCCGGGTTCGGGTCGGTGCCCGGTGTGCGGTCGGGCGCCCCGATCTGACCGGCTCCCGGGTCAAACACCGGCGGAACCGTCGGCTTTGTGTCGGGATCGGGACGTGAGGGATCGTCGGGCTTGGAAGGTTCGGGTTCGGTTCGAGGCGGGGCGGTTGGCGGGGTGGACGGTGGCGGGGTGGTCACGGGAGGGATGGTCACGGGCGCAATAGCCACCTGATCGGCGGGGTCGTTGCTCGGCAGTCCCGGCCGGTACTTCTCCACTCGATCGACCTTGCCGTCGCGATCGATCACGACGGCCTGGTCGCTGGCCGGATCGTTCCCCCACACCTTTCCGTCCTTCACGAAGGCATCGATCACTCGATCGGTACGCCCGGGAGACGAGCCGTCGGTGGGAGCCGCAGCCAAGGGTACGACGTCGACGAATGCGCCGGAGTCGGAGTCGACCTTGAGCAGCGTCCCCTGATCGAGATCGGGGATGTAGACGAACTTGCCGTTGGGGAGCGGGCTTCCGAGGGGGTGACCGAGGGCGAACGACAATTCCACCGTGCGGGTGTCGCCGTCGCTGAGGCGAACCCCGGCCAAACGTGCCGACGGCATCTGGAGGACCCATACCCGATCCCCGGTCATGGCCTCGGCCAGCTGAATCGCCCCGTCTGTAGGGAGGTCAAGGGTGAACGACCGGTCTACTTGCGAGGGGCTCACCACGGCGACCCGGGCGCGGGTGTGGTCGATCGCCACCACCATGCGGTCCACCAGCGACACCCGAAGTGCTCCTCCGGCGCCGCCCACCTCGACGTCACCGAGCTGCCGGTCGTCCTCGACCCAGCGCACTCGACCGGTACCGGGGAGCGCAGCGGCGAGCCGTCCTCGGTCGTCGACCACCGCAGCGCTCACCGGACCGCCGAGCTCGACGGCCGGGCCAATGGGGGCCAGCGTCGGGCTCTCGGGGTCGATTCGCTGCACCCGACCAGTGGCCTTCAACACGAGATAGGCCTTGCCCCCGCCGATCGCCAGGAGGGGTTCGTCGGCTTCATTGGTGGCGATGCTGCCCGACGTATCCATCCCGGCCTGGTCGATGCGGGTGATCTCCCCGGTGTTTCGGTTGAGGACGAACACGCCCTCGGGGCCTTGAATCACCTGGAGGTCGTCACCGGCCGCTCCCGCGAACCGCATCTCGAACTCCGGCCGGCCGGTGGCGCCGTCGACGAGGGCTACGGAGCCACGGTCGGTGTTGACGAGCCAGGCTTTGTCGTCGCGGAACGAGAACGATCGTGACGAGTTCCCCTGCGCCAGAACGCCGATCACCAATGCGGCCAGCAGAACGGTGGCAGCACCGAAGCTGACCACTTTGGCCACCGGACGCCCGCCGGCACCATGCTGGCCGACATCGTGCTGGCCTGCATCGTGCTGGCCGACATCGTGCTGGCCGGCATGCGTTGAGGACGGTTGGTTCGCACCCGTCGCTGCCGATGCTGCGGTCGGACTTCCTGGGCCGCGTCCGACCCGCGACACGATGCGGGTGTGGTTGCCGGCCGACGAGGGGGTTGGGGCGGGCGGGGCGGGGGGCGCAGTCACGATCGGGCTCCGGTCGGCGACGCGAACGAGCGCTCACACGCCTCGCCGACGTGTCGTAGGCTACCGGTCCGGTGGGCGCCGGTCCGGTGAGCGCCGGTCCCGTCCGTATCCGTCGGAACGCTGGATGGTCGATCCAGGCGGCCGACGGTCGTGTGAGGAGCAATGCACGTGGTCCCGGACTTCCAGGCAGACAGGGGGCGGGGTTCGATGCTGATGTGGGTCATGGTGGGGGTCGGTCCTCCCCGTCGACCGGAATGGCCGCGACGGGGGGATCGACGGAAGCCAACGGACGAGTCGGCTCGGCGTGACGCCGTTACCCGCGTGTCGTTGGTCACGTGATGGCCGAGTCTTCGCCCAGCGAGGGTCGACCCGATACCGCCGGTTCGGGTTGGCCCGTCGCTCCACCGGTTCCCGTCGCCGACGGCGGTATCGAATCGGATCCGGTGCTCCTGGCCGAAGCGGCCACGATCGCGCAGGCCCAGACCGGCGATCGAACGGCCATGCGTCTGCTCTACGAGCAAAACGTTCCGATGGTGTATTCGTTTGTGGCCCGGCGCGTCGGCCGGGAAATGGCGGACGACATCACGGCCGAGGTGTTCACCAAGGCGTTCGAGCGGCTCGATCGTTTCGAGTGGCGTGGCATTGCGATCCGGTCGTGGCTTCTTCGCATTGCCTTCAATGAGATCGTGGGACGGACTCGTCGGCGATCGGCCACCGAGGTCCTGACCGACAATCCCGAGCGAGGAGGTGTCGCCGGGCACGAAGACACCTTGCTCGATGCCATGGCGTCCGGGGACGCGTTGCTCGACGCCCTCGCTGGGCTGTCGCCACCGCAGCGGGCGGCGATCGAACTTCGGTACCTACGCGATTTGTCGGTGACGGAGACCGCGGTGGTGCTCGACCTCCAGGAGGACGCCGTGCGTGCGCTTACCTACCGTGCCCTGAAGGCGCTGCGCTCGATGATGCCCGCCGATGTGCGGGGCGCCCACGGGTAGAACGGGTAGCCGACCGGGTGGGCCTCGCGTGGGCCGGGCGGGCGGTCGGCAGAAGCGAGAGACCGCCCGGGTCCCGCCGGTAGACTCTGTCGGTGGATCTCGTCGTGCGCGTCACCCGCCCCGACGCGTTCGGCGGCGTCACTACCTCCCATCACCGCCTCGAAGCCGACCCCGACACGCCCGGTCAGGCCGTCGTCGAGGCGCTGGAACAGGCCACCGCGTTGCCGGTGCGTGTGCACCACTGTTGGGTCGAGCGCACCCGTGTGGCGGTACAACCGGCGGATCGCATTGGCGCCGCTCACCTTCGCAGCGGCGATCACCTTGTGCTGGCCCGACCGGACGCACCACCCGCGTGGGCGCACCGCGATCCCACCCTGAAACGCCACGCCTTCGAGTTGCTCGTGGTGGGAGGACCGCTGTCTGGTGCACGTCA
Source organism: Actinomycetes bacterium (assembly GCA_031415655.1). Taxonomy (GTDB): domain Bacteria; phylum Actinomycetota; class Acidimicrobiia; order Acidimicrobiales; family Acidimicrobilacustridaceae; genus JAKOVR01. The sequence goes on from JANOSD010000029.1 coordinate 26,528, forward strand.
TCCGCTCCCGCCCGGCCGGGTGATCGTGGGCCGAGACCCGTCGTGCACGTTGGTGCTCGCCGACGAACAAGCCAGCCGACAACACCTCGAGATCGAGATCTCGACCGACGGCGTGGCACTGCGCGACCTGGGGTCCACCAATGGAACCGTGGTCGATGGTCGACGTCGCGGTGGCGGTGACGGTCCGTCCGACACCGCCGCACCGCTGCTGGCCGGTCAGGTGGTGGAGATGGGGTCCACGTTGTTCACCGTCGAACCGGTCGAAGACGTGGTGTCGGCCCGGCAGGCCCAGCTCACCGAGATCGACGGACAGCTGGCGTTCAACCGTCCGCCCCGAGTGCAACGACCTCGCGTCGACGCAACGGTGCGGGTGCCCCTCGCGCCCACCGCACCGTTTCGGCGAAAGTTCCCGCTCTCGGCGGCACTCGTTCCGATCGTGATGGGGGTTGCGCTGGCCGCGGCGTTGAACAGCCCCGTGATGCTGCTCTTCTGCGCCATGGGCCCGGTGATGATGGGGTTCTCGGTCTTCGAGGACCGGCGGGGCGGGCACAAGGAGTTTCGGGAGATGAGTGCCAAGTTCGCCGATGAGTTGGCCACCCTCGACGACCGGGTGGCGGTGCTGCACGATCAACTCGTGCGCGATCGGCGCGATGACGCGCCTTCCCCCGCCCACCTCCTCGACCGGGCCGCCCGTCGCCGTCCCGAGCTCTGGGAGCGCCGTCCCACCGACAAGGACTTCCTCGTGGTTCGGGTGGGCGTGTCCGACATGCCCGGTCGACTCATCTTCGAAGGGGGCCAGGCCGAGGCGCCGGACCCGGTGATGCAGGCCCAGCTCGATGCGTTGCAGGCGGAACACGCCTCCGATCCGGATGTGCCGGTCGACGTCGACCTTCGGGGTATCGGGGTGCTCGGGGTGGCCGGCGACGATGCGTCGCGCCACGCGCTGCTCCGGTGGATCATCGTGCAGGCGGCTGTGCTCGACTCGCCTCGGGAGCTCTCGGTAGTGGTGCTGGCACCGGCGGATCAGGAGCGCGAATGGGACTTCACCAAGTGGCTTCCCCACACGACCACGCTCGTGGCCGGTATGCCGGGGGCGCGAACCGTTGCCTCCCATCCCGACGACGTGCGAACCGTCTTCCAACTCGTGGACGATCTTCTTACTCAACGGCGGCTCGATGCCGAACGGCGGGTGGGCTTCGCCGACACGGCCTGGCTTCCGCACGTACTGGTGGTGATCCCCGGCGAGCTGGAGATCCCTCGGCCGTCACTGTCGAGAATGCTCGCCGCCGGACCACAGTTCGGGGTGAGCGTGGTCGTTGGCGCCGCCACCTCGGAGTACCTGCCGGGCGAATGCCGTGCTGTGGTTCGCACCGGTAGCAGAGGGAACGACTGGTCGGTCACGGTTACCTCTACCGGCGACACCATCCCGGGCATCGTGGGCGACGCGGTGAGCCTCGAGGCCGCCACCGGTGCGGCGATGGATCTGGCACCGATTCGCGATGTGAGTGCGGCTACCGCCACGTCGGAGGTGCCGCGCCAAGTGCTCCTCCTCGACGTGCTCGAGCTCGACCCGTTGTCGGCCGATGCGGTTCGCGATCGGTGGGACCGCCACCGCGACGATCCCGGCCTCGGCGCCCCGCTGGGCATGGGTCCGGCCGGGGTGGTGTCGATCGACCTTCGGCGTGATGGTCCTCACGGTCTCACCGCCGGCACGACCGGAGCCGGAAAGAGCGAGCTGCTGCAGAGTTACGTGGCCGCCCTCGCCGCCACCTACCCGGCGTCGAAACTCACCTTCGTGCTCGTCGACTACAAGGGCGGAGCGGCGTTCAAGGACTGTGTCGACCTCCCCCACACCGTCGGGTTCTTCACCGATCTCGATCCCCACCTCGCCCAACGAGCCCTGGTGTCGCTCAACGCCGAGCTTCGTCGGCGTGAGCATGTGCTGGGGCACGCCGGTGCCAAGGATCTCATCGATCTAGAACGACGCGACCCGGCGAATGCGCCCGCCAACCTCTTTATCGTGTTCGACGAGTTCGCCTTCCTGAAGAAGGAGGTGCCCGAGTTCGTGGCCGGCGTGATCGACATCGCGCAGCGTGGACGTTCGCTCGGCGTGCATTTGATGTTGGCCACGCAACGGCCAAGCGGTGTGGTCGACGATCACATTCGGGCCAATACCAATCTCCGGATCGCCTTGCGTATCGCCGACGAAGCGGACTCCAACGACGTGCTCGACCGGCCCGATGCCGCCCACATCCCCAAGGGACTGCCGGGTCGGGCCTTCGTGCGCACCGGCCACACCGACGTCGTGGTGGTGCAAGCGGCCTACGGCGGCGCGGTGTCGGGCACCTCGGGCCAGATGCCCACGCGGGTCACACCGTTCGCCCTCGCGCCGGGGCTTCGCAGCGCCGGCCCGTCCGGAGGTGGCGCCGGTGGCGGTGGCGGCGGGGGCGGGGGCGCCGGGGACGACGAGGAGGAACGGCCCACGGATCTCCAGCGGTTGGTGTCGGCGATCCGTGAGGCGCACGTTGCCGCCGCGATCCCCGATCAACCCCTGCCCTGGCTGCCGCCGGTCGACGGTGACGTAGAGCTCGGGGTGCTGCTGCGAGACCACGCCCTTCCCGCCGGCTCCACCGAGCTGGTCACCCCCCTCGGCCTGTCCGACGTACCCGAAGCGCAGGCCATCCGTCCCGCGTTCCTCGATCTGGGCGACGTTGGCCATCTGCTCGTCTACGGCACCAGCGGCTCCGGCAAGACCACCCTGTTGCGGTCGATGGCGGCGAGCTTGGCATCACGGCTGTGGCCCACCGACCTGCACCTCTACGTGCTGGACTTCGCCTCGCGGGGTCTGCGTGCGCTCGAATCTCTGCCGCATGTGGGCGCGGTCATCACCGCCGACGAGGTCGAGCGCACCGAACGGCTGGTCACGATGCTCGAGCGGGAAGTGGCCGCCCGCAAGGCCACGCTCGGCGCCGTCGGCGCGTCGTCACTGGTGGAGTATCGGGCAGCGCACGGCCCATTGCTCCCCTACATCGTGGTGCTGCTCGACGGCTATGCGGGCTTCTCGTCGGTGTTCATGAACGTCGACCACGGTGCGCTGGTGGAGGCGCTGTCCCGGCTGGTGGGTGAGGGGCGTGCCGTTGGTCTCCACCTCGTGATCACCGCTGATCGCCGCAATGCCATCCCGTCCACGCTGTCGGGCGTGGTGCCGACGCGGCTCGTGCTGCGCATGGCCGACGCCGATGAGTACGCCACGCTCGGTCTCCCGATGTCCACCGCCCAAGCCGTCCTTCCCGCCGGCCGGGGGTTCCTGCCCGACGGTCACGAAGTACAGCTCGCCGTACTCGGCACCGACACCACAGGGGCCGGTCAGTCCGAGATGATCACGCAATGGGCGGCGCAGTTCTCGGAGCAGGCGGCCGCCCACGGGCTCGCCGGTCCCCCTCCGGTGGAGCTGCTGCCGGAGTTGGTGCGGGCGTCGTCGCTCCCTCCCGTGACGCCCGGCCGTAGGGCGGTGCCGATTGGCCTCCAGAGCACCGATCTCGGGCCGGCCTGGGTCGACCTCGACGATCTCCCCACGTTCCTCGTGATGGGCCCCGATCGTTCCGGCCGCACGTCGCTGCTGGTCACTCTGGCCAGCGGCGTGATGGCCGCCACCCCCGGTATCGAGGCCTACCTCTTGGCCCCCCGCCGTAGCGCGTTGGCCGATCTGGACGGCTGGACCGACGTGGCCTCCGGCATGGACGCCTGCGAGGAACTGGCTTCTGGCTTGGCCGATGAGGTGCGCGCCCGCGCCGGCACCAACGCCGCCCCGGTCCTCGTGGTGGTGGACGACGGCGATGAACTCACCGAAGGTCGGGCGTCCTACGGGCTCGACGCCGTGGTCAAACGTGGGCGCGACGCCGGCGTGGTGTTGCTCGTGGCGTCGCAGACGCATGTGGTGCATCGCACCTTCGGTGGCTGGCTCACGGAGGTGCGAAAGGCCAAACACGGTCTGTTCCTCGCCCCCGATGTCGACATTGACGGTGAGCTGCTCGGGTCCCGGCTCCCCCACAAAGCCGGCCGCACGTTCCCGGCTGGTCGCGGCTATCTCGTGTGCCGCGGCCGAATCGACTACACCCAGTTCGCGCTACCGGAGTAACCACTGGAGCGAGCGGCCCGCCCGTTTTTGCTGACGATCGGCGTGGAGTCGAACCATGTTGCAACGGTCCCCCTTGTAGGGGTTTGGTTGCAACATGGCTACCGGGGAGGGCGGCCGCGAGGTCGGGACGCCCGGCGTTCGGGGCCGCCCGGTCGAGCGCTACCGCTGTTTTGGTCGGTGATCGGGTTGCGAGTTGAACCGTGTTGCAACGGTCCCCCTTGTAGGGGTTTGGTTGCAGCATGGTTGGGGGAACGGCGTTCGCGAAGCGGTCGGGCCGTGGTGCAGTTCGCTGGCGAACACGGCGCACCGCAGCGCCGGGTGTCATCCGGTCGAGCGGGGCGGTGTCATCCGGTCGAGCGGGCGGTGTCGCTCAGCCGATCGACATCGAAGTGAAGGCGTCGGTGAAGATGGGGCCGTAGGTGTTGAGACCATCTTCGGCACAGGTGCCATGGAACTGGACGGCGTAGCGAACCTCGGGGTGGGCTGTCGGCACGATCACCACACCCTGGACTTGGGCCACCGGAAAGCTCGCCTGTTCTGGTTGGAACACCACCGTGGAAACGAAGCCATCGAATCCGGCCACGGTGCAGGCCTCGGACCTGAGCACCGACGCTCCCGGGTGGTCGTCGTTCGTCTTGTCGATAAGGAGCTGGGCCACATCCTCGGCGACGTGAGAGTGAAGCGCTTTGGTGACGATCACCACCACGTTGGCGCGAAACGAATCGGGCGAATCGGGGTCGAACGCCGACAGGGTGGCGGCCGCCGAAGAAAAGGGCTCCCATCCATCGGGCAAGGTGAGGCCAAGTGGCGGGGGCGCCGGGAACTGCTCGCTGGGGGTCTCGATCAGCATGGGTTCGGGCTTTCGGGTCGAGGCGGTGGGCGGTCGAAATTGGTGTGCATCGGGGGTGAATCGGCGGTCATCGTGGCCAGCCGGGGGGAACGCTTCCCGAGCCGTAACGTTCGATCGCTTCAGCGATCGGCGCGAGGCTCTCGGGGTCGAGTTTGGCCAACTCGCCGATCGTTTGCCACGCTGCGCCGGGATCGCTGACGGCAAGCTGCTCGCCCATCTTGACCATGGCGGCGGGATCGGAGGCAGCGAGGTCGACCACGGCTTGAGCGGCCGCGGCGGGATTCGTGTCGGCGAGCGACGCAAGGGCCTGGGCGGCGGCGGCGGGGTCGGCACCGGCGAGGGCCCCCACCGCCGAAGCGGCGGCGCCCGGGTCGGCGCCCGCCATCTGACTGACCATGTTCACGGCCGCCGCCGGATCGGTGCCGGCGAGCGCCGTTAGGGCCTCGGCGGCGGCGGCGGGATCGGCGTTCATCAGGTCGGTGAGCGTGCTGGCCGCAGCGGCGGGGTCGGCACCGGCCATCTGGGCCACGGCGTTGGCGGCCGCGGCCGGGTTGGCATCGGCGAGCTGTTTCAATGCATCGGCAGCTGCGCCTGGATCGACTCCCGCCATTTTGGCCACCGCATCGGCGGCTGCTGCGGGGTTGACGCCGGCCATTTGGGCTACGGCCTCGGCTGCAGCTGCGGGGTCGACCCCAGCCATCTGAGCTACGGCGTCGGCAGCTGCGCCAGGGTCGACGCCCGCCAGGTCAGCCACCTTTTGCACCGCAGCCACGGGGTCGGTCTTTGCCAGTTCGACGGCTTCTTGCACCGCTGCCGGATCCACGCCGGTGGCGTCGTTGACTGCGCCGCCAGCCGCCTCGCCGGCCGCATCGGCGCCGCCGTCGAGCCAACGATCGATGGTGTCGCCCGGGTCGGTGACGAGGTCGATGATGCCTTCGCCGATCGCTTCGAGGTCGATGTGTATGCCGAACTCGATGCCAAGGTCGATGCCGATGCCGAGGTTGGCGTTGAAGTCGAACCCGATGTCGGAGGTGGTAAAGCTTGCTCCGCCACCCACCTCGACGCCCACACCGACCCCGACCTCAACCCCGTAGTTGCCCCCTACGCCCGCCACCTGGCCGTGCACCTCCGCACCAGCGGTGGCCTTGGCCGTGGCGCCGGCGTTGTAGTTGGCGCTTACCCCGTCGGGCCCGGCGTGGCCACCGGCGCCGGCATGGGCTTCGGTCGACGCTTCGGCACTGGCCGATCCGCCGGCGGAGGCAAGCCCGCCGGCTTTGAGCTCGGCTTCGGCCTCGGCGCGCGCTTTGGCCGACGCCGACCCTCCGATCTCTGCGTCGATCCCATCGGGACCGATGGACCCTTTGGCGTGAGCTTCGGCGTCGAGCGCGACCTCGGCGCTCACATGCCCGCTCCCAGAAATGGGACCGGCATCGAACGACCCGCCAGCCTCCACCTTGGCACCGAGGTGGGCGTGGGCTTCGGCTTCCCCCCGGATGCCGTCGGGGCCGACGCTACCGCTGGCGCTGGCGCCGGCATTGCCCTTGACCTCGGCCTTGGCGTAAACGTCGTAACCGTCACCCTTTTTGTGCGCTTCCCAGCTCTCGCCGAAGCTCACCTCCTCGGACACGGAAGCCGTCGACACCTTGCCATCGGTCGTGACCCACCCGCCGTTCCAAGGTTGCGGCGGAGGCGGCGGCGGGGTTGCCTCGACTCCGAGGATGATGGGAAGAAATATCCGCCAGTCGAGTTTGACGATCTTGCCGATGCCGCCTTCGACGGGTTCGAGCGTTTCGAGTATCGGCGGTGGCGGTGGCGGGCTGTTGAGCGGGTCGAGCCCTTCTTCGGTCTCGATCGTGAGCACCTCGCTGACGAGGCTGTCGTGGTCACCCTTGATCGTGGTGCCGAGACTGTCGAGGGAGGCGAGGACGGCGTTGTATGCGGGCGCGGTGGCCGGGTCGGCGCCGAGCAGTGCGCCAGCTTTCACGACGTCGAGTTTGATCGCCGACAGTTCGGCCAAGCCACCCTTGGTGAACTTGGCGATACGGCGGATGTCTTCGGTGTCGATGAACACCTTGGTGTCGTCCATCGTGGTCCTTGGGTCCTTGGGTCCTTGTGGTGAAGCGAGCACCGGCCGTTTTGGGTCCGGCCGGTGCTCGGGTTCGTCGGGTTCAGCTTGCGGGAGCCGCTTCGGCTCGTGCGGCGAGGCGTTGCAGGTGGAGCGCCATCTCGTGGAGCTGCGCGGCCACCTTGCGAAACTCTTGTTCGCGTGCGCGCATCGCCGCCCGGTAGCGGTCGGCCTTGGCGCAGGTCCAGCTCACACTCTCGGCGTTCGACGAGAGTTTCCGTCCGACGTAGATGAGATCGTCGGCCCGCTCGTCGAGCCGTTTGGCCAGCAGCTTCAGCGTGGCGGCGTCAGCACTCATGGCAAGCGCTACGAGCCGGCCTTGATGAGTGCATCGCGCCGACGGGAAACCTCGGCGCCGGCTTCGCTGAGCTGCTGCTGCAGCTTCTGCAACATGGGTTCGAACTCGCTTTGCCACGACTCACGAAAGCGGGCCGCGGCGGGGCCTTCCCAGTAGGTGTTGGTGAGCTGCGACCGCACGGTTGTGGTGAGCTCGCCCACCATCCCCGATTCACGATCAAAGGTGGCCTTGAGGGCCGAGAGTTGTTCGAGTTCGCCACCGATGGCTGGCATGTGGTGCACCTCCGAAGTGCGTTGCGTTGAGGGTATCGATGGCAGCCAACGCACCCGCCCCCCGCCCGTGACGCTCAGATCCAGATTCTTCGAGCGACACCCGTCACACCACCAGCGTCGCGCCGCCCGCGCCCGCGCCCTCGCGCCGCCCGCTCGCCCGCTGAGTCGTTTGGGCAGGAGCGTGGTGTCTAACGATGTTCTTGCCCAGACGTTGCGGGTTCTTGGTGGTCGTTTGGGCAGGAGCGCAGTGTCCAACGATGTTCCTGTCCACACGTTGCGGGTGGTTTCGCCCGGCGCGCCGGGGTGCCCGCCTCATTCGTCGTTTGGGCAGGAGCGCTGTGTACAACGATGTTCCTGCCCAGACGTTGCGGGTCTTGGTGGTCGTTTGGGCAGGAGCGCAGTGTCCATCGATGTTCCTGCCCACACGTTGCGGGTGGTTTCGCCCGGAGCGCCCGCCGCCTGCCGCTCGTGAGTCGTTTGGGCAGGAGCGTGGTGTCTAACGATGTTCCTGCCCAGACGTTGCGGGTCTTGGTGGTCGTTTGGGCAGGAGCCCAGTGTCCAACGATGTTCCTGCCCAGACGTCGCGGGTGGTTTCGCCCGGAGCGCGGTCACCGCCGTGCCCGCGGCCACGTTCAGCCGAAGACTTCCCGTTCGACTCGCGCCCAAATGCGGTCGGCGTCGAACCCGTCGTCGGCGAACGTTCCGGCGCGCTGACGGAGGTCGTCGAGGAGACTGGCCAGGTCGTCGAGCTGGGCGGCATCGGCTTGGGCGAATGAACGCAGATCGTCGAGGACCGACCGGGTAAGCGATTGTTCTGTCGGGTCGGGCTCCGCGGGTTCGGGCGTCGCGTCCGGACTATCGGCTATTGGCCGTTCCGCCGATTCGGGCGGACCATCGGGCGCAACCGGCTTGGCCGGTGTGGTCGGACCATCAGGGACGGGGTCGGGATCAGCGATGGGCACGGAAATCCGCGCCTAACGAGGTGCCGGAAGGAAGGAAAAGAGCCGCTCGGCGATGTGCTCTGCGGTGGTAGGAACGACCTCGACTGGCGTGTCGTCCAAGGCCGCCAAATCGAGGTGCTCCCCGGCCTCGCGGCCAAAGGACTGATCGATCGACGGCTCGAGCCACAATCCACAGTCGCCGGCATCGAGCCATACCAACTCCCCGCCGGTGAGGGCCCGTGCGCCACTGCGATGAGTGACCCGCACGGCCACGGTGCGCCCCGGAGCGGCGAGCGCGGCGGCGAATAAGGCCGCGGTTCCGGGCTCGACACCGGCATTGGCGAGGATGTCCACCGGATCGCGTGCGGCCTCTTCGTCGGCCGGGAGGGTGCCCGCCGCCGATGATCGGGCCGAGGCCAACGTGGCGTAGGGAACGGTGAAGGGATCGGTGTCGATGGTTGGTCGCTGGGCGAGGTGCGCTTCGCGTGCGAGCCGGGCGAGGAGGTCCTCGGTGGCGAACGGGGTGAACCGGTGCACGCCATCGTGGTGGTCGTGGGCCATCGCCGCGTAGGGCACGGCGTGATAGCGGCGACGCCATGTCGGCGCACCGCTCGCCGATGTGGGGCTCGGGGTGACGGTGACATCGGCCCGAAGGGCTGCTCCGTCGATGATGGCGAGCAGGCCCAGTACCGGCTCGGCCACGGTGGTGGGACCGTCGATGCTCGAATCCTGTGACGGGTCGGTCACCACATTGCGGGCTCGCAGCGACCGGGTGGCGACGTCGAGCACGGCCGTGCGTTCGGCCAGGCGCACGTGGGCGAGGGGATTGGGGCCGAGCATCGCCAGGCGATAGCCAGTGAGCCGGGACAAGGCCACGAGCTCCTCGGTGCTAAAGGCGATCGACAACTCGGTGCCGGCCGTGGGAAGGACTGACACCTCGTCGACCGGCAATGACATGGCCGCAGGTTACCGACTCCGAGGGTCGCCGTCCGCCGGGGTCGCCCACCCCGTCCGATCGGTCAATGCCTTGCTTGCCCACCTCGCCAACTGTCGACGGTGAGGGAGGTGTTCCTCGTCCCTTCCACGACCTTCGGCGGAGGTATCGCCCCGCCGAGCTCACCCGAGCAAGCTGGGACAATGAACGCTGACGAGATCCTCCGAGCGGTCCGCGAAGCGAGAAGCGCCGGGGATTTCAAGAAGGCGACCCGGCTGGCTCGGAGGCTGCGGGGTGTTTCAACTACCCCAATCCAACAAATACTCGCCTTGCTCATTGATGCCGCCGCCGATGTTGACGCGGGCCGATGGCGAGAGGCAGTGCTCGACCTCGACGTAGCCGTCGACGTCGCTCGGCGTCATCGGCTCGATCGTGCCCTCGCTTCGGTCCTCGACGAACGGGGTGTGGCGATGATCGCAGACGGGCGTGCGGAGGCCGGCGTGCGGGATTGCCTTGCGAGCGCTCAGCACCTCCGGGAGCTCTCACTGGCTGGCGGAGTAGCAGAAGCGCTTGTCCACGCTGCTTCGGCTGTTGTCGAAACGTATGAACAACGAAGCGCTTGGCTCAAAGCAGCCTTGAACGCGGCCGAGAAAATGGGCTCGGGTCTATTGGCGGGTGATGTGCACGAGGCACTCGGTCGCCTCTTGAGCGAACGGCAGTTGTGGGAGCAGTCGTGGTATCACTACGCGGAGGCAAGGCGTCAGTTCCTTCGAGCGGAGGATTGCGTTCGAGAAGCCGAAAACGTCGTGCAATTCATGTCCGCGCTTCGACGCGGCGATCCCGCCTGGCAACGCTTCCCCGCCGGTGACCGCCTCGCTGACCGATTGAACATCAAGCTCGTACCGCCGGTGTCGCACAGCCTGATGGCGATCTCCTGGTTGTTCAATCCAGCCGTGCCGCCATTCGTCGGTACACGGGGCGATCCAAAGCACAAGTCTTCCGGATGGCATTTGTGGAGCGGCGACCCGCACGACGATTCGCGCCTCGATCGTCACAACCTGGTGCACGCACATCACCTCGTGGACGCACTCCCGGAGATAGCGCCCTACCTGGCTCTCCCGTCGGGCTATTCGTTTGCCATCGCGCCTGGCACGGAGCAGCTTGATCGGCCTTGACCCGCGTCCGGTTGTCGACGACAGTACGCACTGCCGGCACGGAACGGCAGGTCACCATGCCGAACGAATCGTGGGGGTCGCTGCCAACGACGGCCGAAACAGTTCACGTGGCGTTGTCAGCCGTGGGCACGGCGTTCTACTCGGCATTCAATTGCGCCGTCGGCGTACCGAAGAGTTCTCCGGATTGAATGGACTCTGTTTCCGAGACGGTTCAAAAGATCCGAACAGGCGCGAATGCGTTGACCCGTAAGAGCGAAGAGCAAATGACCTGATCGGCAAAGCGACGCACCTTCATCGTCACCTCCACTGCGATCGGCATGGTGAGCTACGTTCCGATGATGAGCTTCGAAACTGTAACGGGGTACTGCTGGCCGCAATCGGCAACGGGCGGCGACGAGGTCGGGTTGCACTTGTCGTCGTCGGGGGCCCGACCGGTGCACGTGGAGGTGGCCCGAGTGGGGGGTGAGCGTGAGGTCGTGCTGGTGCATGACGCCGTCGAGGTGGGCGACCATCCCCTCCCGCGTGATGCGTGGCGGGAGGGCTGCGGTTGGCCGGCGGCCATGTCCGTTGCCATCGACCCGGCCTGGCGTTCCGGCTACTACGAAGTGGTCCTCACCATCGATGTCGGTGGCAAACGTCGAGAGAGCCACGCCTTCTTCGTGGTGCGGCCCAAAACGGGGGCCCCTACTGCCACGATCCTGCTGGCGCTCGCCACCAATACTTGGCACGCGTACAACGACACCGGACAAAGGAATCTCTACACCGGCGCCACGCAGGTATCGCTGCGACGTCCGATGGCGCCTGGCTTGTTGGCCAAGCCGCCGGGGATCGGCCGCCGGGTCACGGTCGTGCACGCGCCGGACCGACAGATGGCGGCGCACGTCGGTTACCTCAAGATCAACCATCTCACTCCGTGGGCCGGCTCGGCGGGCTGGCCCGACTGGGAGCTTCCGTTCCTTCAATGGGCTGAGCGCGAGGGTTATGGCGTGGACGTCGTGACCAACGCCGACCTCCAGGAGCACCCGCGACTCCTCGCCCGCGATGCCGGAGAGGATTCGGGTTATCGGCTCTTCTTGTCGGTCGGACACGACGAATACTGGTCGAGCCCGATGCGCGACACGGTGGAGGAGTTCATCGCCAACGGCGGGAATGCGGCGTTTCTTTCTGGCAATACCGCCTTCTGGCAGGTGCGCCTGGAAGACCCATCGGCCGAAGGTCCCGCCGCCACGATGGTGGGCTACAAGTCACAGTTCAAGAAGGACCCAGTTCACGGCACCGATCGGGTGGGGGAGCTCACGTCGATGTGGTCCGACCATCTCATCGGCCGTCCGGAGAACCACATGACGGGTGTGAGTTTTGCTCGTGGTGGCTATCACCGCATTGGCAAGGTGGTGTCGAACGGGGCTGGTGGTTACACGGTGCACCGCCCGAATCATTGGCTATTCGATGGGACCGGCGTCGGCTATGGCGATCTGCTCGGAGCCAACGCCGTCGTGGTGGGCTACGAGTGTGACGGCTGCGACTTCACGTACCGCGATGGCTTGCCGTACCCGACCGGTTCCGACGGAACACCGGAGTCGTTCGAGATTCTGGGAACGGCGCCGACGGCGCATTTCATGCACGAGACGGCCATGCGCCCGCCGGCTCCGGGCGAACCGAGCGAGTTCGAGTGGATCGCCGCTCGCCTGTTCGGATCTCGTGATCCAGAACACGCCGAACGCATACGCCATGGTCACGCCGTGTTTGGCACCTACACGGCGCCGAGCGGCGGAACGGTCGTCACTAGCGGTTCGACCGATTGGGCCCACGGCTTGGCCGGCCGCGACCCGCAGATCGAGCAGATCACCCGCAACCTGTTCGACCGGCTCGGCTGACCGCCACGCCCCGGGACCGGCCCCAACCCTCCCGGGACCGGCCCCCACCGGGACCGGCCCTGCGCCATTCTGGATGAGATTCCGCCCGAATTCGGGCGGAATCTCCTCCAGATCTGATCGCTCCGGGCGGCGGACGGTCAACCGGGCGGATCATTCGAACGGCGGTCCGTCAGCGACTGGGGTCGTTCCCCGTGCATGCTGTAGCGATGACGAACCTCGAAGCCCATGTGGTGCGCGCAGCTGACTGCGAGCTCGAGCGATGGCCGGACATTGTGGAATGGCGCACGCTGGTCAGCGCCGACCGCACGCCCACCGAAGGCGTCACGATGGGGCTCGCAGAGATCGGTCCAGGGGCGACGCTGGAAGGGGCCCGCCACCGTCACGCCCATCCCGAGGTCTACTTCGTGATCGACGGCTCGGGTTTTGTCCACATCGACGGCGTCGCCCATCCGATCGAGGCCGGTGCCGCCGTCTTCGTCCCCGGTGGCGCGTGGCACTGCGCCGAGAACACCGGCGTCACCACGCTCCGTCTCTTGTACGCCTTCGCCGCCGACAGCATCACCGACGTCGTGTACGAGTTCCCAACGTGATGATGGACGTCCTATGAGCACAGAACATGCACCCGGCACGTCCGCCGCCGCGGCATTCGGCGCGCTCGCGAACGACGGCGTAGCCGACCCCTCGAACGCCGACGCCATGGAAGCCCGCACGGCCGAGCTTGTCGCGGCGATGACGCCAGCGGAGAACCTGAACGCAATGTCGGGTGACGGTCCCGCCGTTCGCGGCGCGCTCGCCATGAAGGAGCGCTACAACGGCGTTCCGTTCGTCGCGGGTGCGGTAGCCAGGTTGGGCCTTCCTGGCATCCGCTTCACCAACGGGCCGCGCGGCGTGGTGATGTATCACTCCACCGCCTTCCCCGTGCCAATGGCCCGTGGCGTCACCTTCGATCCTCGGCTCGAGGAACTCATCGGCGATGCCATCGGCGTCGAGGCGCGGGCGTAGGGCGCCAACCTGTTCGCCGGCGTCTGCGCCAATCTGCTTCGCCATCCCGCATGGGGAGGGGCACAGGAGACCTACGGGGAAGACAGCTTCTTGCTCGGTGAGAATGGGAGCGGCACTGGTGCGAAGGACGCAGCGCCATGCGATGGCCTGCGTGAAGCACTTCGCTGCCAACAGCATGGAGAACTCCCGGCTTTGGCTCAAGGTGCGGCTGGCCGAACGTGACCTTCGAGACCTCTACCTCCCCCACTTCCGTCGATGTATCGGCGAGGGAGCGGCGGGGGTGATGAGCGCTTACAACTTGATCAACGGCTCGCCCTGCGGGAACCACCATCATCTCCTCACGGAGGTCCTCAAGGACGAGTGGGGTTTCGATGGTTCCGTCATGTCCGACTTCACCTAGGGCATTCGCAACGCCAAAGCCGCGGTGCTCGGCGGGATGGATCGCGAGATGCCGTTCCGATGGCGATACCGACGCCTCGGCCGGCTCGTCCGACGAGGAGTCGTCTCGCAAGAGAGGATCGACGAAGCGGTCACGCGCCGCTTACGCCCTACGCGCCTCGTACGCGCCCAGGTCCGTTTCGCCGCTCGGGGCGAGCCGGAGCGTTACCAACTCGACGCCGTGGCCGGTCCCGAACACCGAGCCCTCGCACGAGATGCGGCGGCCCGGTCGCTGGTGCTGCTGCGCAACGAACCGGTCGCACACCCCAACGGCCGGCCGGTTCTGCCCACTGCGGAGGCCGAGGTTCGGTCGATCGCCGTCGTCGGATTCCTTGCCGCCGAACCCAATATCGGTGATACCGGCTCGAGTCAGGTGCATCCGCCATCGGTCGACACGCTGCTCGATTGTCTCCTCGATCCCGGCCAGCGCCGGTGCATCTCGGTGCACTATCGGGACGGCGCCGATGTTGCGGAGGAGGCCCGGATCGCGGCAGCGAGCGACATTGTCATCGTCATCGCCGGATGTAGCCACCGAGACGAAGGAGAGTGGATCATTCCCGCGGGCGGCGACCGAACGCGCCTACGTCTCACCGATCACGACGAGTCGTTGATCACCACCGTGGCCAGCACGAATGCGCGGACGGTCGTGGTGCTCATGGGCGGGAGTTCGTTCATCACCGGCCCGTGGCATCACGCGGTGCCGGCGCTGGTGATGGCTTGGTATCCCGGCATGGAGGGCGGTCACGCCGTGGCGGATGTGCTCTCCGGTGACGTCCCGGTCGGTGGTCGTTTGCCTCTCACCTGGCCGGCCACGACCAACCGACTCCCCGAGTTCCGGCGGTTCGCGAAACGGATCCGCTACGGCCCCCTCCACGGCTACCGCCTCATGGAAGCCGAGGATCAGAAGCCGTCGTTCCCGTTCGGCTTCGGTCTCGGGTATTCGACCATCGAGTGGGGGAACCAACGGTCGGGTCGATCGACGAAGGCCCCGATGGCACGCGGAACGTGACCGTCTCGCTTTCGTTGACCAACACGGGTTCACGCGCTGGAGTCGAGGTGGTCCAGGCCCACGCAGCCGAGATCCTTGGCAGTCACCCCGCCGCGTGGCGCACCCTGCGAGGGTTCACCCGCTCGGAGATCGGCACCGGTGAATCCGCCGTCGTGGACGTCAAGGTCGCGGTGCAGGCAGGGACCACCGAGGTATGGGTCGGACCGAGCGCCGACCCGCCCGCCCTCGTTCGGGTCCCGCTCTGACGGTTCGAAGGTCGCCACTCTCCGGCCGATTAGCGGACGTGCACGAGTCCGATGCCTTGGCTTCTCTGCGCGGGTGCGTGGTCCGGACCATCGTTGCGATGCTCGTCCTGATCGATGTCGTGTCGGTCTGGTCGACAACATATCGATCACGAACCACGCCGGATCAGTTCGCTTGCTTACACCGCACACCAACGGTGTGCTGTGAGAGTCAAGTCTGGGCAAAGGCTCCTTCTTGGTGGTGATGATGCCCTGCGAACCGGGGTAGGGTGCGCCCCCCAAGAGGGTTGAGGAAAGTGAGAACTTCATGCGTCGACGATCCAGTCGGGTGGTTTCGTTCCTGGTTGCGGCGGTGGTTGCCCTCCCTTTCGTCTGTGCAACGCCGGCGGTGGCGGTCGGAGCTATGGACTCTGCCGAGGTGTTCGCCGTTGATGGGACAGAGAGTGGTTCCGCCCCGAAACCCATGCTCGGTGCTGCCCCGTCGCTTGTGCCCTCTCCCGCCGGATTCACCGCCACGATTGGCGGAGAAATCGGGGGGACGTTGGTACCCATCACGCCCACTCGGGTGATGGACACCCGTATTGGTCTGGGCGGAGGTTCTCTGGGCGGAGGTTCTCTCGGCGGAGGTACGCGAGTACTGGACTTGAGCGCTGCGGTCGGCACCACTGAGTATCCAGTGATCGCGGTGTCGCTGAACGTCACCCTCACCGGCGCTTCGACCGCGACCCACCTCACCCTTTGGGGCAACGCTGCCAGCTCTCCCCCTGCCATCTCCAACCTGAACATCGGCCCCGGCGAAATCATCGCGAACGCGGCCACGGTCGAGACGGGCGGTGACGCGGTGATCGCGCTCCGTAACAACAGCGGTACGGTCGACGTGATCGTCGATCTGAACGGGTGGTACATGTCGGCCGACGCAGCCGCGGGCGGGGCCTACGTTCCGGTCACACCCGAGCGGGTGATGGACACCCGGATCGGCCAGGGCGGGCCGGCGCTCGTCGGCGGCACGAACCGTGATCTCCAACCGTATAGCTACCGTGGGACCGGCGCGATTCCCGAGCCTTCCGCCGTCGTGCTCAACGTCACGGTGGTCAATCCCACCACCGAGGGATTCCTCACGGTATGGCCGAATGGTCGACCCCAACCGAACACCTCGAACCTCAATTTTCGGGCCGGAGACGTGGTGGCCAACGCCGTCACCGTGGCCGTCGGCGACGCCCAACGAGTGCAACTCGCGATGCCGCCTGGCACGAACGGTGATGTCATCGTCGACATCCTTGGCTACGTCCGCCCGCTGCCGGTTAGCACGGGCGGCATTCATGCTGTCGTGCCCCGTCGACGGGCCGACACCCGCATCACCGCGCCGGTCACGCCAGCGATGCCGTTGCCTTTTTCCGTCGCTGGCGGTGGCGTACCTGCGAGTGGCGTGGCCGCAGTGATCGTCAATCTCACCGCCACCAACGTGTCGGCGGACACCCATCTCACGATGTGGCCGAGTGGCAGCCCGCAGCCCGACGCGTCGAGCCTCAACGTTCGGGCGGGGGTCACGCGGGCGAACCAGGTCACCGTGCCCGTGGGCACAGATGGTGAGGTGCAGGTCGCCACGAACTCCGGCTCAACCGATGTGATAGTCGACATCGTCGGCTGGGTCCCGAAGCCGTACGGTGCCAGCGGCAGCTTCGATGCGGTGATCGATACCCCGCCAGGGCCGATCGACGCCTCGGCCACCGGGGTGTTCACGATCAAAGGCACGATCGACCCCTACGGCGACGACACCAGTGGAGGAGGAGTCGCCGATGTATCGCTGTTCGTCGACGGCCTTCTTGCTGGCCGCCCGCGCGTCGATCCCTCCACTTTCCCCCTCTCCTGGAGTGCCGAGATTTCAGCACCGAGCGGTGGAAGCCACCTGATATCGGCCCTCGTGGTCGGACGAAGCGGCTCCCCAGACTGGTCGGAGATCACGGTTGACCTCACGATTCCCCCACCGGACACCAACCTCGCTGGCCCCCACACCAAGATGATCGCGGCATCGTCGGGGCTCGATCCTGCCGGCCCCACCGTCCTGCAGTTCTCCTTCAGCACCGAAGCCCCCCTGTCGCTCGCCCCCAACGACGTCGTGGTCCTCCCCCCCACAGCGCTGGCACCGCGCGGTCTGCTCCGTCGAGTGGTCGGCGTGCGACGAGTTGCCGGTGGCAGCTCCATCTCCACCGCCCCCGCAGAATTGGAGGACGTGTTCGGACGGTTCTCCGTCGACGTAACCCGTGCCCTAGGTGACTCACCGAGCGGTGTCAGCCTCCCCGCCAGCGGCACCTACGCACTCCCCGGCCCTGCACCGACCACGTTCGATGCGGCGGGCAGCGTGGCGATCGCGGGCTCGTTCAGTGTCGTCCGCCGGGCGCAACGACCGTCCACGTTCATCACCCCGGTGCCGAAAGCTGAGCCGTTCGACGCCGCCGTCAGCGCGCAAATGGCAGTTGCGGGTGACATCACCGTCACCCCGGCGGCGCCAGCGCTCGTCCCGGTGGCGGCCCGGCAAACCGTGGGATCCATCGCCGCCGCAGACCCGCTCACGATCTCGGGCGGAGGGGTGACTGTCGAGGCCGACGTGTCGTTGGAGGCGTCGGTGTCGGTCGAAGTGAGCGGGGCCATCATGGGGCCAGTCGTCGCACGTACGGTTGGCAACGCCGCAGTATCCGTGGATGTGCAGGTGCCGGCGTCACCCGTAACCGCCACATCGACCGTCCCTGTGGCGGACCTGAACCTGGGCGCGCCGGATGGGCTTGCCTACGGAAGTGTTGTGTCGACCGTCAAGGTGACTGCCGCAATCCGCGCTGCAGACGCAGGTGGCGACTTCGGTGGGATCGCCACCGCCACCACGCTCGCGAACTCCGCAACGACTGTCGATTCTCTGCACTATCCGATCGGCAACCAGGGCTGGGGCCGCGCTTCCTCCGGCAACCTGTCGGTCTTTGGTGCTGGCGGGCGGTCCCCAAATCCGCTGGTGGGTCTTCCGTTCGGCGGATTTACGCCCCTTGCGGTGTTGCCCGGCGCGTTGGGAACCTTGGGGCCACCGACTCGGGCGCGGATCCCGATCGGCCTCGAGCTGCCATTCGCGATGGAAAGCGATGGTCCGTCAATCGTTCCCGGTGGGTCGAAGGTGTACTCGTTTTCAGCCACGGCCGGGGATGTCGTCAACGTCGAGCCCGGTAGGTGGGTGAGCGACCCCGCTCCGGGATTCCGGCGGGGAGGGGTTCGGATCGCCCGTGCCGACACGAACGAGATCGTCCTCGCTGATCCGTCTCACAACCCCGGCTCCCAGACTCTGTTGCCGGTCACCGGCACCTACCTCGTGGCCGCCACCGGCGGCTTCGTGGACGGCTCCTCAGTGCTTACGGTTGCGCGAGCAGCGGTCGATCCCCTCCCGATCGTTCTGAACGATCCCGCTGGACGTACCGGCACGGTTCCGGTCTCGGGTCAGGCCCAGGCCTTTCGTTTCGTCATGAACCAGCCCGGCGACGTCACGGTCTCCATGGGGCTCAACCAACCTGGTTCGGGTTTGACCACCTACGTGCTTCGGGATAGCTCGGGCATTCTGGTTGAGACCGCAACCGGGCACTACCAGCTCGTGCCAGGGGACTACACCCTGCATGTCTTTTTTCCTCAACCAAGTGAGGTTCCGGGTGAGTTCAGGGTGTGGATCTCCACACCACAGATCACCGCACCGCTGGTTGTCGATGATCCGGATGGGCTCGTCGTCGGGGTAGACATCCCGCGGCGGACGTACCGCATCCCGGTGACCCTTGCGGCTGGGGTGCCCGTGTGGTTCTGGAGTGACGAGTTCACGATCAACAACGCCCACCTTGAGCGAGCCGGGGAGGCGGTGGCGTGTGGTTTCAATTGCCCCTTCACACCGCTCGTGGCGGGCGAGTACGAGCTGGTTGGCGTGGCCAGTTACGAACTCGGGCCGACGGCGTTTGCGGTGAGCTCGGTCAAGATGCGCCCGCTTGTTATCGACGGACCGGCGCAGGCGTTCCCGTTCACTGTTTCCGGCGAAGAGGTCTTATTCCCCTTCGAGGTTTCGACCGCCAACACCGGGGTTTCCATCTCGGTGACGGGCGGTGATCAGAGCCCGTACAAGGTTGGACTGCTTGCGCCCGACGGATCGAGCTTGGGATCAGCTGTCGGCAACGGTGATCACGCCACGGTCCTCGAGTCAGTTGGCACGTACACGGTGGTAGCGGGCCGATTTCCGGCGGGAACAGTCATCACCATCGAGGTGCGGTCTGCCGCGGTGATTCCGGCCAGTCTCAATAGTCCTGCCGGGACACCCATGGTGGAGCCAATGCCCGGTCGTGTCGTGATGCTCCGACTCGACACCGCTCAGATCCCGGCCTCGGCGACGTGGAACGGTGACACCCTGGTGGCTTTTGCGTTGGTCGGACCTGGTGCGGCGAATGCTGAGATCTCCGTCGTTGGTGGCGAACTTGAGCGCGACCCCGTGCTTACCCGGTGGGAACTCCGGCTGACATCCGGGCATACCCGGTTCATTGCTGTGGCGATCCGACCGATCTCGGGAGCCCTCGGTTCGGTGCAAGGCTTTTTCAGCACTGAGGTGGAGGTCGGGACGACCACCCAAAACGGCCAGCCGACTCGGCTTGCCTTTTCGATTCCCGGACAGGTGGTCCGGGTGTCGCTCCTCGGGCCCTCGGACCGCCTCGGGGTTCGGCTCGGAGAACTCGTGGGCGTCGCCGGACTTCATGTCGCTCCTAGTGGCGGACCTTGCCTCCGCCGGTACTTCGGGGATCCGATCGGTGCCGAGAGCGGCGTCGACTTTCTGGGCCTCAACGGTGGTGTGTGCTTCCTGCCCGACACCCTCGACACGGGCTCGGCCCTCGTCCGCTTTGTGTAGACCCGCATCGGTGGATCGGGCATCCCGTCCGGCCCGAGCAACCCGGTTCTGGATGGGATTCCGCCCGTTTGCGGGCGGAATCCCATCCAGAACCGGGACCGGACACCAAAGTCGGTCGGCGTCACGGCTCGGCTCAGCTTGCGCTGCCCTGCCTTTCCCGCGGCCCGGCCCGCCTTGCGCGAAAGTGACGGCCATCGTCCGAACCACCAAGGAGCATGCTGATGATCGAGACCGTGATCGAGAAGTGGCACCGGCACCTACGGGGCCAGTTGCCGGGCGGGCTCGACGAGTTGCTCGCTGACGACGTGGTGTTCTACTCGCCGATCGTCTACACGCCGCAGGAAGGTAAGGCACTCACGTCGCTCTACCTCCACGCGGCGGCGCAGGCTCTTCCCGGTGACGCCAATCGCGAGCCGGGTGCCCCGGTGGAGAGCAACGCACCCGGCGGCTTTCGCTACACAAAGGAGGTCATGGCGGGTGATACCGCCGTGCTCGAGTTCGAGACCACGGTGCAGGGCAAGTACGTCAACGGCGTCGACATCATCTGCTGCAACGACGCTGGCCAGATCATCGAGTTCCGGGTGATGATCCGTCCGTTGCAGGCGGTGAATCTCGTGCACGAGCAGATGCGGACCATGCTCGAATCGATGAAGCCCGCCGACGGCTGATCCCGATCCGCCCCCTGCGGGGCCGAGCTCGGCCGCCCTATGGCAGGCTGCTGACATGCAACTGACGCCGGTGTATGGAACGGATCCGCTCATCACGCTCGACGGCCCACCCGGAGGTATCGCCGGGCCGGCGATCCGACAACGGCAGCGCCTGGCATCGATCGTGACGACGTTCACCGACGAACAGTGGGACCACCCGAGCCGATGTGATGGCTGGTCGAACCGAGACGTGATCGCTCACCTCGACAGCACCAACGGCTTTTGGAACTTTTCGATGGCGGCCGGCTTGGCGGGCGAACCAAGCCAGTTCCTTTCGACGTTCGATCCCGTGGCCACCCCGGCCCAACTGGTAGCGGGGACGGCGGCGATGTCGACCGCCGAGGTGCGTGATGCCTTCCTCGTTTCCACGTCGACACTGACCGACCGCTGGGCCACGCTCACCGATGACGAGTGGACGGTGCTGGCTGAAGCCCCCCCCGGGCACCTCACAATGGGAGCGGTGATCCACCATGCGTTGTGGGATTCGTGGATCCACGAGCGCGACATTCTGCTGCCCCTCGGACTCACGCCTGATGAAGAGGCCGACGAGATTGCGGCATCGCTCCGATACGTCGCTGCGCTGAGCCCCGCCTTCTCCCGCAGCCGTGGCGCCACAGATCCTGGTGTGCTGGCCATCGATGTCCATGACCCGTCCGTTGTCGCATTGGTCGTCGCCACCGATCGTGTCGCCGTGACCGATGGCCGGGTGACCGATGGCCGGGTCACCGATGGCGGGCTGACGGGTGGCCGGGTGGGTGGTGCGCCCGACCTCACCCTCACCGGCAACGCGGTCGAACTGCTCGAAGCGCTGAGCTTCCGAGCGCCCCTCGTCCAACCGATCGATTCATCGGTCGCCTGGTTGGTGAACGGTCTGGCCGAGGTGTTCGACCTCCTCGACGGGTGAACCCCGCCTGTCGCACCCCGCCCGTGCGCGCTCGTCCGTACCGCTTGCCGAGAATGCAGCGTCGGATGCTGCACAGTTGTTGATCGGGCGCGGTTGCCTTGCGGCATTGAGCCGACAGGGCTACGTGATGTCGTGCCCCACGCCGCGCGCCGCACGCCGTGGGAAGGACTGGCGGAACGTCCCCTCGACGGTGGATCGGAACACGCCTTGGCGGGTCGCACTCGGCTCGACGCGCTCGCTCCGACGTGCCAAGTGCTCAGCGGCACCACGTGACGTACCTTGCTCGGCACCACGTTCGGCACCGGATGCGGTAGACATGGTCAGCCGGTGAAGGCGGGCGTGACCACGGGGATCGGGTTGGTCGTGGTGGGCGCAGTCGTGGCCGGCACGGCAGCGAGACACGGAGCAGGATCAGCGGCGGTAACCATGGCGCCGGCATCGACTGCACCACTGCTCCCCTTCGCCGAAACCGGCCCGCCCACCGATTCGTCGGCACTGCTCGCACCACCGTCGAGGCCGGCGTCGGACCCACGAGCGGGCCCGCTCGTGGCCGCATTGCCGTCGGTGATCGACTCGACGATCGGCCCGAGGAAATCGTCCTCGATCCAATCGCTTGGAGGTGTGGTGCCTTGGCCCGGAACCAGGCCTGATGGCGGATAGTAGGGGAGAAGGGCCGGGTCGGCCACGGGCGGGCACGGACTCTTCACGTATGTCCCGTTGCGCACCACCACCAGATCGAGGCTGGGGATCACGTAGATGTACTGACCGTCGTGACCTCGGGCCGAGTAGTACGGCGGAACCGTTCCGTTGTTGCCGAGATCGAGCCACCACTGATAGCCATAGCCGCTATAGGTAGTCGCCGTGTCGGTGATCGAGTCCGATGCCCACGATGCCGGCACCACTTGTTGGGTGTCCCAGCGGCCGCCTCGGAGGTAGAGCAAACCGAACCGAGCGAAGTCGCGTGAGGTGGTGTCGACGCAGCAGTAGGTGAGGGTGTTGCCGTTGGCATCACGCCACCATTCGAGCTGGTTGATGCCAATCGGATCGAGGAGTTTCTCTTGGGCGTAGGCCTCCGTCGAGCGGCCCGTCGCCTTCTTGAGCACGCCGGACAACAGCATCGAATCGCCGCTGGAGTAGTTGAATCGTGTGCCGGGGGCGACGGCCGACGGGATGCCGGCAGCAAAAGACAGCTGATCGTTTTGGGTGCCGACCATGGCGATGATCTCCGACGATGCCAGGGCTCCCGGGGCGTAGTCCTCATCCCAATCGAGCCCCGACTCCATGTGGAGCACGTGCCGCAAGGTGATCGCCGCCTTCGGTGTGCCGGCCCACTCGGGGTAGTAGGTGGTCATCGGCTCGTCGATGCTCGGGATCAGACCCTCACCGATGGCGATGCCGATGAGTGCGGACGTGAAACTCTTCGCCACTGACCAACTCGCCGCCCACGACGTGGGACCGCTGCCGGGGGCGTACCACTCCCGAACGATGACCCCGCCCCGCACCACGACGACACCTTGGGTGTTGCGACCGTCGGCGAAGGCGTAAGCCTTCGCTTGACCAAGCGTGGCCTCGTCCATCCCGTGCGCCGACGGCGCTTCGACCAACCAGTCGTCACCCGGAACCACGGCCTTCAGGACAGGCGAGTCGTTTTGCGTTGTGGCCGCGCCAACGTGGGCCGACGGCGCCGCCACCACGAGGACAAGCGCGGCCGACGTGGCCAGCCGAAGAAGGAGTCGCCCTCGATGGTTGCGGCGTGCACCGGACCGCGTTCCCTGTCGACGGTCGAGCGGCGACGGCATTCCATCGGTTGGTTCAGTGCGTGCGTTCTTCATGGCCATCGACGGTAGCGGGCTCCGGTCGCTCGCGGTCGGTGTACCCGTTGCCTGAGCTACCTGGCGTCGGCGCTACGAGCCGCAGGTCCGCGGTTGTGCACGAGCGATCGGTAGCGTCGGTACCCTCGTTGCATGCGCCAATCACGGGGAACGGTCTCGCTCGCACTCCTCGCAATTGGTCTCACGGCGTGCGGAGGGGCGAAGGATGCAGCGCCCACGTCGTCGGCCGGCGCAGGCAACTCGAGCATCGCTCAGGGTGCTGCGCCGGGCACCACGCTGGCGGTCGTGCGATCAGTGTTGGCCGAGATGGCCGATCCGCCGGGAGCGGAAGGCCGCACGTTGAGCCTGGTGCGCTACACGATCGCGCCTGGCGCCAAGCTCGCTCCGCACATCCACCCAGGGGTGCAGATGGCATCGATCGAATCGGGCACGCTGAGCTACACGATCGAGTCGGGCACGGCGGGTGATTCGCCGCGCCGGGGCCACCACCGACGAGCGGCTCGAAGGGCCGGCAACCACCAAGCTTGGCCCGGGGGACTCGGTCGACGAGGTAGCCGGGATGGTGCACTTCGGCGCCAACGAGACCGACCGTCCAATCGTGATCCTCGCGTCATTGCTCACCGTTTCCGGCGAGGGATTGTCGGTCACGGTTGGCACCACGGCCGCACCTTGAGCGCCGCCGCCCGCCGCCGCAAGCGGCGAGGTTGACGTTCAGTTGTCGGAACCGAAGGTACGCACCGCGGCCTAGTAGTAGCCGTCCCATGACGTGTCGCCGTCGGTGGTGAGCCGAGCACCCACTCCACATCGGTCAGGAATGTTCTTGGCAACTCCCCGGGTGAACTGGCGGCAAGGGTTGAACAAGCTGGTAGGTGTTTCGGTTGTCGTCTTCGCACATCAACGCACACCGTGCGGGACGTGGGCCAGCACGTTAAGGAGAGGATCGATACCGACTTCGGTCAGTGTTCGACGGCCTTGGCCAGCTGGGTGAGGCCCTTCTCGAAGTCGCCGCCGACCGTCTTGTCCATGTTGAAGAACAGGCCCATGACCTTGCTCATGAACGTCTTCGGCCCGACCATTCGCCACGTGACGTCGGTTCCCTCGCCGGAGCGTTTGAGCGCAAAAGTGGTGGTGCTGGTGGACTTGAACGGCTTGATGAACTGCAGGCCGACGTGGATGGTGCCGTCGGGATCGATCGCCGTGATCTCCATACGACCCGCGCCCGCCTTGCCCTTACCGGCCCACTCGTACACTGCGCCCACGCCTGACGGACTCCCGGAGTAGGTGCGTTGCATCTCCGGGTCGAGGCCTTCCCACGGTGACCACTCGGTCCATCGATGGAAGTCGACGATGAGCGCCGTGACCACGGGCGGGCTGGCTGGAACGGACCCGGACCGAACCACTTCGAAGGTGTCCTTGGCTGTGGTCATGGTGTTCGCCCTCTGGTTGGGTCACCCTCCGGGGCAACATTCGCAGGCTACTTCGTGGCATTTCTTGGGCTCGCAGCGCTGCGTCGGATGGTGTGACCTTTTCAGGAGTCGGCTGGCGGCACGGCACCCGCCGGTTCGGGATGCAGGGGCAGCGGTGCGCAGGTCCATCTTCCCTGCTCGCAGGTCAGTAGAGCCATGTTCGATGCCGTTCCATCTTCGCTCAATCCCACGACCGCCATTTCTCCCCACGCGGTGTCGATCCAACGGGTGTAGGCCGAGTGGTAGTGGCCGTGCACCACAAGTGCCGGGGTGACGGCGTCCATTACTCGAGCGAGCTGGGTGCGGTGGGCCCAACAGTTCGGCAGTTCGGCCTGCCAAGAAGCCGGTAGCCGACCGTCGGATGGGAGGTTCGGGATCGTCCACCCGGCCGGGGCATCGTGACTCACGAGGATGGTGGCGTGACCGGGGCCAGAGCACCGCTCAACGTCGTCGTCGGTGATGTGCTCGGCGTCGAACCAAGAGCGCCCCGGTGTGCGCATCGAACGGTCGATGGAGTGGGCCCCGCCGCACACCACGACGGAAACCCCGTCGAGATCGAGCCGGGCTCCCCTCGGAAGGTACGTGAGCGCTCCGCCGAGGGGCACCGCCCCGTCAACATTTGGGGCGCCCACTGTTGCGATGTCGAGCGCGAGCCGGTCGTGGTCCTCGTGGTTGCCGTCGATCCACCACAAGGGCACGGGTGCCTGGCGGGCCAACTCGATGAATCCGGAAGAGCCGGCCGGACCGGGCCACCACCCGAAGTCGCCCACTTGCAAGATGGCGTCGGCGTTCGACGACAGAGCGGCCGGGAACACCACGTGCTCCAGCCATCGAAGGTTGCCATGGGTGTCACCCACGAGAAGCACCCGCATGGCGTCACCGTAGGGCCGTGACCGCCTTGACGACAGCAGGTTTCCCCGGAGGCAATTTCGCCCGAATCGTGTGGGCAGGAGCCTGGTTGGTTGCGATGCTGTTGCCCAGACGATCGGTCGTGCCAGACGTCGCGTTGCCCAGCAGTGGACGTGCGGTCGAGGACGCCGTCTACATCGGCCAGTCCGGGCAGTAGGTGTTCGTGACCTGCACGAAGTAGCCGTCGGGGTCGTTCGGTGTGTACGCGGGCCACGAACCGTCGGGTGTGGCCGCCCACAGTTCCCGACGATGGCGGATCCCCTCGATGAGGTCAACCGCGTCGGTGGGAGCCAGGGCGAGCGCCGCATCAAGTTGTGGAATCCACGCTCGGAAACTCGCCGGTGGTCCGGGGGGTGGCACGGGCGGGGAGCCGGCCTCGCTAGTTCGGCCGTTCGACGCTCGTTCGACGTCTTGCCATGCCTTGCAGAACGGGTTGAACACTTCGTCTTGCTCATCGAGGCCCATCATCACCACGCCGAGCTCGCCCACCGAAACGAAGCGAGCACACCGGGATCGGCTCCAAGCCTCCACCGTGCGAGCGGCGTTCTTGAGCCGGACGACATCCTCGTGTTCCCACGATCTGGGCGGCACCGACCCCTCGGTTTGTTCCCGCAGAAGATCACGATGACGGTTCTCCTGGTAGTCCGCCAACACGTTGAGAGCCGCCGCCATGTCGGGGTCTGCATTTGCGGCCAGCGTCCGCAAGTCCTGCCCGCTGGATCCGTACCGGCGGTTGATGTCGGTGGCACGCAGAGCAGCCCACGCGTCGCTGGCTGCCGCGAGCCCATCGCAGGTGGGACCATCCTCGGCCGCGATCTGGCGAGGCGGCTCCGGTGCGCTCATCGCGGACGCCAGATAGGTCGCCCATTCGTTCGGTGCGTAGCGCCGGAGGCCGAACATCAGTCGATCGATCTCTGCTTCGGTCCAACCGACGGCATGAATCACAACAGCGAATCCCGGGCCCGCGAGCGCCTTCCCGCGAAAGCCGGGAACCGGCGTGTCGCGGGGTTCCCAGGAAACCGAAACTGGACCGAGCCCGCCGACCTCGGCGGCGTCGACCGGGCCCGGCTGTCGCGTTTCGAGCCAGATTCGGGGGTCGACGTCACCGATCGAGAACAGGTTGATGAACAGGCGGCCTTGCGGGTCGATCCCCGTCGGGTCCACGGAGTTTGAAGCGAGCCGTCGATAGCCAAGGGTGGCGCTAACGACGCGGTCCGCTCTTTGGCTCGGTGCCCGGCCGTTCGTTTCCGGTCCCTCGTACACAAGCAATGCACCTGGAGGAATCGCCCTCAGATCGACGGTGGCCGTTGTTTGGCCCGAACTGGTTTGCTCGTCGATTCGTGTCGCTCTGGCCACCGCCAGCGCGGCTTCGTCGGTCGGGCTGTCAGCGGTCACCGTGACTTGGGCACCGCCGGGCGTGGTCCATCGCACCATCGAGCCCATAGCGCTCAAGCCTCGAACAGCCTCCGGCCGGGAGTAGCGGTCGACCGTGGCTGACGCGCCGTTTACATCGACGGTCTGTGCGGCCCGGGGGTTCGTGTCGAGCGGTTGCTCGAGGTCGGCGATTGCGGCCGGAGACACCAAGACCGTCACGCGTTGCCGCAAGCCGGTCACCGGATCAAGGGGGGTCTCCCATTCCGCCCGCCACCCGATGCGCACGGGGGTCATCGGCCCGACGCTGACGGTGTCGAGTACCCAGCCTTCGGGCAGGGAAGACGGCGCGATCCGGGGACCGTCGTCGGGCTCCGACACGTTCGTATCCGGCGTCGACCCACCGACCGTGACTCCTCCCGAATCGGTGGACGGCGGGCGGGTCGCGAGCACGGCGGCGCCGATGAAGACGACCATCACCGCAGCGGCAGCAACGAGCGAACGAGTGGGAAAACGGCCTCCGCCCGTAGCAGCGATCACGGCAGGCGAAACCTGGTCGGGGCTCGTCATGTCGCGCGCCGACGCGTGGGTTCGTTCCGCCACGGCCTCGAAGAGCGACTGCAGTCCGCCGCCGATCGCTCCATCCGATTCGTCAGTGGACATCGGGCATCACCTCTCTCATCGATGCCAGTCCTCGTCGCAGCAGCGATCGGACTGTGGTGGGACGACACCCCAGCGCCTCGGCAATGTCGTTGGTGCTGAGGTCCTCGTAGAAGCGGAGAAAGAGCACCGCCCTGCGGCGAGGTGGGAGCGTGAGCAGGTGAGCCCACGCGTCGTCGTGTTCTGGCGGGAGCTCCAACCGTTCGTCCATCCCACCGGCATGGCGTGACTCCACCTCATGCCGGCGTGCCCACATCCGACACTCGTTCACCACCATGGCCCGAAAGTAGGGGCCGGGCTCCCGCACGGTGTCGTAGCGGGGACGCAACTTGAGGAAGGCGTCGTGCACGAGGTCCTCCGCAAGGGCGTTCGAACCGGTCATCACGTGGGCCAGTCGCACCGCCGGGAGCAAGTGATCACGGTAGAACGACTCGAACTCGTCGTGGGGAACCCGACCGTCCATCGGCGCAGTCTGGTTGGTGATACCGGTGCTGTTCCCCATCACTATGAACATGCGTGAGTGGGTCCGAACTGTTGCACCCTCGTCTCGATCGGTGGCAGCGTCGCCACCGGTCACGGGACATGGCCCACGGCGGTGTGAAACCGACTGCTGCTACCCTCACCTCGCGAATCGAAGGTGGAACACCACCGAGGTCGGACACGCGAGGCGCTGTCATCACTCCTGCATCAAACCCGCTTCCGCCCGATCTCCGAGCCTCACTCGACCGGGCGCGCGCGGCCTTTCCTCCGGTCAGCGCCATACCGGAGTGGTCGCAATCCCGGTCGGGCCGACGGAGGGAGATCGTGCGCACCGCGGCGAGCATCGGCATCGCGGCAGCACTCGTCGCGGGTTTGGTTGGGTGGTCTTTGGCGGTCGAGAGAGGTGGGCCGTTCCGCCAAACAGTGAGCGGCACACTGTGGACTGGGGTGGTCCAGTGGACGCCCCCCGGCTACGGGTTGCCGGAGGATTTGTCCCCCGCCGCTGACCCCACACGGTGCGCACCCTGGGCTATGCCGACGCCGGATGAGGCCGACATTGCTCGCTGGAAACAGATGCAGAGCAACGCCGGGAACGACCACAAACGCGCCCTCGAGGCGCGAGACGCCGATCCCGACAATGCAGATCGTTCTCGGGTGGACAAAGACGACGCGATTGCTCGATGTAACCGGCTGCAAGGTGTCATCGAGCAGGCACAACGGGGTCCCCGCGGCCGCGGCCGCCGCTCTTTTGGCCAACTGGGCACACATTTGGGCGTTGGAGCGACGCGAGGTGTGCCCACTTCGCGAAGCCTCACGGGGACAGGCGCCTAGTTGAGCCGCGGCGGGAGCTCCAGAGTCAGACCCCGCTCGGCGAATCGGCGCCGCACGACCGTGGAGCAGGCTCGGTACGCCACCGACGCGTAGTCGCCGGCGGCGGCGACGCCCCAGCGGCGCTCGTCGTCGGTGACCGATTCCAGCCGAGTCGATCCAACCTCGGTCGATGCCGTTTCGTTGGATGAGGGGACGGCGAGGTAGGCACCTAACAAGGCTTCGACGTGGCCGGCGATTCCGGCTTGGAGAAACCCGGCGGTATGGGGAATGGGTTCGGTGGCGAGCGCCCAGTCCAGCAACGTCCATCCGAATCGGCTGTGCCGGGGCTCGTCGCGAAGCACCCGATCGAGTGCTCGCCGAGCGGACGGCTCGTCGCAGGTTTTGTTCAGCATGCGAAAGAGCGGCACCGCCACCGTTTCGCCTACGCAGAAAAGCGCCACGGTCTGGTCGAGGATCGTTTCCACGAAACTCGGGAAGTCCGGCGGTGGGTCGTTGAGACGAAGCGCGGCGGCGTCGATCGGCGGCATCGATGCGGGATCGGCCCCCGCCTCCACGCACACTTCGGCTGCGAAGGCGGCGTGGTCCAGCTCATCAGCCACGATACGGAGGCCGGCGCGGATGAGGTCGGGAGATGCTCCGATCTGGATCAACCAGTGCGTGTAGTGGTGGGTGGTGGCCGCAGACGTGTACTCCGCGATCACTCGGCGCTGCCACTCCTCCCGCACCTGGTCGGAGGCAGGAGGAACCGGTGTGGCGGATGGCGGCGCTAGGCGAGCTGCCGGCGGCACGGTCAAACGCCTACCGTCCCGACGTGACGTCCGACGTGGTCGAGGCGTCGCCATCGGACGTGGTGGGAGCGGGTGGATTGGATTTGATCGAGCTGTTGGTGTCGCCGGTCGTACCGGTGACGGCCAGCGTCGTGGGCGCCGGCCGATTGCCGATGATCGCGCTGTTGGTGCCGGTCGTACCGGTGACGGCCAGCGTCGTGGGGGCGGGCGGATTGCTGCTAACGGTCGAAAATTTGACGTCGGGCTTTGTGCAACTGGCGCCCCACAGTGCCGCCGTGGCCACGAGGGGAGCCGCGAGCGCGGCGGTTCGGCGGCGGGCCCGGATGGCGGCCTCCTTCACAGTCACATGCTCGGCGTCTCCCGTTGGTGTTCTCATGCCTGTCCTCCTGAAACCCAGAGCCGCCACGTCGGGTCGGCGCCGCTCGACGAGAGAACCTACCCGAACGTTGGTTCCCAGGTCGGGCGGCCGGAACACCGCCCGTTTCGCCGGGATCGTGTGGGCAAGAGTAGGGCTGGTTGCGATGCTGTTGCCCAGACGTTGGTGCGTGTGGTGCTTGGTGCCCCCGGCCGACGGGACGGTGTTCGACTGCCGGAGTCTCCGGCGCTCGACAGCCTCTAATAGGTCTGGGTGTTAAGCACAGCGCAGGTGTCGCGGTGCACGGTGTAGAGCCGGTTCACGCCGTTGGCGTTGCCGATGTCGGCCGCGATGGCGTAGAGCATTACGAGGGCGGGGGCTCCGGCGAACGTGCCGGTGGCGCCATAGACCGCGCCGCCGAGCTCGCGGTCGGTGCCCCGTACCGCAACATCGCACGCGGTGAGCCGGGCGGCCACCTCGGCGTTGATGGCTGTGCTGCCATCGCTGTTCGGCGCGCCGGCGCCGCCGGGAAGGGTCGTGGGGGGTGCCGTGGGGGGTGGCGCCGCGCTTCGGCGGTTCGCGACTGCGGCCCGAACGTCGGCACCGGACAGCAGTGGTCCGAGGTCGTCGCCGCGATAGGTGGCGGCCAGCTCGCCGCCCGATCCGCCGGTGGCTCGTCCGGTCGTGGTGGGGGTGTTGGCCGGCGGCGCTGGCGGGGATGAAACAGTGGACTCGAATGACGGGGTGGTCGTGGTCGAGAGGGGCGCCCCGGTCGAGAGGTCCGACGTGACGGAGTCGTTTCCACCAACCGCCTTGGCGGATCCACCCGCCGGACCAGCCGCAGCGGGAGCGGGAGACGTGGGCACGCTGAATGGCGCAGCGGCAAAGGTCGCCGTATCGGACTTGGTGGAGGTCCGGCTGGCTTGCAAAACGCCGCCGAGAACCCCGAGTACCACGACGAATGCGGCGGCGGCGCTCAGAATGGCCAGCATTTTTGGCGGACGTTTGCGTTCGAGTTTGATGACATCGGCCAGCGTCGCCGAGGCCAAACCATCGGGCCCCGCCGCCGGCGACGGCCCCGACGACGACGGTGATGGCGGAGCAGGTTCCGCCTTCACGTCGGTGACAACGGGGAGTGCTTCGTCGGCTACCACCGCGGCGGCGGCCAACAAGGCCTCGAGCCCTCCCGAGGGTGCCGCAGGAGGGGAGGACGATCGCAGCGATTCGGCTGTGCGGCGGAGTTTGTCGACCCGTGCCAACAGCCGAGGATTTCCTTCGACGAGTGCGCGTTCTTCGACGGTCGCTTCGCCATCGAGGTAGGCGGAGACAAGTTCGTCGTCGTCGGGGGAGAGGGGCGCGTCGGTCATGGGAGATCACCCCCTGCGGTACGGGGGAGGGGGTTGGCAGATGATCCGACGACCCGAGGAGGATTCTGGTTCCCCTCCAACGCGGTGGCGAGCGCGGCCCGGCCTCGTGCGATGCGAGAGCGCACGGTTCCCGGTGGGATGCCCACCACCTCGGCGATCTCGGCGTAGTCGAGGCCCAGTTGGTCGCGGAGCACGATCACGATGCGGTAGTCGATCGGCACTTGATCGAGAGCGTGGTCGATGGCGAGCCGATCGATCACCTGGTCGTCGATTCGGGGGGCCCCACCGGTGACTTCCGCTTCGAGGTCGGGCAGTTCGACGACGGGACGTCGTTTCCGACGGCGCAGTTCGTCGAGGCAGGCGTTGGTGACCACCCGATAGGTCCACGTGGTGAACGCTGCTCGACCGTCGTAGCGGGGGAGGCCGCGCACCATGGCGATCATCCCTTCCTGGGTGGCGTCGAGCGCGTCGGCGTCATTGCCGCACATGCGCCGGCAGATTGCGTAGGCGTAGTCGTAGTGGCGACGAAGCAACGTGTCGAGGGCGCGTCGATCGCCGCCTTGTGCGGCGGTCACCAACGTTCGGTCGTCGACTTCGGGAGGAATGCCCGCACGCTACAACGGCGCACGGCGACGCCGAGGTTGGCCCATTGTTCATCGGGACACTCTCCCCCGCCCGCAACCTGAAGTGTCAGGCCCGCAACGACCCGGGACCATTGCGGGACCAGCACGGTGCATCGTTGCGTTGCCAGCGACGAGCGTTCACCGAACACCGACGATTTGGCCCTTGACCCCACCCCGGAAAGTCTGAGACACTTCAGTCCTTCTCATTGCATGACGTGCTTCACCTCGCACCAACTGCGATCCGACTCGTCGGACTTCGTGCCCGCGCTGGGCATCAACCAATCGACATCGTGACCTCCGGTCACCTTGCCGACTGGTGTCCATCTTGCGTGCAGTCCGAGCGCATTCCCCCAATCCCGGTCGGTCCCAGAAGGGCCACCCGCTCGAGGAGATCGAATGACCGTCGTACACCGGCAACCACTTCCGATCGAAGGCGTCGACGGGCCCACCGTAGACAGCCCCACCGTCGCGGCCGTTCGAGCCGCAGGGCTGTTGGCGGAACCGCTCACCTACGAAGAGTTCGAGCAGGTCTGCGATCTCTACGACTGGTCGCGAGTCGAACTCGAAGACGGTGTGGTGATGGCAATGCCCGATGAAACCGAAGCCCATTCCTGGACGTGCACGGTGGTCAAGCACCACCTCGACGAGGTGTTTGGCTGGCAACTCGTCAACTTCACGGGGACGACCCGGATGACCGAAGACACGGCGTTCAAGCCCGATGTTTGGGTGGTTTCGGCCCCACCCCAACCGGCGGTGCGGAAGCTCACGCCGATTCCGGAGATGGTGCTGATGGTGGAGGTCACGATCCACAGCCACGCTCGCGACTTCGGCCGCAAGCAGGAGCACTACGCCGCCGCCGGTGTTCCGGAGTATTGGGTGATCGAGCCCGACGACGGGGTGCTCCATCGGTTCACCGAGCCTGGCCGTGAGGGCTATGGGGTGAAGACGACGTTCGACGTCGGGCGGTTCGCCGAGTCGATCGATGTGCAGGCCATCCTCACCGTCGCGCCCTGAAGCGGTCTCATTCGTCGGAGGTACTCGGCGGTCACGGTGAGCGCCCCGCCCGACGACGCCCCGCCCTCGGAGGTGTGGTGGAGCCGTTGCTCGAAGGTGTCGGTGGACGAAGATCCGAAAAAGCGCACTGCCATGAGCGTCGGCCCCGATGTCGACGACAGCGCCAGCCCGCGCGGCCCGGCGTCATCGTTGCAAGACGTCCGGCTTGACGACGGACGCTCGTAGCGATCGATGGCCGCCGCCGTCCGCAGAGTGGCGTTCGCTGGCAATATCGGCTTCGAACCGTCTTCGATGACGGGTCGGCTGTCGCCGCCGAGCGTCGTGTCGGGTGTGCCCCCAACCTCAAGTACGAGCTTTGGTGTGCCGACACCTGGTAACGCTCGGCCGAAAAGCACTCTTCGCCCCACCGGCCTCAGGACCCAGCGAGAGGACCCTCGACATGTCACGAAAACCAGCCCTGTTCCTCTGCTCGCTGGCCGCTCTGGTACTTCTCGTTTCGGGTTGCTGGGCCCCACCGTCGGCGCCGACCTACGGGGTTGTGGTCACCTCCGACATTGTCTACGGCCAGGGTGAGGTGGGAGCCAGTGGATCGTTGGTCGATCTCCGACTCGACCTCTACACGCCCACGGGCACCGGGCAGACCGAACACCCGCTCGTTGTGGTGATCCACGGGGGCGGGTTCAGTAGCGGCTCGAAGACGATGAGCAACTCCGTGAGCTATGCCCAAGAGTTCGCCAAGCGCGGCTATCTCGTCGCTTCGATCGACTACCGGCTCATGGGCGCCAACCCGGTGCCGTCGGCTCGAGTGCAGAACCTCTACAACGCGGTGTTGGGATTCGGTGGCGGCGCGCAACAGGTGGCGTTCGTTGCCGCGGTCGACGACACACTGACTGCCCTCGACTACCTCCAGTCCCTCCCGCAGGTGCAGGAGCTCAACACGGTGCTCCTCGGTTCTTCGGCGGGGGCGATCACCGCGGTCTGGGTGGGGTACGGGCTCGACGACCTCGGCATCCAACGCCCTCCGGTTCGAGCCGTCGTGTCGAACTGGGGCGGGTTCATGGTGGCCCCCGCCGCCAACTACATGGACAACGCCTCCCAGACCACGACCGAGCCCTACTACTGGGAACCCCCGATCTTCATGGCTCACACCACAGGAGACCCGACCGTCCCGTACGCGCAGTCGACCGCCATGAACGCTGCCGCGGCGGCGACGGGCATCCCCCACACCCTGTATACCAAGACCTCGAACTCTCACGGGTTCGACCTCCTGACCGAGCAGTTCACCCCGGGTGTCAGCGTGATGCAGGCGGAGATCGACTTCGTGAACTGCGCGCTCTACGGCCAGCCCTGCCCGTGAGTGCCCGCCCTATCTACGCCGGCGTCCCCGATTCAGGCGCGTGCAGTGGCCGCGCCGTCCTTGGCGGTTCGACGGCTGCGTGATCACAGAGGAGTGTGAGAGAGGCGCGGCCCTCCAAGCAGCGAGCCCCGGGCGTGGGCGTCAGCCGCCGAGCACGGCGATCTCGCTGATCGACAGGTTGGTGCGGTTGGCGCCGGCGGTGCCCGACCCGCTCCCGAGCGCCGTGATCCACAGCAGCACGTACTGTCCTTTGGACCCGCCCGTATCGAACTCCACCGCCCCCTGCGCGTCGGTGATCGCCGCGACCGGCTCGCCCCACTCGGCCAGCGTCTTGCCGGGGGTCTGGGCCACCCGGATCTCGCCCGCCCATCCGGTGGCCGACGTGGTGACCTTCACCTTGCGAATCGGTGCCGAGCGCTCGAGTTTCACCCACACCCCCACGCCGGTCTTGCGTCCGCCGAGTGGGCGTTCGGCCGTCACCCCTTCGTAGCCCTCGGTGCTCCACGCCGTCTTGGCGTCACCATCGATCACCTTGGCCACGTTGGCGTCGTTCTCCTGGCCGTCTCCGGGGGGAGGGTCGAAGGTTCGGGCCTCCACCAGCTTGAGGGGGTCGAGTTTCGCCGCCCCGGGGATTTCGATGCCGGTGTTCTGGGAGAGGTCGCCGAGCATGTCCTGCCCACCGTTGGTCTGGAGCACCAGTGCGCCAGCCACC
Organism: Actinomycetes bacterium; assembly: GCA_031415655.1. Taxonomy (GTDB): domain Bacteria; phylum Actinomycetota; class Acidimicrobiia; order Acidimicrobiales; family Acidimicrobilacustridaceae; genus JAKOVR01. The sequence continues at coordinate 62,111 of JANOSD010000029.1, forward strand.
CCGAGCGCAGCGAGCACGAGCGTGGCGACGAGGACCGGGACCAGTACTCGCCGACGACGTCGGGGCAAGCCCGCTCGATCCGCTCGTCGTTGCCGGCGGCTCGGGGGGATGGGTTCGCCGATGCCGAGATCGGGCCCCTGCCCCTGCCCCGATCCCTGCGTGCCAGTCCCTTGCGTGGCGGTCCCTTGCGTGCCCTCCCCGCTCCCCTCGACACGAGCGGCGGTGCCGGGGAGCACACCGAATTCGGTGCGGTCGATCGAGGTGGTTCGATCCCGGTCTCGGTGACCGTCAAGCCGGCTCACCCGGGTTCCGAGCAACGCCGCCCGCAACTCGGCGGCGGTGGTGTAACGGTCGGCCGGGTCGCGCGCGAGGCAACGCATCACCACCTGATCCAACGCGGCGGGAACCGATGGAAGCACCTGACGGGGTGAGGGCGGCACCACGTGCAGCCGGGCCAAGGCCATCGACGCTGCCGTGTCGCCGGTGAAGGGGGGAGTGCCGGTGAGCGCTTCGTAGAGCACGATGCCGAGGGCATAGATGTCGCTTCGTCCGTCGACTGGTTCGCTCTCCACCTGCTCCGGAGAGAGGTACTTCACCGACCCGAGCATGATGCCCGTCTGCGTGAGATCGGTGTCGTCGCGGACCTTGGCGATACCGAAGTCGGTGACCATCACCCGGTCGTCGTCGCACAACAAGATGTTGGCGGGCTTGATATCGCGGTGCACCACGCCTCCGCAGTGCGCGGCGTGGAGGGCGTCGGCCACGTCGGCACCGATGTCGACGGCGTCGGAGGGGTCCATCACTTTCCGGTCGTCAAGGAAGCCGCGCAGCGTTCGGCCTCGGATGAGTTCCATCACGATGGCTTCGGTTTCGCCCTCGCTGATGGTGTCGTAGATCGACACGATGCTCGGATGCTGCAGGCGGGCGGCGGCCACCGCTTCGGCACGGAAACGTTGCACGAGGAGGTCGTCGTCGCCGAGATAGTGGTGCAGCAGTTTCACCGCCACGGCTCGACCGAGCACCGAGTCGAAACCTTCCCAGACTTCGGCCATACCACCGGCAGCGATCCGGCTTCGCAGTTCGTAACGCCCCCCGAGTACACGCCCGGCGAGGCCACCCGAAGGCGACGGGCGTGGTGCGGGCGAGGGCGGGGTTTGGGTCATAAGCGACGGGTAGTCGGCCGGAAGAAGAATGGCCGTGGGTGCGGTGATGGAACGTCAGCCGGCGGGGATGACCCAGCACGCACCGATGATTCCCGGCCCGCCGTGGGTGCCGATGACCGGGCCGATCGTGCCCACCCGAACTTCTTGCCCTTGGAACGCCGGCGCCACGAGGGCCATGAAGTCGCCGATGTCGGTGGCGTTCGAATGCACGATCGCCAGCTGCTCCACTTTGCCGTCGGCGACGATGCGGTCGAGGAGCCAAAGGAGCTCCTTCTTGCGAGTGCGGGGCTTGGCCGCCTCTTCCACCTTGCCGGTGGAGATGTCGATGATCGGCTTGAACGACAGCACGGAACCGAGGAAGGCCTTGGCCCCGCCGATGCGCCCGCCCTTCTTCAGGTTGTCGAGCGTGTCGAGAGCGCCGAAGAGTCGGGTACGAGGAATCTGTTCGTTGACCGCCGCGAGTACTGCGTCGGCATCCCCGCCGTCAGCGGCCACCTTTGCCGCCGTGAGGACGAGGTTGCCGAGGCCCATGGTGATGCTCTTCGAGTCGATCACCCGTACGTCGAGCTTGCCGTCGAGGGCTTTGGCGGCGGTGCGAGCGGATTGGATCGTGGCCGACAACGCCTCCGAGATAGTGATGCAGATGATCTGATCAGCACCGGCCTCGGCTTGTTTGCGGAACGCCGCTTCGAAGAGTCCGGGGGCGGGAGCGGAGGTCTGCGGGAGCGCCACCGAGGTGGACATCTTGGCGTAGAAGTCGGCTACGGAGAGCTCGAACCGATCGGCGTATTCGTTGTCGTCGATGCGAATCGATAGGGGGACAACCTCGATGCCGTGGGCGTCGGCCTCATCGAAGGTGAGGTCACATGAGCTGTCGGTGACGATGCGTACGGCCATGTGGAGTGATTCCTTCGTGACGGGAACTCACGGCGGTCCCGTGAGGAGTGCAGCTGAGGTTCAGGTGCGTTTGAGCGTAGTGGAGCGGGTTTCCCGGTCCCCGGCTCCTTCGGTTCCGTCTGGCCCCTCCGGCCCCTCCGGCCCGTGGTCCTCCACCTCAGGTTGCGGTTCCCGGGCGGCGCCCGCTGCCGGTGGAACTCGCCGAGCCTTACGCTCGCGAAGGATGTGGCGTCCCCACCACAGGGCGAGAAAGACGCCGGCACCGATCGAGATCCCGAGGCCCACGCCGCCAACCGACGTTGAGCGAAACGACAGTTTGGTGTTCGCAACGGGACGGTCGCCGTCGGGGGAGGTGAGGGCGGCACCGATCTGTACCTGTACGACCCCGCTGACTCGTGTGCGAATCGCCAGCTCAAGACGGTTGGCGCCCGGTCGCAGGGTGAGGTTTTGCACGTCGCCGTCCACGAACTGCACGCGGTCGCTGGTGAGGGTGAGCTTCACCCGCACCGGCACCGACTTGGCGTTGTTGATGGTGACGGGCAGCCGTCCTTCGCTCGAGGTCAGCGTCACCTCGGGTTGTTCGGGGAAGGTGATGGCGTCGGCAACGTCGTTCACGGTGGCGACCGCGGCATCGAGGTATCCCTGTTTGTCGGAGCCCGGTAGTTCTGCCGCGCCCGAGACGATCAGCAACGTGGACAACTCGTCGGCCCGTTGGGGATCGTCGGGCACCATGGCGCTCAGGGATTTCAGGCTGGTCTGGGCCTTGGCCAGGCTCTGTGGGTAGTCCCCGAGCCCGGGCGATGCCCCGGGGAGGTAGGTACGGACCAACGTGGGTTCATTGCGACTGCCCGACGAGGTGAAGGTCTGCCCGCCCTTGTCGCCGGCCGCCTCGGTGAACGCAAAGAGGCCGTCGATCGTGACGGGCGTGATCACCTGGCGTCCGGGCGGTGGCGGCTGGCCGGCGGCATCGAGGGCGCCGAGCAACGTGTCGAGGTAGGCGGCGGGCACATCGTCGGGAAGTTGCAGCACCACCCCTCGGCGCAGCGCCGGGCTGTCGTCGTGGAGGATGGCAAGATCGGCAAGGGTGCGATGGGCGTTGAGCACCGGGTCGCTCGACGACTGAAGATGCGAAGCCAACGCCGCATCGGTGCCAACCGCCGGCGTACGTGTGCCCACCGGGCCGTCGAGTTCGAACGTCCGGGTGAGCGCCTTGTCGAAGTCCTTCGTGGGTGGCAGGGGAAAAAGCAACGCATCGGGCAACACCAGATGTTTGGCCCCTCGTCCCCGAAGAAAGGTGAGTGCGTCGACGGTGACGGTGGGATCCATCAGCGCAGTGGCGGGGTCCGGGGGGCCGAGCAGTTCGGTGAGGGTGCGGGTACCGACCTCGAACTGTCGGGCGAGGTCGGCCGACAACGCCGATCCGCCGTTTATCCAGCTCCCGAGATCCAGATTCACGTAGGGGGCGTTGAACACTTGCCGACCAGAAGCGATGCGTCGAAGCATCTCGGGATCGAGTTGATTCGTTTCGACGAGCGCGTGCAACGTCTCCGGCGTGGCGCTGATGCTCACGGGAACGTTGCGATGACGATCGAGCACGGCCACTCGTTCGGCCAGCTGCGGTCCGCCGTCGCCGAGGTCGATTGAGCCATCGGTGCGGGTGGCGACCGGCCCCCGTAGTGGCACGATCACTGACGCCGCGAACAGCGGGCTTGGATCCGGATCGGCGGGAGGCAGCTTTACCATGTGGGTGACGAGTTGCGTGAGTGTCTCGGCGTTGGGGCGACGAAGCTCGATGACAAACGGGTACACCCCAGGGTCGCGGACCCAGAACCCGACGAGCGGTTGTGAGGCCGACTCCACATTGAACTGAGCCCGGTAACTGCCGTCGCTTTCGGCCGGGATATTGGTGAGCGGCACTACGGGAACGGCCGGGGTGAGTGGGGGGCCGAGTTTGTCGGTGGCACGGATCGTGTCGAGGAATCTGTTGCGGCCATTGACGATTCGCGGGTACAGCTGAAACGAGATCTCGGCGTCGGGGGGCACGTTTTCCACTCGGAAACCCACCTCGAAGAGTCCCCCAGTGGGGGCCACCCAGGCGGTCTGCGACACCAATCGAATGACCGGTCCGGTCGGAGACACTTGCGCTGATTCGGCTCGGGCTACTGGCGCACACAGCACGAGGAGCAGGAGCACGATGAGCGCCCGTACGATGGCGGGGACGGCGCCCGAAGCGACTGGCGGGGCCACGCCCGAGACGACCGTCGGGCCGGAACGCTGGCCGGCGCGCCCGGTTGAACTCGGCATTGGATGGGGCATTGAACTCGGCATGGAAGTCGGCATGGAAGTCGGCATTGCACGGTGGTCGGAACGCCGGCTTGAACTCGGGTTTGGATTCGGGTTTGGACTCGGGTTTGGACTCGGGTTTGGATTTGACCCGGATCTCGGGCCGGAACGGTGGTTGGAATGCTGGGTTGGAATCAGGCGAGAACGCCGACTTGCACGATGGTTCCGGGCACGTCCGCTTGGACCCGGGACTCGCCCTTGGTCGGTTCCGTTTGGCGCCGTTCTCCTTGGGTCGCCTCCGCCGGTTCGTGCGGTCATTGGGGCGGCGCAATCGTGGGCCGGCCGGCGTCCACGGTGGCCGGCTCGAACGATCGCCAGAGCACGGTGAGGCCCTGCTCCTCCAGTTCGAAGCCGAGAGACTCGTACAGGGCGAGGGCACGACGGTTGATTTCTTGAGTGTTCACCAGCATGGCGGTGGCGCTGCGTCGCCGCGCCCAGTGCAGCGCGTCGATCACCAGTGCCCTCCCGATGCCCTGACGTTGGGCCTCCGGGCGTACGGCGAGCCGCTGCAGATACGACAAGTCCAGTGATCGTCCCGTGATGGCATACCCGGCAATCATTGGACCGGCGGTGGGGAGCGTGCTGGCCAGCCCGCTCGGCAAACTGGCGTGCACCCGGAAACGGGTGTGAGGAGTGGCCCGCCGCGCTTCGTCGATGCCGAGTTGATCGAATCGCCAGAATGGATCGAATGCTGATGAGTCGACGCTGAGAACCTCGGTACGGTCCTGGCGTCCTGCCCGACGAATGGGGCCCCGTCGGGGTTTCGGCGCCGGCAGTCGGTCCAAGGGATGTCGGAGCAAGTGCAGCCGTTCGTGGGTGGAGAAGCCTGCCGCACTGAATGGCGCCAACTCGTTGTGGCCGAGGGCCGCAGTGAGCACTCCCGAATAGCCGCCGCCTTTGATCACTTCAAGTGCGTTGGTGATCCCTTGCGCCGACAACGGGCGGCCGGGGACGGGAACGGGCACGAGGTACGCCAGGCGGTCGTCGCCGCGCCAGGGTCCCCAGCGAAATCGGTCGGAGCCGAGGTTGAGCACGGCAAGTCGGCGCATGACACTCCTGAGGATACGGCGGGTACCGACTGACGCACTGCCACCCCCGCCCCCCGCCCCCTCCTTTTGCGAACTGGACACACCTTCTGTCGCCAGACCGACAGAAGGTGTGTCCAGTTCGGGGGAGTGTCCAGTTCGGGGGAGTGCCCAGTTCGGGGGTGTGCCCAGTTCGGCGAAAGCCGCCATCGGCGGTGAACGGCGTCGACTGAAGCAGATGCGAGAGGTGTCACATTGGGGCCAATCGGGGTAACCCGAGGCCCTCGTTCCGGTCGTTGGCGGCGTTCCCTGCCCGATCCGACCTTCTGTCCGGTCAGTCCGGCCAGGCAGCACGAGCGACGATCCCGCCGCAAGAAATACCCCGAATCCCCGCCAAGAAACCCTGGAGCTACTGATGTCGACCTCGAACCCGCAACCATCGCGCTGGGCCACCCCTACCGCACCCAACGCGCCGGGGCACGTGCCCCCGACCGCCCCCACTAGTCCGCATGAATCGGCGTTCGATGCCACCGCGGCGTTCGCGACCACTCGCACGGCAGCGCCACCCACTGTCGTGGTCGGGGCGACGGAACTCGCCGCCGCCATCGCGGAGTCACCCCCGCCGATTCCGCCCAGCATCCCTCACTTCGTGGGTCCGGAAGTTCCGCCCAGCCGTTCTCGCCGCAACAAAGCAGTCGGCGTCTCCGTGGTGGCGTTCCTCCTCCTCGGCGGCGCGGCGGGTGGTTCCTTGGTGCTTCGCAACCGCAACCAACCGACCCTGCAGACGGCGTCGGGAACTGCAGCGATGGCCAGCCCGTCGAACTCCGTCGGCGCGGGCGGTGCGAGTGGACAAACGGCGCCGGGCGTATCGGCGCCGATCGCTCCTGTCGGCACTGTGGGGACGGTCGGAACGGTGGCCACCGACTCCGACGGTTCGGGTGACGCCGCTGGTGAGGATGGGTCCACCGCAACCCCGTCCACCGCGCCGCCGCCGACCACCGCCCCGTCCGCCCCTACGTCGGCTCCCCCGAAGCCGCCAACCAATCCGACGCCTACCAATCCGCCTGCGCCGGCACCCACTACGCCGCCGACGACCGCCGCCCCCATGGCGAAGGTGACATCGGTCAACGCTCCGGCCGTGTGGTCGTGCGGGAGCGAGGCGCCCCACGGTCCGCCGTCTACCCAACTCACGATCTCGTGGACCAGCACCAACGCCACAAAGGTCACCTTGGGCATCGATTCCCCGTCGGGCGTGTACGCGGACGACCTGCCGGCCAGCGGGAGCCTTGTGGTGCCGGCGCCCTGTGCGGGCGACACCCAGACCTATTACATCACGGCCTACGGCCCCAACGGCAGCAAGGACACGATGTCCGTGACCACCGAAGGCCGCGCCTGACCCCGAGTCCGAACCCCCGAGTCCGAACCCCCAAGTCCGAACTGGGCACACCTTTCGTCGTCAGAGCGACGGAATGTGTGCCCAGTTCGGGAATGCTGTGTGCCCAGTTCGGGAAATCGGCGTACGGTCAGGGCGATGACGGTGCTCTTCGTAACCCACGAGCAGTTCGCCCAGCACGGCACCGGAGCGGAACATCCCGAGCGACCGGCCCGGCTCGATGCCGTGGGGGCCGGCAGGGAAGAAAGCAACCTGGGCGACGCGCTGCGCCTGCTGGTGCCGAGCCCGGCCGATGTGCCGGCGGTGAGCGCCGTGCACCCCTCGCCGTATGTCGACGATCTGCAGCGATACGCCTCCGCCGGCGGGGGACATCTGGACCCCGACACTGTGGTGAGTAAGGGCTCGTTCGACGCTGCTCTGCTGGCCGCCGGTGCCGGGCTCGACGCCATCGCTGCGTTAACCAGGGGTGAGGCCGATGCGGCGTTCTGTGCCGTCCGTCCCCCCGGCCATCACGCCACCCCCACCCGTCCGATGGGCTTTTGCCTAATGAACAACGTGGCCGTGGCCGCCCATTCGTTGGCGGATCGGGGGGAACGGGTGGTGATCGTGGACATCGACGCCCATCATGGCAACGGCACGCAAGACGCCTTTTACGACGATCCCCGGGTGCTTTACGTCTCCGCCCATCAATACCCCTTCTATCCGGGCACGGGAGGGGCCGACGAAGTGGGATCGGGCCCGGGTCGGGGGCTCACGCTAAACGTGCCGATGGCGGCCGGCTCCACTGGCGACGTGTACCGCGACGCGGTCGAGCGCATCATTGCGCCGGCGATCGACGGTTTCGCCCCAACCTGGATGCTCGTGTCGCTTGGGTTCGATGCCCATCGATTTGATCCACTCACCCAGCTCGGGCTCTCATCGGCGGACTACGCGAGTCTCACGGCGCGCCTGCTTCAGTTCGTGCCGCCGGGACGGTCCGTTTGGTTCCTCGAAGGCGGCTATGACCTCGACGCCCTTCGAGTGTGTACCGCCGTCACCTTGCGGGTCCTCGCTGGTGAGGTCGGTGACGCACCGGAGCGCGAAACGATCGGTGGGGGGAACAGGCGCATCCTCGACCAGGTCCTGGCGCTCCGCGCCGAGCTCGGCCTGTCGTGACGCGGCTCGGCCCGTCGTGCCATTGCCCAGCGTGAGCCTGACCGCCCGCTGGCGGGGCGCGGTCCACCCCCCGGAACGGTTGGGCAGGAGCGCGGTGTCCAACGATGCCCCTGCCCACACGTTGCGCGGCCGGCGGGCCACTCGTTGCGCGGGCGGCGGGGCGCGGTCGACCCCCCGGAACGGTTGGGTAGGAGCGTGGTGTCCAACGATGCCCCTGCCCACACGTTGCGCGGCCGCCGCCCACTCACCGTCGTCGTTTGGGCGGGAGCGTGGTGTCTAACGGTGCTCCTGCCCAGTCGTTGCGCGGGCGCGGTCCCGGTGGCGAACGAACTGCCGTCCGTGTCGGACGACACGGCGCGGTGGCGCACCAACTCGCCGGCGTCAACAACCGCTTGGGACCGCCGTCCATCTCACCGGTAGCGTCGCCGCCGTGATTCCCGAGCGGGTGCAACCGCTGCTTGACGAGGTCCGACCTCTCGCCGACCGCTTCACCGACGCGGGCTTCCGCGTGTACCTCGTAGGTGGCATCGTGCGCGACCTGCTCCTGGGTCGCCCGCTGGATCAGCGGCTCGACTTCGACCTCACGACCGACGCCCTTCCGGAGGACACCAAGGCGATCGTGAAGGGATGGGCCGATGCGGTGTGGACGCAGGGGGAGCGGTTCGGCACCATCGGCGTGAAGAAGGGCGAGCGGGTCTACGAGATCACGACCCACCGGGCCGAGGCCTACGACCCCGATTCCCGCAAGCCCGACGTGCAGTTCAGCACCGACATCGAAGCTGATCTTTCGCGCCGTGATTTCACCGTCAATGCAATGGCGCTCTCGCTCCCGGAGCCCGTGCTGGTGGATCCGTTCGACGGCGCCCTCGACCTCGTGGCCAAACGGCTGCGCACCCCGCTCGATCCCGAGGTGTCGTTCTCCGACGATCCGCTCCGCATGCTCCGTGCCGCCCGCTTCATCGCCGGCTATGGCTTCGAACCGGTGCCCGAGTTGGTGGCCGCCGTAAAGGACATGCACGACCGGCTGGCGATCGTGAGCCGGGAGCGCATCCGCGACGAGTTCGACAAGTTGATTGTGGTCGACGACCCCTCCGCCGGCCTGTGGTTCCTGGTCAACACCGGCCTGATGGACGAGTTCCTCCCGGAGCTTCCGTCGATGCGGCTGGAACAAGATCCGATTCACCGCCACAAAGATGTGCTTACCCACACCCTTGCGGTGGTCAACAACGTCGCCCCGTGGCGCGACGGCGAACCGAACCGCATCGTGCGGTTGGCGGCGCTCTACCACGACGTGGGTAAGCCCCGTACCCGGGCCATCGGCGATCACGGTGTGAGCTTTCATCACCATGAGGTGGTGGGTGCTCGCATGGCTCGTAAACGTCTGCGGGAGCTGAAGTACTCCAACGAGGATGTGGAGACCATCGGCCAACTCGTCTTCCTCCACCTGCGTTTCCATGGGTATGGCGACGGCTGGACCGACTCAGCGGTGCGCCGGTTCGTGCGCGACGCCGGCCCGCTTCTTTCGGAGTTGATTGAGCTCACGCGCTGTGATGTGACCACCCGCAACAAACGCCGGGCCGACGAACTGGCGAAACGGATGGACGATCTCGAAGATCGAATCGCCGAGCTGCGTGAGAAAGAGGAGCTCGATGCGATCCGCCCCGACATCGATGGCAACGCCGTGATGGCGCATCTCGACCTGGCCCCCGGCCGGGAGGTGGGCGAGGCGCTCAAGTTCCTGCTCGAGCTCCGGCTCGACGAAGGCCCGCTCGGCGAAGAGGAGGCGTTCCGCCGACTCGATGCCTGGTGGGCCGCCCGCCCCCGCTGACCCCACGGCCGCCGAATGGTTGCCGGAGCGAGTCGCAGTGTGTCCCAGTTAACCTTCGGGGGCATTCGGCCGGCGTCGTATTTTGCGGTGTCATCCGCCTCACCGCCCAGCAACAGGGGTTTGCGACGTTGCGTCCGGGTGAGGCGTCGAACCGTGGTTCGGAATCCGCCTTTCGAAGCGTGACTGGTACACCCGCCTAGGTCATTCGACCTAGTGCTGGTAAGGTGCGGCCAACGCTGCTCCGGCTCCATGGTGCAGTGGGGAACGCACTGAGTCGTCGGCTGAACTGGTGGCTGCGCCGACGAGGAGCAACAGCGAAACCGGCCCCGAACTATTCCGGATCTTTCGGCACACCCGCCGTCCCGATTGGAGTTCTCATGGCCACTCGTTCTGCCATCACACCCCGCGATCGCACGCCGATCGGGGAAGCGGCTTGCTGGCTTACCGCTGCGGCCTGTTTCATCGTGTCGTTCGACCTCGCCGTCAACTCGTTTGCCGCCGGCGGCGCGGTGGTGCTGGTGCAGGCGGCGTCGGCAGCCGTGGCGTTTGTGTTGGTGGGTTACCTCGTGCTCACCGGAGCCGCCACTTTCGGCGGCGCCGGTCGGGGCACCAGCGGTAGTCGCGATGGCGGGGCCAGCCGCTCAGACGCCGATCGTCATCGAGACACAATCATTGATCTTCGTGACGGTGCCGGCATCAGGAAGCCCGTAAGTTCACCCGAGATTCGTCGCCACGCCGCCCTGCGGTAGTGGTTGCGATCCGAAACGGGGGATCCATAGCACCGGTGGCCGGATTCGCGTGTTGCGGTGGCCTCGCACTCGGCCCACCGGATCCAGTTGTCGATTCGACGCTTGGTCACGTCGCCCAGAGTGCCGATACCGGAACGGCGACCAGTCGGTCCCCGAGCGCGACTCTCTGCTGCCCGGTGTGCAGTACCACGCCGATACGGAACCGAGCCCCGAGCCGATCCCGAAGGTACGCGAGGTGGCGAGCGTCCTTGGCCCGTGGTGTCGACGTGGCCTTCACCTCGATAGCCGCGATGGCGGTGCCGCGTTCGAGTACCACGTCGACCTCGTGTTGCTGGCGATCCCGGAACTGAAGCAGTCGGGTAGGTTTTTCGGCCCATCCGATTTGTTTGGCGATCTCGCCCACAACGTAAGACTCGAGCAACGGTCCCATCCAAGGCGAGCTCAGGTCCGACAACTGGTCGGCGGTGACGTCGACCAGATGCGCAGCGAGGGCGGAGTCGAGCACGTGGCCCACCGGTCGGCGTTTCACTCGGTTGGTCTCGCTCGTGGTCCACGCGGGAACGAGGCGGACGAGGTAGAGCGTTTCCAGGACATCGAGGTAGCTCCTGACCGTTGATTCGTCGACGACGAGTTCACGGGTCAGATCGCTGATCACGATCTCTTGCGCGCTCCTCGCCGCGAGTTGACGGAGCAGGTCGGTGACGACTCCAGGCCGGCGGACATTGGCGACTTGTGACACGGTGGCCGCGGCGGTGACGGTCTCGACATACGACCGGCACCATGCGGTTCGGAACCGTTGGGTCGTGGGCCCAAGCACCAACTCCGGGAAGCCACCAACGCAGATCGATTCGGCGTAGTCGGCCCGCGCCAGAGGCTCGCAGTTTGCGCTAGCGATGTCGGGCCCGTCGGCGTACAACCGGTCGACGAACGATTCCGGGCTCGAGCGGACCTCCCCGGCGGATAGCGGTAGCAGCTCGGTGATTCCAACCCGTCCGGTTAGGGTCTCGGAGAGGGTTTGTGTGGTGAGGAACCGGGTGGAGCCGGCGAGCAGGAACTGACCTCGTTCCCGCCTCCGGTCGACGGCCATCTTGAGGGCCAGCAAAAGACCGTCACCACCCCGCTGGAACTCGTCGATGGCCACCTGTGCAGGGAGGTGGTCAAGAAATGCAACGGGGTCGGCCAGCGCTGAATCGAGCAGCGACGGATCGTCGAGATTCACAACGGGAGCGCGATGGCGTTGAACTTGATGGAGCAGGGTGCTCTTGCCGGACTGGCGGGGACCGTTCACGATCACCACCCGAAACCCGAACAAAAGCTCCTGTACCAGTGGCAGCGCTCGCCGTTCGACATCATCCATGGCCAAGGCTAACCGAGATTCGCTCGCCCTCTAACCGAGAAACGCTCCTTCTCTAACCGAGAAACGCTAGTACTTTGAAAACGGGGTGGTTGAGCCCACGGAGAGGCAGCAGGCGCCGCTCGCAACCGATCGGTGGGTCGGGATCGCTCCGCCGGTTGCGCATCGATCAGTGTCGACGATGCCGTGTCGATCGACGGATCGCCATCCGGGATGGTGCCCCTCAAACGTTTCGAGAAGGGGGATTCCGAGCCACGATCCGACGACTCGCCGGGCCGCAACGTCGAGAGCCCACTGTTTCCGGGTGGAATCACGGGTGACGGCGGGAGCCGTAAAACAAACCGGAATACGCCGAACGGCGACGGAACTCGCCCTTCGTGAGCCGGTGTGCCACTTGTCACCGCTGACCGAGGAGCGTCAGAGTTCGACTTGCACGCCGATGTCGATGGTCTGGCGGATGGGGAGTCGGAAGTAGTTGGCTGCTGGTGTGGCGTTTCGGCTCATGGTGCGGAACAGCCGTTCTCGCCACTTGGCCATGCCCGGCCGGTCGGTGACGGTGAACGATTCACGGCCGAGCAGGTAGGTGACGGTTGCCGGGTCGAACGGGAACAGGCCGGCGGCATGGTCGATGAACGCCAACGGCACGTTTGGATCGTCGAGGAAGCCGAAGTGGAGGGTGAGCTGGTGGAAGCCGTGCCCGAGTTCGGTGTGTTCGGTCCGGCGCGCCGCCAGGACGTGGGGGACCATGTCGGTGACGACCGAGGTGACCACCACGCACTGGTGGAGCGAGTTGCTTGAGCGGAGGTTGGCTTGCAGCGCGGGGGGCACGAAGCCGGGGCTGGAGTAGAGGTAGACGGCGGTGCCGGGGGATCGGGTGATGGTGCTGGTGGGCGAGCCTGTGGCAGCACCGCCGGCGCTCTCCACGAATACCGCCAACGGGACGGCGTCTTTGCGGAGGCGTTCGCTGGTGAGGCGTCGGCCGGATCGCCAGGTGGTGAGGGCGGCGACGATCAACGCACCGACGACGAGGGGGAACCAACCGCCGTACGGGATCTTGAACAGGTTGGCGCCGAGGAACGCCGCGTCGATGATGAGGAACACGCCACACAGGACAACGGCTTTGGTGCCGCTCCAGCCGAAACGGTTCTTGGCCACGATGTAGAACAACATCGTGGTGATCACCATGGTGGCGGTCACCGCTAAGCCGTAGGCGGCAGCAAGGTTGGTGGAGGTGCGAAAGCCGAGGACCAAACCGATGCAGGCAATCATCAACGCCCAGTTGACGGCGGGTACGTAGATCTGGCCGGCTTCGGTTTTCGAGGTGTATTTGATCCGCAAACGGGGCGAATAGCCGAGCTGGATTGCTTGCACGGTCAGCGAGAACGCACCGGAGATCAGCGCCTGCGAGGCGACGACGGTGGCGATGGTGGCGAGCGCCAGCATCGGATAGAGCGACCAACTCGGCCCGAGCCGGAACAGTGGGCTGTCGATAGCGGTGGGGTCTTCGATGAGCAGTGCCCCTTGGCCGAAGTAGTTGAGCATCAGCATGGGGAGCACCAGCATGATCCAGCCGAGGCGGATCGGTTTGATGCCGAAGTGCCCCATGTCGGCGTAGAGCGCCTCGCCGCCAGTTACGACGAGGAAGATGGCGCCGAGGGCGAGGAACGAGGTGAACCCGTTGTCGGCGAAGTAGCGAACGGCGTGGACAGGGTTGACGGCCTCAAGCACGCCGGGGTTCTGCACGGTCTTCATCAGGCCGAGCAGGCCGAGCACCACGAACCAAACCAACATGACGGGGCCGAACACCTTCCCGATGGTGGCCGTGCCTTTCGGCTGGATGGCGAAGAGGGCGATCAGGATGACCACGGCAGCTGGAAGGACCACCCCGCTGAGGTTCGGCGCCGCGACCGTCACGCCTTCCACGGCGCTCAGCACCGAGATGGCGGGCGTGATCATGCCGTCGCCATAGAGCAGCGCCGTCCCGAATAGCCCGAGCAGCACAAGCCCCGATGCTCGGATCACCCGACCGTCCGGCCCAACTCCGCCACCGTCGCCCTTGTCGGCGCGTTCCGGCGATGCGAGCGAAGTGAGAGCCAGGATGCCGCCCTCCCCGTTGTTGTCCGCCTTCATCACGAAGAGCAGATACTTGATGGTGATGACGACGATGAGGGACCAGAACACGAGCGAGAGCACGCCGAGAACGTTCGGTTTCGTGACCTCAAGCGGATGGTGGGTGCTGAGGAAGGTCTCCCGTAGGGCGTACAGCGGGCTCGTTCCAATATCGCCGTACACCACGCCGAGCGCTCCGAGTGTGAGGGCGGCAAGGCGCCCCTTGCCGGATGCTCCGTGGGGGCCCTCTTGAGGTGCGTTGCCAGACATAGGTGGTTGATTCTGCCCGACCCAGCGACCCCGTTCCCGTACTGGAGGAGAATCCGCCCGCATACGGGCGAATTCTCATCCAGATGAGGAGGTTGACCGTGCAGCGGTGAGCAGGCATTCCCGACGACGCCGTCTTGGTCGTCCGCGGCGACAATCTCGAGCCGGGCACAAGCCGGGCACAAGCCGGGATCAGGCGGTGTCGTTCCTTCGTCGCTTCCCGGACTGGGGACGCTACGGACTGTCGGCCTACTACGCCCGTGACGACGCCGAGGTCGACGACCTTGCGGCCGACCAGCTCGAACGGTTCCCGTTGCTCGCCGTGTTCGAACTGGCGGCGCTTGTCGGGGCCGGCTTCGAGCTCTTGCCCACGTTTCGAACGCCTCACGTGACGGTGGCGTTCTTCGGGGATCTGGAACAGCATCTGCTCGCGTTGGTGGAGCTCCAGCCGCGCGTTGTCGAAAACACGTACCATGAACGGGAACCCGGCGAGTGATCGGGGAGGTGACCCGCATGGCCAACCCAGACCGACTTGACCTTCCGGTCGACTTGAACAGCATTGATGAGTCAGGTTTGCCGTGGGCGTTCCTCGACGCTGCCGCCGACCCATCAGCAGTCACGCCAGGTCGGTTCATCGTGGTGGGCTCTGGCGCTGCTCGTGCCGTCGCCCAAGTCGTCGACATCGAGGACGGCATCGTCCACGTCCGAGCCCTCCGTGGCTCGGTGACAACCAATTCCCACTTGCTGACCGACCACCACCTTGCCTCCTAGGTCGAGGATGCCAACTCCCCGGGCACACCTCCGGCATCGAAGGGGCTGTATTTGGGACTTGTGAGGTTGGTGTGTTCGAAATCGGCCAGTCGAGGCGAGCCTTGGTGAAGTTGGTGCCGTTGAGCGCGAGACCGTCGAAGACTGCGTTGTACAGATTCAGGCTTTCGAACGAAGTGTGCTTGAGGTTGTACCCACCGCTGCTGATAGCGCACTTGGAAAGCGGTGCGTAGTACGGCAGGCGGGCACCGGTCCAGTTGCGGTTGGTGGTGGTGAGCTGTGTGGTGGCGAGGTTCTGCACCTCGGAAAGGTTTGTCCCGGTGATCGTGAGCCCGGCCACGTTGGCGCCGGTGAACAGGGGAGCGCGCATAGTGGGGACGGCCCGATGATGGCGCCGGCGAGGTTGGCCGCATCGTGGAGGTGGCGCCGGTGAGGTTGGCCGCATCGTGGAGGTGGTCGAACGTCACGTTGGTGAGCGTGACACCGGCGAAGCTCGAACCGGAGGTTGGCCCGCAAGAACGATCCGGTGAGGATGTGGCCACGGGCCACGAAGTCGATGTAGGTGAGGTCGAGCTTGTACAAGCTGTTGCTGGCATTCCCGATGAACGAGGTGCCGGCCCAGTTGTGGTCGGCGGATACGGCGTGTGAATGCACAGCTGCGGAGGTCGGCGCCGGTGAGGTCGGTGTGGTTGCGGTCGGCGCCCGGGACGAACAAGGTGGAACCGCAACCCCAACCGCTGAGCGGGCCGTTGGGGACCGGCGCGAATGTGCTGGCCGTGACGGCGTAGGTGGCGCCGGTGGCGTGCACCGTGGGGGTGCCGACCGAAGCGAGGTCGATCGCCGGCGCCACGACCGACCGGAGCGAATCGGCTGGGTCGGTGAAGAGGACCGGGTCGAGCCACGCCACCTTGTAGGAACCGGGGGCGAGCCCTCGGATGGTGTACGAGCCGGCGGCGTCGGTGACGGCGCTGCCGACGAGTTCGACGGTGGTGGTGTCGATGGCCAGTGCCGTGATGCCCACCGCCGGTTGGGAACCAGAACCGATGCGGACCACGCCGCTGAGCCCGCCACCGGTCACCAGCGCGATGTTCGCCGTGGCCGTGTCGCCCACACCGATCGTGAACGGGGTGGCGGCGCCTACAAGGTTCACTCCCGGGTGATAGGTGCCGGCGAGCACGCCCGCTGGGTCGGCGTAGTGGACTATGTACGTGCCCGGAGCGAGCCCGGTGACCGTGAACGCTCCAGCCCCATCGGTGGTCGTGGTCTTGACCAACGTGCCTGCGGGAGTGCGAGCTTCAACCACGATGCCGGAGGCCGCCGCTCCAAACCCCCACCACGTCACGAGACTCTGTCCCGCGTGCTGGCGGCCTTCCTTCGTTTTCATCGGAGCTTGCAACGAGTAGCCCATCTACGGCAACAGATCACGGATCATCTCCCCAGAGATCTCGAACCCTGCCCACGAGGCTCGTCTTGGCGGTGATACGTCGACTTCGACGACCACCGCAACGCCCCCTCCGGATGACCGCGTGCTTCCTCGCCGACCAGCTCATCAAGCGCCAATAACAATCCCGGCTGCTCATCAAGCCGAGACGGTCGGCCCGCCCCAACCCTGCGTTGGCGTCTTGGCTCGGCCGGATCAGCGGTCACACCCCGTGCCTCCTGGAACGCCTTGAATACCGTTGACGTACTCATCCCCGACGCATCCACCAACCGGGCCTGACCACCCCACCCCATCGACAACTCCAACCCTCCAACTACCCGGCGACGGTCCCGTTCCTCCGACCCTGGCAACACCGACACACAAAAACTCCCGTAAGGAATCCACAGCGAGAGCCGTCCACCCACCCTGATTCTGGCGCGCGATATTCGGGCGGATCCTTGGCAAAACCGCTCATGACCATCTCACTACGCTGCCATCAGCGAACGCCCCGATAAGGGATGCTCCGTCCGTGGCTTGGCCGCGCAGTTCGCCCGGTGGTTTGTCGTCGACCCAGCGACCATCCAGTGCGAGGTATGGCTGTCCACAGATCACGGTGAGCGTCAATCGGTCCGTCGCGGCGAGCCTGACGGGACAGGTGTGGTGCCGCTCACCCACCATCGACCCGAGCCATTCCTCGCCGGGGCCTCGTCTATAGACCCATGTCTCTCGCCATCGTTCCGCGCCGACGGTTACGTCTCGTTCGTTGAGAAGGAGAAGCTCGGTTGTCGTGGTCGCCAAGAGGAGGCGTCCGCTCTGGGTCTCCGCCGGCGCAGCCAATTCGGCGAAGGAGTTCGTGTCACTCGACCATTGTCGAAGGAGATAGGTCGGGGTGCCGTCGAGCATCACTGCGGCTTCGTCCTCCCAAAGAACTGTCACGGCGCCCGCTATCGTCCCGACAGCGCTACGCACCTTTGCGGTTGGCGGCACTGAGGCTGGGAGCGACGCGTCACTGCGTGCGCCGGTCTGTACGTCGATGACGTGCGAACGCTCGGAGTCAACGACCAAGAGGTGGTGTCCGGCGAAGGCGGCGACGAACGGTCCAACGATCGGGATGGGTTCGAAGTTGCTGATCCCATCGAAGCCAATGATGTGCAATTTGTTCGTGTCCGTGCCGATGCCGACGGCCAGCGAGGGGCTTCCTGGGGCCACAGCGATGACCTGCTGAAGCGTGGGTAGGGTCGATTGTGGGCCGCCGCCCAAGGGCATCACTGTGGTTACGCCCTCGGTTGACACCACCAGCGCCGAAGGTGTGGCACCGGACAGAGTGGAGCCGGGCGGGATTCGGACGGGGAGGATCTCCATCACGATTCCTGAGCCTGCGGCGGGTGGGGAGGATCCGGTGCTCGTCGTATCACCAGTCGTCACCCCAGGTGAGCCGTCACCTGCTATCGCCACCTGACTGTCCTCCCGGCGCAGGGCAAACGGCGTTGCAAGCACTGCGGCAACGGCCACGACGAGCGACGCCTTTCCGAAGCGACGACGACGTCGAATGACTAATGTGCGGCGTTCGATCGCCCTTCCCGGAAAATCGGACACCGCAAGTGTCTGCACTGCATCTCGAATATCAGAGTCGGTCATCACAGTTTCACCTCGTGGGCCGCGTACGTACCTAGATCTCCTCGAATTGCCGCGAGACCACGCGCCAAGTGGGACCGTACCGTCTGCGTCAGAAGAAGTCGTGGTCAATCAACATGAACACGAAAACAAGTGGAAGAAGTTGGGCACGTATCTGCTCGGTCCGGGCGCACGGATCGAGCTAACGAACTACACGGGTGAAGCGGTATATACCCGCAACGTGGCCTTTGACTCCATCGCTTTCGTTTTCCGGTCCCCAGCTTCATGCACCCCCGCCCCTGGCCCGGACGCCGATGGTGACCACCTTCCCGATGCCGTCGAGACAAGCGCCGGCCTACTCCCGAATGACTCGGACACCGACGACGACGGCCTTCCCGACGCCTGGGAGGCCGATCCCAGCATGGCGGGATCGGGCATCTATCTTCCTGGGCGGCCGTGCAAAGTGGCCACTCGCGACGAACTCTTTGGCCCCTACGGCACGAGGAGTGCGGCGACGGAGATCGGGGAGCTCGTAGGACCTGACACACGCTTCAATCGGCCGCCAAATCCTCGCCACAAGGACGTGTATCTCGAGCTCGATTGGCAGAGCTGCAACTCCGACAACTCGGGGTGTCCGATTGTCACGCCTGGTTTCGGGTCCGTATCGATCGACCGTTGGATCGATCCGGCGTTCCATCTACCACCGCGTGCGGCACTCGATGATGTGGTCAAGGCGTTCGCCCAAACGACGCAGTTGTCCAACCCGGACGGCCGCAACGGTGTCAATTTAAACATCATCGTGGATGAGAAAACTGATCATCGGCCGACGTGTGACAAGGCGCCGAGCGACAACCGAGGACGCGGCTTTGGGTCCGCTCAGCAGCGACAGAACATCGAGCTGATGACCGCGAAGAGTCGAGCTTTCCGCTACGTGTGGAGCGGACACTCCACGGCGGAAGTCACCGATGCGCAATGCCCGGCGCCCTCCGCGCAGGACCTCCTCTTTCATAACCCGTTGCCGTCGTACGACTACACCCCCTACGGTTCCACCAACATGCCCGGCAACGACATCTTGCTGTCGTTGTCTTTGGGTTGGTGGTGCCCGAGCGACCTTCGCATTGTTACCCCGGAAACGCTCCTTCCGTTATTGGGTCCGGTCATCGTCCCCGCTACTGGTCTGATCCCACGATTCCCGACCGGCTCCGCAAACCCCTGCGTGCGCAGCTTCGGGCCTTGGGGCACGCCGGAAAGTCCGGGGCCCGGCGACGGGTTGTACCCGTGGGCGCTGTTTACGGTGAAGAACGGCGCAACCACCACCAACCCATCGGTGAGCTGGCCAATGGCCAAGTTGCTCGGCGTGCCCGAAGCCGACGGGAGCCGCCAGCTTTTCGGTCGATCCCTCATGCGCTTGTTGGGGCTAGCGATGGGAATCCCGGCGGCGACGGTGAAGAACGACCCGCTGGAGTACACGGGCCCGGGGCAACCGAAGAGAGCGGAGGAATACGGTTCATGGGTTGGTGCGAAGCTTGCGCCGATCGACACCGCTCCGGGGCCGGTAACGCAATCGCAGGCCGAGGTCAAGCTCCCGGGTAATGTTTCTGCACAGCAAGCGGACCGGGATGGGGATGGGAAGATTGAACGCGACGACAACTGTCCCGGTGTGGTGAATGTCAACCAGGCCAACGGTGACGAAGACGTGATCGGTGATGCGTGCGACCCCGACGCCGACGGTCTCTACGATCAGTTGGCGGCCGATGGTTGGGGCAACACTTCAATTGGGGTCGATCCCTTTCCGGCCGACGCCGACAACGACGGTACCTGGGATTTACCGGATCCCGATGACGACAACGACGGCGACCTCGACCCGCAGGACAACTGTCGCATGGTTCCCAACGCCGACCAGTCGAACTTCGACGGCGATGCGTTCGGTGACGCCTGCGACCCGGACGACGACAACGACGGCTGGGGAGACGACGTTGAGGTGCAGTTCAAGTCCGATACCCGCAACGCCACCCGCGGGCCGGAAGCGCTTCCGGCCGCAGCCAGCGGACAGGTTCCTCGATGTGCCGACGGAATCGACAACGACGCTGACGGAGTGGTGGATGCGGCCGACAACGGCTGTACCGACGCTGATGGCGACACGATGCCCGACGTTGCCGATCCGTGCCCGAATCTGCCCGACTTCGGCTGGCGAGATCGCGACCGAAACGGCGTGGGGGATTCGTGCGAGGGCGTTCGCATCGTGCGGGCCGTCGCGCCCGGCGTAGCGGCCTACGACCTGGCTGGGGTGGCTCGGATCACCTGGCGAACCGCACTCAATGGAACGGTGACCGTCCGCCTGCACGGGTCGACCTGCACCGATGGCACCGTCGTCGCCACCGTTGTCGCACGCGCCACCCTCGACGAGGACCACAACGACGGCCAGTTCATCACCATCACCACTGAACTGCCAGTGGCATCGTTACGGCAAGGGGCAAACCGCGTCCGAGTGTGCCTTGACGCCGGTGATGGCGTCGTGCGGTCGGATGCGGTCACGCTGCAGCGAGACGGTACCGGTGTGGTGGACCCAGCCGGTTCCTTCCATTCGATCCAGCCTTTCCGGGTGCTCCATACGGGCGAAGGGATCGGCCTATCAGGAGCCATCGGCGCCGGGCAGACCAAGTCGGTGACGGTTGCTGGAATGGGTGGCGTTCCGGCGGTGGGCGCGACCTCGGTACTCGTGAACATCACCGTCGCGGGGGCCACGGCAACTTCGCACCTCTCGGTTTGGCCTTCGGGAACGGCGCAGCCAAACGCGTCGACCATAAACTTCAGCGCGGGGCAGGTGATTGCCAACGCCAACGTGGCCAGACTGGGCGCGGATGGCAAGCTCTCGATCTACAACAATTCGGGGAGTGTGCAGGTCATCGTCGACGTCGTCGGTTGGTACGACACTGGAACCGAACCAATGCCCCAACTACTGAAGACGCTTCCGGCACCGGCGCGGTTGCTCGACTCACGCGATGGAACCGGTGGCCACACCACCGCGTGGGGACCAGGCCAGACGCGCGACGTCACCGTCGCCGGTGTGGGTGGGATCCCGATCGGCGCAGATTCGGTGGTTCTGACGCTCACCGTGACGGCGCCGACGGCAGTGTCACATCTGAGCGTCTGGCCCAGCGGATCGCCGCAGCCGACCACGTCCGTGATGAACTTTCCGTCCGGCGCCACTCTGGCCGCCCATGTGGTGGCGAGGGTCGGGGCCAACGGAAAGATTAGCGTTCGCAACAACAGTGGGAATGTGCAGGTGATCGCCGACGCGGTCGGCTACTACAGCGCCGACTTCACCGGTCGTTGGCTCCGCGCCGCCACACCCACCCGGGTGCTGGATTCACGCGACGGAACCGGGGGGTTTTCGACGCCGTGGCCGCAAGCCACATCACGCGTGGTGCCGATCGCCGGTCGGCTTGGCATCCCGGTCGGGGTGAAGGCCGTGGTGGTCAATCTCACCGTGATCGGAGGGACGGCAACGTCGCATCTGACGGTCTGGCAAGCCGGGGTACCCCGACCGGGGGCATCGAACATCAACTTCCCCGCCGGGGCGGTGCTGGCCAATCTGACGATCACCGCTCTCAACGATGCCGGCGCGATCGAGATCTACAACAACTCCGGTTCGGTGCATGTGGTCGCTGATGTGGTTGGCTGGTTTGTGTGATCCAACCCAAGCCACGGCTCTCGGGCATCGATTGGGTTTTCGCGGTCAGCCTCACGGCGTGGTCCGGCTTGTTCACACTCTTCGCGCCAGCATCCCCGTTTGTCGCAGTCCCTGCTGTCGCGGTCACGGGAGTGTCGATAGTGCTGTTGTTTCTGGTTTACCAGTCCACGCCCGCTCGCGCGTTGAAAGTGGCGCTCTGGTTGCACGGCGGCATGCTCGCGATCTCCATCGTGTCGGCGCTGGTGTGGTTTCTGATCTTCCCGAACCGGCCGTCGCCAAGTGCCCCGACCACCACACGACCATCCGGGACCCTGCCGCCCGGCGAGGTCGAGGACTGGCGTGGGATACAAGTCAGCGACGTAACCGAGGTCCTGAGTATTTCGCTCTTCAACATCCCCGATCCAAGAGCGATGCTTGCCCACCTACCCGGCCCCGTGGATGCGTCGGTCATTGCCCGATGCTGGCCGTCGCCGGAGCCGATCCGCTCCGACCTCGACAAAGCAGTCATCACACCGGCCGCTGATGTGCCCAGCACGGCTACCCGGGCCGTGTTGACTTTCGCTCTCGATCCGAGCAACACCCCACCGGGCAACGAAAGCACGATCGAGATAGAGGTTCTCATTCCCGACGGCGGAAAGCCTTTCATCATTGAGCGGTACGCGCCCCAAAAAGATCCCACCTGCCCGCCGGGTTTCCCGCCGCTCTGACGCTCGGGACTGCCGTTTGAGGGGCGTCGCCGTCGCTTTCGTGTGCTGGCCGCCAGGAAGTGTGAGCGTGCGTCCAGCGACCGAAGCCGGATCGTCAGATGCCTTCTTTGCGGGCCCGCACGATGAGGGTGCTCGGCACCCAGGCCATCACCTGCGACCAGTAGTGGCTGTGCACGGTGGTGGCGTCGGGTTCGGGTTCGAGGATCGTGTCGACCCGGAAGTTGGCCCGGCTGAGGCTGGTGAAGATCTCGCTCACCGTGCGGGGGAAGTCCTGGCCAGCGAGGTCGGGGGTTTCCCAGTCCCGCGCCGAGCGATCCCAGTAGGAGCGGGCGACTCGCAGCGGATCGGATGCGGCCGGCTCCACCATGGCGATCGCCGGGTGGGGTACGGAAAGCACCAACGGACACTCACGGGAGAGCACCCGATGCACTTGGCGGTAGACGCGGTCGGGGTCGTCGACGGTGGCGAGGGCGTAGATGCTCACCACCGCATCGATGGTGTCGGCGCGAACGCCGGCGAGGTCGGCGAGGTCGCCTTGGCGCAACTCGACCTTGGTCTCCTCCTGCTCGGCCAGGGCTCGCACCCGGTCGATGCGGTCGCTCGAGGGATCGATGCTGATCACCTTGGCACCGGCCTTGGCCATGGCGATCGCTGCCTGCCCGCCGCCACAACCCAGCTCCAGCACTCGTTTGCCTTCGAGGTTGCCCAACAGACGGAAGATGCGATCGTTGGCGACGTCGGGGCCATAGCTCACGGTGTCGAGCGGAAGTGACGCTTCGGCCGGAAAAGTGGCCGAGAGTGGCCGACTATCCACCGGCGCGACCGCCGGTGCTTGGGCGGCGCGCAGGTGACGCGCCGTGGGGTGGCTGGCCGTGATGTCGGCGGGCGGGTTGTCGTCTGACACTTCGGGCTCCTGGGGGCGGTGCGGTCCGGGCACCCTCTCGGCCGGGATCGCCATCGTGAAGTCTGGCCGCGACCAGGTTGACAAGGGAGGATGGTCTCCGGAGTTGGCCGCGCTCGACGGGTTGTCCCCTTACCCCTCCCACGGCGGCGCATTCGCACGATCGGGTCGCTACCCTCTTCTGGCGTGTCGACCTTCCATGCCGGAGCGATCCAAGGCGCTGTGAACCACCACCCCGGCGAGGTCGACTATCGCCTGGCGCGGCGGCACCTCATCAACGAGTTCAAGCGCGGCCGCCTCGCCCGCCACGAAGTATGCGACGCCCATCCTGAACTCGTGCGGGCGGGTCGTGAGGTGGGCAAAGCCACGGCGATGAACTGCCCGATCTGCGAGGACCATCCGGTGGTGCTCATCACCTACGTGTTCGGGCCCCGGTTGCCGTCGTTCGGTCGGTGCATCACCAAACCCACCGAACTCAAGGCGTTGGCCAACCGCAACGGCGACTTCACCGCCTACGTGGTGGAGGTCTGCCCCGGTTGCTCGTGGAATCACTTGTTCCGGGTGTTCCCACTGGTGAAGGCACCCCGCACCCGCGCTCCCCGCCGCGCCGAGGGCTGACCCCTCCTCGGCCAAGCCCGTTCACTACCCTGTTTCCTGAAATGGCCAAACCTGTCCCAACCCCCGGTTCTCCCGCGCGCCCGGCGCGCAGCAAGGCGGCGGGCGCGCCAAGGTCCGGCTCGGCGAAGGGAGCGAAAGCACCCAAGGCACCGCCACCGAAAAAAGCCCCCCGGGCCGACCGCGTCAAAGGCCGGTACGGCACGATCGACCTCAGCCAAATGGGGTGGCTCCAGCGTCGTCGCACCGAGCGAAAGTACGGCCTCCGCAAACGCAACGTGATCTGGCGGATGCGTCGACCGGTATTCATCGCCGTTCTGGCCGTGGTGTTGGGTGCCAGCACAATCGCCTTCAGCTACTGGCAAGAACCACTGCCGTCGGCCACGCCGAAGTTGGCCGAGATCTCGTTCATGTGTTCGGCTGAGGTCGCCGTGGGCCAGTGCACCCAGGACAACTCCATCGCCCAGCTCAGTGGCGATGAGAAACGGGTGCTGGTGAAGTTCGACGACGTCCCGCAGATTCTCGTCCAGGCGGTACTGGCGGCAGAGGACAAGAACTTTTTGCAGCATAAGGGCGTGGATCCCAACGGGATCGGCCGGGCGTTCCTGTCGGAGTTGCGCAACGAGGATCTCAAGAGCGGCGGCTCCACGATCACCCAGCAGTACATCAAGAACACCTATCTCACGAGTGAACGTAGCGTCGATCGCAAGATTCGTGAGGCGGTGTTGGCGATCAAGATCGAGAAAGAGCTTCCCAAGGAGATCATCCTTGAGCGTTACCTCAACACGATCTACTTCGGCCGCGGGTCCTACGGCGTGGCCGAGGCTTCGAGGGTGTATTTCGGGAAGGACCTCAGCCAGATCGGGCTGCCCGAAGCCGCCTACCTTGCCGGCATTATCCGGTCGCCTGAGGCCTACGACCCCAATCGGCCCTCCACCGATCCGTTCGCCGCTCGCCAGCGCCAGTCCGCCACGGAACGCCGCAAACAGGTGCTGTCGGCGATGGTGGCGGAGAGGTACATCAGCCAACTCGACAAAGAAAAGGTCGACGACCTTGGCTGGGACTATGTGCTCGTGCGGGAGCCGTCGAAGAACTACGGCAAGGTCACCAACATCGAGTTCGGCTCGGAATACTGGATCGAGTACATCCGCCACTTTCTCACGACCCAAACCCCGATTACCGACGCCCAGGTGTTCGGCGGTGGTCTGCGGATTTACACGACGATGGACTGGGGCCAACAAGCCATCGCCTACGACTCCATCCGTTCGATTCTCGGCCGCCCCGACGACCCCGCGGCATCGATCGTGTCGATGGATCCACTCGGCAACGTGCGGGCCATGGTCGGTGGGTTCGACTTCGCCTCCTCGCAGGTGAACCTCGCTGCCGGCGTCGACGGTGGCGGTTCCGGTCGGCAACCCGGTTCGTCGTTCAAGCCGTTCGCGTTGGCCGCCGCCCTTGAATCCGGGAAAAGTCTCGGCGAGGTCTACAGCGCCCCCGGCCGCATGACGCTTTCCCTCAAGGGGGGCGGATCCTGGAACGTGGGTAACTACGGCGACGCGTCGCTCGGCACCATGAACCTGGTGCAGGCCACGATGATGTCGAGCAACACCGTCTACGCCCAGCTCATCAACGACATCGGCACGAAAAACGTGGTCGACATGGCCAAGAAGCTCGGCGTCACTGGCGACCTTCCCGAATATCCGTCGGTGGTGCTCGGCACCGGCAGCGTCTCGGTGCTCGACATGACCACCGGCTTCCACACGCTGTCGAACCACGGCATGAGGATCGGCCCGGTGGTGGTCACCCGCGTGGAGGACGCTGGAGGCCGGCTCGTGTGGGAACCCGAGAGCAAGAAGGAACAAGTCGTGCGGGCAGAGACGGCCGATGCCGTGAGTTGGGTGCTCAATCAGGTGGTCACCGGTGGTACCGGAAAGGCGGCCAACTACGGCCAACCGGCGGCGGGGAAGACGGGCACCACCGAGAACTATCGAGACGCGTGGTTCGCCGGCTACTCCTGCGACGTCACCGCCGCAGTGTGGCTCGGCTACCCGGGCGAGAAGACCCGCTACATGAGCAACGTGCACGGCCGCCAGGTGGCGGGCGGCACCTTCCCCACGGAGATTTGGGGTCGGTTCATGCGTAATGCCAATGCCGGCAAGGTGAACTGCCGAACGTTCCCGCAGCCCTCGTTCGCTCCCGTCGTGGGGGCCACGTTCGCTCCGGGCACCGTGGTGCAGGCCCCCCCGGGAACGGCCGATCCCACACCGGGGTCCACGGCGAAACCGTCAGGAAGCTCCGCCCCCACATCGAGCTCGTCGTCCTCGTCCTCCTCCACGAGTTCGTCGTCTACATCGAGTTCGTCCACCACCACGAGCAGCGTGGTGACAACGAGCAGTTCGTCGTCTACCAGCAGTTCGTCGACGCCACCCACCACCCCATAGCCGCGCCCACCGCTCCGCCTCGCCCGCCCGCTCCGCACCACCGCAGCGGCCCGCCGTCGCGTCCCCGCCCGCACCACCGCTCCGGCCCGCCGGCCGCTCCGGCCCGCCGTCGCGTCCCCGCCCGCC
>JANOSD010000030.1:0-71540 GCA_031415655.1 Actinomycetes bacterium
CAACCTCACCAACGTTCGATCAGGTTTCGTCACTGGTACCCCGGCCGCACTCCCGCCCAACTGGCAACTCATCAACGGCCATCTCGTCGGACCCGGCGCCGACCTCACCAACGCCGTTCTCACGGGCGCCAACCTCACGGGCGCCAATCTCACCGGCACGAACCTCACCGGCACGAACCTCACCGGCGCCAATCTCACCGGCGCAGACCTGTTCAACGCCAACCTCACTGGCGCCGACTTCACCAACGCCAACCTCACCAACGTTCGATCAGGTTTCGTCACTGGTACCCCGGCCGCACTCCCGCCCAACTGGCAACTCATCAACGGCTACCTCGTCGGACCCGGCGCCAATCTCACCAACGTCGTTCTCACCGCCAACCTCGCTGGCGCCGATCTCACCGGCGCCAACCTCACCAACGCCGTACTCACCGCCAACCTCGCTGGCGCCGATCTCACCGGCGCCAACCTCACCGGTGCCAACCTCACCAACGTCGTACTCACCGGCACCAACCTGACCGACGCGAACCTTGCTTACTCTACCGGACCGGCCACCGGCACCCAGCCTCTGAGCGTCTACTCGAACACCACCTGTTCGGACTTGTCGAACTCGGATGCCCATGGCGATACTTGTGCCGGGTACGGAAACAACTGGTAACACGCCCTCGGCATGGCATGGCGTTACGCACTTGCGAATGCCCCGTTCGTCGAGGAATTGGTGTGGCGGCCCGCCGCTGTCGAGCCTGACCAAGAGACGAGACAGTTCTGCGGGTGTTTGGCGCGCCAGCGGCGCGGGCTGGACGAGGCGGGGCCGTCGGCCTGTGTTGACGTGTTTGGTGGTCCGGTGCGGTCGTCGTCGGGAGGCGAGCTGGTCTGAATCGTCGTTGCGGTACGTATCACTCCATATGCCGCGCACCGTCACGACCCATCACGACCTGGGGAGCCCCGAGGATTCCGGACACGGCTTAGACGATTGAGCGGGTTGGCGACGATCACCGGCGGGGCGGCGGGGGCGGGGGCGGACACCCGCCTCGTATCCCCTCACGTCAGATCCTCGGCGAGCGTCGATTGGTTGCCACCCCCTGATCAACGACGTATACACGCCCAAAGTCCTCACGCAATCCCGAGCGCGTCCGATGGGAAGAGGTGACCGAGGGGCGGAGTTCTCTGGCGGGACAGATCACCGCGAATGTCGCCACGTTGGCGATCTCGTACGTCGGGCGAGCACGCGGTCCCGACGGCGTCCGCGTGATCCTCGAACGCGCCGGCATCGAACGAATGCTTGCGCTGTTGGCCGATCCCGGTCTCTGGATCGACTACGCCGAGGCGATGGCCGTAGTCGAGTTGGCGGCGAGCATCTGCGCGGAGGACGACATTGGTTATCGACTCGGCGAAGAGACGGCACGGGTGCTGTTCGAACATGGGCGATTGCAGCCGTTTCGCGGTCGGCCGTTCGCCGAGACGGTCTCGGCGCTCGTGGCGCTGCTCGCCGAGACCAATTCGACGCGGCGACTCGATCTTGAATCGGCCACCGACGACGGATACGCACGCATCATCTCGGTCCCACTCAACCGCAACGAAGATCGGTTCACCTGTCGATTCGGGACCGGGTTTCTCACTGCGGTGCCGGCCTATCTCGGTCGCACAGGCGTCGCGACCGAGCTTCAATGCGTGACCCAGGGTGCGGACTCATGCGTGTTGGAGGTGCACTGGGCGCGCGCTTCAGCGGACTTCGGATCGGCGACTACCGCCGGCGTCGCACCGGCGACGGTGCAGCCCGAATCCGGGTGGGTAACGAACCTCGACATCGACGCACGAACACAGCTCATCAAAGACTTCGTCAACAGCTCGGCGCTGCCACGCCAGGCTGAATCGTTGCGTGTGTCGCTGATCAGCGAGAACGGTGAGGACGAGATCACCTACACGCGCGGTGCAACGATCTCCAGCGGTGGGGCGGCATTCACCGCGTCGATCGACGATGTCCCCGGATTTCGCGGCAGCGTGACTATCGACTTCGCAGGGGCGGGGCTACCGGCAATCGATCAACGGTTCGCCGAATCATGCGCCGAACAGATCAGCATGATCCTGTCGAGCGCGACCACGGAATCGGAACTCTATGCCCGCGCCCGTCGCGACCCACTCACCGGTCTCGCCAACCGGGTCAAACTCGAAGAGCTCGCGGGCACCGTCACCGACGGGACCACGGTGATATTTTTCGATCTCAACGGTTTCAAGTTGGTGAACGACGAGATGGGACACGACGCCGGCGACAAGCTGCTCGCCGAGCTCGGCCACCGCCTGCAACAAGCGGCTCGAACCAACGATGTGATCGCCCGATACGGCGGCGACGAGTTCGTCGCAGTGATCGAAGGGACCCAATCGGCGGACGCCGCCAACGTCGTCGCCCGGAGGTTGCAGGACACGTTCGTGGCGCCGGTCGACCTTGACGGCCAGCCCATGGCAATCAGCGCCAGCTGGGGCATAGCCCGCGCTCCTGACGACGGTTGCACCCTCGCTGAACTCATCACCATCGCCGATGAACGCATGTACACGGACAAGCAACGATGAAACGAGAAGTGCCTCCGGAATACGCAACCGAGCAACCCGTCCTTCGAGGCCGAATCCGAAACTGCTCGCAGTAAACCGGAACCGGGTTTCATGGACACCGACTGTTGGACCAGGGTCTTTTGGAGGCTCCTTGGCCTACCGCGAAAGCGAGGGCCAGCGATGGACGGGTTCCACACGGTCATCATGTGCACCGCGACCACTCGCCGTTGTTGGTCGAAGGCGACTCCTGCGCAGCCGCCAACCTGAGTCGTGCCTTCGAAGCGTGGGCCGGGCGAAATGACGTCAAGGTGTTCTTCGAACCCGACACGTCCGTGCCCGTCGGGTGTCCAAGCCGAGGCCGATTCGTCGACGCCGAGGTCCACTTCCTCGCCACCCGGCAGGGGTCGGCGCCGATCCCCTCTTGAAGATTCTCAACAAAGCTGTCGATGACCGTGATTGACTGCCTCACCCTGAACGACCCCACCAAGGAGCCCAGACCCGATCAAGCGGTTGGTCTTGTGGTCAAGTAGGGCCAGCCGATCCACCGGGTGCGTCATCTGCTCTGATTTAGAATTTCGAATCAGCGCCTTCAAGACGAGACCAGTGCTCCGGTCAACCGGCGTCGAGTCGCCGAGCGTGCAGCCGGCGATCTCCGGCGAGGCCAACGGGCAATGCGGCCGCGATCGCAGTCGGCTGCGAAGGAGCTGGCGCCTGATTCCATCCGAAACCCCGTTGCCAGGACAAGGGCCTCAGCAAGGCCGACGAACGGAATGGACGGCTCGCCATGACGGTGCGGGGCTCGAACGTGATGGCCGGTTCAGCGAGCGCGCCGGGGCGGCCAGGAACGTGGCGGACGTGGCCCTTTGCCCACGTGGAGGGGTGGACGGATGTACGCCGACGATTCGCGCCGCTTCGGCCGCGGTGTACAGCTGGGTCTCGAATCTCCAACGGTCGGGCTTCAGGACGGCTCCTCCTTTGGCGCTCCGTTCAACCATCCTGAGTTCGCTGCTCGCGCTCGTTGGCGCTTGCCGCCAACAAGGTCTTCGTCGTCGCAGCCAAGCGCAGAGCCAAGGAGGGTGGATACGACACAATTCAAAAAGGCCGGCGTCGCACGACTGACGGCTCAAACGGGCCCCGACAGGCGTCTGACCCACAAAGCCGGGGGTGAGCGCCGCTCGTGTTACCTGTCGTAGATACGTCGGAGCGGGGCGTTGACCTGGGCATGTGCCACTTCTCAGGGCCACCAAGTAGCAGCGATGTATCAGGCGGAACTCGTGGCTCGACGGACAGTCGCGGTCCCTGCCGGATCAGCTCGGTGCATTGCCGCAAAGGGTGCCGCGGCGAGTCGGGGCCGGACGGCCCGCGGTGCAACCCACCTGAAGCGGTGGCGCGACCGAATGCGGTTCTCGTGGGCGAGTCGGCGGACCGTGTCGTCGATGAGCTTGTCGGCCTTGTTGTCGAGGCCGACAACACGCGTGGATTTCTCTCCCCCGTTCAGAGGAACCGGGCTTGGAGTTCGTCGAAGAACGCGGTTGCGAGACGCCCGAACTGCTCGCGGTCAAGTTGAATCGATGCGCCGAACTCGATCCCGCTTACGGAGTTGGCGGGGACGAGTTTGATGACTTTGCTCGCCTGCAGCACGCCGCCGTGACTCAGCAACGAGTCGCACAGCATTTCGACTTCGTTCAGTGGGTTGCCGTCCTTGCCGGTGACTGGTCGGATCCGATGAACGAAGGGCCGGTCGAGCGCCAACAACAGTTGGTTGAAGAAAACAGCGTCGAACTCGGCCCGGGCCGCGCCCTTCGAGCCAGCGACGACTTGGTCGTAGGCGGCGAGTTGGCGCTCCATCGCTGATCTCGCGGTGTCGATCTCGATCTGGGTGTAGGTCTTGCGTCCAAGCATGGCGTGAGCCCTTCTGTGTCGGATCTCATTTCGGATCCTGTGGCGGTTGATTTCAGATCAGTGAGTGGACGAACGGCGAAACCCGGAATGGACACCTATCGTCGCGGAGTTCCCGGATGTCAGTGGTCAGTGGTTAGTCGCCACTGGCCGTGGGGTCGATCTCGGCGAGTCGCCGTTGGAACAGGCGACGTTCAGTATTGGTTGGCGTGAGCGATAGTGCCTCTCGGTAGGCGGCAGATGCTTCGCGGTTGCGACCCAGCCGGTGGAGAAACTCCGCACGAGTCGAGTGCAGATAGCGGTACTCGTTGAGATCGAGGCAGTCGATGATCGCAAGCGCAGCGTCGGGGCCCTCGGCTTCGCCGACTGCTACCGCCCGGTTCAGCTCGACAATCGGTGATCGGGTGAGGCGGCGGAGTTCGCCGTAGAGCACGGCGATGTGGTTCCAATCCCTCGGATCCTGAATGTGGGCGAGCGCGATGGCGGCCTGGATGACATAGGGACCGTGACCGCCGAGCCCCATGGCACGATCGAACGCAGCGCGCCCGGCGGCGATCTGCTCAAGGTCCCACAACGAACGGTCTTGGTCGCAGAAGCGCACGAGTTCGTCGTCGCGGAACCGGGCGTCGCCGCGCGAGTCGTGCAGCAGCATCATCGCCAACAGTCCGTAGACCTCAGGCTGGTCTGGCAGAAGTTCGGCAAGTGAGCGGCCCAGCCAGAGCGCCTCGGCGGACAGCTCGCCGCGGCCGGCATACCCCTCGTTGAAGATCGAATACACGATCGCCAGAACGGCGGCAAGGCGTTCGGTGAGTTGATCGGCCGGTGGCATCCGAAACGGGATACCGGCGGCCTTGATCTTCTGCTTTGCTCTGACCAATCGCTTCGCCATCGTCGCTTCCGGCGTGAGGAACGCCCGGGCGATTTGAGCCGTTGTCAGCCCACCCAGCGTTCGTAAGGTCAACGCGACCTGCGCCTCGACCGACAGCGCCGGATGGCAGCACGTGAACACGAGTTCCAACCGCTCGTCACGAAACCCGACCTCCACGCCTTGCCTCGCTTTCTCCTCCACCTCCAACAACATGGTCTTGGCCGCCAACGACTTGTCGCGACGGATACGGTCGATCGCTCGACGGCGAGCGGTTGTCACCAACCAAGCCCGGGGATTGTTCGGAAGTCCGTCGCGAGGCCACCGTTGCGCCGCCGTCACAAACGCCTCCTGGGCGGCTTCCTCGGCGAGCGCGAAGTCACCGAGGAAACCAACGAGTGCCGCCACGACCGTTCCCCACTGCTCGCGGAACACCACATCGAAACTGGGTTCTACCATTGCTTGATCGGGCGGACCTCGATCGCGCCACCGAGGCGGGCGGCCGGGATGTTGGCCGCCAACCGAATCGCCGCGTCGATGTCGTCTGCTTCGAAGATCAGGTAGCCGTTGATCGACTCCTTCGTGTCGACGAACGGGCCATCGGTCACGATCGTCTTGCCGTCGGTCACCCGGACCGTGGTAGCCATCTCCGGCGGTTCCAATCCTTCGCCTGGTGTGACACCCGGGGTTACGTTGATCTCCTGATACGCGGCGTAGATCGCCTGTTGCTCATCGGCCGACAACGCGGCCCACGCCGCCGGGTCCAACGGCGTCGGGGTCGTTCCCTGATGGATCATCAACATGTACTTCATCGCTGGCCTCCAAAGCCTCGTCAATTGTCAATGCGAAGACGAACAACCCAAGCCGAAATGGACAATCCGTCCGGCTTCGGTTCCATCGACGAACGCCTCGATCCAGGCACACCGAGCGCCTGGACTTACGGCATTTCCCATGGCGTGTTTGGCAATACGTGACCGGTCTCCAGGAACGACTTCAGGTTGGAGATGACCGCGGCCCATCCACGTGCAGCGAGGTCGCGGTTCGCTTCATCGGGCAAATCCTCATGGGTCACCGTCAAGCGCACGATGTCTCCGAACGACTCGATCAGGAACGTCACGAGGGATGGGCTGACCGGCCCTTGCGCCTCTTGGTCCTCCCACGTGGTGACGAGGCGGGTGGGCCGCGAGCTTTCGATTACCGTGCCGCCCGTGTCGGCGATTTGAGAGCCGTCCGTGCGCTGGTGCTCCCAACGTGAGCCAACCTGCCAGTCCGACACATTGCTGTGACCCCAATAGGCCGCGGTCATTTCGGCGTCGGTCAGCGCGTCCCACACAGCTGCGGGCGTGCTCTCGATGTACGTGACATACACGAACGTCGGCTTGTTATTCATGGTCTGTTCTGCTTTCTTCTTGACGGACCGCAAAGCCCGTAAACGTGGCTGGTCGAACTTGTCGATCCAGCGGACTTGTATCGCGTGGAGAGGCACAGGGTTCAGGTAGTGCAGCCGTTCTCGGCCGCGACGAACAGTCGCTATGAGGTTCGCCTTCTCGAGCAAGTCGAGGTGTTGTGTGGCGGACTGGCGTGCCATGAGCAAGCCCTCACATAACTCTGACAACGTTTGACCGTTTCGCTCGAAGAGCCGGTCGAGGAGCGCGCGCCGCGTGGGGTCAGCCAGCGCTTTGAACACCAACTCGTCGGAAACCATTTCTCCATAATTGGCAGGCATTCACCTGCATGTCAACCTTGACGACTGGCTCGACCGGATCGTGGAAGAGGCCGTCGTGAGCGTTTTTGCCGGAATGCCCCGGCAAGGGCATCAACGGAGACGTGCTCGACCGGCGCCTTTGCCGGAAAAGTCAGGCAGAGCGATGGTGACTGGGCGGGGTGTCGGCCGTCGGTTCGTTTGGTTGAGTTCGTCGTGTTCGGCTTCGTTTGCCGCGGGCCATCTCGGTACCGAGGGCGTCGAGGGGTTGGGCGAATGTTGCGAGCGGGTCGACAAGGTGCGTGAGCCAGGCGTGTGCCGTGTCGAGCACGGCCGGGTCGATGGCGTAGATGCGTTTGGTGCCTTCGGCGCGGAACGTGACGAGGCCGGCGTCGTGAAGGATCTTGAGGTGTTGGGACACCGCGGGCTGCGAGATCGGTCGTCGGGCTTGGAGTGCGCTGACGATCAACCCGGCGGTGTTTTCGGTCGGCCCAAGGGCTTCGAGGATTGCGCGTCGGGTTGGGTCACCGAGCGCGTCGAACACCGCTTGGGTCACGTCGCTGCGCCGCCCTCGGTGGTGCCGGTATAAAACGCGATAGTGCGGGAAGCGCTCTGCCGGGCCACGTCGGACTCCTCGCCATCGCGGACTGCGGCGTCGGCCCAGTCGTTCGCGGCGAGTTGAACGAAAGCAATACCGGTGGGGGTGGTCGGGAACGCGAGGCCTTCGGCTGGGTCGAGCGCGGCGTTTGATTCGAGATGCAGACCAAGGCCCATGAGGCTGAGGTCCCAGCCAACGCCCACCGCGCCAGGCCCAAACTGTTCCCAGAAGTCAGGGTCGACAGGTGCCTCATGGACGAGTTTGAGTGTCGTCCCGTTATCGGCAGCGGTGAGGCTGATGGTCAGCCACGAGACCATCGGCCCCATCTCCCAGGTGACAGCAAACGAGTTCGGTTCATCGCACAACTCGATGATTCCGCCGGCGTTGCCCTCGAACTGGTAGCGGCCCCCGACCGACAACTCGCCACTGATCGGGAGGAACCAGCGCGGTATCCGTTCGGGGTTGGTGAGTGCATCCCACAGGTCGTCTTGACCGGTGGGGTATGTCCGGTCGGCGACGACAATTTTGGTCGGCGTGTCGTCGCGCACGCCGGTTCGGACCTCTCGGGTGACAAGACGGACGGTATCGGCAGGATTGATCACATCGGACTCCTTCTATAAGTGATTGCTTATATTATCTGACTGAGCGACGGATACTTACTCCCGCGATCTATCTCGGTGTCCACCAGGCTCCGCGTAGCGGCGTGCATTGGTTGACGGCGGGAGGTTCGAGGCCCTGACGGGACGCGATTAATAGTTAGGGATTGACCTAAGTATCTGAGCGTCCTATGGTGAGACACATGCCTCAGCGAGGCCAGGCCGATCCTGCGCTGCCCACCATCTTCCACGCACTTGCCGACCCAACCCGCCTCGCCGTCGTCGAGCGCCTCAGCATCTCGCCGGCCTCGGCGAGCGAGTTGGCGAAGCCGTTCGCGATGGCCCTCCCGTCATTCATGCAGCACATGGCAGTGCTGGAGCGGGGAGCGATCGTGACCTCCCACAAGTCCGGGCGGGTCCGCACCTACCAGCTCACCCCCGGCGCGTTGCAGCTCGCCGCGGCGTGGCTGGCCGAGTTCCGCAACCACTGGGAGCGCAAGCTCGACCAGCTCGACTACCTGCTGATCACAACTACCAACCCCAAACCCAAGGAAGACCATGAACCACTTCACCCCTGACCCCACCCTCGACCTCGTGCTCGAACGCACGATCCCCGTGCCGCCCGAGCGGGTCTGGGACGCGTGGACGCAACCGGAGCTGCTGATGCAGTGGTTCACCCCCGCACCGTGGAAGACGGTCGCCTCCGAGCTCGACGTGCGGCCCGGTGGTCGCTGTCTGACGACGATGGAATCCCCGGAAGGTGAGCGCTTCCCGAACGAGGGCTGCTACTTGCAGGTGGAACCAAACCGGCTCCTGGTGTTCACCAGCGTGATGACCGCGGACTTCCGCCCGCTCGCGCCGAGCAATGGAGCCGGCGACCTCGCCTTCACCGCACGGATCGAGATCGAGCCCGCGCCGGGCGGCGGCACCCACTATCGGGCGATCGCCATGCACGCGCACGAGGACGCCTGTAAGCAGCACGCCGACATGGGCTTCGCCGAGGGCTGGGGCGCCGCCCTCGACCAACTGGTCGCACTGCTGTCGTGAGCGGCGACAGTTGAACGAGTTGGACGACTGTGGAGCGCGACGTACTTGCCGCTATGTCCCACAGGCCTCCTGGCGGGGAATGTCGAGAATGTGAGAATTGCTCCGTCCTAGGGTGAACGCGGCCAAGGGGCCGACATCAGACAAGGAGAACATCATGGCCAAGTACTTGTTGCTTAAGCATTACCGAGGCGCCCCGGCGCCCGTGAACGCAGTCGCGATGGACCAGTGGACGCCCGATGAGGTCGATGCGCACATCCGGTTCATGAGCGACTTCGCCGGTCGGCTTGAGCGCAGCGGCGAGTTCATCGACGGACAGGCGGTGTCGCCCGAAGGGGTGTGGGTTCGCTACGACGGCGAAGGGCGGCCGCCGGTCACCGACGGCCCGTTCGCCGAAACGAAGGACCTGATCGCGGGGTGGATGGTGATCGACGTCGACAGCTACGACCGTGCAATCGAGCTGGCGGGCGAACTGTCCGCAGCACCGGGGGCGGGGGGCGAACCCATCCATGAATGGCTCGAAGTCCGACCCTTCCTGGCCCTGCCGCCCAACTTCGGTCAGTGAATGTGATCGACGCTGAGCTGCGTGCGCTCATCCCCCAGGTACTGAGCGTCCTCGTCCGCCGCGGAGCGGATTTCGCGACGGCCGAGGACGCCGTACAAGAGGCGCTCATCCGGGCTCTCGCCCGGTGGGGGGAGGAGCCGCCGGCCGATCCGACGGGGTGGCTCATCACCGTCGCGTGGAGAGCCTTCCTCGACATGTCGCGATCAGACGTGTCACGTCGCGCCCGGGAATCTCGATTCGACACCGAACTGCCGGCCGCCGCGATCCCGAGCGCCGACGACACGCTGCGGCTCTACTTCCTGTGCGCGAACCCTGATCTGACATCGTCGTCCGCGGTCGCGTTAACGCTGCGAGCCATGGGTGGCCTCACCACACGCCAGATCGCTCAGGCCTACCTCGTGCCCGAACCCACCATGGCCCAGCGCATCAGCCGCGCCAAACACACGGTCAGCCGAGCCGGTGTCGATCGTCCCGGCGACGTGGGCACGGTGATGCGGGTGCTGTACCTGGTCTTCAACGAGGGGTACTCCGGCGACATCGATCTCGCCGCCGAAGCGATCCGGCTGACTCGTCAGCTCGCTGGCTTGGTGGATGACCCCGAGGCCCAAGGTTTGCTCGCCCTGATGCTCCTCCACCACGCCCGCCGCCACAGCCGCACCCGGCCGGACGGAAGCATCGTGACCCTCGCCGAGCAGGACCGTCACCAATGGGACACCGAACTGATCACCGAGGGAGTCCACATCACCCACGCCGCGCTCGCCCAAGATCGGCTCGGCGAGTACCAGGCGCAAGCGGCGATTGCGGCGCTCCATGCCGACGCGCCCCGCATCGAGGAAACCGACTGGGTCCAGATCGTGGAGTGGTACGACGAACTGCTCCAGTTCGCCGACACGTCAATCGTCCGACTCAACCGTGCCGTCGCCGTCGGCGAGGCCGATGGCGCTCCCGCCGGACTGACGGCATTAGCCGGCATCGACGAGCACGCTCCGCGGCGCGACGCGGTCGGGGCCTACCTCCACGAGAAGAACGGCGATCTCGAGCTCGCCGCCCGCCTGTATGCCAACGCAGCCCACAACGCCCCCAACCTTGCCGAACGCGACCATCAGGCCCGTCAAGCAACCCGAATCAATCAGCAACTCCGACAGCACAATTGATCTCGGGCACGCCAGGAAACCAACGCCAGACGATCCAGCCGTGGAGATCGCAAGCACCGCTAGCTTGGGGGCGTGGCGCACCCTCAGATGTTCGACGACGATGATCCGCTGCTCGCTCAGGTGCGGGAGTTGGCAGCAGCCCTTCCAGGTTCCCACGAGAAGGTCTCGCACGGCCGGCCGGCGTTTTTCACGGCGAAGGTGTTCGCCTACTACGGCGGCTCGCGAAAGATCGACGGGGAGTGGATCCAGCACCCACAGTCGATCGTGGTGAAACCAGACCAAGACGACCGGCCTGCACTGCTACAGGATCGGCGTGTCTACGTTCCTGCCTACTTCGGACCGTCGGGCTGGATCGGCTACGACGTCGACGACGAGGTCGATTGGGAGGAGGTCCGCGAGCTCGTGGACGCCTCGTTCCGACTCACGGCACCGCGGCGTCTGGTCGCCGAGCTCGACGACTCGGAGTAGCTGCCCTCGCACCAAGTTCGCCTATCGAAAATCATGAAGTCAGTTGTTGACATGCGTCGATCGGTTCCGGGCGCTACCAGCCGTCGGTACCCTCCCGGTCCCACGCGGGCAAGGGCACGTCGCTCGGTAACCCGTCAGGATTCGTCCATCGATGGTTGAGCACCGCCGTCGCCCAGGTGAATCAGGCGATGAGCTGAAACCGTAGACGAGGGTCGGTTTGGATCTCCACGTCGTCGAGGGCAAGGACGAACGCTGCGACCGCTCGTACGTCCATCTGCTCAAGGGGTCCGTTGCCGGTGTGGACGCGCACGACATGCGAGTAGCCGGCAATCGATTCCGTATGAGTAGCCGGCCCGCCGAACTGCTCGCACCAGTATGCGGCGTGCCGTTGTGTGCGCTGTGGGAGCGCGCCATCCTCGGCTCTTCGGTCATCCCGTCAAGATCCACAAGCCCAAAACCGCGTGCCCAAGATCCCAGAATCACGGGGCAGACGCGTGTAGGAAACCTTCAGTCACTCGTGGTCGAATTCAGGTCGGCATGCCGTGGCGCGGAGGAACAATCCGTATCCGATGGCGTCGGTATTGCGAAGCAGCATGCCGGCGGGGCCCGCGTTCGCTGCGGTCATCGTCTCTCACATCGCCGCCTTCTACCTCCCCTTCCCCGCGAGGAAGAGGTTGATCGTCTTTTCGACTCGCCGTTGTCGGGTGTCGGCGGCTTTCGCTGCGTTGATGTTGTCGACGTGGTAGCGCTGCAAGCTGTTGGACAGACCGGCGAAGAACAAGGCCGCGTCGGGGTTCGCGGTGAATGCCTCGGCGAGGTCGTCGGGGACGTCGACCGAAGGAGGCGTTGTGTCGACCGTGACCGTCACATGAATGGCGTCGCCGGCGGAAAGGCCGGTGGCCTTTCGGATCGCCGCGCTCACCGGAATCATTGCCCGGCCGCCCATGACGCCGATCGTCGTGCGGTAGCTGTAACCGTTCACCGTGACCTGGACGGGAGGGCGTTTGCCGGCCCCGAGCGTGTCTATGACTTCGGGTGGGACCACGATGCCGGTGGGGTTCTTGCCTGGTTCCTGGGCGAGTGTCGTGGCAAACGAAACGGTCGCCGCAGTGTTGTTGGTCATTGCTGTCCTTCGCGGCGCCTGGGCCAGACGGTGGGACGATCCTTCCAGCTCTCGCAACCCGAAGATACACCGGAGGACCTGACGAGCCCACCGGGCCCGTCACGGTCATACTCGCTCTCCGAGTGAGGCCCGCTGCAGATCGCGTGCGCCTCTCAGTGAGGCCGTGTCCAGTTGGGGTCCCGGCCGATGAAACCAATGAGGCGCGTCATGGCAGCAGCGTCGTCGGCGACTTGAAACCGTAGCCCGTACTGGCCCGATGAACGGAGCAGCGCTTCGATGGGTTCCATTCCCGCGACGAGCACGGTGCAGAAGTCCGGGTCGAGTTCGGGTTCAGTTCCGGTGGCGGTGGCGAGGTCCCAGGTGTGCATGAAGACGTCGGCCGTGTAAAAGCGGTCGATGGCTTCGTCGAGCTGGTGCGTACCCGCGTGGGGATGGGTGAACGTCGAGGCCGCCGCCTTCTTGTCGTCGAGTAGAGCTTGCACGGCCTCCGTCTGCACCTGCCATGCGCCGGTCGGATCGGTGTCGACGGTCGGCCCGTCGGGCAGCTCGACCCCGCCGGTGGCCAGGAACGCGGGGAACCATTCGACGAGGTGACGAACGATGTCTTGAGCGACCCAGCCGGCGACCGGCGTGGCCGCTTGCCAGTCGGAGGTGGCCTCGACCACCATGCTGAATCGCTGAGCGACGGAGCGATGACGTTCCGATGGCGAGAGCGCGGCGAGGAGCGTGGGCTCAGGCATCGCTGGCCTCAAGTAGCGCGTCGAGTTTTCGGTAGCCCTCGTCGATGCCGGTCTCCATCCCGGAGGAGAGCCATGCGTCGCGCGCCTCGAAGCTGTCGCAGAGCGATTGCGCGTGCAGTCGGGTGTGGCCGTCGCCGAGGTCCTCGAAACGCAGCGTCTCCAAGGCGACATCGTCAGGCATCCCAAGAAAGGTGAAGGTCTGCACGATCCTGTTGTCGGTGATCTGGTGGAAACAGCCGCGGAACTCGTAGCCGATGCCGTCGCGTGTCGCGACGTAGTGCCAACAGCCACCGTCGCGGGCATCCCACTCGACGATTCTGGTGTCCATCCCGTCGGGCCCAACCCATCGGGCGAAGATTTCCGGGTCGGTATGGACCCGCAACAACTGTGGCGGCGTCGCTGCGAAATCCCGGGTGATCCGGATCACGGGGACGCGGTCGTCGGCCTCGATCTTGGCTTCGTGGCGTAGCTGGTTGGTTGTCATCGTGTTTTCCTTTCACGCTTGAGTGGTGCTTGTTCGGAGGGGTCGAGCCAGTTCATCTCTGCCAGCACCGAATCGAGTCGCCGATACCGCTGCTCGGCGTCGCGGCGGTAACGCTCGATCCACTTCGTCATTAGGTCGAACACTTCTGCTTCGAGATGCACCGAGCGCCGCTGCGCATCAGCGGTCTTCGTCACCAGCCCAGCCGCTTCGAGGACCTTCAACTGTTTCGAGATCGCCTGGACACTGACGTCGTACGGCGCCGCCAACTCGCCCACGGTGGCGTCGGCCATCGACAGACGCGCCACGATGTCGCGCCGTGTCGGGTCCGCCAATGCGGCGAAGACCTCCGAGAGTGGATCAGCCATGTTTCATCCTCAACTAATTGGTTGAAGAGAACCTAGACCGTCGATCGTTCGTTGTCAACCAAATGGTTGAACATGTCGCCCCAGCGGCGGGCGAATCACTCAGCTTGGCTTCGAGCTTGTGGTAGCCCGGTCAGTCGCTTGGAGTCCGTTCGGACTCCTCGGCTGCGTCCATGCCGTATCGAATTGCCGCTTGCAGCGTATCGATATTGATGTCGACAATCTTCGTGAACCTGATGCAGTATCCAGTGACGCTTGCCTTACCGAGTTGATCCCCAAACTTGGAGCGAAGAATTGTCTTGTCGTTCAGACCGAGGACGTATACGGAGATTCCCGTCTTGTTGGCACTCAAGCCAATTCGGTAGAAGTCTTTCGTGGTCCCATTGGCGTACGTGATGGTGTAGCGGCCATACCCGATGCTGGGGTTGGCGACGACTTTGCCGTCAGGGTTTCTGCCGTCGTTGAACCACAGCTCGGCATCCGGGAACGTGCGAAGCATGAAGCGGTGCAACTCCTCGAGCTCACTCCGCTTGGGTTCGGGTTGACGAGCAAGATAGTCATTGATTTCGTTCTCGGGGCTCATTTGGTTTCCGGTCCTCTTGTCGTGCGCGTGCGTAGTTGCCGGGCGTGATCACGGGGTGGATTACACGGCTGGATAGTGATCACGAAGGCAGATCGTCGAGCTCGGTGAGTAGGGCGTCGATCTGGGACATCCAGACCTTCATGCCTTCGGCCACGCCCGTGGCGATCGCTTGCTCCATCCCTTCGACGGAGTCGAAATGCGTGGTAAGGATCATGCGGGTCGTGTCGCCGGCGGCTTCGAAGTCGATCTCCATTCGTGTCATGGAATTGCCGTCGCTGGGGGTTCCGTCGTCTTCAATGATGGCGTCTTCGAGCACGAGCCTGGTGGGGGCATCGACCTCGACCACGTTCCAGGTGCCGTCGAATCGGTCGTCGCCATCGGGGTTGGACATGAAGTAGGTGATCGTGCCCCCTGGAGTGAGGTCGTGATGCTCGAAGGTGGCGGGAAACCCTGGAGGACCCCACCACCGCTCAAGTAGGCGCGGATCGGCCCATAGCTGCCACACGGTGGTGATGGATGCCTTGAACTCTGCCGTGATGACCATGGTCTTGGCCGCCGCGTTCTTATCGATGTTCCAAACAGTCATTCGTTTTCCGTTGCCGTGGTTTCATTGAGGACGTCCGCGAAACGTTCAAGTCGGGAGCGCCACACCGTTTCGAGTTCATCGAGCAGTTCGTGCGCGCGACGTAGTTGATTGGCCTGAGCGCGCACGAGTTGTTCTCGTCCACTTCGGTGCTTTGAGACCAGACCTGCGCTGACGAGGACCTCGACGTGTTTCTGCACCGCGGTGAGGCTGATCGGATAGAGCCGGCCGAGTTCGCTGACGGAGCACTTGCGGTCCAGCGTCTGCGCGACGATGTCGCGCCGCGTTGCATCGCTGAGCGCGAAGAACAACCGGTCAGTCTCTTTGCCGCGATCCACCAAATCTACAACCATATGGTTGTATCTTACACCTATCGCCCTCGAAGTCAATCGGCCGCCAAGATTTATTCCACTTGTTAATTGATCAATGATCTGATTGAATAGTGAGGCGCCTGAATCGATCCCGATTCGGCGCACCCCGGAGGCCCCGCAGATGCCTACTGTCCTCGCCGACGACGAACTCGACGCCATGTTCGCCGCACTCACCGATGCCACCCGCCGATCGATCCTGACCCGACTCTCCTCCGGTGACGCCACGGTCAACGAACTGGCCGCCCCGTTCGACATCAGCTTGCAGGCGGTGTCGAAACACATTCAGGTGCTCGAGCACGCTGGCCTGATCACGCGCAGCCGGCACCGCCAAACCCGCCCGTGCCGTTTGAACGCCGCGCGGTGCGCTGCCGCCGCAAATTGGATCGAAAACAATGTGGCGACCTGGACCGACCGATTCGATCGTCTCGAGCAACACCTCGAAAGCCTGCAAAACCAAGCACCAAGTGAAGCGACAACACCGGTACCCGGCACCCCAAAGAAACGGACACGACCATGAATGAGCCAACGACTCGTAACACCACGACAACCGCCGTCACGGGCGACACGGTCATCATCAAGCGGATATTCAACGCGCGGCGCGAACTCGTCTTCAAATGCATGGTGACGCCCGAGCATCTCACCCACTTCTGGGGACCTGTGGGCATGAGCACACCTGTCGCGGGAATCACCATTGATCTCCGTCCCGGCGGCGAGTTCACCACGACGATGGTCAACGACGCCGACGGCAGCGAGTACCCGAACAGTGGCGTATTCGTCGAGATCGTCGAGCCCGAGTTGCTGTCGTGGTCCGAACCCGAATTCGGCATGACCACGACATCGACCTTCACCGAATTGAGCGACGGTCGCACCGAGGTCGTCATCACCCAATCAAACGTGCCCGAGATGTTCCGCAGCCCCGAGGCACTCGAAGGATTCGCCAGCAGCCTCGAACGTTTCGAGACCTACCTGGCGACGCTCGCATGAGCCCGCTCGCGAAATCTTCCGCGTCCGGCCCCGCCGGTGAACCCGCCAGGGTGAAAGGTCCCGCGTCGTATTTCCCGTCCATCGAACGCACCTACGGCGAGCCCATCGCCCACTGGAAGAAGATCATCCGTTCGCGACCCGACCTGAAACACATGGAACTCGTCAACCTCCTCAAGACGGAGTATTCAATCGGCCACGGCCACGCCAACGCCCTCGTCGCTCACACGCTGGCCGAGGACACGAAGACCTGACATCCACGATCGCCCGGATCGCAGCGCCCTCCTTGACATGAAACCATTTAGTTTCCTATGGTGTCCACATGGAAGCGGTGTTCAAAGCCTTGGCCGACCAGACCCGTCGGGAGTTGCTCGACGAACTGTTCCGCGAGGACGGTCAATCGCTCAACTCGCTACAGCAAGGGTTCGAAATGACTCGGATTGGCGTCGCCAAGCACCTGCATCTCCTCGAGGAGGCCGGGCTCGTCGTCACCAAGCGACGAGGCCGGGAA
Source organism: Actinomycetes bacterium (assembly GCA_031415655.1). Classification (GTDB taxonomy): domain Bacteria; phylum Actinomycetota; class Acidimicrobiia; order Acidimicrobiales; family Acidimicrobilacustridaceae; genus JAKOVR01. The sequence goes on from JANOSD010000030.1 coordinate 17,174, forward strand.
AAGCTGCACTTCCTGAACCCGATCACCATCAGACTGCTTCACGACCGCTGGATCAGTAAGTACACCGAAGGCTGGGCCGCCGGCCTCGCCGACCTCAAACGCGACCTGGAGGACAACATGGAAAAAGTATTCGAGATCTACATCCGCACGACACCCGAACGGCTCTGGGAGGCAATCACCGATCCCGAGATCCGAGCCAAGTACAACTTCGGCGCCCGGGTCGAATCGGACTGGACTCCGGGGTCACCATTCACCATGGGCAGCCCTGCCGCGGGCGCGCTGCTCGGGGAAGGCATCAACATCGAGGTCGATCCGCCCCACCGATTGGTGCAGTCGATGGTGGCGCTCTGGGACGACGACGTTCGTAGCGAAGGAACCAGCCGCGTCACGTGGGAAATCGAACCGGTCGGAGACTCGTGCCGCCTTGTCGTGACCCATGACGAGCTTCGCGACGGCGCCAACAGCCAGCTCTACGGCGGGTGGCCGATGATCCTGTCCGGCCTGAAAACCTGGCTAGAAACGGGACAGAAGCTCACAACCCCCGGCTCACTCATGTACGACAACTCCCACGATTCACGGGGCACGACATGAGCACGCTGGACAAACAGTTCACGGCGAAACTCCAGAAGAGTCCAAGCAAGGGCGGCTGGACCTACGTCGTCATGCCCGGTTCCGCGGAGTACTTCGGCACCCGAGGCCTCGTGAAGGTGAAGGGCACCGTCGACGGCCAGCCGTTCGTGAGTTCCTTCATGGCCCTCGGCGACGGAACCCACAAACTGCCGATCAAGGCAGACCTCCGAGCGCTCATAGCCAAGGGCGAAGGCGACACCGTCACCATCAAGCTCACCGAACGCATCGACCGATAGAGATCGACCAGTCCTCGGTACCCGACCCGGTCGATGCGGTCAGCCATCTCTTGGCGTGCAGGCCAAAGACCAACGAGCGACGCGGATGGCCGTTCGGGTCCGAGCGAAATGCAGACCGCCGCCGACGTTCACCGGGTACTGGCTCCACCATCTTGACGTTGCCGATCGAGCCGGTGGCGATACGTTGTGGAAGCAGAACCGGAAGTATTGGCGGAAGCATGATCGTGATGCCGGTCACCCTCGACAAGGCAGTGGAAGCGAGCGAGATCGTCGACGCGCTCAAACCGTTCGGTATCACCCAGGCTGAGGTCGCCTCGGTCACGCACGTTTCCGACCGCGCCGTGCACGGCTGGCGCGAGTCCCACATCCGCACCGAGCACGACGACCGCCTCGCCGAGCTCCGTGACCTCATGCTCTTCCTGTCGGACTCGCTCACGCCCCGCGGCGTGGCGCAATGGCTCCGAGCGCGCAACCGAGTGCTCGGCCGAGAACGGCCGATCGACGTGCTCACCGCGGGCGACTTCGAGAAGGTCCGGCGGGCGGCCGAGGCGTTCATCGACGGCTCCTACGTGTGAGCCTCGCCGACAAGGTCGCTTCCTCAGCACGCCGCAACCTCACCGGCGTCCTCTGACACGAGGGCCCAACCCGCCGCGATCTCGTCTCCTGCGCGCATCCCGCGGTCACCGACGGCCGCTACCACCGCCGAGATGCGACCGGCGTCTGGTCTACGTCAGACCAAGAGCAGCCTCGTGGTCCGAGCTCTTCTGACACTTCACCGACGACGGCGTCGACCCCTTCGAGGTTCGACGCCGCACCGGCGGGTCAAGGTCGGCCTCGGCGTCCTCAACATCCCGACCCGGGAGCGACAACGTCGCCGACGATGTTCAGGACGTCGAGTTCCCGGCTCGGGGACGTCGGTCGGACTACGAACTGCATCACGCCAAAGGTGTCCCTTTCACGTCCCGGTTTGAACCTTCTTGAATGCAGATTCCGGGTGCGATTGTTGCAAAGTTCGCATTTTATCGGCATCTAACTACACCTTAGGTGCAGAAAACCTGCGGAACTGGTACCGTTGCGTCGTGACTCCTCGACCAGGTGAAATCGTTCTCACCGGACAGACACCATCCAGCACCATTCGATCCGGGGAACGCGAAGGACGGTTGCAGCGCGTCCATTCTGGCATCTACATCGCGAAGTCACCGGCAAGGAAACAGCTCACCGACTCCGAGATCGAGGAGGCGATGAGACGATCGTGGCGGGAAGTCCTCGCGCACGAGGTTTCGGGAACATCGATCGTCACCGACCGGTCCGCTCCGCCTGCCGGTCCGACCCCGAGCGGAGAGCTGTACGTGGTCACCCCCGGACGGGCCCGCCGACGGGTGATGAAGTTGCCCGGGTTGACGATTCTGACCAGAGATGGCCCACCACCGGACCCGCAGGACGCTCCACTAGCGCGGAACGTCTGGCTGGCGTCCCACGCACGGGCGTTGATCGAGAACACCGCCCGGTCGCGCCGAACCCGTGACGGATCGCAACCTCGAACGCTTAGCGAAACTGAGATCGGCGACTGGATCGACAAGATCGCATCTCGTAGCCGTGGAACTGAGAACCTCCTCCACGTCCGGAATGAGATTGATCGGCTGTCCGCCACCGGCGCATACGCGGGCACCGTACCGGAGGTACCGTCCCGGCTGATCGGTGCGGCGCTGGGCACCCGGGACATCGAAACTGGCTCGCTCCGGCTGGCATCGAGAATCTCGGGACGACCCTTCGACGCACATCGTGTGGAACTCTTCGACCGGCTCGCCGACCGGCTGGCACGCACAGCACCCAAGCCACTGTCCGCCCCCGACCCGACCCGTGCACAACTCGTTCCCTTCTACGAGGCGTACTTCTCGAACTTCATCGAAGGTACCGAATTCACCATTGACGAGGCGTACGACGTGGTGTTCAACGGCGCGGACCTCGACCGCCCAGACGATGCCCATGACGTGCGCGGCACCTGGCGAGTCACGTCCAACCTCGACGAAATGTCGAATCTTGCCGCCACATCCAACGAGTTCTGCGACATGCTTCGACGCCGCCACACCCTCGTCATGTCGTCCCGTACCGACAAACACCCCGGAGAGTTCAAGGACCGCTCCAACCGAGTCGGCGGCATCGAATTCGTCGCGCCTGCGGAAGTGAAAGAGACTTTGCGAATCGGATGGGCCAACCTCGACCGGATAGCTGACTCGTTCCAGCGGGCGTGCTACACGATGTTCCTCATCGCTGAAGTTCACCCGTTTGTTGACGGGAACGGCCGGGTCGCCCGACTGTTCATGAACGCCGAACTCGTCGCCGCGAACCAGCCACGCGTCATCATTCCTACCGTCTATCGCAATAACTACCTCGCCGCGTTGTCAGGGGTGTCACATGACAACAACCCCGACGCATTGGCTCGAGTCCTCAGTTTCGCCCAACAATGGGTTTCCGCCGGCGAGTGGGACAACCGCGACCGTGCCGAACGGTACCTGCACGCCTCCGACGCTTACGAGACTCCAGCCGCAGAACAGTCCGGACAAGCCCGCCTAAGGATCCCCGACCCCGCCGACCTTCACGGCATCGACCCGAACGACCTGCCCGATAGCAAACGCCGTCCCACGGCCGCCCCCGTTGCGACGAAGGCCTTGCGGTGTGGGATCCAAACCCGAAACATGAAAGGACCGTGCGTGCTCGACCGAGGGCACCAAAACGGTCATTCGTCAACAGGTCGGCAACAGAAACACCGATAGACCACCCAACTCCCATGGACAGGGCCCGTCACGGGTGTCCACAGTTCTCGGTCCGCCTCGAGCATCGAGGCGATTGCGCTCGGGGAATTGCCGAGCTTTATCGACAATCGGACGATCATGGCCACAGCCGATATGTCATATTCACGCCGCCACCCGATGCCATTCGGAGACGCTCCGCTACGACGTCCGGTGACGAATGCACAGCGCAGCATGTATTCAGAGCATGGTGGACCGCCGACAGCCGGTCCGGTTCCGACCCGATCACATGTCCTGGTAAAGGTGGGACGATGGCGCTGACCTGGTGTTTTAGAGCCAGGATCGCACACCATGGCACATCCATGGCACGCGGCATTGGTCGCCAACGGTCAACACCAGGCCGCGACGGTCAACTGGTCGGCCTTCGCCGTCCAACTGCTGTCTAGGCACGGTGGGCGGACGCGGCACCCGTACCGATGCTCGACCTCCGGTTGCGCCATGCGGCCTCGATTCGCGGGCGAGCGCGCTCAGGGCACGGGGATGGTGTGTCGTTCGAGGAGGGCCCGAGCCCGTTGTCGATGGCCACCGCCGGGTCTGGCGGGTCAGTTCTCGTCGATGTCCAGCTGCAGGATCCGATTTGCGTGTAGGGCGTAGATGAACGGTCCTGGCTTGGCGCACGCTTGCGTGATGGCATCGAGGTTGTCGAGGAATCGTGAGGCCATGTCGAGCGCGGAAAGGCTCTGGCTCGACAGGCAGAAGCACTGGACCGCATGCGTCTTGACTGCTCTACGCTCAGCCCGGTTGTAGCGGATGCGGGTGTCCTTCATGAACACCGCCCACCCGCGTTCACCGGCGAGCTGAAGCCACTCCTCGTCGGCGATCGACTCGTCCCTGGGGATGCCGTAGTGCTCGGCCAACGTGACGAGGCGCAGACCCGCGGCACGTAGAAGCTCGGGGACCTTGACCCGCCCGAGACTGCGATCGAGGAAGAGTTCAGGCAGCCCGTCGGGATGCGACACGGAGGACGTCCTCAAGCTCATCGACCGGGACGCCAAACTCCTCTGCAAGCTCGTCTATGGATTCACCGGCCCAGAAACGTTCGAGGACGTCATCGATGCGTGCACCACCGCGCTCGAAGATCGGAGCGCCGAACGCCCGTGTGGGGTCCACGACCACGTGGGCGTGGCGGTAGGTGGGCACTCTGATCAGCTCCGGATACCCGTCCGCCCCGTACTGAATGCGCTGCAAGTACTCGCTGATCACATCGACGAACACCCTCTGACCGTTGCGGATCACGACGAGATCTTGCGCAGATCGTCCCTCGATGGTGTCGTGTTCACGTTCGCCGTAGTCGAAGAGCAGCTCTGCGCCGTCGGTGAAGAGCTTGCGGGATGCGAGCGCGTGGGCAACACCGATCTCCTTCTGAAGCTGTACGAGCGCGGGTCGTATGCGCTGCATCGGCAACCCGCTCCTACGTACCGCCGCCAGAACAAGGGCCTCAGCAAGGCCGACGAACGGGATGGACGGCTCGCCATGACGGCGCGGGAGCTCGAACGTGATGACCGGTTCAGCGGACACGCCGGGTCGGCCAGGAACGTGGCGGACGTAGCCCTTTGCCCACGTGGAGAGGGTGGACGGATGTACGCCGACGATTCGCGCCGCTTCGGCCACGGTGTACAGCGGGGTCTCGAATCTCAAACGGTCGGTCTTCAGGACGGCTCCTCCTTTGGCGCTCCATTCAACCATCCCGAGGATCGCTGCTCGCGCTCTGTGGCGCTTGCCAACACGAAGCGCCGGTCCGACCACGGAACTGGCGGGGTCGTACGTGCCGTCTGGAGACGATCAGGCGGATGAGCAGTCCGTCAGATCGACGGTCGGGTACCCCCGGGTCATGCCGTGGCACACCTGGACTGTGTGGCCGGGAGTCTGGCCCTCGGGTACCCGCGTGTCGGTGGTGACGCGGACGGTCGATGCGTCTGTCACCTCGTAGAACGTTCGGGTCAACGGCTCAATCGGGTGCTCCCAGCTACCGGTTGCGCCGCCGGAGATCACGAGAGTCGCGTGCGTCCCGGGGGGGAACGCCGCTGCGAGACAGTCGAAGATGTGACGGGGAGGTACGAATGTCGTGGGCCAACCGACGGCCAGGTTGAAGCTGCCGCACTGCTTCGCATCGGCATTCACCGGGCTGATCGGCGGGAAGGTCGTGTAGGTGGTCCCCTGGGTCGTCGGGGACGTCGGCGTGGAGGGTGGTGGCTGAGTTGAGCCGACCGGCGCGGTGGTGACCGAAGAAGATCCGGTCAACGTAGGTTGCACGGGCGGCGTCGAACGGCTCGTCCCCGTTACGGTCGGCACCGTGGTGCCGATCAGCGAGGACGTCGACTCCGGCGCGTCGGTACCAGTCGACCCGTTGTCGTCCTCGGTAAAGGGTGCCATCGCTGAACCATCGCTCGATCCCCGATTGGGTCTGTCAGCAGGTGAGGTGGGGCGAGGGCTGCCGTCCATGGCGACGTTGACGCCGGCGGAGTCGGATCGCGTTCGAGCGTGAACGATCGCAGCGCTACCAAGGATCAAGAGCGCCGAGGACGCGAGCGCCGTGAGGCGAATGGCGCGTCGGCGCCTGTGCTGTTCGACCAGGTGTCCGGCGTCGGGCAGCGCGCCGACATGTCGATTAGCAACAGCACGCGCGGTCGTTGCTGCCCGGTCGCCGAGAGCGTCGAAGTGGTCGGATGCCGGGTTGGATTGTTCATTACTCATGGGGCGTCTCCTCGTTGTCGAGCGACAGTCGATGCGCGAGGGTCGCTCTTGCCTGCGCAAGGAGCGCTCGCACGGTGCCTTCGGCGACTCCGAGGATCTCGGCCACGCTGGCCGTGGATCGATCCTCGAAGTAGTACAGAGCCACGACCTGGGACTGTCGGCGCGGGAGACCTCGAACCAGCCGCCAGAAGTCCGAGGAGTCCTCTGGTAGCTCCTGCTGACCCTCGCGGCGGTGGCCCATCAGCGCCAGCCCTCGAGCTTCGACGACGAGGCGCCGCCCCCGCGAGGTCGCCAGGTTTATCAGGACACGTCGCAGCCACGCGCCGGGGCGATCGAGCACGGCGACGTGATCCCAGTGCCGGTGCGCTCGCATGAACGTCTCCTGCACGAGATCCTCGGCAACGTCGAGTCGCCCCGTCAGGGCGAGGCCCAATCCGAGCAGCCCGCCACGCTCGACCAGGTAGAGGTGCTCGAACAGCCCAGGTGCAGCCGCAGCGCCGGGCCAGGAGGCGCTCGGGCGGGGAGTCGAGCGATCAGCGGTCACGGAACCCATCACACCACACACGCCTGGCGATGACGTTGCGCTTACTCCGCAACGGGGATCGCTCGCCATCGCACATCGTTCAAGAACGCCGCAGCTCATCGGCCAACGGACAACGCCCCACGTGTCGTCACCCCGGTCGTCGATTCGGTCGTCGATTCGGGTGGGTCATGTAATCCTTTCAGGGTGCTCGCGTCTGTAGGTGAGTAGTGATGGACGCTCAGGGCCGACTTCGGCGATCGTTCGAACAGATAGTTCGCGACGAGTGTCCTGGGGTAGTCGGTGCCGCGTATCTCGCCTTGGGTGATTGGGAACGAGCGAAGGAGGTCGCGTAGGACAGGTTCGTGGAGCTGATCTCGCGCTGGCCCAAGATCGATGGGTACGACGATCCGGGGCGTGAGTTCGCCGCGTCGCGATCCGACGGCGGGACAGGTGAACGTGCGCTGGTGTTAGGCGGCGAGTTGGCGGAGCCGCTCGGCGATGGTGTCGACGGTCGGTTGGCCGGCGGCGACATCGACCACGAGGTCGTAGACGTCGTCGTTGCTGGCGCGTGAGATCTCGATGCCGTTGATCTCGAGGAAGACTGCGGTCACCAACCATCCGAGGCGCTTGTTGCCGTCGACGAGGGCATGGTTCCTGACGATCGAATGCAGCAGCGCCGCTGCCTTCATCCAGATGTCCGGGTAGGCGTCCTCGCCCGACAGGGTCGTCTGCGGGCGAGCAACGGCCGACCCGAGCAGACCAACGTCGCGGATCGGCGCCGGCTCACCAAGCAGTGCAATGGCGAGGTCGACGACGTCATCGAGGTCGAGGAACTCGACCGTGTCGTTCACTCGCCGAGTCGGCGCAAGGCGTCGCTGTGGGTGTCCATGATCAGATGGGCGGCGCGTGTGACGCGGTCTCGGTGATCGCTGCGGGCGACGAACTCGCGCACGGCTCGCCGTGCTGCCTCCTGCATGGAGATTCCCTCCGCGTCAGCGCGGGCTCGCAGCGCTTCTTGCTCACTGGCGGTGAGTCGCAGTGTCATGGCCATGACCAAATGGTATCACTTCGATACCATCTCGGAACCGGTAGGAGAGCAACGGCCTCGGGTTTGAGTTTTCCGAAAACGCTGCTTTGGCCATGTCCTGTCGGCCTTGAGAGTTGTGACAAGGTCGGGAATTTGTCGCTCCGATCCGTTGTGCTCCTTCGTGGTCAGTCTGGGTGCGTGACGGCGTGTCGTCTGGGTCGTAACACGCTGGGGAATTGCTCAGCGGGTACCGCCACAGCAAGGGCGCCGAGCCGTTCCCCCACCTCCACTCGCGACGGCGTCCCTAACGTTCGTGTCATATGACATCGACATACCATGACATCGGAATATGGGGGGGAACAGCGGTACGTAGCGGTCAAACAAAACCGCAGGTCAGAGCCACTTTTTGGCGTTTTCCCCAGCTCCCGAAACGGCCACTTTTAAATGTCGTAGTAGAGAGGTACTCAACGCTGTGACCTGCGGATACGTCCCGTTTCGGGCGCTCGATATACCAGCGATATAACACGAGGTCGTAGCGAAGCCCCGGGCTGTCATCAGCGCGCCGGCGTGTCGGTGGCCACCACGAAGTGCCCGTCGGCGGACAGCACGGCCATCCTCGTGGCCAACATTCAGCGTGGCCTCGTTCGGCGTCCGATTGGCGTCCAGCGAACGCGCCGAGCCGGCGAACCACCCGAGATCCGGCTGGCGATAGGGGACACGCTCCGGCGGTGATCGGGGACGCGCACTGCCGTCCTACGCCATTCGTTCGAACTGCTACAGGTCCGCTCTACAGGGCCGACAGGAGGGGAATGCAGTTCTTTGTGCTCTGGGTGCTGTTCTTGGCGTTCACCCTCTCGGTGGGATTCATCGTGACCCTGCTTCCGCCGAAGGTAGTCATCGGACTCTTTCCGGAGAATCGGCGACCACGTCTATCGCGATTCGCACTACCAGTCGCTGCCGCTGGGGCCATGCTCGTCACCTACGCAGCGTGGCGCTGGGTTGTTGTACCCCCGCCGCCCTTCTGAAGATTATCCAGGGAGAGCCGCGGGACTGCTGACGATGGGTGCACTTCCGGCGGTCTTCGCGTTCGCAACCCGTTGATCGGAGACGCCGTGGCTCGTCGTTATGCCCGCAACCGCGCCCGGCTGCGTTGTGCGGCAGCATGGTTGGGTGAGCGAATGGCCGACACCGAGGATGCCCGTGCCGCGGCCCTCTCGGCCGCCGGTCGGATGGGTGACCTGGCTCGCCGCGGTGACCGTCGGGCTGTCTGCGACCTTCGGCACGGTCTACGTGATGGTGGTCCTTGCCTTCTGGAGCGACTCCGGTGACCATCCTCAGACGGCCTACTTGTTGGCTGCTCAGGTCTTCTTGGACCTGTGCGCCCTGGTGCTGGTCATCGGAGCGGTCACATTTCGTTGGTCGTCCTGGCTTCGAAGCAACCTGACGATGGTTGCTGCGATCGTGATGGCGCTCATAGCGCCGCTCGTAGCACTCCCCTCGGCCATCCGATGAAGGCGATGGGTCATACCGCCGGCACGCACTCCCGGCGTTCTGGGGGAGGCTCGTTCGATCGTGTGATGGGCGTTCTGGGACCCCTTCACGCCGGAGGACTCGCCCCGGGTCGCCAGGCCACGTCGGTCGGCGTTGCACGTCGCCGAGCAGGACGTCGCCTGTCGCGGGGACGCGAGCTTCTCGCCGCCGAGTCAAAGGTAGTCATGGCCGATGCCAGCGATTCGGAGCATGGCGGCTCTGGCTTTGAAGGACCTGCAATGGTGGAGACCTCTGATCGGTCGAGCACGATTGCGGTGTCGCACCTATTCACAACTTTCGGAGTCGGATTCGTCGCTGCCGGGTGGTGGCCCTGAACCCTGAACAGCGACCTGCCGACCAACCAACTGCTTCTCAGAACTCGCAGACTGGCTGCGCAGCGAGTTCACCGTGAACACGCTCAGCGTCCTCGACGAGAGCGGAGAGGCTCCTTGCGTATCGGGCCCATTCGGCCGGATCGTCCCCGTCCTCCCACCGAACCGCTGACTCGAACTGTCGCTTCATCGTGACAGGGAACCTGGCAGCCAGAACACTGGACATCTCTCCCGCCGCTTTCGCCCGCTGTGTTTCCCTGTAGAGGAAGGGAAACCTGCTGAGCTCCGCGGGCAACGGTGACAGTTCGGTCGAGGCCGACTGCAGTGTTGCTGCCGTATCGGCGACCCAAGGGTCACCGTCGGCTGCGGCCAATGGGATCGGCAAGCACTGGGTGGCGGCGATCGCCGAAGGACGAATCGCTGCGGAGAACCCGCCAGGGTCCTCATGCACGTTCACGTAGCGGACGACGTCGATCTCGGGAGGAGCGATCTCGTCGAGCCAGACATCACCGAAACTGCTGCTGGGGTCAATCACCGAGCCAGGTAGAATCGCTACGCCCGGTCGCAGGCGCACGCCAAAAAGGTAGAACTGCTTGCCTTTGTCGCCCTGGTCGCTCATGCGCCGGAGCATGTTGTGGACGGCCGACTCGTAGGTACCGATATGGAGAGCCTTGCCGCTCTGGCGACGAGCCCATCGGACGGCGGATTCCTCGCCCATCATCTGCCGCGTCTCGTCGGTAAGCGCTCCCGCGAAGTCGACGGGGTTCGGCCAGTCCTGATGCGCGGAGGTGTGGAACCAGGTGACTTCGGTAGCGAAATGGTCGTCCAGCACAGGGTCAGCCGGGTCTCCGGAGAACTGGAGGGCGTCGTCGAAGGCTGCTCTTGCGCCGCACCCCGGACACCCGTGGGCGCCCTCTCTATAGCGCTCGTACCACTCCAGATCGACGATGCAGGTGTGACCGCACCGATCGTGGCGCATCTGGCGGTCTCGGTAGAAGCCGACCGGTCTGTCCATCCCGCACCTTCTCGTTCGTGCCCGTCGAGGGCCGTGAATCGGCGGTGACAGTAGCGAACCGCCAGCACAGCTCGCCGAAGGGGCAGCGCCCCGTCGCCTCTCGTTCACTTCGTCATGGCAACGATCCTCTCCGGACCCCAGCAATCAGCGGCGGATGCTCAGATCACGGCGGTTAGACAAGCTCCTGTCAGGCCCTCGGCTGCGGTCGCCAGCTCGAGATGACGCCACGCCTTGCCCGGGAAGGCGAAGTTGACGGCTACGAGCGTGGTTCCTGACGGCCGCCTCGATGGAGCCACGAGGTCGTGCGCAACGGGGCATCCCCCAACGCCCGGAGTGGGCTGCCTATGTCCAGCTCCTGAACTAACGAGCAACCTGGCCTACTCCTGGCCCGGATGGCTGTCCAGATCGTGGATGCTGCTTATCCGCTTGCCGTCCGAATCCTCGACCCAGCAGTCACCGACGGCATCCTGAATCACCTTGTACGAGGCAGCCGTCTTGCTCTCGCACTGAATTCTGAGCTTCTCGGCCTGGCCGCTATTCATCCGATCGACCCTAGCGGCTAGCGGCTAGCGGCTAGCGGCTAGTACCTCGAAGCTCGCGGCGCACGACTCGAACTCGTCGGCCTGTTCGACGACGAGGACCGCCGCGCGCCGATCCACCTCGGCAAGGACACCGCCGGCTTGATACCAGGCAATATCCCGCCCGAACACGCTTCCGCCCCTGGTACCGATGGGCCGTTCAGCCCGCCTTCATAACCATCGGGGACAAGCGCGGCACCTCGGAGCCTCCGCCACAGTGCGTGACGTACTGGCCGTCGTCGGGCAGCCGCTGTTGTCCACCACCGGGCAGATCCTGCTAACCGCCAACAGCGGCGGTGGGTCTTGGCGGCATCCGGACGGGACCACGACCGCCGACGACCCGACCGCTGGCGGCGACCCAGCCGCCGGGCTGAGGTACTCATGGCGTGCGGCGTCGACCGGTCGGGGCAGGAGCTCTTCTCGTTTGGCGCGCCGTGGCCTTGGTGGCGTACATCTGGATCGTTTAGTCGGACGCCCTCGGGCAGGAGGCGGGCCGACAGGCGCCATAGAGAGTTACTTGGCTTCCCCCGTTTCTGGCTGTCACTTGGGGCGCACTGGTGGCAGCCGTTGCCGTCGCGCTTGTGGGCTTCGCAACCCGGCACCGATCCGGGCGGACGGCTGGCCATCTGACCGGGTCGAGCCGGCGACGAGCCGCTCAGCCCGGACGATCTGCCGCTGAGGACGAATCTCCCCCAGCCGCATTCGTCAATGCGTCGTCGACCAAGCTCTTGGAGCGGCTTTCGCTTTGCGGCATGAGGTGGGTGTAGGTGCGAAGCGTGAATCCAGGGTCGGCGTGGCCGAGATATTCGGAGACGGCTCGAATCGACTCACCGCCGTCGAGCAGCACGCTCGCGTACCAGTGCCGCAGAGCGTGCATACCGTCCTCCCGACCCGCACTACGCCCCGCCGTTCGCACCGCTGGCTTCCAGATACGAGTATTGAAGTAGCCACGAGTAATCACAGTGGCTTCCCGAGTGGTGACCACGATCGGGACAGTCGTCGGTACGCCGCCGTCATCCCAATCGAGTGTCACTTGCCTCGGCGGCCACTTCGCCAGGTAGGCCGCTAGTTCGGCTCGGACGACAGCGCCGAGCGGAACGGTCCGAACCTTCTGCCCCTTCGGCAACCCAAAGTTTTGGGTTCCGTCCTGGTAGAGCTTGACTTGACGTCGGACCTCCACCGTTCCGCGTAGGAAGTCGACGTCATCCGGCGACAGCCCGAATGCCTCACCTTGGCGTAACCCGAGTCCGGCACAGAGAGTCACGAGAATCCGGTACCGATCTGGAAGGGCGTCGTGCACCGCAGCGACATCTTCTGCTGGCCACGGAACGATCTTTCGCTGCTGAGCGCGAGGCTTCGTGACCGACCCCGCACGGCACGGGTTCTTGGCCAAGAGCTCGTCGTCGACCGCCGCGCTAAGAACAGTCGACACGTTGGCGAAGATCACCTGCCGGTAGCTCGGCGCGAGTTCTCCCAATCCCTTCAGCCAACTTTGGATCGTTGATGGCTTCAGGGAGCTGAGCTGTCGTGAGCCGAGCACGGGGAAGACGTGTAGCCGGAACCGAATGGCGACGCCTTCCCGAGACGCCCGGCTGAACGTCTGCATGGAAAGCCACTCCGTGGCGTACCTCTCGAACGTGATCTTCCCAGCGTTCGGGTCGAGATACTGCCCTCGCCGCTTGTCGGTCTCAACGGAGTCTGCGAAGGCGTCAGCCTCCAGCTTCCGGGGAAAGGTCTTGATCCGTTGCTTGTCATCCGTCCCGCGAAAGTGGACGTCCCATCGAATCGACTTGCCGTCGACGAGAGTTCGTTTTCGTACCGTTGCCATCTCGACCCTGTCTCCTTCACACCCTTCGCCCCCTCATGGGCCAACTTCGGCGCTCACCCTGACCCTACCCCGGGTCATCGTCGGTGAGGTTCTGGCCGGAGAGCCCTTGGGACAGTTGCAGACCTGCTCCTATCGGCGGGGTTCAACTCGGCCTGAACGCACCATCAGGTCAAGGTCCCGGAGGTCGACGACCACTCGCCCGCCGACCTTCGAGAACGGCACCCTTCGTTCGTAGACGAGCCGCCGCAGGTAGCGCTCGGTGAGCCAGGGTCGCTCGTCGACGGCTTGCGGGATGGTTCGGTAAAGGGGAACAGGCACGTTCGGCATGGAGATCTCCATTCGGGAAGCCATCTCGAGGATTCATCCTCAAAACCAGTCCTCCAACAACGCCGGGCCCCAGCTACCACCGGACAACGCGGAATCGGCATGAGTCCCGTGTCGTGGTGGGGTTCGCTGTTTTGCTTTCCCTTGGTGTCGGTCAGCTGGTCGTGAGCACGGCGAGATCACTGGGGTCTCGGCCATGCTCGCGTTTCGCCCTGGTTGCCCCGATCTACCGTGGAGTTGCTGCCGCACGATAGGCGGCGAGATTTTCAGGCCTGAAGGGAAAGACATGCTCGCCACCGCCCAACCTGGGACCTCCGGAGAGTTCCGGACAGTCGTCCTCGACCAACTGGGTCGTGATGTTTGGCCTGGCGCCACGAGCAGAGGTGAAGGTCCCAAGGCCTGACCAACGCACAACCTTGGGGAGCGCTGGCAGGTCCTGAAGCCGGTACCGCGCCGCGACCCGATTCTCAAGGATCGCCGGTTCCGCAACGTACTGGAACGATCGCAGGTTGGCGTTGTAGATCGATGCGGTTGGCCGTTCGACGAAGTCAACCATCAGCTGGTACACAAGCCCTTCGCCATCGTGCAGGAACACGCTCCAACCAAGACCGCTCGTATCCCCGAGTCGTTCCCGCGGTGGGCCAACGACTCGCCCGACATTTTCCCACTCCACCACTAAATCCGTACCGTCGAGTGCAAGGGTCACTGAACGTAGATCCGCCGACGAGGTCGGTCCCCCTAGCCCCCCGTCCGAGCGACTGAAGTCATGATCCTTGTCTTCACACTGGGCAGGTCCGGTCTGAGGCAACGGTGGGGCACCCGAGGTGCCCGAAGGCGCCAGAGCAAGGGTGATGGGCGTGTCCACGCCCAGCCGCGACGCCTCCGGCTTCGGAGCCTGGGATTGCACGACCCAGGTGGAGTCGACAAGGCCAGCGGCGCCATCAATCGGCTGCTTGTCCACGACGTAGAAGCCAGCCGCACACATTGACTTTTCCGCTGCAAGCAGATTCAGTCCCACGAGGTTGGGGACCGTTCCTTTCTTGCTGCCGTCGAGGGGATTGCAGGCCGTCCCCCTTGGGCTTTCGGCGCCGACCTCGACTGGGGTACTACTGCAGCCGGCCACGGCTTGACAAGTGAGTGCGGTGAATGCCGCAACAGCAGTCAGGGCGTTTCGTCGAGTCCCCACCACGCGCACCGTACCTGGCGTTGCAAGGCCTGGACGAATCCCCCGGCGTCGGTGGGGTTCGCCGGCAACACCCCTCGTCGGCCGAAGGGGTTGGCTGAAGCGGAGTCTTCCAAAGGATCGCCGCCCGAGTAGTCCGCTCACTCCAAAGGCGCGAGGCGGCGTGGGTGACGGGCATGAAGCCTCGCCGGTTGTCGCGTATCGACGGGTGCGTACCCCTCGTCGAATGTGGACCCGATCACTGCAAGCCGAACTGGGATTTGCTCACCATGGAGTTGTTCTGGAACATCGCATTGGCGTTTGCGCCGAGCGAGCCGGCGCCGTCCCACATGTACATTCTGGTGACAATCCCGGCGAGGCTTGCCTCCGAGATCAACTCACCCGGACCGCCGACGATCGCGACGACTGTCTCGTACGTCATCCCGCTCGCGATCTGGTTGAACTCGGCCATGCTCATCGAGGGTGAGTTCACCGGCGCTGTCGTGATCGTTGTTGGTGGCAAGGTCGTCGTTGCTCCGCCGAACATGCCCACCTCCTCTCCTTCTCCGTGAAGAGCCGTGAAGCTCGGAGACAAGCGGTCGACGCACGGTCCGTAGAGCCTGTCCAACCTTGCTCCCGGACCCACATCTTCGCGGGGCGCCAACGATGACGCGCACCTCACCACTATCAGCCAATTGCGTCCCGCCGGGGCGTAGAGCATTGCGCCTGCAGGTGAGAAGTCCAATCTCCGCAGCGTGTCAGCGGTGGCGGCCGCCTCATTCGACCCTCCGAATACCACGAAGGAGCCTTCCCCACATGTCCCGGCGACGCCCGCGTCCACCCCGACACGTTCGACGTAAGAAACGAGCGCCAGCGCCGGGCAGCCAAATGCCCCACTACTGCCATCCTTCTTCGCTGCCCGCCACAGGTCCTCTGGCGTTGCAAACCAGCCCTCAGGCAACGGACCCGGCAACGGCAACGGTGGCCAGGTGGTCGTAGTCCAGCGGGCAACAGTTGTGGCGGTTGCAGTGGTTTCGCTGATTCCAGCTGACGGGGCCGGCGGACCTTCCGTCGTCCTTACACTTAGCTGAGGCTCAGATGGACCGCACCCCCCGCTGGCGGCTGCGCCCGCCACGAGTGCCGCAAGAATGAGCCTCGGGGTCCACGTCATCCCTGAAGTCTCGCAGACGACGCCGAGTGCCGGTGGTTAGCGACATCAAGTCTGACACGGACCTCGAGCGTGTCGCAGGTATGCCCGATTGCCGACCGCCGGCGGTTCGCTTGCCCGGCAGAGGTGAGCGAGGGCGTTGCGGCGGAAGGACTCGGTTGCGGTGGGGTGGAGGGACAGGGCTCGGTTCTTGGTTCGCGAACCTGCTCCCTCCCTATCGTCGCTCCCTCCCAATGGGCTAGCCGCTCCCGGGAGAGCCGGAAAGGGCGATAGCTCCTGGCCAGATCTGGGGACGGCTGAGCGCGTTGAGTTCCAAGCGATTGACGAGCCCGTACGGCGCGAGCCGTCCGGCGCATCGGCACGCTCGCCCGCGCCCTTGATCTCGTCTACATGCCGATAGGTGTCGTCGGATGACGCTGGATTGGACTGGCGCGTGAGGCGGAGGCAATCCCCGGACGGCTGACCGCGTGGGCATTCAACCCGGCCGGACGGGAAACCGAGGCGACCATGCTTTCAATGGCGTTCAGGCGGGTTTCGGTGGCAGTGAGTTGGTCGGTGTGGGCGAAGGGGGTGCCGAGGCGTTCGGTGGCGGCGGCGTGTTGGTGGCGTCGGGGATGTCTCGTCGAAACGCTGCCGACAGATCGGCGAAGCCCGGTTCGTAGCTGAGTCCAAGCCGAGCGGCGGCCACTCCCCCGTCGGCATCGGCCTCCACCACGACCGTCGGGCGGGCGGCCGAGCGAAGGTGTGCGAGGGCGACCGCCAGCGTGGACACACCGGGTGAGCTTTTCGCCGAACAGAAACTGAGCAACGTCATCCGCCCGCCGCCTTCGCGGTCGTCGAAGACTTCACGGTGGTCGAGGTGTTGGTGTCGGTACCGGTGGTCGGTGTTTGGTCGGTGTTGGCGGCGACGATCTCGGCGATCTTGTCGGCACTGAGATCCGGGGGAACCAGCATCAACCGGAGGCGTTTCTGAGCGGCGGCACTGGCGATCGGTGCGCCCTGCTCGAGCGGTACCCGCAACGACACGACAACATCGGGGTCGCCCTTCTCCTGCGCCAAGTCGTAGACCGTTCCCACCCCCAGCAGTCGAGCTGGCTCGACACCGGTCGAACCGGACGGGACGAGAATTGCGGCGACACGGTCCCCGTGGCCCAACCGGTTGGTCGGCACCTCGCCAGGTTGCATCGAGGCCGCTATCACGGTGTCGCCGTCGCTCAGATCCGAGCTGGTGGCAAACATCGCTGGGTTGAGAAGCGTGCCTGCGGACAGCGGCGCCAAGGGCACGCGGTCGACGAGACTGTCGGCCCGTCCTGCCGGTGTGTAGGAGACGGCTTCGTCGGCGTTGATCGCCACCGACCGAAGATCAGCGGCGGTGATTGGTTCACCGGCAGGGAGGTTCCGGGCGGCGACGAGGACCGTGGTCCGCGTCGACGACGCCGACACCAAGAACACGGTGACCAACGCGCCGGCGAGAATGAACACGAACCCGAACGCCATCGCCGACAATCGGCGTTGCGGCACCGACGACAGCTTGCGTTGGCCGAGCGGGGAACGCTGCGTCGCGATGGAGCCGTCGTGCGTGGCTGGTGTTGGGAGGTTGATAGGCATCGCCGGCGGCGGACTCGAAGGGGTTCGCCGTTTCGTGGTGCGGGGAGTGGTGGTGGTCATGAGTGGAGTCCCGTTGGGGGTCAGGGGTGGCCTTCGTTGGTGATCAGCGACTGGATCTGGTCGACTCGCCACGACAACGGGATGGAGCGGGTGACGACGCCGAGGTCGCCGCTTTGCCCGACGTTCGACGTCCACGTGAGATGCCAGGAGATCGACACTGACCCGTAGAACCGGCCGTCGGGTGTGCGGCCGGAGCTGTGCTCGAACGTGTGAGAACAGTCCGTTGCCGACACGTTCGGGTTGTCGAGCGCGGCGCCGCTGCTGGTGCACGTGACGATGGCTCCGTCGCCCATCGTCCACTGCGCCTGCGTTGGTGTCGCGGTGACGGTGGCCGTCACTGCACCGGCGGTGGCGCTACGGGAATCGGCGATGAAGTTGTCGGCTCGCAGCCAGGTGGCCACCCGCACGATTTGGTTGTCCGGTGTTGGCCACGTGCGAATGCTCGGCAGCGGAAGAACGATCTGGGCTCGGGCGTGCTGCGCCAGAACAGCTGGCGAGATCGGAGCAGGGGGCGCTGCGCCGCTCCACACAAACGGGTTTCCGGCGAGTACCTCGCCGGTGACCGTGTCGATGCACACCTGGTACACGAGCTCGCCGATCTCGATCGTTGACGTGTCCAGTTGCGGGGCGGCACCATCGGAACCGTCCTGGGCGCTACCGGTTGAAAAGGTGCGACACGTCAAGGCGTGGCCGCCACCCGAACCAAACGGAGATGACCCGGACCCTCCGCCGCCTCCTGATCCGGACCCGGGCACGCCAACCCCAATCGAACCGCCATCAGGGGACGGCGTTGGGGTGAAGACGGGACCGCACGAACTGCAGGCTTGTGCGGCGGGGAGCGAGATCGAGAGGGAGGCGAGGAAGGCGAACGTAACTAAAGCGATCCGGCGCAAGCCGTCACTCCTTCCGCTTCCCCCTGATTGACCAGATCTGTGACCTTCCACGTCCCCCCGACGAGCCGCAGAACGGCCCGGCGCTGCAAGGTGGCCACCTTGTCGTTGATGATGCGTCCCGACTCGATCTCGAAGACGATCCCGTCATCCACCGTGCACTCGAGGATGGTGGCGGTGCCGTCGTCCTCGAACCGCAAGTCCAACAACGTCGTGGACTCGATCGACGGCTCCGGTTTACGGGCCGCCTGCCCCACCAGCGATCGGCTGATGAACAGGTTCTTCAACTTGTCGAGCATCGGTTCGGCGAACGTTTCAGCGAGGGCAGGGGTGCTGGCCTTCGAGGTGAGCGCCGCCTCAGCCATCGCGTCGAGCGCACGGCCATACGCGGCGAGAACCTCGCGGCTACCGGTGCTTTCGGGCAACGTCCCCCGAATCCTGGGTCCGGCGTCGGTGGTTGCGGTGCCAGGGGTGGTAGCCGGCGCGGCGGTGGACGGAGCGCCCGACGACGGGGTTTGAGTCGACAACGAGTTCGACGCCGTAGCGACCGGACCAGCGGCGACCGATGGCGGCGAAGGCGACGGGCTACATGCGCCAGCCGCAAGGGCCGAATACATGACCACACCCACAAGGGGCGCTACCGCCCGGCGTCTGAACATCAAGTGACACGTATGACTGATCGGGCGGCTCCTGGCAAGAGGCAATTGTTCTATCAGCGCCACTGAAACAGCGTCGACTGGCATAGCGGGCGCGGAGAGTGGGATCTGGGGAAGCATTCGGCGTACTACACGCCATTCCACCCCAACCGCCGGACACCACGTGCCCAAGTTCACATGCTGATCGGGCGAGGACTTCCCGTGGCATGTTCACACCGAGTCGAGGGCCACGGTCAGGTTGCCCGCTCAGGGTGCGGTCACCGCGCTGGCCACCATCTCCGATGACTGCATCGCTGAGGCCCCACGAGAATCCACCCACTCAACTCGCCGGCCGCTAGGCACCGGCCGGCAGACGCGTGGACCGAAGACCGACCCCGACGGACCGGCCCAAGGAAGGAGCCGTCTTGGAGTTCCGATGCCACTTGCCATGCTCGACTTCAGTTGCCGGGCGACAGTCGGCGTCGCCCTGCTCACCGACCCCACGCCATCGACCGATACGACAAAGACCTCCCAGGGACTGGCGATACCCGACTACGGGCGCCAACCCACACAACCGGCCGGCCGCTTCTTGCCCAGCGCGTCGCGAAAAACCGAGCAGCTGGTTGGACGGCGCCCAAGATCAGTAAAGCCGGTCGCCGTCACCGTCACTCTGTGCAGCATTGACGTGAGCTGGTTCAGGGTCGGAACTCCGAGCGGCGAAGCAGAGGTAGCTCGATGTTGGTCTGCGGGAGGACAGATCGAGTCGAATACTTCGAGCAATGTATGAACCTTGTTGATCGGTCGTCGGCGACGCGGCGGCCAATTGGTAGCCTCCCACCCCACCCGGATCAGCGCCCCACATCCAAATACTCGTCGAACTCACGGCCGCAGCACCGTCGACGAGATCCTCCGCGGTCCACAGACGGGAGTCGAACGGCTGTGCTCCAGCCGCCGGTGGCGTAAGCCCAAGAAAGTCATCGACGGACCGATACTGTTGGCCGTCTACCTCGACGGACCCGACGTCGTGAAACACATCGGCCGGGGGAAGGCCAGCACAGAAGGTTGCAACCGCCGACACAGCTTGATCACGGGCGAGCTCCTGTGGCCGCTTTGTGCGCAACGTCTCGAGTAGCGCGGTCCGGGCACCGTTCGGCTGAAAGGGCGTATCGACGTCAGCACTGAGCCGCTGCTGGTTGGTCGAGCCGGTGGCGATCGCCGTCGTTGCCTCGGCTTGTTGGGCGACGGCTTCGTAGCAGGCACCAAGCCAGCCAACATGAATCAGGTCATGGCGTGCTCGAGTACCAAGCAGTTGAACGTGTTCGTCGCTGGGCCGCGCTTCGGTGATCTGGATGGCGTAGGCATCTTCGAAAATGGGAGTCAAACTTTCACGTACTTCGCCCCCGTAGGGGGTCCATGGATGATGAAGAATCCAGCCGATGATTTCGGCCCACTCGATGTACTGCTGGTAGATCGCCCCCAACCGAACGGTTTCCTGGCTGGATACGCGTAGGTCGCTTAATGCCTGCTTGTAGCTGGCGATCGTCCGTTCCGCATTGGCCTCCCACTTGTAGATCGCCCGGAGGTACTCCCGAAAGAGAATGAAGGAGATAAGGAACGCCGTGACCAGTAGTATTGGTGTGACCGCGGGTGCATTGGGACGAACCTCTTCCCAGCGCCAAAGCGTGACGACTCCCGCTATTGTAAATAAGAACGTGACCAGCCAGGCGCGATTCAAATGGCGTAATCTCGTGGAAGGTTCGTGGAAATCAATGTTGCTCCAACCCTCAACTACGATCGGTAGGGCCGACTTCATTTTCACATCAGCCTCATTGAGCTGTCCGCCGATTCGTTCGCTCAATTGCCAAAGGAAAGAGAGGTGACGCGAGAGGATCCAGTCGAGTATCCGAGCGAGTTCATGGTCGACTTGTTCTTGGACCTGCCGGTCGCTGGGTATCGGGTTGCTGCCAGCGAGCAGCTTGATTCGCTCGGATGCACTGCGAAGATCGGTCTCCAACCGTCGAGCGAGGTACGCATCGCATGCAGAGACCCGGATGCCTGACCATTGGGACAGGCCGGTACCCAGGATGACATGCGCCGAAAGCTCAAAGTAGTCGTTGTCGGGATCAGAAACGATCAGTTCAGGCCGGGTTATGAGTTGACGACGCGAGCCGACGGTGTCGATAGGGAGTTCTGATGGGGGTTCGCTTCCGTCCACGATCGCAAAGCAGAAGCGCCGCAGCGCCTGCCACAGGACCGGCGTCGGTCCAACCGTTGTTCTCGCACCGAGCAGCGTGAGGATTCGAGTCGCCTCATTAGTGACGTGTTCAAGTTCCGGGCTCGCTGCGGCGTCTCGATCGGCGGGCTCGCCGCCGAGCCGCGCGACGAAAAGGCCGTCGTCCCCAAAGGCGAAGTTTGTGGCCCGATCTTCGGCGAGCTCAGTGACGGCTTGGCGGAGCCGTCCGACCGCCGCTTCCGGGAGACGGACGACAGACGCCCAGAAGTAGCGAAAGATCAGCGCTAGGGACTTGAGGATTCCAATCGGGGTTGGCTGGGGTGCGTCTAGTTGTCGGCCCGGATTGAACCGCAGCATGCCATCATCCAGTGCGCCTGCCGCCTCGAGGGCGTCTGCCAGAACTGTTGCCGGATTGGAAGCTTGGAGCGGCTGGTCTCCCGTACCTTCGTCGGAAGGCAAGTCCCAACCAGTGTCACCGGCTTCACCAATCGCTGCGACGGCAATCTCGTCGACGATGTCACGGCTTCGGACGACTCGTACAAACGCCCGCGCGGTGATCGGGTCGGGTTCGCCGTCGGACGACTCTGAAGACCTATCGAATGGTCCACTTTCCATCCCGGACCACATGCCGCCCACCGTGGCGACGTGCAGTGCCGCGTGCGAGATGAGGTTTCCGGGGTGGGCCACACCGACGCTCGAGTGTCGGTCGCTCACTTCGTCTTCAGGAGAGACAAGTAAGTTAGCTTGCCAGCCCGGTTGAAGAATCTGTGGATCAACAGATTCCGCTCCCGTCACGGGGATGAGCAGGTTCAGCTTCGCCATCGTGCTGGACGCAGGAATGTTGGGCCGTAGTTGCTCGACAAAGTTGTTCGTGTGGCGGGCGATCTCGACATCGCCGCTGGAGCCGAGCGTCAGCATGTGGACCATAACTATCCGGCACACCTCGTACGCGGTGACACCGAGGGACGGCAGAAACTGAACCAATCGAGCACCATCAGCCTCAACAAGGGTGGCACTAATCGCGCGCATACCCGTGGCATTCAACGGAGTAGCTCTGCCTCCAACGTCGCTTGGTCCCAGGGACCGCCCGTCTAACCACCACGAGGAATCGATCAAGCCAGCCGCAGCCCAGATCATCATCTGGTCCATGAGCTTCTGCGCCTCGTCCGAGCCATCCGTAATGATCACCGTGGCGGCCACTGTTCCAGCAGCTTGCCCTCCCTTCACTAGAAGTCACCCTCGGACATGACGGCGGTCTCCAAGGCTTCAATGATGTAGCGGAATGCGTTGGTGACGTCTGTTCGTAGCTCCCAGACGCGAGGAACCGAAAAGAACTTCAGCATGTCGACGTCCTTGGCAAACAATTCGAGGTAGCTCTTCTCCCGCGCCTTCATGTATTGGATGAGTGCATTGCCGCGCTCGGACGGCGAATCGGACCGAGAGCCGGCGTTTGTGGGGGCTGGAACGGGAGCCGATTCCTGGATCGTGCCTCGGTGATCGACAATCACGCCCTCCTGTACCCAGCGACTCACCGTTGTGTTGAGTGAGGAAAAGTCGCTCACGTTATCTTCACCGTTTTCCCCGAGTTTCCGTAGGCGGGCATAAGGGAGCATGGCTAGCTCCCCATCTGCCCTTGAGGCGAAATCCAACATGGCGAGCGGAAGCGACTCGAGTACCGCGGGTAGGTAGTCGTAGTCATGGAATACAGCGGGGCCGATGAGTGGTGTGGGGAATGACAGCATCGCTCGCTTCTCCGGCGAATAGATCTTGACAATCCGAGTGGTCTTGTCGACGGTGACTTGGTCGAGCGACCGCGCGATGAACCAGCCGCGAACCATCGACTCTCGAACGTCTGGAGTGGTGGGAATGAAGGAGGCGAGCGGCCGGGCACGACGCCACCTCCAGAACTCTTCACGTTGGTCGGCGGACTGGCTTCGAGCGGCCCACTCGTCCGCAATCGGCTTCATAATCGAGTTGAATACCACAGGCTCGTATGGTGACTCGAGGACGGTAAATATGTCGACTCGCTCGGCGTTGCCCTCCCCAAATGCGGTCTTGACGTCCTCGGTCAGTTGATGGCGTGCCTCGAGTACCTCCTCGGCGATCTCCCGAGCCTTGGTTCCCGGGGGAAATGGCATTTCCGTGAATAGCATCTTCCATGAGGGCTTGTCCTGGTCGTGGGTGCGCGCCAGTACTTGCGGGGAGATGTCGACGAGTGGCTTCGCAGCATCGACGGCGCTCATGAACTCGCCTCGGAACGCGGTCAGACGCCGATCCAATTCTGCCGGCTCAACGTCGGGTGAGAGATAGCTCTTCAGGCTTTCGGAAACGTACGAACCCAACGCAGTATCGGTTCGGTTTACCCAAGCCCTGGATCGATCGAGGAGTTCCTCGGGTTTCGTGCGCAGCTCGAACCGGGCCTTTGACCCCGAACCTGCAACATCACGGACGACGTCCGGATGGCTCGGGTGCCATTGCTGCCGCACGGAAATCATTTGTTGTGCCCCGTCGATTTCCGTGATGTTCCCCGTGATGAGGTCCATGACCGCCTCGGTGAAAGCGCCGTCGGGATCCGCGGCCTTGGTCGAGTCGATAATTTTGCGGTCGAACTCGTCTGTGTAGCTGGTCGGAGCAAGCAGTAACCGTTCATTCTGCGAAGGAGTGAATCGCGATGGCACCACCCGGTGATCGGGCCAACTGGCGACAATTGATGCAGGTGCGCCAGGACGTTGTGATTCGGCCACGGCCAGAACGTCGGTGCCCGTGCGCAGCGCATTGCGTAGCGGTTGGATGAGATTGGCTTTGATATCGGTAATTAGTTCCGTCGCAAGACTTATCAAATCGGCCTCTGCCCGCCATTCCATGCACTCGACAGCGCGTTGTACCCCGGCACGAATCTGCGGGTTTGCCGGCATGATCTTGGTGTCGCCTGCCTTGCCAATCTCTTCCGCCACGAACTCCTCGAGCTTTGACGCGTATCCGAGGAGGTTGGCCCTTTCAAGCGGGAGTTCACCCAAAACAAACTGCAGTTCCGAGTCGAGCCGGTCGAGCAGGGCAACGGTGACATGGAGACCATCACGGGCGGCGGTCTTGGCGACCAAGTCAGTCAGCTTTTCGGAAAGGCTGTATGCCCATACCCGGGCCTCATCGAGGCGTTTGGCGCGTTCTTCATCGGCAAAAGACCCGGCGAGTTGCTGGGCTCGGGCCACTGCGAGCGTTGTCCACTTTTTTGGAGCTGCGCCCTTCTCGTTGCCAACAGAGATCTCCCCCACGACGGTCGAGACGATTGCATCCATTCTGGATCGTCGGTCCGGCGGCCGAAGCGCGTCAAGCACAGCGTTGCGGTCCTTGCCCCGCTCATCGAGGCCGGATGCGACGATGAAGGCCCGCACTCGGGCGACCACCAACTCTTCAATCGCGGCCTGGCTATCGAACTCCTGGCCAGGGGTGCGTCCCTCTTCATGACGCCGTAAAAGTCGCTCGACCGCCCCGCGGGCGAGACGCTCGGTTGAATAGCGCGCGAAGCGGTCTCGGCCAAGGGAGACTCGCCCGAACCCGACGGCGGAGAAGGGCATTTCGCGCCCGTTCTCATGGAGAGGAAGGTGGTCGGTGAGGGAGGCGGAGGACGCGTAGTTGGCTTCGAAATAGGCACCGAGAAAGTCCTGTATCTTCGGACTCACCGTCCAAGCGGCCAGCGCCTTTCCGGCCGCACGATAGACTTCGTTCTGCAGGGTGAAGGTGACCTCGCCGTTTGAGTTTCCCACGATGATCGGGTAGCGGGGGCCTCGGCGTTGGAAGGATCCGGGGACGATCTGCGCCCGCTCGAAGAGGGCGAATTCCTCCTCAAATCCCCCCGTATTGGGCCCGCGCCAATTCCAGAAACCAGCCATCACCTCTGACAGAGTGGCAAGCGCGTTGGCCTGAACGCCTTTGCGTTGTGAGGGGGCCAATGCGTTGAAAACATCGGGAGCGAACAGGAACCCGAAGGACCGATCGGCCCAGATCTCGCCGGTTGCCCGCAACACGTCGCATACGTCGAGCACGGCTCCTGCGCCAGATCCGCCCGCCATCGACGAGACCACTACCGCCACGGGGCTCGGGACTTTGGCACCTTCTTCCGCCCCGAAGCGCTTCGATACCTGTGCGAGCTCCGTAGCGATCCCCGCTCCCTGGAGCTTGTCCACAGCGGTCCGAATGGCTTCGTTGACCTTCTTGAGGTTGGTGACGGTGATGACACGACCGAGTGTGCGGTACTGCCCAGCGCCCTTTTCGACAGGAACTGCGACGCGATTCGGGTCTGGGCGCCACCCAGCCAGCGCGTTTCGGACATTTGCGTTGTGCTCAGCACCTGTGATGAGTGCGTGGTCGATCGTCTTGTAGACAATGCCATCAGCGACCAACCCGACGTAGTTCGAGGCGGGGAGTTGGGCACCGAGGTCGGCGTCGGCTCCGTCGGCGAGAGTGGGCACATCGATGTGTAAGAACTGCCACGCCGCTGGGATGTCGCCGGGGTAGCCGACTTCGTCCAAACGATTCCGGAGTTCGTCGCGCAGAGTCCACAGCGTCTTGCCGCCGGACCCGCCGACACCAATGAACAAGAATGGCCTGAGCATCATGATTGACTTCTCCTAGGAATCGAATGACGAAGACGGTGGGGATTGCGATCCGGGCTGCTCCACTGGAGACCGAGCCGGATCTGGAGGGGATGTTGCATCCCATGTTGAACGAACCCCAGGCGCGAACGAGGTCGCCGGGCGATCACCCATCTCGCCGTTTCGTGCAGCGATATCGACGACACTCGCTGGATTCGGGGTTGTCGATAGAAGATCTGCGGCGATCTCAAGGATTGGTTGAACGACGAACTTTGCCCGAGTCCGGATTGCTTCATTCAGCATCTCGCGGTGGGCTTCGAGCGATGACGTTTCGCTGAAGGCGAGCAACGTAGCCTTGATCGGTCGCGGCGGCGCCGGCGCTCCCGCGGTCGTGGGCAGGGGAAGCGGCGTTTCGCCGATGGGCTTGAGCGCGGAGTCAATTTCCGGACGGGTGAGATCTTCGTCGTTGGCCATGACGAGCCAGACACCGCCGAGTCGGAGGGGGACAGGCGCGAACCGACCCGATTTTCGAGTTCCACCGTGGTGCCAATCCGAAACGACGACGGTGCCGGGCTTCGATGCGTCGCCGACCGGCGGGCGCAGGAGCATCTGCCGGCTCTGGAACAACAGCCCTTCGACATTGAATCGGCGGACGGTACGGTCGTCGCTGGGGAACCTTTTGAACTCATCCGGCTGGATGACGACTTGCGTCCCATCGGGTCGGCGGACGCCGTCTTCGCCTATTTCGACCGGAAGCCACGCCCGCCAGAGCGTCCCAGGCGGACCGAATCGGCCGACGGCGATATTCAATCCGAGAAGAAGTAGGAGGGGAAATGCGAGCCCCACGCCGAGAAGTGCTGCGAACACGACAAGCCTTCGCCCTTCGTCGATCGGTCGAACGACCTCAAAGTCTGTGGGAATCTCGACGGTGAGTGCTTGCTGATTCTCCTCGCTTCGGAGTTTCACGACTGTGACGCCCCGGACGATGCCATCTGCTTTGCCGTTGGCGGTCGCCTCGACATCGATTTCCCTCGACTCGCCAGAGGCGACCTGCACGCATGTCGCCTCGCTGCTTCCCGTCGACGGGGCGCTCAGATCGACGCTGGAAATATCCTTGGGGTGGACATCGAACCTGCCGCCTTCGATCCATGCGCAACCTCGCCCGTTCTCTGGCCCGAGAATGGTGATGCGGCCCCTTGCTGCGCTCGGGCCAATCGCCGCGGCCAGTTGAAGGTTCGGCGTGCCCGAACGCGGGTAGGACGCTGGGGGGCGGACCTCGATGGGGTACGTGCGGCTGGCCGGGGCAAGTACAAGCCCGGAAAGCGTCTCCGGCTCGACGGTAAGGGACAGGTACACGACCGACGATTTCAAGTCGGTGGGCACGGGCCAGGTTCCACGTACGATGCCATCCCTGTCGGGATCGGAAACCTCGACGGTGTCCACGGAACCGCTTGTCGGATCGGTTGCGGTCGCCGTAACGCGCAGGTTCTTGAAGGTGGACCTTTGAGACGGCGTGCCGGACTGGGTCTCGACCGCAGCATCGAACTGGGCGGTTTCACCCCGTCGGAAAAGGGGGTTCCCTTTGAGCACAGGCACCAGGTCTCCGAACACATACACCTTGGTCTTGGCGATGGCATCCGGGCGTGTCCCGGTTGGGTCGATGAACGTGATCGACCACTGCCCGATCCATGGCCCATCGGTGTCGGGCAACGTGACGTCTACGACCGCTGCGTCCGGGGCCAGCCAAGACCAACGCGCATCGGCGGCCCCGATCCTGCCGTCGCCTGGGCGACCAGCAGCGATGGTGAGCGCGGCGCTTTGTTCGGGCGACCGCAGTTCGATGTCGATCCCTTCTGCCCCGGTAAGGGCAAGAAGGTTGAAAGACCGCAGGCCGGGATCAACGGCGAAAGTGATCGTCCCTTGTGGGCAGGCGGAGCGTTGACACACGGCAATATCTCCGCCACCGGCGGCAGTCCCGTTGGCAATTTGGTTCACCGAGTCGAATAGACCGACGGTGAGCTCGCCAAGGCTTCCGGCAGGGAGGTACGAGCCTGGAGCTGACCCGGGTGGCAGCGGCACTGTTCCGCAGGTCGTCTCATCGCCACGACCCTCAGCGATGGCCTGAAGAAAACGACGGTCTTCCGGAGTGATTTGGGCTGAGAGAGCGTGGGCGATGAGATGTGAGCCCGACGAACGAAGCTGATCGACGATGCCGCGGGGCTCGCACAGCATTTGTCGGCCCCGATCCTCGAGGCGATTTGCGCCATCCGGCTCGTCCAGCGCGATCTCGGGTGCGTAGTCCTTGAAGCGGCCGAACTGATCTAGCGTCGCGCTGTTTCGATCTTCGATGTCGTAGGCACCGTCCGTGAACCAGAAAACTGCTTGGCAAGGTTTGGTCGTGGTGCCGGTCGCAACCTCTTTGCTCCGCTGGGTCATCGACCGTTGTGCCCCTTGAAGGGCGACGACGTAATCGGTGTCGATTCCGGTGTTGCGGCGAGCGAAAGTGTCCGCCTGGCGTTGCAGGTCGGTCACGTCGCCGTTCTTCACACTCTGCCAGGGAACAACTTCGTCGAAAACGACCGAGAAACCGGCCATCGATACGTCGATCTGCACGGGATTGGTGGTGTCCTTCCCGCGCCCACTTTGGAGCAGTCCTAGGCCGGCAAGGGCTGCCTTGACCGCATCAACGCGCTTGTTAGCTGGGTCTGTGTCTTGCAGACTTCCGGATTCGTCCACCAGAAACTGCACCTGAAGCCGGCCAGTCGATGCCATGCACTTCGCGAGTTCGGAGAGGCCCGTCGGGTTCTCTGCGGGGGCGTTGGCAGATGTCGTTGACGCCGCCGCAGCAAACCACCCGAGAGAACCTGCCATGAGGGCGCAGACCATGATCACTTGGCCAACCCAGAACCGTGGAAACCTCACTTTGAAAGCTCCGTGGCCAGCAGCCACAGGTGGATGAGCGCGCTCAAGAGCCCGGTGGCGAGAAGCAAGATGGCCAAGGCCTCGAGCCCGGTGGCGGGCGAATACAAGGGTTCCTGACGGCGTTTTTGATCGACGAATCGGTAGCCCATGACCAAGCAGGTGACTCCGCCACCACCCAGAAAGTACCCGACCGCGTCGGACGTCATGCCGCCCAGAGCGAAGAGGGCAAGACTCACGAGACCGCAGCCGATTGCCGCCACGAGATACCCGACAGGGGGTCGAACCAAGTTCTCGTCCTGCCCTTGGCGGCCAAGGATTTCGGGAACGTCGGGGACGGGAGAGATTGGCCGCGCCGTTGGAGTACCCCAGTTACTTGCCACCGTCAGGCCCCTCTCGTTGTGGCGCATGTACCGGATTGGTACGGGGCGGGTGTGACGGGCCGGTCAGCTTGCCGTGTGGCGCCACCGGGACCATCAGCGACACGACGAGGTGTCCTCGAGCTATCGGCGTTGGCCCTGCTTTGATGGCGCGTCTGGAGGATGGTCGTCGTCATAAGACCTTCAGCAGGACGATGAGGAGAACTGTCTGTCCGGCGAAGAAGGCTGCAAGATACGGAAGGATCCGTTTGAAATCAGCGCCTGAACGAGTCGCTGCCCGTTCGTTCTCAAGAAGCGTTGCAAGGTCGTTGACCCGCGATCGGGTTTGCTGAAGCAGCCTGGCTTCCTCGAGTAAACCGGCCATACGATCGTCAAGCGACCCGAGTAGCCGGTGCGGGTCGACGACGCGAAGTACTCCCTGAATCTCTGTTGTGAGGTCTCGCAGTCGTTCCGTCTCCTTGGTGAGCGGCGCAAGCAAGGCTCGGACTTCGGCGAGCACCTCACTGTCGATATTATTCATGAGGCCCATTCCTGTGGCGCTTGCCGGGTCAGCACGGCTGCCCGGAACCTCTTGGCATCGGAGGGTTCTGTCCATCGGTGATCGGGTAGACGTTGACCATCACCGTACCCTGAGGACGATTTGGTTTCGCAGAGCCATCCCAGAAGGCTCGATTGGCGGTTACGGCGCCGTCGGGGGAACTGAACACCTCGGGGATGAGGGCCAGCACGGACTCGTTGTACGCCTTGGCAATAGCCGTCCCGGCAGCACCGTCGCTCGCCACGCCGAAGCTCAGCACGATTCCTGCTCGACGATTCCGGGCACCGACTTGTTCCATGCCAGCCTCGGTCTGTGTCCGCAGGTCCGCGAGATGTGCATCACGCTCTGGGGTGGCGGGCCGTTCGAGCAGGGCGGCATCGGCTTGGACTAGAAAGCACACGAATTCGCTGTCGACTCCCGGCGGGGCCGTCGTGGTGGTGGTCGTCGGAATGGTCGTAGTCGTGCTCGTCGTGGTTGTCGTCGGTGGTTCGGTTGTCGTAGCGGCAGCCGTGAGGCGGTCGGCAGCGCTCGGATTGCCGGGTTGTGTCGCAATGAACACGATTGTGAGCGCGAGGAGCAAGTCCGCAAATACCCAGCCCACCAAGCCAAGCAGATCGGACTCGCGCCGGTGACGCCGGCCGAATCGGCTCATTTGCGGCGCCCAAACGGCCACCAGCCAGGCTTCCGCCCCCGCGCGGACGCATCCGGAAGGTCGGCGGCCGCTCCCAAAGCGTTGGCCACCCGGTCGCAAGCCTGCGCGGCAGCCTGAATCTGTGCTGCGGTCTCTTGCAAGTACGTAGGAATCGTCTCGCCAGTTTCCTGGAACCGGTCGATGGCCCGGGCCACAGCGTCGGTCGCACCCCCCAGCTCTGCGGAGTATCGGGCCATTTGTTCTCCGGCGGTGAGGAATCCTGCCTGGGCGCCTTGATACCCGGCCTCAAGCCCTTCGAGGTGGCGTCCGAGCGTGTCGAGCGGTCGAAGTCCTTCGGTGATCCTGCCTTGAAGCTCGTGCAGACTGCTATGGCCCTGGTCCACACTCTTGGCGAGATGGACAGTGGCGTGTTCCAGACCCTCCGGCAGGCGTGCGGCGGTTTCCTGAAGCGCCACGGCCGCCTTGAAGAACTCCTGGGCGGCCTTGTCGAGGTTGCTCGCAAGTTCACTTGCGCTCGCTCCGGCCTTTTCGAAGTTCTCGGCCGCCTTGTCTCTGCCGGCGGCCTCGAGCCGGACGGCCTCGAGAAAGCTGGTGTTGGTCTCGCTGACCTGAGCTGAGAAATTCCGTGTGGATCTTTCGAGGATTGACGCCGCGCTTGCTGTGCTTCCCATCGAAGAATCCAGGCGCTCTCCCATTGCGTGATGTGCCGCAACGAGATGCGCAACCTCTACTCCGACTCCCGAGGCGCTTTCGGTCAGTGCTGCGATATCACCTCGCAACGCGCCCACACTGACGTGCAACAGTTCCGCACTCCCCGCAATGCTCTGGCCAGCCCCAAGCAGGGTCTCGGACGACTGTCGGAGTCCTGTAGTAAAGGTTTCCGAGTTGCTGACCGCACGCTCGAGTTCTTTGCTGGCGAGCCGCATCTGGTCGGCCACGCCCTCATATTTGCTCCAAAGGCGAGTGAGTTCCTCCGAGAAACGAGCTGGAGTGTCGTAGCCTTTCGTGGCCAGGTGAATCGACGCATCGGTGAGGATTTCGCGCAGCTCATTCCATCGGGTGTTCCGTTCGTTCTCGATCCCGACATCAAGCTGTTTTCGGACAAAACTCACGATCGCTGAGAGCACGACCACAACCAAGATGAGAATCGCGTCGATTAGTGCGACCCACTGGAAGGTGATCCAGGTGCGGCCACCGAAGCCGCCGGCCCATTGCTCGATGAAAGGTGCCCCAATGATTCGAGCTTCGTTGACATCAGTCGTGGCGAGCAGGTCGTTGTAGGCGCCGATTCCGACCCCGATCGCCGTCCACGTCCACAGCAACGGCAACAGGATCCCGAAATTTCGGACACCTTCGAGCCAAGCCAGCCGATTGACGAGTTCGGCCTCACCTGCGATGGTCAGAGACTCCTCTCCGAACGCGTCGAAGAGATTGACTTTCGCCCAAAGGTGACCGTCTGGGCCCGTGAGGGCGTCGGCCAGCGAACCCAGTGAGTTCTTGCGTCTGACCAGAGACGGGTCGTTCCCAAGGTGTCTGAGCCGCTGCTCCACTTCGATGACGTCCCGCACGCCCACTCGCCTCTCCGTCACTTAGCTGGGGACCACCTCCGGCGGAGATGGAATGTTTCCCTTTTGGCGAGCCTATTCGGTTCCTGGTCGGGAGGTCTTCGCCTCAGATCATTCGACGCCAGGAGCAGTCACGTATTCTCGAGCGGGCCACCTCTAGTGTCCTCTTACAGTCTAAATACGCCCTATCTGCTATCTTTCATATCTATACAATATTTTCTATGTCATTTAGAGTTTGAGCCGAGTTGGCTCGTTGCTCGGAAAGGCGGGACCGAACCTCGTGGCATCCCACTGACTGGTTCAGGACTCGGCCCATGCGCAACTGATA
The DNA here is from genome assembly GCA_031415655.1 of Actinomycetes bacterium. GTDB lineage: Bacteria > Actinomycetota > Acidimicrobiia > Acidimicrobiales > Acidimicrobilacustridaceae > JAKOVR01. The sequence continues at coordinate 49,431 of JANOSD010000030.1, forward strand.
CCGGCCCAGATGCCGGTGACGATCTTCGTAAGCCCGCGATCGGCGCCGCCGTCCATCCGAGGGTCGAGGCGGTGTGACCGTCCACCTCGATCGCGTGGGCGGTGACGTGGCGCTCAGCGTCGGACGCGAGGAATACCACCCCGTCCGCGTGGCCCTCGGGGGTGCCCCAACTGGCGAAGTCCGCGCTGCGCTCCAGTCTGGTGGTGGGTCGACCTTCGCGAAGAGCGATCACGTAGTCATTCGCGCTTCGAGCCCCTGGGCCTTCTTCCTCACGAGGGACCACTGGCCGGTAGGAGTCATCGAAAATTGAATTGTTACAAATGAAACATTCGGCTAAGGCATAAGACCCTGCCGACCATCGGCGAGGCACCGAATCAAAGGATCCACATGCGCTGCCTTGACCCCTTCCGAGACCTGATCACCATCGCCCCGAGCGGCACCCACTGCGCCGAGTGCGGCACGATCGCCTACGACCAAGAGGACGACGTGAGCTGGGACGACGACGAGTACCTCCTCAGCGACCACCGGGGACGCGGACGGTGGATCTGCTGCGACTGCGGCTCCTGACTCTGTCGCGGCGAAACTAAGAGGGGCCTGGCCCTCGAGTCGGACAATCGGCGGCAGGGGGAACGTCGGAGGGCACCGAGTATGGGCTGAAGGATCAGTCCGGGGGGTTTGTTGTAGCCGAAGCGGTGCGCGCGGGTGCAACGGATGTTGAATCTGTTGGGGATCGGTGCGGAAGCCGCACTGCCGCCGTCACGACTCGTCGCCGCGGATCATGCCCACCGCTCATCGCCAAAGTTGATCAACCCGGTACCGATACCGGAGGCGACTCGCTGGGCCGCGCCCGGTCCTGGACCGTCCCCCGCGACCTCCGAGGCGGGTCAAGCATCGTGATCATGGCCGGGGGCCTTGGACGATTCAGCGCCGAAGCCCTTGCCCGTGACTTACAACAACTCGTCGATCCCCAACCTTGCGGAGGTCCCATCGACTAGACAGGAAGGCGTTGGCTGATTCGGTGAATACCGTGACGCCGGCGGCAGGGGACTGCACGACGGCTGAGAGTCAGTAGCTCCATTCCCAGGGAGGGAATATTCCATGAAAACATCAACCAAACTGATCTTCGTTGCCGCGTCGGCACTGGCATTCGCCAGCTGTTCACCGAATGCCGGCGGGAAGACAGCTGGAACGACAAAGCCGACCGAACCCGAGCCGACAACCACCGCAGCGCCAGCGAATACGACGGTGCAGTCTGACGACCCGTCGATCACGGCTCCGCCGCCCACAGAGCCGACCGTCCCACCGCCGACAGAGCCGACCGTCCCACCGCCGACAGAGCCAACCGTTCCACCTAGCACCGAGGCGCCGCCCACGACGCCTCCTCCGGCGACCGCTGCACCGACGACCGTGCGGACTACCCCGCCGACCACCACTGCGAGCGTGTACTTCTCGTCGTGCGCTGAGGCGAAGGCCGCCGGCGCTGCACCGCTATACCGCGGATCGCCCGGATACCGAACCGGCCTCGATCGGGACGGTGATGGCGTGGCGTGCGAAAAGTGATCGTCGCTACCCTCGCACTTGTTCTCGGCGGGTGCTCACCCGCTGTCACAGGTACCAGCGCCGCCACTGGCACAACTTCAACGGCGCCGACAACGGCAACGAAGCCTCCGGTGGTGGTCTCGGGTGAGCCGAGCCGCCCACCCGAGATCACCACCGCCGTCAACTTGCTTCGGGTGGTCGACGACCCAAATACCCCCACGGCCTACAGCCGAGGGGCATGGCCCCACTGGGCGGACCTCGACGGTGACCGTTGCGATACCCGTGAAGAGATCCTCATCGCCCAATCAGCCACGAGGGCACAGGTCGACCCGATCGACTGCGCGGTGATCGCCGGCGACTGGGTGTCCGAGTACGACGGGATCGTCACTGATCAGCCCGGCGACCTCGATATCGACCACGTCGTATCGCTCGAGGACGCCCACAACTCCGGCGGGTGGTCATGGACCGTCGATCAACGCCGTGCCTACGCGAACGACCCGGCCAACCTCATCGCCGTGTCCGCCAAATCGAACCGGTCCAAAGGATCCCACGGTCCAGCAGACTGGCGGGCACCAGTACTCGAGGCCCGCTGCAAGATCGCGACCACCACCGTCGCCGTGAAAACCAAGTACCAGCTCACTGTGACGACCCGCGACCGAGACGCGATCGATGCCACCCTCGCCGCATGCTGAGCGACCAATCAACGCCCCTCTCGATCTCGACCGCCACGGCAGCCGCACCACGCTCGACTACTAACCCGTTGGAACCAACTCGCAAGGTTCGGGGTTCGTCGCTTTCGGGTGGGGTGCTGTCGGGTCATCGCCTACAGCAGGTCTCAAGCTCCAATCTCGCAGCAGCTACGACTCCACCGAAGAACAGCTGAATCGAAGGCGATATCTGACACCGCGACCGCTGCTCGTGGGCTTGGGCCTGCCTTCACTCCGATGTGTCCGCTATCCGGCGAGTGCGCCTGTAGGCCGGTAGTTCCCGAGGAACAGTCCGAGGCGAGACTCGGCTCGGAGTTGGGTTCGGCGTGCGGTCTCGGGGTTCAGGCCAACCCTGCGGCTGATCGTTTCGAATGGTTCGTGGGCGAGGCGGTCCGACACGACAAGGTCGACGTCGCGTGGCCGGAGTTTGCCGGAGGTCACAGCACGATTGATCGCTGAGGCGAGATCGACGCGGTGTTCGACGTTGTCGAGCATGACCGGGTCGACGGTCGTAGCGAGGTTGGCCCACATCCGGCCGCTTGACCCGCCCGGGTGACCACAAGGAGTGACCTTTGCTTCGCGTTGACGGGCACGTCGGTGATCTCGTTCGACGTCTCGGAGGATCCCGTGGAACACCCCAGCGTGGCGGCGTTCGAGCGGGTAGCTGGCGATCCGGTGAGCGGTGGCGGTGACGATCTCGTCGACGACCGTGTGGTAGTCACGGTCGTTCGGGTGAGCGCCGATCCGGATCAGGATGCCGCACATCCCGGGGATAAGGGTGTGGAGAACCATGTGCTGACCGACGGACGAACGGCTCTCGAGGGTGGCCTTGAGGAGCGCTCGGAGGATGTCATCGGCCGCCCAGGAATCGGTCAGACCGGTATCACGAATACGGGTGACAAGCTCGTCTGCCGTGCCGGCGGCGAGGAGCGGATCGGCGGCGAGGGTGGCGACGAATGCCCGGGTGGCACGGTGACGGTTGAACGCCGGCCATTCGCGTTCGAGGCGGGAAATGAGGTGAGGCATGGGGAAACTCCGTGAGGTCGAGGGGACCCGGGCACCGTCTCGAATCACCCTCACGGCACCTCTCACGGCGCACCTCACGACCACCAGATTTCTTGTCGAGCCGTCCGCTGGCGGCCACCTCACGACCTCACGCCAACCCTCACGACCACCCCATAGCCGCGTCTCACGGTACGGGTGTTCGCCCTCACGAGGACAGCCGGGATGGTCTCACGGTCGACGTTTGCGCAGGTCAACCCCACCTCACGAGCCGGAACGGCCCCTCACGGGCCGAGAAGGGGATCTCTCGTGACCCGATTCCGCCAGCTGCCGCTCCCGTCTGAGGCTCTTCGATCAATCCGCCTCTCGAGCCAGCCATGGACCGGGCGTCGCCGCAACGACGACGAAGACGAGGCCATGGCGGTGACCGTCCGTGACCAGGACCGGCGAGGCGTTTGTCCGTCGAACCCGTCCACCTTCATCGAGGACTTCACGCCGATGCCCGCAGCGCCCCCCGCCCCTCTCAAGTCGACCACCAACTCACCGTCCGCCGCTCGATCGCTGCCCTCGCCCGCGCTGTCGGCGCGCCGCTCCGGAGGTTGTCCAAGCCGGGCTCGGTCGGCGTCACGAGACGGCGCTGGGATGGCCGTCGATCCCGCCTTCGGGCCTCGACCTGTGAGATGCCGCACGGCTGCACCTGCGCCCACGGCCAGCGACAAGCCGAGCACGACACCTTGGCCGGTCGCTGACGCCCGCTGGTGGCGGAACGGCGCTCAGACGCCTCTGCAGGGACCGAGCGCCTGGCCAGACAGCAGGCCGAACGTCGACCTCGGCGATCCAGAGCGCCGGGTCATCTCGGCCGAGTTCGCGGGGCCCGGTCCGTCGAGGGCGGCGACGGCCGGTGACCACGGAGAGTGGTCGCCCGGCCTCCCCCACCGCCGGGGGCACCTGCGTTCATCGAGAGGGGTCGCAACCGATTTCACCGTCCAAACGACAGCTCGAGAACCACGACCGAAGACGACAACGAAGACCACAAGACAATCGAACCCAACCACCAGATCAAGAACCAGATCAACAGCAACGACCAACCCAACCGACGACCTCACGACCACGACCAAGACCACGATCAGAACCATCACGACAACGCGATCACGATCAACCCAAGGACCAAGATCAAACCAACCTCACGAAGCACAGACCTTTGCAGGTTTCCGTTCCGGAAACCTGCGGACCCCAAACCCCCGCCCGCTCCCCCAGCACCGCAACGGCTCTGCGGCTGCCCTGCGAGGGGCCGGTTCGTGAGGTTGACGATCACGCCGCTCGGCGCGTCGGGGCAGTCGGCTGGTCGGGTGGCCCGACGGATCGTCGAGTACCTCCACGGCAAACAAACGTCGCCAGGGCGGAGCGTCTTGAACCCGGCACCCGGTCCGACATGTTCGGACGCGGTGGCGTATTTCTCGGATTCGATGGAAGGCGCAGGGATGTGGCTCGGCGAAGGCGCCGCCGCGTTGAACCTCGAAGGTGAGGTGAACCCGACCGACCTCGAAGCGATCCTCGCGGGACGTGACCCCGCCACCGGTCTGCGGTTGGTGGGCGCCGCCGGTTCCAGCCAACGCAAACAACTTCGGGCCGGAACCGCGGCCCGGTACGGACGCGATGGAGTTGCGTTGTTCACCGTCGCCGACACCGCCGTGCTTCTCGGTGTCACCAAGGCCACGGTCGCTTCGATGATCTCCTTGGGCGACAACCTCACGCCCGACGACGACCCGGACGTGGCGAACTGGTTGCGCGCCCGCACGGTCGGCGGTGAACGGCTGATACCCCGCACGGAGATCGACCGGTGGTTGGACCTCACCGGCTCCGGCGTCACCGCGGCCGCGGTCACTGCCAGCGGCCGCTCGAATGACGAGCTTTCCACGGTGGAAGCCGCCGCGATCCTTGGAGTCACCCCGCAGTACATCGGCCGCGTGTGTGCCCGCTATCTCGACAACCCCAACACCTTCCCGGCTCGTGAGACCGCGAGTGAGGTTGGCCGTGAGGGTCCCCGTGAGAACAGTGGCGCCGAGTCAGCCGCCGCAGCAGGGGACACCGGTGTGCCCGGGGGTGCGGTGGCGTGGTTGCGGTGCCGCAAGGACGGGGACCGGATCCGGATCACCCGACGCGATCTCGCCGACTTCGCGTCACGTCGCAAACCGGCAACCGCACGGGTCGGGTTCGACCTCACGTTGACGACGGAGAAGAGCTTCGGGATCGCCATGATGCTGTCGGACCCGTCGATGCGAACGGTGTTCGAGAAGGCATTGGACGACGCCAACAGTGAAGCCATCGGGTTCCTGGAAACCGAAGCGACGTTCACGCGCCGCAAAGGGGAACGGGTGAAAGGCGGAGGTCTGATCGTCGCGTCGTTCCTGCATGGGACCAGTCGGGCATTGGACCCGTTCCCGCACCGTCACAACGTGATCGCCAACGCCACCGTCGACGCCAACGGTGACCGCAAAACCCTCGACGCCCGCGCCTTCTACGAACTTGCTCCCGCTGCCGCTGCGCTCGCCACCGCCCGTATGCGTCACCAACTCACCCGCGACCTCGGTGTGCGGTGGCGGCGGTCGCCGCGTGGGGTGTGGGAGATCGACGGAATCACCGACCAGGTGATCAACGAGTTCTCCCAACGCCGCAACACCATCGACCTTGCCGCCGAAGAACTCGCCCACATCCTCGGACGGCCGGTCACCAAAGCCGAAGAACGACAGATCGCCGTCGAAACACGCACCGCCAAAGTCCCGACCAACGCATCGGAACTCGTGGCGTCGTGGCGGCAACGCGCCGCAGCCCACGGCCTCACCCACACCGCCCTCGACATCGCGCTTCATGGAACAAACACCCCCACCCAACGCAAAGACGAACTCGACGGTTGGATCGTTGGCTGGCTCGCCGGACCCGACGGGATCACCGCGAACCTCAACTGGTTCACCCGCCCCGACGTCATCGTCGCCCTCGTCGACCTTGAACTCCCCGGCCGGTTCGGAGGTGGACCGCTTCTTCTCCCACCGGAACAGATCCTTGGAATCACCGACGTGTTCCTCGACTCCCTGGGGGTGGTGCCGTTGCAGTTACCGACGTCGGAACGGATGGCCGGCTCCGACCAGACCGCGTACAGCACCGTCGACCTGCTCACCACCCAACAGAACATCCGCGACAGGTACCTGAACGGCATCGACGAAACGGCCGGGGTCGTCGACCCCCACCTCATCGACACCGCCCTCGACACCGCTGGAGACGGGGTTGGGGACGTGCAACTCAGCGCCGATCAAGCGGCGTTGGTCCGCCAGTTCTGCGGCAGCGGAATGCGGCACCAAGCGGCGATCGGGCCTCCCGGTTCAGGCAAGACCGCAGCGATGGCCGCCGCCGCTCGGGCGTGGGAGACCGCCGGGTACCGGGTGATCGGCGCCGCCGTGAAAGGCGAAGCGGCCCGCCTGCTCGGCGACGCCGCCGGCATCGAAACGAACACCCTCGCCTGGTACCTCACCCGCGCCAACAACAATGACAGTCCGTTCGACCCGAACACCGTCCTCATCGTTGATGAGGCTTCCACGGTGGCGGACCGTGACCTCGACCAGCTCATGGAACACATCGAACACGCCGGAGCAGCGTTGCGTCTCGTTGGTGACCCAGCTCAACACGGTGCCGTCGGTGCCGGAGGGAGCTTCACGTCACTGACCCGGCTCGACACCACCCGCACCCCGCAACTCACCGGCAACCGACGTCTCCGCCACGGCAGCGAACGCCACGCCGCCAACCTGGTACGGAACGGCCGCATCGACGATGCACTCACCGTCATGACTGCCAACGGACAGCTCGACATCGCCAACACCGAACGCTCGGCCTACCTCGCCGTGCTGCACCGATGGTGGCAAGCCCGCGAAACCGGTGATCCCCACCCCATGGTCGACCGGCTCAACCACACCCGCGCCAACCTCAACCACCTCGCCCAAACACTGCGCCTCCACGCCGGAGAACTCGACCCCACCCAGCACCTCACCATCGGCGAAACCCGGCTTCATGTCGGAGACACCGTCATCGCCAAACACCCCGCACGACACCTCCACCCCGCCGATAGCCCTGACCGTTACCTCCGCAACGGCACCACCGGCATCGTCACCGCCATCACCGACCAACACCTTCACCTCGAAGCCGACAGCCTCGGTGTCATCACCATCCCCGTAGACGAACTCGACCGCACCGGCGGGCGGCCGCTTCTTGATCTTGCTTACGCGGTCACCAGCTACGCCGTGCAAGGCGCCACCTACCAGCAATCCACCTCGATCCTCACCCCCGCCAGCAGCCAAGCCGAGCTCTACGTCAACATCACACGCGGACGTGACCACAACCACATGATCGCCGTCACGCCACCCGAACCCGACCCCAACGAACCGCACCTCCCTCGCCTCCCACCACCACCCCTACTCGCCGCCATCGAACACGGAGTCAAACGACGACGAGGCGAAACCGCCGTCATCGACCTCGACCCCCAAGCCCTCCAACGCGCCCGTTACCAAATCACGCTTGAACCACCCGAGCCCGTCGGCCCCGCGCAACCGACACTCGAAGCAGATCGACCAGGGGGTGAACCATTTCCCGAAGCCGAACCCATAGGGCCAGCCCGCAACGGCCGCACCAACGTCGACCAACCAGACCTGCACCCGACCCCAGCACCACCGGAACCCGCGCCATGCGACTCTCCGGCGGTGCGGCCACGACGATCCCCAGGCCTGGGATTCTGAAAGCGCGCCCCGAGCCGCTTCGCTACGATCACCTCACCCAACCCACCCCTGCAACGGCCCGCTGACCATTTCGATGGAAGCGGGCCGTTGCGGTTGTTGTGATAGCTCCGCCACCACCATCGCCGCCCGACCCGCCGCCACTTCCCCGTTGAGTTCGAAGAGACCACCACTGTCGACGGCTACAAGGCCGGGCTCTCCGCACCGCAGATCACCCGCCAACACGGCTGCTCCGTCGTCACCATCTACCGGCCCCTCGACGCTGCTGCCGGCCCGCGGCCGCGCGCCCTGAGTGTGGCGATCGGCCAAGTCGCCCGCGGCTTACCCCGCGCCGTGAACAACCTCGCCGTGCAATCACTCGTCGCCGCCGACGCCCACGCCAAACAACCATCCCATGGCCAACCTCAGCGGCGTCCAGCACGTCAGGATCTCGCTCCACCGATCAAGTGTTCTTGGGACTCTATCGACTCGTAGGACCGCCGAGACCGACCTGCCGTCGAGAACCGAAACGCTGGACGCCTCGTGTCGCCCGTAGCCTGAGCGCCTCCGTCCCGGCTGACGCCGCGCCGCGAAGCGGAGGCCAACGCCCGGTGCGTCACCGGCCGTGGAAGCGCGCCAATCCTCATCTTTTCGGACAAGGGCGCAATCTCGAATACTCCGAGGCGAGCGCCGGCACGGAAGCGCCGACCTACGTCCTAATTCAGAACTGCGTCACGACCGTAGGGAGCAGAGTGAAGTCGAGGGTCGCAAACGAGTAGGCATAATCACAATTCACAGCGAGGTACGTGGTCACCATCTTGTGTGCGGTCTGTCGGGCGCTGTGGTCTTTGACGGATCGCGTGCTCAAGGAGACTGTTGAGATGGTCGCCATGTAGCTCGAGATCGTCGGCGGGGCCCCAGATACAATTTGGTTCCGAAGATCTAGTTCTTCGCTTTCGGCCCGCTTCCTCTCACCGGGCCTAACGCCTAGTCTCGAACGGCGTTGCTCGAAGTCGTCAACCCACGTTTCGACCGCGAAGCACCACGCCGCTACCTGGCCTGGCGGATCGGTTGCGGGCGGCGCGGGCGTCACCCCAGGTCGCGCGCATGAAGCCAGGATGAGTACGACTGTCAGAGCCAGGACCGTCCGGCGCATACGCCCACCCCTCTCGGTCACATCCATCCCCAGACTGAGCTTTGCTCGTCCGCAATCACACCGTAGCCGCGCGGCGCCTTGGCGGCTGTTGGGGGAGTCTCAGAGAATGGTGTATTGGCTGAGGTTCTGAGGGGAAGGTCCCCCAGACGCGACGGTCACCGCGTCAGCCTTGAGAAGAAGCACAACCAACTACTCAAGGAGAACACCGTGACTGTCCCTACCACTATCGACCCTGCCGCAGGCTGGGCAACTATCTCGCCGGCGAGGACGGCGACACGGACCTGGCCCGGGCGATACTCGGCGCGTTCGCAGTGCACCTGCGGCAATCGGTTGACACAGAATCTCTATGGCGACACTGAGAGATTCCGGCACAGGCGGGCCGCTGGGCGCGAAGCTGCCCAAGGACCACGGACCTTGGAGGGTCGATGAAGCAGCGACGGATACGGCTTGTGGAACTCGGGTTCCACGATGACTTCAGCCTCTACCTCGAGTTCACTCGCAACCTGGTTCAGTCGTTTCACGTCGGCACCGAGAACGGGGCCGAGGTCGAAGTGGTCCGGTCGCGGTCGCTGGCGATCATCGATGCCGCCTTGACTTGCCAAGCGAGCCTCGTCCATATCACCGGGCACGGGCGGTTCGAGGACGGGGACGCAACCCTCTCCACCGAGGATGGCGACGACTACTCCTTGTCCGAGCTCGCAGGAGAGCTCCAAGCAGAGAGCACTCCAATCGCTACGTCCGCGCTGCTGATCGATGCCTGCAGCAGCGCAAGCACCGGCTTTCAGCGTCGCCTGCGTGATTGCATCGCAAAGCCGACGTTGCTCATCGGTAGTTCCCGCTCCCTCGACTGGTCCCAATCGACGGTGTGGACGGCGGCCTTCTACTCGGCATTCCTGCGAGGAAAGGGCAAGGGCTGGGAACCCATCGACTGGGCCGACGATGCCTTGCGTCGAGCGAACGAGGCGTACTCCGCGGTGACCGATCGTCCGAGCCCGTACCGTTCCGTGACTCTCACCCCCACCCGGGCTGCAAGTAGCGCGTTCGCGAAGGTCCGCCGATGAGCTGGTCGGGTGTATCTCTCCTCTACACGCCGGGCGACGTCGATCCCGGCGACGTCGCAGCCCGCCACATTGCCGTCGAGTTCACATTCGATCGATCCGGCGTGGCGATGGAATCGGTCGACTACGGACCTCCCTTCCTGCCCGACGACGTAGCAGGGTGGGCGGAAAAGGTTGTTTTGGCAATACACGGCAAGTATCCCGATCTGGCGATCACCCAACGGTCCGCACCTGGAGACGCGTTGAGTCTCGAGCTGAGCGAGAAGGACGGCCTTGTCGTCCACATCGCAGCAGGATGCATCACGATCTGGCCCTGGAATGACATCCACGGCGTACCTCCGTTCGAGGACTACTGGATCTTTCTTGCCTGGCTCGGTCATGAGCTCGGCTGCATCGCCTTCGAGTTCGAGGAAAGCCGACTGATCGATCTCGGTCTGAACGAACGCGAGGCATACGACGAGTACCACTGGTTCGGGCCCGACCCTTCCACGACGCGCTCATGACCCGGGTCCGACCAACAGCTTGGAAGAGTTGGAAGGCGGGTAGTCGTCCAGCAGAGGCCTTGGCCTCGTGCTGTTCGGCCACTCACTGTCGAACTGATGGACAACCGACTACCTCGGACGACGCGCACTCCGCGACTGGCCGCCTACCCGTAGAAGCCGACGACGTCGGCAAATCACCGGCGCGGCTGCGTCACGTCCGTAGCTGGAAATCAGAGCGTCAGTGAAGGCGTCTTACTTGGTAAACAACACTCGACTAGTGTCCTGTCAGGTTGAAGGGGTAAGTTTATCGTCGCCTTTAAGGGCGGTGCAGTAGTCGGCGAGTCGTTGAAGAATTTCTTCGGCTGTTTTGTGCCATACGAATGGCTTGGGATTTTCGTTCCATGCGGCGGCCCATGCCAGAATGTCGTCGGCGAGTTCTTTGACGTTGCGGTGAGCGGAGCGTTGAAGTTTTTTGGTTGTGAGCGCGGAGAACCAACGTTCAACGAGGTTCATCCATGACCCGTAAGTCGGCGTGAAATGGAAATGGAATCGTTTGTGTCGTAGCAACCACTTGTGGATCTTCGGGCTTTTGTGTGCGGAAAGGTTGTCCAAAACGATATGGACCTCTAGTCCCTTGGGGACATTGCGGTTGATTTTGTTTAGGAATGCGATGAAGTCGTCGCTGGTGTGGGTCGTACGGATGTCGGTGATTACCATGCCGGTCGCGATGTTTAGCGCCGCGAATAGGTCGCAGGTCCCGTTGCGTAGGTATGAGGACGTGGCCCGCTCAGCAGTGGTGAGCATCATCGGTAGGATCGGTGCGGTGCGGTTCAGCGCCTGAATTTGCGGTTTCTCGTCGACTGCAAACACAACGGCGTTGACCGGTGGGTTCATGTATATGCCCACAATGTCCCGGATCTTCTCGACAAGGTCAGGATCTGGCGACAACTTGAACTTGCCTTGTTGCCACGGCTTCAAGCCGAACGCCCGCCAGATCTCGGACACCGTCTGACGGCTAATTCCGTGTTTCTCGGCCATTCCTCGTGTTGACCAGTGAGTATCTTCACCTGGTGTCGATTCGAGGGTGTCGACGAGTACCGCTTCGATCACCTCGTCAGCGATTGTTCGCTTGGCACCAGGACGCGGAGCGTCCATCAACCCGTCGAGTCGATCCGTCGCGAATCGGTGGCGCCACTTCGATACTGTCACCGGGTGTACACCGACTTCGTTCGCTATATCCCGATCGCTGCGACCCTGCGAACAAGCCAACACAATACGACAACGCAAAGCCAGGGCCTGTGATGAGGTATGGCGACGCGCCCACCGCTCCAATGTTTTGCGTTCATCGGCATTCAACTTGATATCGATAGTCGGTCGTCCTCGCCTGGCCACAGAAATTCCTCCGTTGTTGGTGATCGACACCAGAAACGTTGACCGAAACGCGAAAATTCCCGATTCTATGAAATACTTAGCGGAATAACCTGACAGGACACTAGCTTCGTTGATCAGGTCCCGTTCGCGATCGTTCACGATGTCGAGCCCGATTGTGCTCTCGTCACGAAAGACGAGCTGCAAGATCCCGAGCTTGAGCCTTCCTCGGACGGCCTCGAACGAAACTAAATCAGACAACGGAAACGAGCGGAGTTCGTCACCCACACCGCCTATGCGGTTCTTAAAGAAGATGATTCGTGCGTCGGTTGCCGCCCAGATCACGGGTCGGTCCTGCGGCACCGATTCCGCTAGCCCGAACATCGCGCCCGGCTCCGCCTTCTTATCAGCGGCGCGGATTGCGGCGCCGACGATTCCAGCGTTCGTGTTCAGACCCTTGTACTGGACTAGCGTCGCCGCCACGAGGTCCTCACCGTCGCCAAGCTTCGGAACGATGTACTTCGCTAGCTTCTTCGTGCTGCCTTGCGCCATCCAACCAGGCTATCTCAGGGCTGTCTACAGCGAGGATGACACGGCATCGAGTAGGCCGTTCGCGTGGTCATGATGTCCCCGACCAACGGGTGAGCGCGTCCCTGATTGGCACCATCCACGCGTCCCCCTTCGCCGGACCCTACGTGATGGGGCTGAAGCCGGACGGGGGTATCGGTCCCACGCTCGCACTTTGTGACCCAGGTTCGAGCGGCCTGGTGGCGATCGAGGGAGGTCGAAGCCAACGTCCGGCCCAAACCTGACGCTCGTGTCATATAACATCGATATAACATGACATCGGAAAATGGGGGGGAACAGCGGTACGTAGCGGTCAAACAAAACCGCAGGTCAGAGCCACTTTTTGGCGTTTTCCCCAGCTTCCGAAACGGTCACTTTTAAATGTCGTAGTAAAGGTGGAACTCCCAGGGGTGAGGTCGCAAACGAATCGCCTCCACCTCGTGCACTCGTTTGTAGGAGATCCAGGCCTTAATGAGATCGTCGGTGAAGACGCCGCCCACCTTCAGGAAGTCTTGGTCCTTCTCCAGCGCGTCGAGCGCTTCCTCGAGTGACGCTGGCACATGCGGAACGGCCGCCATCTCCTCAGGGGCAAGGTCGTAGAGGTCTTTGTCGAGCGGCATCGGCGGCTCGATCCGGTTCTGCACACCATCGAGGCCGGCCATGAGCATGGCGGCAAACGCCAGGTACGGATTGCAGGAAGGATCGGGGCAGCGAAACTCGATGCGTTTGGCCTTCGGGCTCTGCGAGTACAGCGGGATGCGCACCGCCGCCGACCGGTTTCGCTGTGAGTACACCAGGTTCACCGGAGCCTCGTACCCCGGTACCAATCGTTTGTAGGAGTTGGTGGTGGGGTTGCTCCACGCCAGCACGGCCGGCGCGTGATGGAGGATGCCACCGATGTACCACCGCGCCATATCGGACAGCCCGGCGTACCCCTCTTCGTCGTAAAACAGCGGCTCACCGCCCTTCCATAACGACATGTGGACGTGCATGCCCGACCCGTTGTCGCCGTAGATCGGCTTCGGCATAAACGTTGCGGTCTTGCCATGCTTGAAGGCGGTGTTCTTCACGACGTACTTGAACAGCATGAGCTTGTCGGCCTGGCGCAGAAGCGAATCGAACCGAATGTCGATCTCGGCCTGCCCGGCGGTGCCCACCTCGTGATGCTGTACCTCCACCTCGATCCCCACCTCTTGCAGGGTGAGGGTCATCTCTGAGCGCAGGTCCTGGTACTGATCCATTGGAGGAACCGGGAAATAGCCCTCCTTGGCGCGGGGCTTGTAACCCAGGTTGGGCTTCTCGTCCCGACCGGTGTTCCACGTGGCCTCCACCGAGTCCACGGAATAGAACGCCGAGTTCTGGGTCTGGGCGTAGCGCACGTCGTCGAACACGAAGAACTCGGCTTCGGGACCGAAGTAGGCGGTATCGGCCAGCCCGGTGGACCGGAGGTAGTCCTCCGCTTTTCGAGCCACGTAGCGCGGATCACGGGAGTAGCTCTCGCCGGTGACGGGGTCGTGCACCCAGCAGTTGAGGTTGAGCGTGCGGTGCTGACGGAACGGATCGATCACCGCGGTGTTGGGATCCGGGCGGAGGATCATGTCGGATTCTTGGATCTCTTGGAACCCGCGAATGCTCGACCCGTCGAACCCGTAGCCGTCGTCGAACGCATCCTCCGACAGTTCCGACATCGGGACCGAGAAGTGCTGCATCAAGCCGGGAAGATCGCAGAAGCGGAAGTCGACGATCTGCACCCCCTGCTCCCGGGCGAACTCGATCACTTCGGCTGGTGTGCGTTCCTTCACGTTCCCTCCAGGTCACGCGTGTGGCGTCCCAACGTAGCCCTGCGCCGGTCCCCGATCGGGCCCCCGCATCACCGGAACCGTCCCCAAACGCCGAACTGGAGGAGATTCCGCCCGAATACGGGCGGAATCTCCTCCAGAACGGAAACGGAATGGGGGAAGGCGCTCGAAAAGGCGCCTCAGCCGGCGAGGGCGGAGCAGCAGGTCTCCACGATAAGGCCGGTCACGAGGTAGGGGTCCATGTTGGAGTTGGGACGACGGTCCTCGATGTAGCCCTTCTTGTCGACCTCCACCTGCCACGGAATGCGCACCGATGCCCCACGGTTCGACACGCCGTAGGAGAACTCGGTCCACGGGGCGGTCTCATGAAGCCCGGTGAGTCGACGCTCGACGCCGGCACCGTATTGCGTGATGTGCTTCTCAGCGTTGGCGCCAAGGGCCTCACAGGCGACGATGATCGGGTCCCAGCTCTCACGCATGGCGTTGGTGGAGAAGTTGGTGTGCGCACCGGCACCGTTCCAGTCGCCTGGCATGGGCTTGGGATCGATGGTGACGGCAACGTCGAAGTCCTCCGCGATGCGGTAGAGGAGCCAACGGGCGAGGTACATGTGGTCGGAGCACTCGAGCGGGCTGGCCGGGCCGATCTGGAATTCCCACTGCCCCATCATCACCTCGGCGTTGGTGCCGGAGATGGCGAGTCCGGCCTGCATGCACGCAGTGGTGTGGGCCTCGACAATGTCGCGACCGAAGATCTCGTCGGCGCCGACGCCGCAGTAGTAGGGCCCCTGCGGTCCGGGGAAACCGTTCTTGGGCCAACCGAGGGGGTGACCGCCCTGCAGGAACGTGTACTCCTGCTCGATACCGAACCACGGCTCCTGATCGGCGTACTTCTCAGAAATGACAGCGCACTTGGCTCGCGAGTTCGTGGGGTGCGGGGTCATGTCGATGAGGAGCACCTCACAGAGCACGAGGACATCGTTGTTGCCGCGAATCGGATCGGGCACGGTACAGACCGGGTTGAGCACGCAGTCAGACGCCTTGCCGGGAGCCTGGTTGGTGGACGAGCCGTCGAATCCCCAAATGCCGGGAGCGTCACCGTCGGGGATGATCTTGGTCTTGGATCGGAGCAACGGCGTGGGCTCGGTGCCGTCGATCCAGATGTATTCAGCGCGGTAGCTCACTACTTCTCCTGTGGGTTGCTTCGTGGCGAACGGCCATGGGGCCATTTCGCCTTTGGGAATTTGGGAGGCGATCGGGTGGACCGCCGGGCTCCGAGCCCAACGCTTGCACGTGGGGCGGACTCACTGCCAGACCGCCAACCGGCGGGTCTTCGTCAGGTTCCCAGCACGGCGTTTCTCACCCGTTGCCTGTTTGTGAACGTTATGTGAACTGGACTCCTCGCGGGTTCAGTCTCGGACGGGAACCCTGTCAGTATGAGCGGCATGGAACGCCCACAGGACTACGTGCTGCGCACGGTCGAAGAGCGCGGAGTGCGCCTCATCCGCCTTTGGTTCACCGACGTGCTCGGCCAACTCAAGTCCGTTGCGATATCACCGGCCGAACTCGAGAACGCCTTCGAGGAAGGCATGCATTTCGATGGCTCGGCGATCGACGGCTTCTCCCGGGTGCAAGAGAGCGACGTGCTCGCCCGGCCCGAGCCCGCCACCTTCGAGCTCACGCCGTGGGGCAAGGGTGCCGACGACGTGTCCGCCCGCATGTTCTGCGATATCCAGAACCACGACGGCTCACCCTTCGAGGGCGACCCCCGTCACGTGCTCAAACGCAATCTCGACAAGGCCCATGATCGTGGGTTTTCGTTCATGGTGGCGCCGGAGATGGAGTTTTACTACTTCTCCTCCGGCGATCCGTCGAAGCCCCTGGTCCCACTCGACACCGGGTCCTATTTCGACCTCACCACCGCCGATGTGGCTTCCGACCTTCGTCGCCGCACCATCTCCATGCTCGAAGCCATGGGCATTCCGGTGGAGTACAGCTTCCACGAAGACGGCCCGAGTCAGCATGAGATCGATCTCCGTTATACCGACGCCCTGAGCATGGCCGACAACATCATGACCTTCCGGCTGGTCGTGCGAGAGCTCGCTCTCGAGAACAACGTGTACGCCACGTTCATGCCCAAGCCCATGTCGGGCGTGCAGGGGTCAGGAATGCACAACCACCTGTCGCTCTTTGAGGGAGACATCAACGCGTTCGCTGATCCGGGCGACGCCTACGGCCTGTCGAAGGTCGCCTACTCGTTCATCGCCGGCCTCCTTCATCACGCCGCCGAGATCACCGCCGTCACGAACCAGTTGGTGAACTCCTACAAGCGACTGATCACGGGATACGAGGCGCCCACCTACATCACGTGGGCACGCAACAACCGCTCGGCCCTGGTGCGGGTGCCGGTGATCAAGCCGGGCAAACAAGCCTCCACCCGAGTGGAGTACCGAGCCTCCGATCCTGCCTGCAACCCCTATCTCGCCTTCTCGGTCATGCTGGCGGCGGGCCTCAAGGGCGTCGAAGAGGGCTACGAACTCTCGCCCGAAGCGTCGGCCAACGTGTTCGCTCTCACGCCGGCGGAGCGAGCGGCCGAAGGGATGGCGTCGCTTCCCCAATCCCTCGCCGAAGCGCTCGACGTGATGGAGGGTTCCGAGCTCGTGGCCGAGTGTCTCGGCGAGCACATCTTCGAATGGTTCCTCCGCAACAAACGAGCGGAGTGGTTCGACTACAAGAGCCAAGTCACGCAGTTCGAACTCGACCGGTACCTCCCCAACATCTAGGCCCGGTTGTCTGATGGAACCGCTACTCGTCTTCCCCGATCCCCCGCCGCCCGAACTGGCGCAGGCGCTCGACTTCGGCGGCTATCCGTGGAAACCGGTCGGAGCCGAGCGCGACGTTGAGGCCGCCGAGCCGCCCGACGGTTGGGCGGGAGCGATCATCTGCGCCGACGCCGACCCCGAGACGGCGTTCGCTTTGTGCCGCACCCTGCGCAAACGTGACCTCCCGTTGGAGCCGTTGCTGCTGTTGGTCAGTGGGGCTCAGCTCGCCGATCTCGAACTCCGCGACGATCTCTTCGACGACTTCTGCCTCACCCCCTTTCACCCCCGTGAGCTCGAGGCCCGCCTCAAACACCTCTTCTGGAAGACCGGCACCGGCACCCGTCCCGAGTTAGTGGAGTACGGCGAGCTGATTCTCAACCTCGAGACCTACCAAGCCGCCATCTCCGGCAAACCACTCGACCTCACCTACATGGAGTACGAGCTCCTCAAGTTCCTCTCCTCGAACCCGGGCAAGGTGTTCACCCGGGAGACCTTGCTGAGCCGAGTGTGGGGCTACGAGTACTACGGCGGCGCCCGCACCGTCGACGTCCATATCCGTCGTTTGCGGGCCAAACTCGGCGAGGAACACGCCAACCTCATCCAGACTGTGCGCTCCGTCGGCTACCGCTTCGGGCAGAGCCGCTGGGGCCTCTGACGAACTGGTAGCCGCCGATCACGAGGCGGCGGCCACTCACCGGCGCAAGTCGCCAAACGATCCCGGAGAGCCATTCTCCACCAGGGCCTCCGAGACCGTGCCACTTCAGGAACGCCAATCCAAACATTTGCGGTACTACGATTCGGACTACTTTTGGGGGGACTTACCCTGAGGAGATGTCGTCACCCATAACGTTTCGGCCATCAGCGAAGGACGAGCAAAACCTTGCTCTTCTGACACGCACGGGATTGTCAAGGTCCGACGGCATCCGCCAAGCGCTCGACCTGGCTGCACAGCAAGGTCGTCGCAAGAAGTCGCTGGTTGAAGAGGCCCGTCGGATTGCGGGCGATCCGACCAACCAACCGGAGATTTGACGCAATTCATGACTACTTCGGTGAGTCCATCGACAGCTTGCCGGAGTGAAACGTGGCGATGTGTATCGACTTCACCCCCGTCCTGGCGGCGGGCACGACCAGGTCGATAACCGTCTTGAGGTCATCCTCCAAGCCGATGAGTTCGAGTTGCTTTCGACCGTGATCGTTGCCCCGAGGAGCACACGGCACCGCGGTCGCCTTTCGACCGGAAATCAGCGTCGCCGGTTCATCGACCTGCGTGATGCTGGACCAGTTGGTCGCCGTGGACCGGAGCCGGCTCGGACGAAGCGTCGCCCGACTCGCGCAATCCGACCTGTGGTCGATCGAGGCCGTTCTTCGCGACCTACTCGGCTTGGCCTAACGGAAACGGACCATGCTGAACTCGACGAGCTTGGCTTCGCCGTCGCCGTTTTCAACGATCGGCCGGAGCATGCACTTCCCTGGCCGCGCCGAGCGAAACCCACTGCAGTTCCCGGTGTCACATCCTGCCCATCCGACGCGCTAAGCCGCTCGTCGCCGAACGCTTCTACGGTCTAACGACTTCGACCATCGGCTTTTCGGCCACACGCTCAAACACCAGCGGCAGTGACCCCGAGGAGAGGAATGCAAGGAGCGCCCGACTCTCGGCAGGATCGAGCGGGGTCAGGGACGACTCGGCGGCAGAGTCAGGAGACCCATCGGCCATCAATCCGAACGTTGCCGGCAGCAACACCCTGTCAGGTTCAAAGGTGCCCCCACCGAGCTTCGCACGAAGGCGGTAGAAACGATCATCGATGCGGAGCAGCCGGTCGGCGCAGTTTGTCGCCGCGCACAGAGGGACAACTGCTTGAACGGCCCGATTCTACGACTGCGGAGCGACACTCACCTCCAACAACGACGCGCCGTTCGACCCCAGAGGATTAAGCGCCACCGAGGAACGCGCCGAACCATCGCCCGTCCGAACCGAGCAGCTTCCGTTCCAGCGCGGGACCGCCAACGGGTGGCTCTCATCGACACGAACGATGTCGGGATCCACTGTCGACGATCCCAACCCCGTGCACGTTTTCGGATCGTCGGTGTGCGGGAAGGGCCCCTCGAGGGCCACGTCCCCTCTATGAGTCAGTATTCGGTCGACGAGGTCGACCATGGCTTCATCGAAAATCCAGACCCGGAACTCGTCACCAGTTTGACTCTCATCGAACCCGGATGGTCCGAGCAAGACTCCGAGCCGACCGTGGGCTACTCCCCTCGCCCGGGCGAACTCGGCAAGCGCAACACCCTGGCCGCGAAACACCCAGGTGGCTGCTGCCGTTCGCGGAGTCGGGGCCGACGGCGGCGCCGCGCCGACGGGCACCGTCGTTCCTAGCGGCTGCGGCGTGACGTTGAAAAACGGCAGCGGCATCGGGATTCGCAGAGCAGAGGCAATCGCCTGAGCCCGGATCTCCGTAAGCCCGAAACTGCCACCCGGCGACCACGACCTGGTGTTGTAGGGACTACCCGGAGCGCGTGGTTCAGGAAGCACCCCGTTCGGGAGCCGGACAACAAATTGATTGTCCACTTCGGTAACCCGCAACAACGACTCATCGAACCGCAACAGCGCCCCTCGGCAAAGCTCGGCGGTGCAGTCAGAAAGCGTAATGACCACACCGAAACCCGGGCCGTTCGCGCCAGGGCCCGTGGGAACCACTTCCACCCGCCTCAGGGGATCCGGGAGTGACCGGCGGGCATCCGGGTCTCTGGCCACACACTCCACTTGCCAAGCGGCCTTGACGCCAGGAAACGGCGGAAGGCTTTCAAACTCCGTCGGGCCGAGGTCGCGGCCACACACCACGCCTGGGACAATCGAATAGCCGATCTCCAAGGTCGCTTCGCCGGAGCGAAACAACGCCCAATCGAGCAGTTCGAAGTCCACCCCCGTGGTGACAACCCGAACGGTCTCGGCGGTTGTGGTGATCGAGAAGCTGCCGGACGGGAGGAACGAAAGCCGTTCACGCACGAGAGCACCAGCGGCGGCGGCGGTGATGCCCGTGCCCGTCAGGCTCGCCTCCAATTCAAACCGCTCGTCCAGTCGTGTACGGATCGGCGGACCGATGGAGGCCAGACCCGAACCCGGCGGCGCGACGTTGGGCCCGAGGTCCACCGTGGTAGCGGGATCTCGCAACACCACCGAAACGCTTGCCAGCAGAAGACCGCAAAGTGCCAGCGAGCAGGTGAACCGTCCCACCCGACGGCGGCGCCGAAAATGGGATGCTCGATGTTTCACCTGCTGCGGCACCGCTGGTCCGATAGCACGATTGTCGAAATCGACAAGGAGGTCCGTGGTTGCATCGTCGAGTCGGCTCATGGTGTGGTCCGTATCTTCTCGTCGTCGTCTTCACCGAGGGGAAGAGCCGGAGCCCTTGGGTCTCCATCCAAATCCACCTTCGGGATCGGGTCTTTCGCCGGAACCTCGCCAATTACCCGAGCCAACGCCTTTCGAGCGTCATGCAAAGCGGAGGCGACGGTGCCTCGGCTGACACCAAGCAGTTCACCGATCTGCGCCTCGGTCAGGTCGGCGATGTAGCGATACACCACTGCATGACGTTGGCGGTCCGGTAATGCGGCTACGGCGTCCCACACATCGAGATGTTCGGCAAAAGATGGTGCAACCGACTCGATCCGGGGTAGCAGAGCCAGTCGATCGGCCTCCATCGCCGAACGGCGCCGCCGGCGCCGCAGCTCATTGTGCGCGACTTGATAGGTCCACCCGATCGGGGAGGTCATCATCCTCACGCGGCTCCAGTGAGCCAGCGCCCGGGCAAAGGCCTCGTCAGCCACCTCTTCGGCCACGTCAGCATGGCGGCAGCACACCAACATGGACGCGTGCAGTCGGGCGCGGTGGAGGGCGTACCACTCCTCAAACTCGGGACCCGGCTCTCGCTCCATCACCCCATTCAAGTCACGGGCGCACGAAAGTGTTGGGCGCGGACATCCCAAGGCACACGGTTGCCGTAGGCGAACTACGACGAACGAACGGGAACGCGCTACCGCAGGGTCTCGGCGAGACGCCGTCCAACGCCGCATCAAGTGCGATCCCAGAAGGCGTGGCGTGCGAGAGTAGGTCGGTGCACGGGGCAATCGATCGGGAGGCTGCGCGACGACTCCAAACTGCGGCGAAGGGTGGCCGCCGGTCGCGCCGGGCTCGCAATCGTGTCAAGGCCGCTCTTGTCGCACTCATTGTGCTGCCATTTGGATTCACGTCAATCGCTTGTGGAGCAGACTCGGGGCGGTCGCCGTCGAACAACTCGGTAGACGACTCGAACGGGCCGGGGTCCGTCGCGACAAGGGCCGACGACACACCCGCATCCGGAGCCACCACCAGCACGAATGGCCCAGAGGACGGCCCGGAGAACGGCCCGTCGTCGCTGGCAGGCTCCGACCTACCCACAGCCGGATCCACGGTCGGCCCGACGGTCGGATCCACGGCGGGATCCTCAACAACGCTCCAACCAACGACCGAATCGGTCCCTGCTCCGGCGAGTGAGCGCACGTTCATCACGGCGCCGGAGCCGGCCACGGAGGACGCCCGGTCCAACATGGAACAGGCATGTGAACGCAGCCACGCTCGGGGCGCCGACGACAACGGCATCGACCGCACGCCCTCAATCGGCGTGCTCGGCGACAGCGTCGACAACCAACTCCGGTTCGCCCTGCTCGCTGACACCGAGCAGCGCTGGATCGTGGCCACCCACTGCGGCGAGAACTACACCTCGGCGATGATGTTCGGTCGTGTTGACGCCGTGCTCGCCCACAAGCCTGACGTGCTGGTGTCGGGTATGGCCCACAACAACATCAGCTATCTCTGGACG
>JANOSD010000031.1:0-75474 GCA_031415655.1 Actinomycetes bacterium
ACCTCGAACACACCACCGAAGCCGCCGAAACCTGGATCCAAGTCGCCGCCATCTCCACCATGATCAACCGGCTCGCCCCCAAAAAAGGCACCCCACAAGCACTCACCTGGGCAACCTGACTTCCCGGACACCCACTTAGGGCATCGTGTTGATGGTCCAGGACTGTTACATCTGCGTGGGGGAGCGGTGGTTGTTGTGGCCGGACCCGGATCGACCGGCGGCGGCACGACGCATGCACTGAGCCTGAGGATCAAGCCTGCGCCCAGTGTGGTTGCTTGGCAGAGGAGTCTTCGGGAGCGCATATTGCATGCATTTGGCGTGTCTTCTCCGCTGAGTACCGCGTAGGCCGGGAGTTTTTGCCATGGGTTGATGTCCCTGCGGCAAACTGCGCCGATGGACCCCCAGTCTCCGAGAGGTTCGGACGCCGCCGATCGTGAGGATCATGGGCCTTTGGCTGATCTCACCGATCTCACTGATCTCGCGGATCTCACTGATCTCGAGCGGGCTCTGGCGAGGGTGCTCATCTCACTGGAGTCGGGCGACGTGGTCACGTATGGCGAGGTTGCGCTTGAGGCGGGGTACCCCGGGCGGGCCCGCGCCGTCGGTCATTTCCTGGCGGGGAGCGGTGGGGCCTATGCGTGGTGGCGTGTGGTGAATGCCGCCGGCCGCCTGGTACCGGGCCATGAGGAGGAGCAGACCCGTCGTCTCGTGGCCGAGGGGGTGACCGTGCGGGCGGGCAAGGTTCGTGTGGCGCGCCGGGAAGTTTCGCCCCGTCCTACCTCGCAGTAGGACGGCCACCCCACCTGTTGGGCCCGCCTGTCGAGCGGCCGGCCAAGCGCTCTTTGCAGATCGTTTGCACACGCCCAAGGTGTACAAACGATCTGCAAAGCGTGTGGTGCGGCGTTTCGGTACGGCGGTGAGCCGAAACGCCCCGGTGGCCTTTCGCTGGTTACGCCGCGGCATGGCCGCCGGTGAGTCGACCGAACGCTCGTGCCGTGGCAAGGATTCGGGCGATCACCCCTTCCGGGTCGTCGCGCAGTTCGACGTAGCTCACTCGAATCGTGATGATGCCGAGGGTCAGCGCGGCTTGATCGCGACGGGTGTCATTGGCGATCGCAGCAATTCGGGTATGCCAGATCCTTCCGTCAGCCTCAATGACCATCTTCCACTCCGGGAGAAAGGCGTCGACGAACTCGTGCCCCGGATTCCAGGGAGCGCTGGCCTGGGGCTCATGCGGCGGGAACCGGGGGTCCTCAAGCAGCCCGTAGAGCCATCGCTCGAGCTTGCCTTGTGTGGGTCGTCGATCTTGCGGTCGACCGGCGAGAAGCTCTCGTAGGTGACGCGCCCCTCGGTGACGGCCGACCGATGCTTGCACCGCTGCGTCGCTGACCTGGTCGACGCGTACCCGGCGCAGCACCAAGGCGCTTTCGAAAATGGGCGCGAGGTGGTCCGGGTGGGTGGCGGCGATCTCTCGGAACACCAGCGGTAGGGCGTTCACGTTGAACCCGTCCACCTTTCGTGCTCGGAGTAGGGACGACCGGTGTACGACCGCCAACGGCGACACCGCACGCGCTCCGGGGGGAACAGTGAGGTACGGGAGGCCACTGGTGGGGACCTCATCGAGGCCGTAGATCCGGGCGGCGGTGACGCTCCCCAAAACTCCGAGCGGGTGGGCCAACAGGGCAGCGTGGTTTCGTTGGCGCCACCCCCATGGGGAGGACGCGAGGAGGTAAACCCCGCCGCTGCCAAGTCGGGTCCACGTGCCGTCGACGAGATGGCGGCTGATCGCCCGGTCGGTCAACCCTGCGGTGAGCGCCTGCGCCCGACTGATGACGCCTTGCTGCCGCTTACCAATGCGCAGGATGCGAAGTTCTGGGGAGACGGTCATGTCTGAAATATACTGAAAAGTAATTAAATGTCAAGGCTGGCCCGTGAGGGAGTTGATTCCCCACTTTGCAGATCGTTTACACACGCCATGGGTGTACAAACGATCTGCAAAGCCTGCAAAGCGTGCAAAGCCTGCAAAGCGTGCAAAGCGTGCGGCCCGCGCCGCACCCCTCGCCGGGCCCGCCGCCCGCAGTTGCGCTGGACTGAACCTGGCCCCAGCCGGGACCGAAAAAAAGAACACCTGACCTGTTGGAACAGGTCAGGTGTTGGTCGGGGTGGCGGGATTTGAACCCACGGCCTCTTCGTCCCGAACGAAGCGCGCTGCCAAGCTGCGCTACACCCCGGTGGGAAGGTCGCACCGTATCGCAACCATCTCGGATGACGGAAAGCGGAAAACGTGCGCTCTTGTTGTCTCAGGCCTCGACGACCTCGCCCTCGGCCATGTCGGACTCGGCGTCTACCCCTTCAAAGTAGGAATACCCGTCGAGGAGCACCTTGGCTGCCTTACGCAGTCGGAAGGCATCGAGAGGCTTGATGAGCCAGCCGTCGGCGTCGGCACGGCGGGCGAGGAATACGTCGGGGGCTCGATCGAGCAGCATCAACACTGCCGTGATGGGAAGCCGGTCGACCCCTTCGTCGTTCCGGATGGCGATGCAGGTAGCCATCCCGCCCATATTGCCGATCTGCAGGTCGAGGATGACGAGATCGGGCACGACCGCTTTCATGGCGGGGATGACGTCGGCCCCTCGGTGGACGCGATAGACGGTGGTTTCGTCGTCGGCCAAGGCGGCATCGACTTCGTCGAAGATCCAGTCAGCATCGGTGGCGAGCAGCACGATGGGCACAACTGTCACGGTACTCGCACGCCCGCCGCCTCACCATTTCGGGTGGCCCCGCCGTCACCCTGGATCGCCCCGGCGACGCCGCTTTCCTTCGAGCATCGATGCGGTTCCTGAGGTCACGCGTGGGGTCGAAGACCGGCGCGCAGAAGGGAGAGAATCCGGTGTGAGCCTTTGACGATGATCGGGCGTCGCGGCCCCAATCGGGGGTTCTGGTTCCGATCCGGAGGTCGGTTGGCTACAGTGCCGCCCGTCGCCAACGAGGGCGACGCCACGGGTGATCCGGGAACGGCCGCAGGAGGGCCACGTGCTGCAGATCCACATCGAGGAACGGCGCGAGTACACGATTTGTCGGCCCGCTGGAGAGCTTGACGCCTATACCGTCGGTCAGTTCCGAGACGCGCTCACCAACCTTGCTCAGGCCAAGCGCCTCTTGATCGATCTTTCCGAGGTGCCGTTCATGGACTCGGCCGGTTTGGGCGCCCTCATCGGAGGCATTCGGCGGGCTCGAGAAAACGAAGGGGAGGTGGCGGTGGCCTGCAGCAGGCCGACGCTCACCCGACTGCTTCACACCACGGGTTTCGATCGCATCGTGACGGTCACGGAGACCGTCGACGAAGCGGCGCAAGCGCTGATCAACCCGCCGACGGACTTCGGCACCTGACCCACGCTCAGCCGACACAGCCGGCCAAGAGCGTGTCCCCGTAACGCTCCGGTAAGCGGATTCCAAGCCACGGTTCGGAGCCTCGCGAGGACGCAACGTCGAAGGCCCCCGGTTTTGGGTGGTGCGACCGAGGCCACCGCGCGATTGGAAAGCTGCCCGGACGATGCCGAATGGTCACTGGGACTCACTCCTCGGCCCATCGGTCAGCAAGTACGTTTGACTCATGGTGAAACTGCAGATCGTCGGTGGCGGAAAGATGGGCGAGGCCTTGTTGGCAGGGCTGCTTGCTGACGGCTGGGCCGAGCCCGGCGCCTTCCACGTGGTGGAGAAGGTCGTTGCTCGTCGGGAAGAGCTTGTAGCCCGTTTTCCTGGCATCAGCGTCGGCACCGAGCTCGAGTCGGCCGACGGCACCGTGATCGCCGTGAAGCCGGCCGACGTGGCGTCGGTTGCGACGGCGCTGTCGTCCATCGGCGGGGGACGGGTGCTCTCGATCGCCGCTGGGGTCACGATGGCCGCGCTCGAAGAAGCATGTGGACCGGATGTGGCGGTGATCCGTGCCATGCCCAACACGCCATCGTTGGTGGGGCAGGGCGCGGCGGCGATCTCGGGAGGCACCGATGTGGCGGAGCCCGATCTGGCTTGGGCAGAGAGCATTCTTCGGGCGGTGGGCACGGTCGTTCGTGTACCCGAGCCTCTGCTTGATGCGGTTACCGGACTGTCGGGGTCCGGTCCGGCCTACGTCTTTTTGGTGGCCGAAGCCATGGCCGAGGCTGGTGTGCTCGCCGGGCTGCCCCGCGATATCGCTGAGGCCCTCACTGCGCAGACCCTGCTCGGCGCCGCCACCCTGCTCGCCGAGAGCTCGGAACCCGCGCCCGTGCTTCGAGCCAACGTCACCTCCCCGGGAGGCACGACCGCAGCCGGACTGCGAGAGCTTGAGCGCGGCGGGGTGCGTGTCGCGTTCCTTGACGCGGTGGCCGCAGCCGCAGCGCGCTCACGCGAACTCGGCGCCTGACCCACCGGCCCAACGACCCACCGGCCCCCAAATCCGGCGTTCTGGTCGCGCTTTTCGTTCCTCTAGCGTCATTTCGTGTGCCCAGTTCGGAAGGTTGGTGCGCCGCGTTTGGGGGAAAGAAGCATCGTTGTCCCCACGAACCACTTTCGTCACACTGTCATCTCCCTGTAACGTGCCCCGCAGAAGCGCGGAGCAGGAGACCACCGTCATGGCCGACCAAACGAACCGAACCCGATTCCTCACCGTGGCCGAAGTGGCATCGCTTATGCGGGTGTCCACCATGACCGTCTACCGGCAGATCAAAGCGGGCGAGCTGGCATCGGTGCGGGTGGGCAAGTCCTACCGCATCCCTGAGGAAGCGGTCGATGCCTATCTCGCCAGCCGCTACACCGAAGCGGTCTGAGTTCCGGCCCCGTATGGCGCTCCGTTACCCCACGGTCACCTTTCTCTCGGACTACGGCCTCGTCGACGAGTTCGTCGGCGTCGTGCATTCGGTGATCCGCACGATCGCTCCCGACGTGCACGTCATCGACCTCACCCATCAGATCGCCCCGTTCGACACGCGTGCGGCCGGCCTGGCCCTCGCTCGCAGTGCGCAGTACCTGTGCCCCGGCGTCGTGATGGCCATCGTCGATCCTGGGGTCGGGGGCACTCGACGCTCGATTGCCGTGGAAGTGGGCGACGGTCAGTCCGTGCTGATCGGTCCGGATAACGGCCTTTTGGCGCCTGCCGTTGCGATGTGTGGTGGGGCGACCGCGGCCGTTCTCCTCGACAAACCCGACTACCAACTACCCGCACCCGGCGCCACGTTTGCCGGACGTGACGTGTTCGCTCCGGCGGCCGCGCACCTGTGCAACGGCGTACCCCTCACCGAGGTCGGCACCGAGATCGATCCCGCCGGCCTGCTCCCCGGGATCTTGCCGCTGACCCGCGAGGAAGACGACGCTCTCGTCGCCGAAGTCCTGTGGGTCGACTCGTTCGGCAATGCCCAGCTCAACGTCGACCCCGATGAGGTGGCGGACTGGGGCGACCGCATCGCCTTGCGTTTCGGCGGCACGACCCGCACCGGGATCGTCGTCGACCACTACAGCGCAGTCACGCCGGGCATGGTTGGGCTTGTGGTCGACTCCTACGGGCTGCTTTCGATTGCGCTCGATCAGGCCTCCGCGGCCGCCGACTACGGCCTGCGTCCGTCCACTGAAGTGCATCTTGTGCGTTTCGACGATGAACAGGAGATGGGTTCCGGTGGTGGGCTGGCAACCGCCGTGACCCTCACCGCCAAACGATCGGTCCCTCAGTCGGAGGCACCGAACGAGCCAAGGGAATCAGAGGAAAACTGATGCGTAAGAGCACCACCATTGTTCTCGGCGTCTTGCTCCTCCTGATCATGGGTTCGGCGTTCCTTCAGCTCGTCGTGTTCGCTCGCTGACGGCCCGGGACGTCCCACCAGGGTGAGGGCGAGTTCTTGATTTCCGACGCCAGGCAGTTTGGCCGAGTTCGGCGCGTGGGTTGGATCGGATGCCAAGATGGTGGCCATGAGCGACGTCGCACTGATCAGTGAGCTGTGGACCTATCCCGTGAAGTCGGTGCAGGGCGGTCGGGTGGATTCGCTCAACGTGCAATCCGCTGGGGTCGATGGTGATCGTCGCTGGGCCTTGATCGATACGGCTTCCGGGAAGCTGCTGAGTGCCAAACGGCGCAAGGAGCTTCTTGAGGCCTCGGTGGGGGAGGACGGCCACAGCATTGTGCTGCCGACGGGGGATGACGTCGATCTGGTCGACCTCGTGGCGGCGTCGGCGGCGTGCTCAAGGTGGCTCGGCATGGAGGTGGAGATGCGTCTGGTTGGTGGCGACGAGATACTCAGCTTCGAGATGACGTTCGATCCCCCGAACGACGAAGCCGAGATGTACGACATCCCGGCGCCGGCGGGCTCGTTCCTCGACTTGGCGCCGATACATCTCGTGCACCAGGCCACACTCGAAGGTTGCGCTGCCGCTCGACCTGACCTCGACTGGTCGATTCGACGTTTCCGACCCAACGTGGTGCTCGACGGCCCGCTCGATGCACCGTTTGATGAGCAGGCATGGGTGGGTCGGCAGCTTCGCGTCGGTGCCGACCTTGTGCTCGACGTGGCGCAGCCCACTGTGCGGTGTGCCATGCCGTTGCGGGCGCAACCCGACGGGATCAGTCGGGAGCCGGGGATCTTCTCTGCCCTCAGCGATCTCAACGCCGCGTTCCCGAACCACCTCGGGCTCTACCTTCAGGTGGCGACGCCCGGCACCGTTCGGGTGGGCGACCCCGTCACGCTGTTGGACTGACCACCCCGATCACCGTGTCGGTCGCCCTGCGGTGTGTTGCCCTGCGGCGTGTTGTTCGGCGCGGCGCAGAAA
The DNA here is from genome assembly GCA_031415655.1 of Actinomycetes bacterium. Lineage (GTDB taxonomy): Bacteria > Actinomycetota > Acidimicrobiia > Acidimicrobiales > Acidimicrobilacustridaceae > JAKOVR01. Next base: position 6,793 of record JANOSD010000031.1, read on the forward strand.
GTTCCCGAGGAGGTCGTGCCCTTTGGCGGTGAGGATCGACTCGGGGTGGAACTGCACCCCTTCCACGTCGTGGTCCCGATGACGCAACCCCATCACGATGCCGTCGTCGGTTTCGGCGGTGATCTCGAGCACCGCCGGAACCGACTGTCGGTCGACCACCAGCGAGTGATAGCGGGTTGCCTCCAACGGGTTCGGGAGGCCTTCGAACACCCCGGTGCCGTTGTGCCGGACCAGTGATGTTTTGCCGTGCATTACCTGGGGTGCCCGTACGACGATTCCCCCGTATACCTGGCCGATGCACTGATGGCCGAGACAAACGCCGAACACGGGAACGGATCCGGCGAAGTGGAGAATCAACTCGTTCGAGAGCACGGCATCAGTGGGATGGCCGGGGCCTGGGCTGATGAGCACGCCATCGGGCTGCAGCTCGCCGGCTTCGGCCAACGTGATGGCATCCGAGCGGAAGACAAGCGGTTCCGCGCCCAGCTCGCCGAGGTATTGCACGATGTTGTAGACGAACGAGTCGAAGTTGTCGATCACGAGCACGCGCGCAGCCATGGATTGACGGTAGTCGGTGCTGTCTGCCGCCTCGGAAGCCGTTGCGTTCCCAGCGGGCAACTGGTTCGCAATGGTGGTCAACCCCTAGCCGCGTTGCGGACACCCACTAGGGTGTTGCGCCGTGGCCGAAGGTAAAAAGGTGCAGAAGAAGAAAGTGACCGCCGGAGGGCGAGTCACCGCCAAGGCGAGTGCGTCCGATGCCTCGTTGGGTGGAGAAGGCGCGGTGTTCGACGAGCTCGATGATGCCGCCGTCGTAGAGGTTCCCGACGTTCCGGTCGCCAAGGCAGCCAGCTCCGCCGACACGGTCCCCGCCTCGGGTACGAAGGCTCGCAAGGCCGCCGCCACAAGTGGCAGCGGTCCAAAGCTCACCTCGTCCACCGGCGACCAGCACACCACCGACAAGCCCAAGCGCACCTCAGGCCGGGTCACGGAAAAGGGCTCCGACGGCAAGGGCCGACCGGCGGCATCCACTCGTTACACCCCGCCGGCCGACCGCGTGATGGAGATGCCGAGCCCGTGGTACATCCCGTCGATCATGTTCACGCTGTGGGGCCTCGGGATCGTCATGATCTTCTTGAACTACGTGGAACTGCTGCCGGGAGCCCAGAGCAACTGGTACCTGCTCGGCGGCCTCGGAGCAATCCTCACCGGCATCATTGTGGCTACGCAGTACCGCTGAGCACGACGGCTGCCTGATCCGCGAGACGGCTACTCGAACACCGGGGCCACGAGATCCATGTCCTCGAGGCAGTGACGCGGCGCTTGGGGATCTTCGTTGGGGGAGATCGTCATGCGCACCTCAGCGCCGCAAATACTGCAGCGATACATGATCTTCACCTTGCGCAGCTCCCCTGCCGGCGGTGGCTCGGGGAGTGGATTGGCGAGGCCGCGAAGCACCGCCAAACCGACCTTCATAATGAGAAGGAAGACACCGAAGGCGAGGACGATCCGAAAGAGGGTTCCGAGCATGAGTGTTGGTGCGGTCTCGGCGTAACCGCCGGGGCCTACGATCGTCAGCCTACGGCCGGGCCCCACCAACCCAAAAAGGTGGAGCTGGCTTCGACTTCGAAGGGAACCTCATGCGTCCGCTGTCTTTCATCCCCGTGACCGTCCTTGCGGCAGCGATCACATTCAGTGGCTGCGCCAAACAGGAGTCCACGTCTGCCGTTGCCACGGCCGACTCACCGACCGCATCGGCAGCCCCGGGGTCGTCCGCTCCACCGGCCACCTCGGCGCCGGAAGCAGATCCGAACGCCAAGTTCATCGCCGACGCCGATGCCATCTGTGCGGCGGCCAACGCCAAGCTGAAAGCACTCGACGAGCCAACGAGCGACCAGGGTTTCATCGACTATTTCACCGCAGCGATGCCGGGGGTGAAACAACAGGTGGAGGACCTCGAGAAGCTCGGAGCCCCGCCTGCGGACGGGGACGTTTGGGAAGCAGGGTTCGGTGCGCAGAAAAAGTTCGCCACCCGACTGGAAGAACTTCTTGAAACTCCCGGCATCGATGCAGACACGTTGCTGAACGACAGCGAACTGGAAGCCTTTCAAGAGGAAGGCAAAGCGGGTGCGGCGAAGTTCGGGCTCAAGGTCTGTGGGAAGTCCGTTTCCTCGGGGTCCTCCACGGGTGGTAGTTCGGCGAACGGCGGCGGATCAACTACCAGTACGACCAGGTCCGGTGGTGGCCTTGGTGGCAAGACCAACGGTGGGTCTTCCGGTCAGTCAACCACCACCTCCAAGAAGCCAGCGCCGTCGGGTGGCGGCTCGGGCACCGGGTCAGGTTCGGTGTTCGATGCCGATACCTGTTTGACGCTGGCAACCGCCAACCTCAGCCTCGTACTCGCCACCACCGCCACCGAGGCGGAGGAGGCAGCGCAGGAACTACTCGCTCTCACGCCCCCGACCGAGGTAAAGGTGGCGATCGAAATTCTGGTCGATGGTCCGGGACTCCAGATAGACGACAACGGCAGGACGTCGGCGGCGAGTGAAGTCATCGATTCGTGGTCGGACTCGGTCTGCTCCTGATCGGCTGATCGTCGGCGCACCCCCGGTCACTCGAACCTTCGGTCGGTCGAACCTTCGGTCGGTCGGAGACTGTCTGGTCCGCAACCACGGACCTCGTCGCTCCAGGCCCCGCCGAGCTGCTCCCCGGTGGGCAGAGCGGCAGAAGCAACGTGTGGCCACACGCTCGTGGGCGCGATGGAGGCCCGGCATCGTTGCCGGGCCTCCATCAAAATCGTTCGGTAGGAACGGTCGAGATTCAGTCGAGACGTTCGATGATGGTGGCGTTGGCCATGCCGCCACCCTCACACATCGTCTGAAGGCCGTAGCGGCCGCCGGTGCGCTCGAGCTCGTTGAGCAACGTGGCCATGAGCTTGGTGCCGGAGCAGCCGAGCGGGTGACCGAGGGCAATGGCGCCGCCGTTCACGTTGACCTTGCTCATATCGGCCTTGATTTCCTTTTCCCACGAGAGCACAACTGAGGCGAACGCCTCGTTGATCTCGACGAGGTCGATGTCCTCGATCGTGAGGCCGCTCTTCTCGAGCACCTTTTGGGTGGCCGGGATCGGGCCCGTGAGCATCTCGATGGGATCGACGCCGGCGAGGGCGAAGGTGTGGAATCGGGCACGGGGCTTGAGACCAAGCTCCTTGGCCTTCTCTTCGCTCATGATGAGCATGGCCGAGGCACCGTCGGTGATCTGGCTGGAGTTGGCCGCAGTGACCTTGCCTTCAGGGGTGAAGGCGGGCTTGAGGTTGGCGAGGATCTCCATCGTGGTGTCGCGGAGGCCCTCATCTTTCGTGACCATCTCGCCGCTCTGGATGACCTTGCCGGTGGGCTTGCGGGTGGTGGGATCGATCTCCACGCGCTTTTCGGTGACCGGGATGATCTCGTTGGCGAAGCGGCCTTCAGCGGTGGCGATCGCGGCGCGTTCTTGGCTCTGAAGGCCGAAGGCGTCGAGGTCCTCACGGGTGAGGCCCCACTTGTCGGCGATGATCTCGGCCGAGATGCCCTGGCCTACAAGACCCTTGTGCCCGGGGTATTGCTCCTGATCCGCGTAACGAAGACCGACGGTGGGCCCGAAGGGGGCGCCGACGCCGTCGACCATGACCGACGCGCCCATCCACACGAGGCTCATGACCTCGACGCCGGCAGCGATCACGATGTCGTGCGCTCCGGACATAACCGCCTGGGCGGCGAAGTGGGCGGCTTGCTGGCTCGACCCGCACTGGCGATCGATAGTGGTGGACGGGACGCTCTCGGGCCAGCCGGCGGCGAGCACGGCGTTGCGGCCCACGTTGAGGCTCTGGGCGCCAACCTGCATGACACACCCCATGATCACGTCTTCGACGAGGGCTGGATCGAGGTTGTTGCGCTCTTGGAGGGCCTTGAGGCACTCCGCTGCGAGGTCGGCTGGATGCCAGCCGGAGAGTTTGCCGTTGCGCTTGCCGCCGGCAGTACGGACGGCATCGACGATGACCGCATTCCCCATGGGTGCTCCTTGGTGTTTGGCCATCCCCTCGGGCCCGCGGGTGCGGTGTCCGGGCGATGGGCCCCGGTGTCGGTCGACTCTTGACCGCTCGGTCAAGAGTCTTACCGAGCGACCGGAAAACCGCAACCCCGACCCGTGAGCGACCTCCACGAATCGCACTACGATGTGGCCGCCGAAGACCCGCCCGGCGGTGATTGCGAGGAGCCTCCATGCCTACTGACCCCATCTCGTCCGACGAACTCCGCGACCTTGTCGCCGGTCAAACGATTCCGAGTGAGTTCCTAAAGACGGTAAAGGCTCATCCCAACCAGACGGCGTTGCGGTGGCAGGACGAAGCCACCGGTGAGTGGTCGTCCATGGCCTATCGCGCCTACGCCGACTTCGTGGGTCACACCGCCGGCTGGTACCGCCACCTCGGTGTGCAGCCGGGCGATCGCATCGTCCTCATGATGCGCAACGTGCCGCAGTTCCACGCATGCGATATGGCCGCCTATTTTTGCGGGGCGACACCGGTGAGCATTTACAACTCGTCGTCGTCGGAACAGATTGAGTACCTCGTGAACCACTCGGGCGCCGTGTTGGTGGTGGTCGAAAACCAATCCTTCCTCGATCGTTTCCTCGCCGTGCGCGATCAGCTCCCTACGGTGCGCAACATCGTTCTCCTGAACGGCGATGCGCCGGAAGGCGTGCTCGGCAAGGTCGACGATCCCCGCGAGTCCGTCGACCTTGACGCTTCGGCGGCGCTGTGCACGCCTGATCAGCTCGCCACGATGATCTACACGTCGGGCACCACCGGTCCCCCGAAGGGCGTCATGCTCACCCACGCCAACGTCGCCTGGACGGTAGAGAGCCTCAAGCGCGGTATTCCCTTCACCGACTTCGTCGGCAAACGCGTCATCTCGTATCTCCCGATGGCCCACATCGCTGAACGCATGACCTCGCACTATGCCGGCGCTTTCTTCGGCTACGAGATCACCTGCTGCCCTGATCCCTCCGGCATCGCCGGCTACATGAAAGAGGTGCGCCCGAACTTCATGTTCGGCGTGCCTCGCGTATGGGAGAAGCTCTACGCCGGTATCAACGCCGCTCTCGCCCTCGACCCCGACAGGGCGGCCCAGTTCAACGACGGCGTCGCGGCTGCGATGCCCTTGGCGGAGAAGGTCGACTGGGGAACCGCCACCGAGGAGGAGCAGGCCACATGGGACTTCCTCCAGTCGGTGTTCGCTGGGGTGCGGGCGCTGATCGGGCTCGACGAGTGCGAATCAGCGGTCACCGGCGCAGCGCCTATCCCGGCCGAAATGCTGCGTTGGTTTCGGGCGATCGGCATCCCACTCTCGGAGATCTACGGCATGAGCGAGTCGAGTGGGCCCATGACCTGGACCGCCACGAAGGTGAAGGCCGGCACCGTCGGCCCGGCGATCGCTGGTTGTGAGGTGAAGTTGGCGGAAGACGGCGAGATCATCTGTCGTGGAGGCAATGTGTTCCAGGGGTACCTCAACGACCCCGAGAAAACCGCCGAAGCGCTCGACGACGAGGGTTGGCTGCACTCCGGCGACATCGGGGTGATCGATGACGACGGCTATGTGAAGATCGTCGACCGCAAGAAGGAACTGATCATCACCGCCGGCGGCAAGAACATCAGCCCCGCGAATCTCGAAGCAGCTCTCAAGATGATTTCGATCGTGGGGCAGGCCTGCGCCATTGGCGATCAACGACCGTTCGTGTCGGCATTGGTGGTGCTCGACCCCGAGGTGGCTCCGGCCTGGGCGGCGGCGCAAGGCCTCGGCACGCTTTCCCTCGCTGAGCTCGCCACGCACGAACGGGTGCTCGCCGAGATCGACACACAACTCGAGAAGGTCATGGCCAGCTTCAACAACGCCGAGCGGGTGAAGAAGGTGCGGGTAATCGGCGAGGAGTGGCTGCCGGACACCGACCTCCTCACCCCGACCGCCAAACTGAAACGCCGCGGTGTGCACGCAAAGTACGCGGCGGAGATCGAATCGCTGTACTCCTGATTCGCACTCCTGCTCGGATCTGGCACCATGGTGGCTATGGCCTCTGAGCTCATCACCATGCCGGTCGAGACCCTCGACCCCCTCGCCGTTCCGGTCACCGACGACGGCGACCATGAACGTTTCGCCCACATCGTTAAAAAGGACGACCAGATGGCGGGCTACGTCATGGGGGCGATGGTCACTGCGCTCTGCGGCAAGAAGTGGATTCCGAGCCGCGACCCGGAGAAATACCCGGTGTGTCCCACCTGCGTCGAAGTGTGGTCAATGATGAAACTCGGCGGCGGGGGCGGCGATTCGGGCTCCGGCGATTCGGGCTCCGGGGATTCGGGCTCGGGGGGCACCTGAGCCTCGGGTCAGCCACGAGCCGAAAATGGCCCATTCGTCAACGGGTGGCGCGTAGGAGCCGTCGTTCCGACGCAATTCGGTTACCGGCGAAGTGAATCGCCAGCGTTACCCATGCGACGGTGGCCAGAAGGGCGACCGTCGCGAACGTCAACGACAAGGTGCCGCGCACGCCGTCTCGCAAGGCCAATGCCGGACCCATGATTGGCACCATTGCGGTCGCAAACGTGGCAGGGAGATCGGGCTGGAGGAAGAAGACCACCCCCACCACGATGAACGGAATGGCGAAGAAGTCGCCGAGGCCCACTGCGTCGTCGGTTCCAACGCCCACGGAGCCGGCCAGACAGCCGCAGCCGGTGGCGAGTGCCCCGAGAGCCACCGCCGCGCCGACACCGAGCAGCGCCATCCGTGCTACCTCGCCGAGTGGTTGTTGTAAGCCTTCTACGGGAAGCGCGGTGGTGAGGAGGATGAGGCCTTGGGCGACGATCAACTGGAGTACGGCGACGGGGAACACGCCCACAGCCAACGCCGCGGCTAACCGCCGGCGGGGGAGCGGAAGGAGCAGCATTGGTTCCAGCGTTCGTTGTTCTTGGCTCCGGCCGAACGCCCCCGTCACCGAACTCACGGTGCCCAGGCACAAGATGCAGGCCATCGCGGCGAGGGCCGACGCGAGCTGGTTTCGGTTCACCCTCGGGTCCTGTTTGACCTCTCGGACCAGCGTGTCGATCGGCGTCGGTAGGGGATCGAGTCCGGCTGGTGCGCGGTCGGTTCCGTCCACTGACGTTTTGAGTTCGATGCCTTGCAGCCGAATCAGCAAAAGATTGAGCGCCTCCTGGGAGCCGTTGTTGGCGGCGCGGTAGTACACCCGCATTTCCGTGAGTTCTCCCCGAGCGATGCGGTCATCGAGCCCTTCGGGCAAGGTGAGGCCCGCGGTAGCGCGCGACGAGGTGACCCACTCGGCGGCGTCGTCGGCCACTCGCACGACGAGCCGATCCGAAGAAAGCTCGGCAAAGAACTTCGTGGCACCGCGAACGTCGCCGTCGACGGCGATGCTGAAGGTGATTCGCTCGGCCCGATCCTGCGTCGCGCTGGTGGTGACGCCGACGCCGGCAAAGAGCACCGCGAACAAGACCCCGGTCAGCAAGGTGACCGTCCATGTCCCCGGACGCCGGAGCAGGTCAATTGCCGTCATTCGCGCAACGGCTCGCGCCGCGCTCATGGCGGCAACGGTTTCGCCGTGGCCCTCCGCGTGGCCTGCGCTCGTGTTTTTGTCACCGGAGGTCATGCGACGCGAAGCACCGTGCGTTCGGCGTCGAACACTCGAGCGGCGAGGCGAAGGAACAGTGTCGTGAGGGCCAACGCGCTGGCACACGCAACGAGGAGTGCGAGCAAACTGCCGCCGCCATTGAGGATGTCCCGCAGGGCGGAAACGGCGCCGACGATGGGTAACACCGCAAACCCTGCTGGCCGGGGGAACTCGCCCAGCGCAGTGACGGCGGCAACGAGTGAGGTGAGGATGAGCGAGATCGCCGTTCCGAGTGTGACGTGCTCCTGGCTTCTTGCCGCCGTGCCAATGAACAGGCCGCAGGCCACCATGGGGGCGGCCAGCACCAGAGCGACGACCGCGGTGGTCGCTGCCGCCACGAGGCCGGCACCGGGACCAGCCCGAAGGTTGCCGGCGATCGCGGCGTAGCCGATGATCACGAGTAGGACCGGCGATGCGGCGGTGAGTCCGAGGCCGAGCTCAGCGATGGCCTTCGCTCGCGCGAGGTCGGTTCGCCGGAGCGGCAACAGAAGCTGGGCCATGATGAGTCCGCGATTGTTGCGGCCCAGAATGCGGGTGGCCGTCCCGTTCACGAGCATCGCCGCCTGGAGCACGATCAGGGCGGGCACGATTTGGGCGGAGAGCTCTCGTGTGCCGGCCTGGGTGCGCTGCACGTTGATTCGATCAATGGTGAACCGTTGCAGCGTGGCGGTGCCGTCGATCGCTTCGGACGGGTCCGCGAGCCCAGTTTGCGTCCCCGGGCGTGGGCTGTCGAGAGCGTCAATCATCTGACCTCGATACACCTCGGCGAGCCCGGCGCGCAGGTTTGCGGTTGCGGCTCGCGATGCTGGTGACACTGTGGTCTGGATCACTTCGAGGGCGGCAGGTTCACGGGCCTTGATCAGGGCGTCGAGTCCGTTGGGGACAATGAGACCGATGTCAGCGCCGTTGGCGGTGGCGAGGGCGGCATCTCCCGTTGCCACAAAGGTCAACTTCTGGCTTTCGAGGAGGGCAATGGTGGTCCGCATGCCTTCGAGGTCGCCCTGGACTGCTACCCGGTATGGCGTGTCACGAGTGGGGTCGGCACCGCGGGTGGCGAGCGACGCCCCGAGGACCACGACGAACAACACGATCGGGGTGAGCGCCCGCACCAGTAGTTGGCGGCGGCCCCGGAGCCCGTCGAGCAACTCTTGGCGGGCGGTGGCGACGAGTTCTTGTCGGCGCTGCGCACGGTCGACCTCGTGTGGTGGACCATCGGTCATCGGGATCCGACCGCGGATTCCTGGGGGAAAGGCGCGTCGAATGCCGACGACGCCAGAATCCGTACAAAGGCCTCGCGGAAGTTGGCGGCCCCGCTTGACTCGACGAGTTCATCGGGGGTGCTGTCGACTACCACCCGCCCATCCACGATGCCCACCACGCGGGAGGCGAGACGTTCGGCCTCTTCGAGCCGGTGGGTAGAGAGCAGCACGGTTTTGTTGCCGCTGACCTCTTCGAGTCGGAGGAGGTCCTCCAATGCAGCGGCGGCCACGACGTCAAGGCCGGAAGTTGGCTCGTCGAGCAAGAGAATGGGTGGGTCGTGCACGATGGCCCGGCAGAGCGAGACCTTCTGACGGTTGCCCTTCGACAACGTGCCGGTTCGAGCGTCCAAGTGGCTCGCCACCCCGAGGGCTTCGACCAACATCTCGATGCGTTTGGTAGCGCTCGTCGTTGATGCTCCGTAGGCGCGGGCGGTGAACAGCAGTTGCTCACGCACGGTGAGCCGATCAAGCAGCCCCGGTTCTTCGGTGACGAGACCAATGATTCGGCGCGCCCCTTCGGGATCGGCCGCAATGTCGACGCCGTTGACATGGACGGTGCCGGAGTCCGGTCGCAACAGCGTGGAAAGAACCCGCATCGTGGTGGTCTTGCCTGCCCCGTTCGGACCGAGCAGACCAGTGACTTGGCCTGTTGGCGCGCAGAAGGTCACGCCGTCGATAACGGCGCGGCCACCGAGCGATTTCACGAGACCGACTACTTCTATCACTAGGACTCCCTACGAAGGTGCGGGCGGAGCAGCCGGCGTGGGGCTGTTGGGCCCCCGCCAGTCTGCACCGTGTGCAACCCACTCGGAGGGCTATGCCCTGTCGGAGAAATGCATTACCGATCGGGCGCACGTGGCAGAGTTTTGCATCGTCAGAGAATGAGGAGCAGTCATGCCGGAGACCCCCGATATCAAGGCCATGCAGGATCAGGTCTTCGATTTGGTGAAGCGCAGTCAGGATGCGGTGCTCGAAGCCGGCCGCAGCTTTACCGACAGTGTGAGCCAACTCACCCCAGGAGACACGAGTGCCGTCGACGAACTCATCGATCGCGCCTTTGATCTCACCGAGCGGGTGCTCAACACCCAGCGGGAACTGGCGAAGTCCGTGCTGCGCACGGTAACCAAGCCGTTGTCGGGGGATGACGACGCCTGACCGCCTGATCGCCGCTCTACCCGAAGGCCTACCCGGATAGCGAACGCCGTCGTGGGTGATGGGAGCGCAGGTGGGTGGGTCGGTAGTCTTGCGAAGTTATGTCGCAACCCGGACCCACCGTCTTCAACGAACGTTATGAGCTCCACCGAAAGCTGGCTCGGGGCGGTATGTCCGACGTCTACTTGGCCCGAGATCTCCTCCTCGATCGCCCGGTCGCGGTCAAGGTACTTTTCTCCGAGTACGCGAAGGACGAAACTTTCGTCGAGCGTTTCCGCCGCGAAGCGCAGGCCGCCGGCAACCTCAACCATCCGAACATCGTGGCCATCTACGACTGGGGTCAGCAGGCGGGCACCTACTTCATTGTGATGGAGTACGTGGAAGGGCGCAGCCTGGCGGAGATCATCCGCAGTGAAGGACCGCTGCATCCCCGTCGGTCGGCCGAGATTGCCGCCGATATGGCCGCAGCACTCGGTTTTGCCCACAAGAACGGTGTTGTGCACCGAGATGTGAAGCCGGGAAACGTGTTGATCTCGTCGAACGGCGTGGTGAAGATGGCCGACTTCGGCATTGCCCAAGCGCTGTCGGCGAGCCAGACCACGCTCACCCAGGCCGGATCGGTGATGGGGACGGCGGCCTACTTCTCGCCGGAGCAGGCGCAGGGCAAGCCGGTGGACCCGCGGTCCGACCTCTACTCACTGGGTTGCGTTCTCTACGAGATGCTCACCACCCGCCCCCCGTTTACGGGCGACACGCCGGTCGCTATCGCGTACAAACACGTGCAGGAAGCGCCGGTTCGCCCCTCGGCACTTGGTGTTTCGGTGCCGCCAGAGCTTGAGGCCATCGATATCAAGCTCCTCCAGAAACCCCCCTCGGCGCGCTATCCCTCGGCCGAAGACGTACGCACCGATCTTCGCAACTTCCTCGAAGGCCAACCCGTGGCAGCGATGGCCGGCGCCGCCGCGGCCGGTGCGGCAGCGGGAGCGATGGCTGGAACGGCGATGTTGCCGCGCACCACGGTCGGTGCGCCTGCCGGTGTACGTCCGCCCCAAGCCGCGCCCGAGCACTACGCAGTTCCCCCGCGTCGCTCGCGAGCCACCGGGTGGATCGCCGCGTTCATGTTGCTGCTGCTCGTGGGGTTTGCCGTCGGTGTCGTCTACTACGCCAGAAACCTGAGCAAGGAGACTGGCGCTCGTCGGGTGGACGTCGCGGGCGTGGTGAACCTTCCGCTCTCCGATGCGCAGAAAATCCTCGAAGCCCAGGGGCTGAAGTTCACCATGCTGAACGAGCAAAACGACTCCGTAGCCCCGGGAACCGTCACCGACCAGGATCCCAAGAGCGGCACTTCGGTGGATTCGGGATCCACGGTGAAGCTCAAGGTCAGTGGCGGAATCGGCCAGGGCGAGGTACCCGACGTCATCGGTCTCACCGAGGTCAATGCGCGCGCTCGGCTCGACCAAGAGAAGTTCAACGTGAGCGTGCTGCGTCAAAACGACAACACCGTGGCCAAGGATTTGGTCATCAAACAGGATCCCGGCCCGCGAGAAAAGCGTGATCGGGGCGCCACCGTCACGATCGTCGTGAGCGATGGCAAGGCTGAAGTGGTGCTGCCAGATGTGGCCGGCAAGAGTTCGCAGACCGCGAAGAACGACCTGGCGGCGAAGGGCTTCAAGGTCACCACCAGCGACCAGTCGTCCGAAACGGTGCCCGCCGGCACGGTCATCGGCACCAACCCGGCGGGCGGCACGAAGGTCCCACCAGAATCGCCAGTAGTGATCTTGGTTTCCAGCGGTCCGGCGCCTACGACCACCGCAAGCACCGAGGCGCCCACCACGACCGCCACGACGGTCGCCCCGCCAACCACCCCTGTTCCGCCCACGTCGAAGCCCCCGGTCACCACTGGTCCCGGCACCACCAAACCCAAACGGTCCTAGGCCCGCCGCCCCCAAGTTGCGGCGCGCGCCGGCCTGAGAACCCGAAGATGGCACCAACCATGTCGGGAGGGGTGGGGGTTTGGACCGCTTCGGGGCAACACCGCGGGATGCCTTCGGGAGGGGGCCTCGTGTGAAGGACGACCGATGGCGACGAGGGACAGGGGATCGGTCTTCTCGAACCCCTCGGCGTTCGCAAGGTCGCCCACGAGCGTCCTATCGGACTGACGATCGGGGTCGACCGATCCCCTAACCTCCGGGACTGGTCGATCCCGTTCCAGAACTGTTCCGGCGACAGCCGGTGGAGGACGTCATGCCAGAATTGCGGAGTCGCGCCTACCGCAACGGGGAGCTCATCGATGAGGATTTCCCGGTGGCAGCGGTGGAAGCCCACCTCTTGGAACTCGACACCGTGGTGTGGGTCGACTTCTGCGAGCCGAGCATTGCCGATCTCGAAGCGGTTGCCGCCGCGTTTGGATTGCACGAGCTGGCCGTCGAGGATGCGCTGGCACCGCATCAGCGTCCTCGTCTCGTCCGTTACGCCACGCACCTCTTCCTGTCGTGTCACGCCGTACAGGTCGACGCCGATCAGCAGTGTCTCGACGAAACCGGGATTGATGCTTTCGTCAACGATCGTTGGCTCGTCACCGTGCGCAAAGCGCCGACCTTTCGCATCGAGAGCGTCATGGAGCGGTGGGACCGTTCACCCGACCTGCGACGCGAGGGGGTTAGCTTCCTGCTGTACGGGCTTCTCGACGTCATCATCGACGGCTACTTCGATGCGGTGGAGGAGTTCGACACGTTCTACGACACGATCAGTGAAGGGATCTTCGCCGAGACGCCACTGAACCCTGCCGATCAAAAGAACTGGTTCAACATGCGGCGAGCATTGGTGCGTTTCCACCGGCTCGCCATCCCGATGCGCGAAGCCGTGAGCACGCTGATGCGCCGGGAGCATTCCGCGGTGTCGGAGGAGATGTACCCCTACTACCAAGACGTCTACGACCACATCCTCCGGGTGAGCGAGTCGTCCGACGCGTTGCGTGATCTCGTGACCACCATCGTGGAAACCGACATCAGTCTGCGCGACTACCGACAGAACCTGATTATGAAGAAGGTCACGAGCTGGGCCGCAATCATCGCCGTGCCCACCCTCATCACGGGGTGGTACGGCATGAACGTTCCGTACCCTGGATTCGCAGAGGCGTGGGGGGTCGTCGCGTCCGGCGGTCTCGTATTCGGAATCTCTGGCGCCCTTTACCTCAGCTTCAAACGCCGCGAGTGGCTCTAACCCCTCCCAACGACAATGCGCGTTTTGGTAAGGGAGACGCATCAAAAGTGATGCGTCTCCCTTACCAAAAACCCGGAATGGTGGTTAGGGGGTGTGGTAGATCTCGGCGCCGGTGTCGAGGAACTCTTCGGCCTTTTGTTTCATGCCCATGTCGATGGCTTGCCAGGCGCCGATGTCTTCCGAACCGTCGAACCCGTTGGCTTCGGCGAAGGCGCGCACGTCCTGGGTGATCCGCATTGAGCAGAACTTGGGTCCGCACATCGAGCAGAAATGGGCGGTCTTGGCCGGCTCGGCGGGAAGCGTTTCGTCGTGGTAGCTGCGAGCGGTGTCGGGGTCCATCGCGAGGTTGAACTGGTCCTCCCAACGGAACTCGAAACGTGCTTTGCTCAGCGCGTCGTCCCAGGTCTGGGCACCGGGATGGCCCTTGGCGAGGTCGGCGGCGTGGGCGGCGATCTTGTAGGCGATCACCCCTTCCTTCACGTCCTCGCGGTTGGGGAGACCAAGGTGCTCCTTGGGGGTGACGTAACACAGCATCGCCGTGCCGAACATGCCGATCATCGCCGCGCCTATGGCGGAGGTGATGTGGTCGTAGCCGGGCGCAGTGTCGGTGGTGAGCGGGCCCAACGTATAGAACGGCGCCTCGTGGCACAGCTCCATTTGGAGGTCGACGTTCTCCTTGATCTTGTGCATCGGTACATGGCCAGGGCCTTCGATCATTACTTGGACGTCGTGTTCCCAGGCCCGTGAGGTGAGCTCACCGAGGGTGCGCAGTTCGCTGAACTGGGCTTCGTCGTTGGCATCGGCAATCGATCCCGGTCGGAGGCCGTCGCCGAGCGAGAACGCCACGTCGTAGGCGGCCATGATCTCGCAGATGTCGTCGAAGTGGGTGTAGAGGAAGTTCTCCTGATGATGCGCCAGGCACCAGGCCGCCATGATCGACCCGCCACGGCTCACGATGCCGGTCACCCGCTTAGCCGTGAGCGGCACGTAGCGCAGAAGCACGCCGGCGTGGATGGTGAAGTAGTCGACGCCTTGCTCGGCCTGTTCCACGAGGGTGTCGGCGAACAGTTCCCACGTGAGTTCCTCGGGTTTGCCGTCGACCTTCTCGAGGGCCTGGTAGATCGGGACGGTGCCGATCGGAACGGGCGAGTTGCGCACGATCCACTCTCGCGTCGTGTGGATGTCGGGCCCGGTGGAAAGATCCATAAGGGTGTCGGTGCCCCATGCGGTGGACCAGTGGAGCTTCTCCACTTCCTCCTGAATCGAACTGCTCACGGCGCTGTTGCCGATGTTGGCGTTCACCTTTACCAGGAAGTTTCGCCCAATGATCATGGGCTCACTTTCGGGGTGGTTGATGTTGGTGGGGATGATGGCCCGCCCGATCGCCACTTCGCTGCGCACGAACTCGGGGTCGATGCCTTCACGGGTGGCAATGAATGCCATCTCGGGGGTGATGTCGCCGCGGCGGGCGTAGTGCATCTGGGTGACGTTGTGGCCAGGCTTGGCTTTGAGGATGTCGCGCTCGCGTCCCTGCCACTGCTCGGCATGGATGCCCCGGCGCGCCGCGCCACGGCCGTCGTCGCGTAGGTCGACCTCACGACCGGTGATCACTTCCACGTCGCCACGGCCACGAATCCACGGATCGCGAAGCGGGAGTAGGCCAATGGTGGCATCAGCACCAGGGCCGCCCGTGTCGTACAGACGAACCGGCAGGTTGGGATCGCCGTTGGGGGATGCGGCGAGGGAGACGTCGACAAACGGAACAAACACGTCGGGGTGATGCTCGCTCGGCACGAGCACTCGGGCGCGGGCGCCCTTGCTGGCGGGAATCGGTGGCACGCTGCCCTCGATCGCGGGGGCGGCCTTGGCGGGTGTGGGTTCGGTGATGGTCATGGAACGTCTCCGGTTGAGGATGAGGTTGGGGGTGCGACCGGGCGTGTTGTGCCCGCCTGCGCGCCCAGGTGGTGGATGGGGCCGTGGCCGGCGCCGAGATGCCATGGGGCACCGGCGGCAAGGCCACGTTGGACGAACTCGGTGGCGAGGTCGACGGCATCGCTGACGTCGTGACCGAGGGCGAGATTGGCGGCGATCGCCGACGCGAACGAACACCCGGTGCCATGGTTGTTGGCGGTGGCGATCCGGGGATGGGGAGCCTCGGTGATCCAACCCGGGCCGGCATGGACGTCGACGACAAGGACCGGATCGTGATCGAGGTCGCCCCCCTTCACGATGATGGCGCCGGCGTTGGAGGCCTCGAGTTGGAGAAGGCTCGCGGCCTCGCGTTGGCGCGCCACGGTGGTAATCGGTTCGTCCCATCCGAGGAGTACGGCGGCTTCTCGGCAGTTGGGCGTGAACACATTGGCGAGCGGAAGGAGGAGTTCGCGGTAGGCCGCTTCAGCGTCGGGCTCGAGCAGTCGGGCGCCGCTCGAACTCACCATCACCGGATCGACGACCAACTTCGGCAAGCGGCCCGCCCGGGCGAGTTCGGCCACGACCTCGACGTTGGCAAGGGTGGCGAGCATGCCCGTCTTCACCGCCACCACCGGGAGATCGTCGAGCACGGCTTCGATCTGTTGGAGGAGGAACTCCGGAGGCGTGGCGAGCACGCCTCGCACCTCGTGGGTGTTCTGCGCAGTGAGGGCGCTGATGGCGGTACAGCCGTGCACGCCGTGGGCATGGAACGTGGCGAGGTCGGCCTGGATGCCGGCCCCCCCGCCCGAATCCGATCCCGCGATCGTGAGTACCACGGGCGGCGTCATCGCGCTGCCCGATTCCTGCGCGTGGTCCGAATGCTGCGCGGGGAACCTGTGTCGCTGAGGTGCGCATTGTCGTGCTGAGCGTCACCGTTTCGTTCCGCGGTCGGGCCGCGGGGCGCAAGGGGGTCGGCGGTGGCAGCCCGGAGTAGGTCGGCCGTGAGCGCGGCGGGGTCGTTCGCCCGCATGAGCGCACCCATCACCGCCACGCCATCGGCCCCCGCCTGGCGGCAATCCCGTACATGCGCCGCCGTGTCAATCCCCCCCAGCGCGTACAGGCGCACCGGCACCGTTCGGCCGTTCCAGGCGGCCCACCCATCAAGCTCGGCTGCTTTGCGGCCAAGTCCATTGAGGCAAAGTGCGGGTCCGTATCCGGGTTTGGAAGCGGTCGCGAACACGGGCGACAGGGTGACGTATCCGCAACCGTGGTCTACGGCGTCGAACATCTGGTCCTCTGCGTGAAACGACTCGCCCCATAGGTAACCGCGGCGGTCGACGGCCGTGAGGGCCCTTTTCAGCCGGCGCCGTTCCTGGTGACCTGCCCGCACCACATCTCCTGGGCCGCGCCCCGAACTCGCGAAGAGGTCGTATTGGCCGTGGTGCACTCCTGCCGCATCAAGGTCGGCGGCGAGATACTCGTCGCCGGCGATGATGAGTTGGCCGCCGACTTGCTGCAGCACATCTTTGATCGGCGCGCCGAAACGGTGCCGGTCGGCGCGGGGTAGGTCCTTTTCGCGGAGGACCACCGTCGTGGCCCCACCGTCGATGCAGGCGCTGACTTGCTGGACCAGCGTGCGCCCGGGGGGTACCTGCGTGCGGTCGGTGAACACGAGCACCCGGGAGATCATCACGGGTGGATGGTTCGGCTCACCGGCGCGCGGCGTCTGCACCTCGATGCGGCCGGGGTCTGCGAAGTCCGACGGGGTCATGAGGCCCCTCGGATGGTGTGCGCCGAACCTGTGTCGCTCAGCCCGACTATTTCCGGCTCACCGTCGCAGGTTCGGCGCGCCGCAATTGCCAGCGCCACCGAGCGAGGTCGGCGGGTCATGACGGGAGCTCGGGGAGGCCGGCGAAGGAGGTGGACGCTTCGGCGTAGAGCTTGCGGGGGATGCGGCCGGCGAGACGGGCGAGACGGCCACCCGCAACGGCGTGACGCATGGCCATCGCCATCCGAACCGGATCGTCGGCGCGGGTGACGGCGGTGGCGAGGAGGACAGCATCGCATCCGAGCTCCATGGCGAGGGCGGCATCGGACGCCGTGCCGATCCCGGCGTCGAGCACGATCGGGCACGACACCATCTCCCGAATGATGGCGATGTTGTACGGGTTGCGAATGCCCGAGCCGGATCCGATCGGCGACCCCAATGGCATCACGGCGGCACAGCCGATCGCTTCGAGCCGCCGGGCCACCACCGGATCGTCGGTCGTGTAAGGCAACACCACGAAACCGTCGTCGACCAATGCCTCGGCCGCATCACACAACTCCGTGACGTCGGGTAGCAGCGTGCGATCGTCGCCGATCACTTCGAGTTTGATCCAGTTGGTTTCGAAGGCGTCGCGAGCGAGTTTGGCGGTGAGGACAGCTTCGGCCGCGGTGTAACAACCCGCGGTGTTGGGAAGCACCCGTGCGCCCACTCGCTCCACAACGTCCATCACTCCGCCAGTGACCCCGGCGGTGGGATCGAGCCTGCGTAGGGCCACCGTGGTGAGCTGGGTACCGGACGCCACCAGCGCCGCTTCGAGCACGCCAAGGCTGGGTGCGCCCCCCGTCCCCGTGATGAGTCGTGAGGTGAAACGTTCGCCGGCGATTACGAGATCGTCGTCGGGGAGCGGGAAGTTGGCGGCAGCGTTCACGTCATCCTCCCTGGGCAGCGACGAGCAACTCGATGCGGTCACCATCGGCGACGGTCACATCTCCCCACGTGGACCGGGGGACCACCTCGGCGTTGCGAGCGACGGCGGTACCCCGTGATGACGCTCCGGCGTGGGTGACGACGTCGGCGATGGTGCTCCCCATTGGCAGCTCCGTGGCGGCGCCGTTGATCGTGACGGTGATTCGGGCCGCGGCAGGCGGTGTCTGATCAGTGGAGGAGTTCATGAGGCGGCACCAGCGGAAAGTGCGTGTCGAGGTGGTACCGCAGGGCGGTGGGCCACGTTGACGAGCGGCGGGCGCTCGGGATCGACAACCGAGTCGGGAGCTGGGTCGAATCGTTGGGGCGACACGACCGAAGCGAACGCCGCCAGCTCACGCACCACTTCGGGGGCGCCGTCCCCTCCCGTTTGGCAGCCGAGCATCGATGCCACGAGGTCGGCCGTGATCGGCGCCAGCAGTACGCCATTTCGATGATGGCCCGCTGCCGCGATCACTCCCGGGGCTACCTCGCCGATGATCGGCAGATTGTCGGGCGTGCCCGGACGGAGGCCGGCGGTGGCCTCCACGAACGTGGCTTCGGCCAGGCCCGGCAACAGTTCCCATGCTCGATCGAGCAACTCTCGCACCGCGCCAGCGGTGACTCGGGTGTCGAAGCCCAACTCTTCGGTGGTGGCACCGATGGCGATCTCGCCGTGTGACCGCGGGATGACGTAGACCTCGGCGCCCCGCACCGTGCGGGTGGGCATCACTGCGGAGGCAATGGCTTGCACACGAACGATCTGGCCCTTTACCGGGCGAACCGGGAGCGGTGGCACCAGGGAACCGCCGGCGAGGTAGATCGCCAATCGGCCGCTGTAGGCACCGTTGCAAATCACCGCCGACGAGGCCGGCACGACACCGCCGTCATCGAGCCGGACGGCGACGGAGGATTCAGCCTCACTGTCGGAGCCACGGGCAACGATCGAGGTGACGAGCCCTTCACGCAGTTCGATGTGGGGGCTGCGCTCGCAGGCTCGCCGCAATGCTTGGAGCAACAGCCGGTTGTCGATCTGATGATCGTCGGGCAGCCAGAGTGCGCCCCGAATAGTTGACGCGAGAGCGGGTTCCTTGGCCCGAGCCTGACGGGACGTGAGCCGCTCGACCATCCCTCCGAACCGCCGCTGCACATCGTGGAGTACGCCCAACTCCGTCGCGTCATCGGCATCGCGGGCCACCACAAGGGTGCCGTTGCGGGTGAGGCCGACAAGCTCGGCATCGTGCTGGGTGTCTTCGCCAGCAGTACCGCCAGCAGTAAATCCAGCAGTACCGCCGTTCGGAGTATGCCGAGCACGATGGCCGTCAGTACCGATAGCGTCGGCGAGCTCTTCGGCGAATCCTTGCCACCGAGCTGCCGACGCCATACCGAGGGCGATCAGATCCGGTTCGGTTTGGTGGGCCTCGGCGACGGGAGCGAGCATGCCGCCGGCAACCCACGATGCCCCGGAGTGAAGTTCGAAATCGGGATCGATCACGATGATTCGAGTTGTCCCACTGCCGGGATCCGTTGCGCCGCCACCAAGCTCCGCAAGTCGCGACAGGTTCCAGGCGATCGAGAGCCCAATGACGCCGGCGCCGATCACGACGACCTGCGAGTCGGTCGACGAACGATTGATCACGAACGCCCCCCGCCGGCGGGAAGCGCGTCGAGGAATGCGTCCACGGCATCGGCCACGGACGGCGCGCCGAACACGGCGTTGATCACGGCCACACCCCAGGCGCCAGATTCGACCAACGACGTCACATGAGAGACCTCGACCCCGCTGATGGCAAACACGGGAAGCGACACGGCCGAGCAGATCCTTTCGATGCCAGCCAGTCCGATCGGCTCGGCAACGGCCAAAACCTTGGACCCGGATGTGAAGACCGGCCCGACGCCTAGATAGGTGGCGCCGTCATCTTCTGCTCGCCGTGCTTCGTCGATCGTGCGGGCAGTGGCACCCACGATGGCGTCGGGATCGATTAGCTCGCGCACCACATCGACCGGGAGATCGTCGGCTCCGACGTGCACGCCGTCGGCCCCGAGCGCCATGGCTACGTCCACTCGATCGTCGATGATCAGGGTGGCCTCAAACTCGGCGCAGGCCATCTCGAACGGCTCGCTCCGGCGGAAGAGTTCGGCATCGGTAAGGGTTTTGGTGCGGAGCTGGAGCCACTGGGCGCCGGCGCCGAGGGCGGCCACGACCTTGCGCACGAGCGCTTCGGGATCGTCACACGCCAACTCGGGCGTGATGAGTTGCAGGCGGGGTAGTCGGAAGGGGGCATCGCCACCGTCGGTGATCGGGAGCGAACCGGTCGACTCTTTGGGATGGCTCACGTCTTTGGGATGGCTCACGTTGGTGCTCCCTTCGCCGGCATGATCCGGATCAGGTTCGGACGGTCCGGGGCGCGAACCCCGCTCTCAGCCCTCGACGTAGGGCTCCCGTGCAATCGCCTTCAGTCTACCCCACCCTTTGGGAACCTGGGCCGGGAGTTCCGCCCGCGCAACCAGCCAAATCAGCCTGCGACTCAGGGCGGGACCCCGAGCCCGAGATGCCAGCGCTCGAGTAGCTCCGCGACGGCATCGCCGGACGCGGGCCGGGCGAAGAGGTAGCCCTGTCCGAGATCGCACCCGAGTCGTCGGAGCTCGTCGAGTTGCGCAACGGTTTCCACGCCCTCCGCCACTGCGGTCATGCCGAGGCTATGGGCGAGCGTGATGATGGCGGTGACGATGGCGGAGTCCGAGGGGTCGGTGTCGACACCGTCGACGAAGGATCTATCGACCTTCAATACGTCGACCGGGAAGCGGCGAAGGTAGGAAAGGCTCGAGTATCCCGTGCCGAAATCGTCGACCGACAGCTTGACCCCGAGCTCTTTCAACTCGCCGAGGGTCTCTTCGGAGAGTTCGACGTCGTCCATGAGCACACTCTCGGTGATCTCGAACTCCACGTGGGCAGCGTCGATGCCGGTCTCGAGGAGCACCGAGGCGACGTCTTGGACCAGGGTGGGATGGCTGAGTTGACGACCCGACAAGTTCACCGACAGCTTCAATGGTGGCAGTCCGGGGATTGAGGCCTGCCACCGCGTTACCTGGCGGCACGCTTGTTCGAGTACCCAGGCTCCGAAGTCGACGATCAGGCCGGTCTCTTCGGCGATGCTGATGAACTCGTTGGGGAGGAGCAGTCCGCGATCGGGGTGCTCCCAACGCAACAACGCCTCGACGCCTTCGATCCAAGCGGTGACGCCCCCGCCCCAGTCCGCGGGCGACGCGTCAGATGGATCACCATCCCCGGTGGGTTGAAGACGCACGATCGGCTGGTAATGCACCCGCAATTCATGCCGGTCGATCGCACGGCGTAAGGCGTTCTCGACGTCGAGCCGATCGACGGCATGTAGTCGCATAGCGTTGTCGAACACCACCCAACGAGCCCGTCCCTTCTCCTTGGCGCGGTACATGGCGGCGTCGGCGTCGCGTATCAGGTTGGCCGGTTCGGCGTCGGCGTCGGCGGGGAAGGCAATGCCGATGCTCATGCCGACGAACAACTCGGTGTCGTCGATCGCGAACGGGCCGCTTACCGCAGCCAACACCCGTTCGGCGATCGCCACCGCATCGGGTTGGCCGTGGAGGTTCTCGCACAGCAGTACGAACTCGTCACCGCCAAAGCGGGCGATGACGTCACCGGGGCGCATGGCGGTCGTGAGTCGGTCGGCGATACTGATGAGCAGCTTGTCGCCGAGCGCGTGGCCGAGTGAATCGTTCACCACCTTGAAGTGATCGAGGTCGATGAACAACAGCGCCACGCGGAGGCCGGTGTGTTTCGCTCGGGCCAGCGCGTCGGCGAGTCGGTCGAGCAAAAGCGCCCGGTTGGGGAGGCCCGTAAGCGGGTCGTGGGTGGCTTGATAGTGCAGCGCCGACTCGAACTGTTTGCGTTCGGAGATGTCACGCAACACCGCAGACAGGAACTCGGGGCGCCCTTCGGAATCACGGTGAACAAGGAGCTGGGCGAGCAGGGGGACAGGCCTACCGTCGTCGCGTACCAGGAGGAGTTCTCCACTCCACGAGCCGTCGTCAAAGAGCGTGGCGGCAATCATTTCGGTGGTCTCGTGGGCGTGACCACTGGGCAAGCGGGCGAGGAGATTGAGACCGTGGAGCGATTGACCAAACTCGAGGTTGAGGAACTCGCGGGCGGCACGGTTGACCGAGAGCAGTTCTCCGTCGGGGTCGGTGATAGCCACGAGGTCGCTGGTCGCTTCGAAGATGTCGATGAATCGCTGGTTGTTGCGTTCCGCGTCGATCCGATCGGAGACGTCTTCCAGGGTGCCGACCGTGCCGATCACCGATCCCAGGTCGTCGATCATTGGTGCCGTACTCACGGCTACCCAACGAATCGTGCCATCCGGGCGCACGACCCGGAACTCGGCGGTGACCGCCACGGTGCCGACCGGTTGGTTCGGTTCGTCGACACCGAGCGGGCCGCGGTCGTCGGGGTGGACAATGCGTCGCCAACCGCTGCCCATGGCCTGTTCGAAGGTGTAGCCCGTGATTTCCTGCCACCGCTCGTTGACGTACACGCAGTTGCGCTGCGCGTCCTTCTGGAAGATGCCAGTGGGGCTCGATTGGGCGACGGACCGAAAGAGTTTTTCGCTTGACCGCAGCGCCTGCTCGGCGATGTGGCGGTCGGTGACATCCCGGAAGTTTCCGATCACACCGTTGATGGCGGGGTCGTCGAGCCGGTTGGTGAACGTCAGGTCCATCCATCTCCACGAACCATTCTTGTGGCGGATTCGGGCATCAAACGTGGCCGATGCCCCGAGTGCTCGACCGATTTCGCTGGTGATGCCAAGTGAGGCGATGAGGTCGTCCGGGTGCGCGAAGGTGGCGGCTAACTGTCCGATCATCTCCTCCGGTCGGTAGCCCAGCAACTCGAACACGTTGTCGGAGATCCAGAGAATCGAGCCTTCGGCGTCGATGATCTCGGCCACCGCTCCCGAGTGTTCAACCAGCGCTCGGAAACGATCGTTGGTGGCGGTTACCTCGGCTTCGGCGATAAGGCGGGCACGCGCGTCGTGAAGGTTCACCACCACGCTCTCGATCGTGCCGTCGTCGGCCAGCACTGCGCCAGCGGCGGCCTCGCATGGAATCCATGAGTCGTCCTGATGACGCATTCGCATGACCAACGGCTCGCCATAAACATCGGCGATTAAGGCCGCAGCAGCGCGGGAGAGGGCGACATTCAGGTCGTCGGGGTGGGCAAAGCCGAAGGACTCCTGTCCAATGAGTTCGTGGGGTTGGAATCCGAGGAGGTCGGTGACGGCAGGGGAGACCCATTCGATTGCTCCTGTTGCGCCGATCACCACGATCGCATCTCGAGAGTGGTTTAGGACTCGCTCCAGTTGCTGCGCGGTGTCGCGAAGTTGGTCTTCCACATGGCGGCGTTCGGTGACGTCGCGAAGGCTGCACACGATGCCCGCCACATGCGGGTTGTGGAGGAGGTTGCGGGCGTTGATCTCCATGAAACGCACGGCGCCGTCGGCCCGTCGCATACGAACGTCGCTCCTCAGCACGGCCGCTGATTCGTCGAGAAGCGCGCCGAACTCCTGGGCGATTCGGTCCCGGTCGGCGGGGTGGACAAACGAGATCGCCTCTCCCGCGGTGGCGAGGTCGATTTTGGCTCCGAACAACTGCTCGGAGCTCGGACTGAGAAACGAGATACAACCATTGAGATCCAAGACGGCGATGACATCGGCGCTGTCCTGGATGAGCGCACGGAAGCGCTCGTCCTCGGCCATCCGCGCCGCGTCGCTTCCGGTCGTCGTCACCCGTGCATGATACCCACCGAGTTCATGGCCCATCCTGAGTTAGGCGCGTGTCCCAATAACCACTCGGCGGCCTCCGGCCAGCTTCGAAACTCGCAGCGTCCTCCGTCTCACCGCCCGGAAAAGGGGGCTTTCGACGTCGCGTCCGTGCGAGAGTTCGAACCGCGGATCGGAATCCGCTTTTCGAAGCATTGCTGGGACACGCTCCTATCCCACAAGTTCCCACGGCGAGATGGTTGGGGCCCGGTGAAGCCTCAGCGGCTCGGTCGGCGACGAACCACGCCAACGCCGTGAGAGCCTCGACCCGATCTGCGGTGAGTGGTGCGGAAACGAGCGCCCCAACCGGCTTCCCCACCTGGGAGGCGTCGCCAAACACGCCGAGGAGATCATCCCGCGATTGAAACGCCTCGCCCACCGTTTGGCCATAGGCCGAAAGCGCGGCGAGGGATCGCCCAAACGTTGCTGCAGTGGCCGTTCGACGGTGTACTTCCGGGACTTGTACCGGGCAATGCGTTGGGCGGCAGCGAGGTCGGTGTTGCTGCGTACGGTGCCGAGGAGGTCGAGATACTGGCCCACGTCGACTTCGAGCTTGAGTTCGTGCCACAGCTCAACGGCAGCAAGAGGCGCGCCTCGCAGGAGACGATCGGCGAGAACGGCGGCGCGGTCGCCGGCCAGGACTGCCACGCCCTCCCCGAACCTTCGGGGCTCGCCCCGCCAACCTGCCTCGCGGTGAAGTCCAGCGAACTCGGTGTGGATAGTGGTGAGCCCACGACGCGTGAGTGAGCCGTCCATGACGTCGTCGTGCATGAGTGCAAACGCGTGGAGGGTTCGAACGCGGCGCCAACATCAATCACCAGGTTGTCGTCGGGATCGCCTCCGGTGCCGACGTAGGCCCAGAATCAAAACGCGGGACGAAGGCGTTTGCCACCGTTGAGCACCAGCCGCGTGATCGACGAGAGGGGTTGCGCGAGGTTGGCATCGACGGCGCGCCGCCGTTTGTTTTCCAGGTCGAGAATGGCACTGAGCCGGTCGCGAACTCGACCAGCAACGACGTCGAGCTCAGGGGGCGTCGGGGTTGGGCTCGGGTGGATCTACGCCGTCTTCGGTCAGGGTACCGCGACCGGGAACGAGGTCCTCTTCCGTCCGAAGCGTGGCCACGATCCGTTCGACGGCGATGTCGGCCACGGCCAACCGAGTGCGACAGAACGCAAGCAGCTCGGCGGCCCGCCCGACCTCGGCGGTGAGGAGGTCGACGTCGATCCGGCCGTCGTCGAGGCGCTCCAGGATTGTTTCGAGCTCCTCTACCGCCTGGGAGTACGAGTCGATTCCGGACGGGACAGCGACGCCCGAAGGCTTGGCGGGCTTGCTCACACTTTGAGAATAGGGCCAGCGCCGATTGTGTCGCCATGTGGCCGAGCGCAAGAACCCCACACCCGGTGCCAAAGCCAC
Organism: Actinomycetes bacterium; assembly: GCA_031415655.1. Classification (GTDB taxonomy): domain Bacteria; phylum Actinomycetota; class Acidimicrobiia; order Acidimicrobiales; family Acidimicrobilacustridaceae; genus JAKOVR01. The sequence goes on from JANOSD010000031.1 coordinate 32,043, forward strand.
GGATCCGGGTTGTCGGCGGATTGACTTCAGTTGGTGGTGCTCGTGATGGTGGTGCTCGTGATGGTGGTGGTGGCCGTCGTGGTCACAAGTTCCGTACCGGGATGAACGGACTCCCGAACGAGGGCCCCGTCGATCGTGCGAGTGATCGTGAACCCGCGTTCGAGCGTCCGAACGGGGTCGAGCGAACGAAGGGTGAGGGCAATCGATTCGAGTCGACGGCTTTCTGCGGCGACGGTTCGGGTGGTGGCGCGCAGAAGCGTGGAGTCGGCGCGATGGAGGGAGTCGCGTGCCACGCTGATCCGAGCGGAGGCTGCCGTCGCGAGTTGTGCCGCCGCGTTGTCGTGAATCGCTTCGGCGGCGACCATCGCCCGTTTCGTCGCAGCAGGAATCCGCTGCCCGGCGAGCTGCGACCGGCGCACCCAGCTCGTCGCCCGACGAACGATCTCGGCCGCGCAGGCGGTAGGCGTCTTGCAAGACACCGCGGCGACGGCATCGGCCACCGACGAGTCGATCTCGTGCCCGATGCCGGTGAACACCGGGGTGGCCAACGTGGCGACTGCCCGGGCGATGAGTTCGTGGTCGAACGCCGCCAGGTCGGTCTTGGCACCACCCCCACGGACCACCGCGATGAGATCCGGGGGAGGGTTCGCGAGGCTCAGCGATCGGAGCGCGGCGGCGACGCGCCGGGGTGAGTCGACTCCTTGCATCGGGGCGTCAATTGCTTGGACGTGCCAGGACAAACCCGAGGATCGAAGTTCGTGGAGGAAGTCGGCCTCGGCCGCGCTGCCGGCACTTGTGATGAGTCCGATCCGGAAGGGAACCTCGGGGACAGGCAGAGCCCGGTTTCGCTCGATCAGTCCCTCCGTCAGTAACTCGCCGAGCAGTCGTTGGCGAGCATCTACCAGGAGCGCAACGGTGAACTCCGGATCGATGCCCGTCATGACGAACTGCACCTGGGCTCGAGCTGGGTAGAACTCGAGCCGGCCGCGAATCCGCACACGGACGCCATCGCCCATCTTGATCGACTGATGCTCGCGGAGCACGTCGTTCACCCGTTTGCGGTTGGCATCGAAAAGGACGACAGGAAGGGTCGGACGCGCCGAGGAGCGACTGGCAGCGGGGTCGCGGTCAGGCTCGTCGGGTGAAACGAGGTCGAAATACACATGCCTCGCCCTCGCCGATGTGGACTTGGTTCGCCCCGAGCTCAGGCTGGCGATTTCGCCCTCCACCCACAACTCCTCGGGGAAGAGCACCTTGAACGCCTCGCGCACGGTGGCAGTGAGGGCGGCCACGGTGAACGTGAGGTTGTCGTCGCCATCGAAGAGACGATCCTGACCAGCGGGCATATACGGGACGGTACCGGACTCGCCGAAGGGCGCGCAGTCGGCAGGCGGCCAACTGGCAACAGGTAGTGATCATTCGTCGATACGGGACTGCGGCGCCTTTGAAGGGGCGTGACGCGCTGGCCGCTCAGTTCGTCACCCCGCGTAGGCCGAACGACTCATGTGGGAGAAAGAGGCCGGATTCCTTCGCCAGTACCTCGGAGAGGCGACTATCGTCCGACTGCGACAGCCGCCCCTGCATCCTCCGCAGGCCAGACCGAGGAGCGTCACCATCACCGACCCGGGTTCTCTGCCCGTCGTCGACGGCCCCGACGGGGAACTGTCGAGCAGCACGGTCGGCGCCGGAACCGACGCGCCTTCACGCACCGAGGCGGCGGGGCTGTTTCATCGGTTGATCGAGCGCTCACCCGATGCCGTGGTGGTAAGCAGGCGCGTCGGCGGCGAGCACGAATCGACCATTGTCTTGGTCAACGACACTCTTCTCCGTTTGTTGGGGATCGACGAGGCGTCGATTGTCGGGAAGCCCACCCGTGTTCTGCTTGGTCCCGATGCCGACCAGGCGGCGATCGAACAACTCGAACAGCTTGAGCAGCGCGGGCTTCGGGCCGGGGAGCGGGTCGTCGTCGAGGCGGTCCTGCGCGGAACTGATGGAACGACCTCTCGTGTTGAAGCCACCTACGAGCAGGTGCCGGGAGTCAACGACGATCAGTTACTGCTCGCCACCTACCGCGACCTCGAGGCGGGCCACGCTGCGGCGGCCGCGCTTTGGCGTAATGAGGAGTGGGCACAGGCAATCACTCGGGGTATCAGCGACGTCATGTTGGTCACGAATGCCGAGGGGATCGTCACGTGGGTGAGCCCGTCGGTCCAGCTCCGTCTCGGTTTCGCACCGGAGAGTGTCCATGGCACCTCGGTGTTCGACTACCTCCACCCAGATGACCTCGAGGCCGGCGTGCGCGACTTTGCCGCGTCCATCGAGCAGGGCTCTGATGCCCGCCCCGTCGAGGTGCGGGTGCGTCACCTCGACGGCACCTATCGCACCGTCCTCGCCAACGGCAGTGAGCTGCTTGATCATCCGGCGATCAACGGGATCATCATGACGCTGAGTGACGTCAGCGAGCGGGCTGAAGCGGAGCGGCGGCTTCGTCACAGCGAGCAGTGGGCGCAACGGCTGGTGGCGGGCGGGTCCGATCTCGTGCTGGTGATGGATCGGGAGGGCGTGGTCACGTTCGCCACTCCAGCGGTGGAGTGGTTGTTGGGGTACACGATCGACGAGTTCGTTGGACAGAACCAGATCGACGTGATCCATCCCGATGATCGTGACGCGGCGCGGCGGGCCTTTTTCGGGGCCCGGCCCGAATCCGACCAGTTTCCGATACCCGGACAGTTGCCGGTCCTCGACCAACCGCCCCCGAACGATCGCTCATTGTCGCCATCGCTCATCGAGATCCGTGCCCGCACGAAGTCCGGCGACTGGCGCATCTTGGATCTCCTGGTTACGCCCATGCTTGACGACCCGGTGGTGGACGGGGTGGTAGTCAACATTCGCGATGTCACCACGCGGCGCCGGGCCGAGGAACTACTCGCTGAGCAGGCAGACCTGCTCGAAGCCATCGCCCGTGGCGCGCCACTCGAGATCACCCTGCAAAAGATCACCCAGATGATCGAACATTCGATCGAGTCGTCATTGTGCGCAATCGGCATGCTCGACACTGATGGAACGATTCGAGTGCGGGCTGCGCCGAGCCTCCCCCGACAGGTCGTCAACCTGCTCGATGAATTCAACCCGCGGTCCGAGCCAGGGGCGGCTCTGCGCGACTCCGGACCCGACGTGATGGAGTACCCGCTGGCCACCGATGAGCGCTTCCGCGATGTGTCGCTTCTACGGGATCAAGGGCTGCAGGTTTGCCGGGTGGCCTCGTTGTTGGCCCCGGGCTCCGGTGAGCTGCTGGGCGCGCTCACGGTGTTTCACCGATCCACCGATCCCCTCGGTTCGTTCGAGACCGAGCTGCTGAGCCGGGCCCGCAACCTGGCGGCGATTGCCATCGAGCGCCGGCGTTTCGAGTCCACTCTTGAGTACCAGGCGCTGTACGACAATCTCACCGGGCTCCCCAATCGAACGCTTCTCCTCACGCGAATCGAAGACGCGCTTCGTCGAGCCGAACGGGTCCACACCGGCGTCGCGGTGCTGTTCGTCGACCTTGATCGTTTCAAGGTGATCAACGATTCGGTCGGGCACGCCCTCGGTGATCAGCTCCTCCAACTTGTGGCGGAACGGCTCCGGGAGCCGCTTCGCCCGGGCGACACGCTTGGTCGGTTCGGCGGCGACAAATACATGGTCGTGTGTAACCGAGTCGCCGATGAGGCCGCCGCCCTGGCTGCCGCTGATCGGTTCGGGAAGGTGCTGTTAGAGCCGTTCCGCCTCGGTGCGGGGGAGATCTTCATCACCACATCGGTCGGCATTTCGTTTGCGGAAGATGCAACGGTGTCGGCTGAGCAGATGATCCGCAATGCCGACGTGGCGATGTATCGAGCGAAGGCGCAAGGCCGAAACCAGCATGCCATTTTCGAGGCGGGCCGGGATCAGCGAAAGGTTGAGCAACTCGCGCTTGAGCAGGCGCTCCGTCATGCCATCGAGGCGGCGGAGTTCGAGTTGCATTTCCAGCCGGCCGTCCGTTTGTCCGATGGTGCGATGAATCATGTCGAAGCCCTCGTTCGCTGGCATCGGCCCGGCCACGGCATGGTGATGCCCGGGTTGTTTATCCCGCTTGCCGAAGAGACCGGGCTTATTGTTCCCCTTGGTTGGTGGGTGTTGGAACGAGCGTGTGAGGTCACGTCGGAGTGGCCTCTGCTTCCCGATGGCGAATCAATGCAGGTGGCGGTGAACCTTTCAGCCCGACAGCTCGCTGCACCGGAGTTGCACGACGTGGTGACGGGAGTGTTGGCCCGGACGGGGTTGGACCCATCACGGCTGTGCTTCGAGGTCACCGAGTCGGACCTCGTCCACGATGTCGACCGGGCCATCGCGGCGCTGGAGGATCTAAAGCTGCTTGGGGTGCAGATCGCCATCGACGATTTCGGCACGGGCTACGCCAGCTTGGAGTACATCCGCCACTTCACCATGGCCGACTATCTCAAGATCGACCGGTCGTTCGTGGATGGCATGGAGAAGCCGGGTTCGCAGGAGCGAGCGATCGTCACCGCCGCAATCGCAATGGCGAAGAGCCTCGGGCTCAAGACCGTGGCGGAGGGCGTGGAGACCGAGGAGCAGGCGGCTGGGCTGCGTGAGCTTGAGTGCGAGCTGGCCCAGGGCTATCTCTTCAGTCGGCCGATTCCCGCCGCCGAATGCATCGCCCTCACTACCGCCCCACGCGGGTAGCCGTTGGGTCCCTGGGGACCAATTGATTGGCGACAACCGACGCGAACCTCGACGAGCGTCTCTCGTCAACCATTCGGCGGGTTCCGCTGAGCTTCGAGACTCGCGGTGCCCTCCGTCTCACCTTCGAGGAACAGGGGGGGGGGGGGGCTTTTGACGCTGCGTTCTTGCGCTGTTTCGAAGCGCGCTCGGAATCCGCTTTTCGAAACGATACGGGGACACGCTCCTCGCCTCTTACTCGTTCGTTCGGGCGCCGGTGCCGAATCGATTCCATGCTTCGTCGGGAATCTGGAGGTAGATCCGGTACATCGTCTGCACAAGATTTGCCAGCTTTTCAGGGGGCAGCGCGGGCACATGACCGAGCAGCGTGCCGCCGCCGAGTTCGAGGCGGAGCGGCATCGTGAGCCGGCTCAGCCAGACGCGGAGGTCGTCGGAGAGGACGAGTTTGACGACGTCGGGGTCGTGTCCGAGAACTCGGTATCGCTGCCCAAACGGGGACTTGTCTCGTTCCTGCGCCAGCGAAAGACGGTTGTGGGGGTGGATTGAGAGGGTGGGAAAGGCGGCGTCGAAGGCGAACACCAGGCAGGATCGGGCGGGGTTTGAGGAATCGTCACGATAGGTGACCAAGTTAAAGCGGAATACCTGGGTGCTGACACCGGCGAACGGCCCGTACATGAGTTCGGAGAGGTCGGTTTCTTTCCCTTGGGCCAGCAGCGGAAGCGACCATGGCAATCCGCGCGGGACGTCTTCTTGATACCCACGGGTGGGCTCACCGACGAGACGTAAGCCGAGATCTTTCGCGACCGTTCCCAGAGGGCTCTCGTCGCCCCCATAGAAGTTGTTTGACCAATCGCTCACGGGCCCCCTTTGAAGCTGTTGGCCGGAGCCTAGTTGGCTGTTTCGGAAGGGGCCGCGTGAGCGACTGAATGACGCATCGGACTGCGGATTGCGAGCGTGTCCCGGTGACGCTTCGAGAAGCCGCCGAATCGTTCTGGGACTCGGGGTTACCCCCGGGCGCGGGTGATGCCGGCTTGCTCGAGCAATTCCGCCGGCACGTTCAAGGCCCGCCAGGTGGCCCGGGTGATGCCCTTGGCCTCGCTGTAGGCGAAAGCATGCGTGACGAAGTCGGCTTCAAGGGCGGACATGTCGACCACTTCGTCGAAACTGCCGAGTTCCTCGATGAGGTTGGACTGTCGCTGAATCAGGTTCAGGCGAGTGATCGACGACGCGTTTGCAATCTCTTCGGAAATGCTCTCGAGCTGGGCTTCCACCGTTTCAATCGTGCGCTTCCGGCCTCGTTTGGGACGATTTGCTTCGATTGCATCGAGGTACCGCTTGACTGCATTGCTCGCGGTTCGGCCGGAACTCAACGCGGCTTTGTGGTCATCGGACATGGTTTTTTTGGTCTTCTTTGATGCTGGCATACCTCTAGCCAACTACTTCACAAAGCGAAAGGCAATTCGCCACCTGCAACCGCAAATTGCGAGACTCCTGTCTTGTTCCAATAGAACATCGCGTGCGGTCCTTTCTCCTTCGTGAGCTCTGTTCGCCGACTGCGCCTTTCGGCCGGTCCGAAAGGTTCGGGTAGTTTGACCGCATGTCTGAGCCGATCCATCGAGCCCTTGGCCTCACCGACGATGAGGCCGCCACGATCACGACCATTCTGGGTCGAGATCCGAACCATCTCGAATTGGCGATGTACGCCGTGATGTGGTCGGAGCATTGCTCCTACAAATCGTCTCGTGTGCACTTGAAGCGGCTTCCTACGGAAGCCGATTGGGTGCTCGTCGGTCCGGGTGAGAATGCCGGCGTCGTGGACGTTGGCGACGGGATTGCCGCCGCACTCCGCATCGAGAGCCACAACCATCCGAGTGCTATCGAGCCGTACCAAGGGGCGGCGACGGGGGCGGGCGGCATCCTGCGCGACATCTTCACCATGGGCGCCCGTCCGATAGCCCTGATGGATCCTTTGCGTTTCGGATCGCTCGACGATGCTCGGAGTCGGTGGATTGCCGAAGGGGTGGTGTCCGGTATCTCGGGGTATGGCAACTCGGTTGGCGTGCCCACGGTGGGAGGCGAAACCGTCTTCGACGACACCTATGCCGGCAATCCCCTCGTGAACGTGCTCTGCCTCGGTCTACTTCCCACGGAACGCCTCGTCCTGGGCAGCGCCACCGGCGTGGGCAACCTCGCCGTGTTGCTTGGTTCCACCACCGGGCGTGATGGAATCGGCGGTGTGAGCGTGCTGGCGTCGGCCGGCTTTGGTGACGAAGCAGCCGATGCCGAGAAGCGCCCGAGCGTGCAGGTCGGCGATCCCTTTGAGGAGAAACGACTCATCGAGGCATGCCTCGAATTGCTCGATGCGGGGCTCGTCGTGGGTATCCAAGATCTCGGCGGTGCCGGGCTTTGTTGTGCCACGAGTGAGACGGCCTCCCGGGGCGGGATGGGCATGGATGTCGACGTGACGGCGGTGGCTCGCCGGGAGCCCGGCATGGCGGCATTTGAAGTGATGACGAGCGAGAGTCAGGAACGCATGTTGGCGATCGTTGAGCCCGCCGGCCTCGACGAAGTGCTCACCATCTGCCAGAAATGGGAGATACGAGCCAACGTCGTAGGGCGGGTCACCGAAGGTGGTGCCTTGCGGATCATGGACGGGTTCGACGGCGAGGTGCTCGCCGATGTGCCGGCCTCGTCACTCCACGATGCCGCCCCCCTTTATCACCGTCCGATGGCGCCGCCCGTGGGTTTCGATGTCACTACTCGCACGCTGGCATCTTCCGAGCCCATGCCAGAATCGATCGACGCCGGCAAAGAGCTTCTCCAGATGCTCGTCGACACCACCTGGGTGTCGAGTCAATACGACCACCAACTCTTCCTCAACACGGTGGAAGGCCCCGCCGGCGATGCCGCAGTTCTGCGGCTGAAACACCCCACCACCGGCGCCGACACCGGTCGGGCGTTGGCCCTAACCACGGATGGGAACCATCGCTGGTGCGCCGTCGACCCTCGTGCCGGCACAGCGCTCACCGTGGCCGAGTCGGTGCTCAACCTGGCCATGGTGGGTGCCCGACCGATCGCCGTGGTGAATTGCCTCAACTTCGGCAACCCCGAACACCCCGAAGTGATGTGGCAGTTCTCGGAGGCGATCGACGGGATGACCGAGGCATGCCTGGCGTTTGGGTTGCCGGTGATCGGCGGCAACGTCAGCTTCTACAACGAGTCTCGGGGCGCCGATATCGACCCCACCCCGGTGCTCGGGGTGTTGGGCCTCATCGACTCGCTGGATCGCCGACCGCCCGGCGTCACGTTGGTTCCCGGCGGGCGGATGTTGCTGGTGGGTGTCACTCAATCCGAGCTGTCTGGCTCGTTGTGGGCACGTGATCGTGGGCATCGAGGGGGCACGCTTCCGCGGTTGGACCTTGCCATGCACTCGGCCGTGGCCGACGTTGTCCGGACCCTCGTAAACGGCGGGCTGATCGCCGGTGCCCACGACGTGTCGAGCGGCGGCTTGGGCCTGGCGTTGGCGGAGATGGCGGTGCGATCCGGTGTGGGCGTCAACGTGGCGCGCGTGGCCGACGCCGCCGAGCTCTTCAGCGAGTCGCCCTCGCGAGCGGTGTTGTGTGTCGCTCCCGAGATGTTGGGAGCAGTGGAGCAGGTACTCGAACAGGCCGGGATGCCGTTCAGCCGTATCGGTGTGGCCAATGGCGATCGCATTTCGGTGAAGGGCCTGCTCGACGTGTCCCTGGCCGAAGCGTCGACCACGTGGCGCGACCGGCTGCCCAACGCCCTCGGCGGTGGCACGATCCAAGCCTGACCCTTTCGCTGGCCGTTCCACCCATCGCTGACCGTTCTGGAGGAGATTCCGCCCGTATCCGAGCAGAATCCCGCCCAGGTTAGGGTTGGACCGGGGTTCCGGTGGCGGGACCGCGCTCGCTACAGTGGCCGCTGTGCGTGACCCGGCAGCCGGTGCCCAATCCGTCGAAGCCGTTCAGCTCGACGAGACCCCGGGCCACGAATGCGGCGTCTTCGGTGTCTACGCTCCAAATCAGCCGGTATCGCACTTGGTGTACCTGGGCCTCTACGCACTGCAGCACCGTGGGCAGGAATCGGCGGGTATTGCCGTCAGCGACGGCGAGACCATCACCGTCGTAAAGGACATGGGCCTCGTGTCCAACGTGTTCGGGGAACGCACCCTGGCGGCGTTGAACGGGCACTTGGCGATTGGGCATGTGCGCTACTCCACAACTGGCTCGAGCGTGTGGCACAACGCCCAGCCGATGTATCGCAACGTGGGGGCCCACTCATTCGCCCTCGGCCACAACGGCAACTTGGTCAACACCGAGGAGCTGGCGGCCGAGGCGGGGATGTTGGGGTCCGTCAGCTCCGACACCGACCTCATGGCCGAGCTCATCGCCATCGAACTGGCCAACGACCCCGAAGCGTCGGCTGATGGCCGAGCGTTGGAACGGGCGCTGCTTCGGGTGCTCCCCCGGCTCAAGGGTGCCTTTTCGATCGTGGTGATGGACGAGGGGCACGTGATCGCCGTCCGCGATCCGCATGGGTTCTGGCCGTTGTGTCTTGGCCGTCTTGATAGCGGTTTTGCGGTGGCTTCGGAGTCTCCGGCGCTCGACATCGTTGGAGCTGATGAGATCCGCGAAGTGGAACCGGGAGAAATGATCGTGATCGATGCCACTGGTATGCGATCTGTGTACCCCTACGCCGTGGAAGACATCGACCCCCGCCTTTGTCTGATGGAGTTCGTCTACTTCCACCGGCCCGACGGACGCCTCTATACCCAGGGTGTGCACTCTGCCCGGGTGCGCATGGGGAACCAGCTTTTCAATCAAGCGCCGGTGGATGCCGACCTCGTGATGGGCGTACCCGAAAGCGGCATTCCGGCGGCTGAGGGGTATGCCCACGCCAGCGGTATTCCGTTCGGTTTCGGGCTCGTCAAGAACCGCTACATCGGCCGCACCTTCATCGCCCCGAATCAAGAGATGCGTGCCCTCGGTGTGCGGCTCAAACTCAATCCTCTCCGCGACAACATCGAAGGCAAACGCCTCATCGTGGTTGATGATTCGATTGTCCGCGGTACCACCACGAGAGCAATGGTAAAGATGCTGCGGGAGTCCGGTGCGCTCGAAGTGCACCTGCGCATCTCCTCGCCGCCGTACGCCTGGCCGTGCTTCTATGGGATGGACACCGGCACCCAAGGTGAGTTGGTAGCGGCGAGCATGTCGGTGGGCGAAATCCAGAAATACCTCAACGTCGACTCGCTGGCCTATCTCGAACTCGATCGGGTGAAGGCGGCATCGGGAGTTGCGAATGCGGGCTTCTGCGACGCGTGTTTCACGGGCAACTATCCGGTCGAGGTGCCGCTCACGCTCAGCAAAGGAGTGCTTGAGCGCACCGCTACTCCGCGCGTAGATGCCGGATCGGCCACACTCACACTGCTGTTCGACACCGACGTACAACTTCCGGCCAACGAAGCGAAACAAGCCAATCAATCCGACGAAAAGACGCCCCCATCGGGTCCGGCGGGCCCATCGGGTCCGGCGGAGCCACCGGAATCGGTGTCGTGAACAACAGGAGACGTTCCCATGGGTGAGACCTACGCTGGCGCTGGCGTTGATATTGATGCCGGCGAACAAGCGGTCGAACGCATAAAGGCCAAGGTTCGCAGCACGTTTCGCCCCGAGGTGATCGGCGACATCGGCGGGTTTGGTGGGTTGTTCGGTTTCGACGCCAAGCGCTACAAACACCCGGTGCTGGTGTCGTCCACCGACGGTGTCGGCACCAAAGCCCTCGTGGCCCAAGCAGCCGGCAAGTTCACCACCATCGGCGTCGATCTCGTGGCGATGTGCGTCGACGACCTCGTCTGCCAAGGCGCTGAGCCTCTCTTCTTTCTCGACTACATCGCCGTGGGCAAACTCGACCCCGACCACATCGAACAACTCGTCGAAGGTGTGGCCGAGGGTTGCCGGCAGGCCGGCTGTGCGCTCATCGGCGGCGAGATGGCCGAGCACCCCGGCGCCATGGAGCCCGGCGAGTTCGACCTCGTGGGCTTCGCCGTCGGGGCGGTGGAACGTGATTTCATCGTCACCGGTCAGAACATCAAACCCGGCGATGTGCTTATCGGCCTTCCGTCCCCGAATCTGCGATCGAACGGTTTCTCCCTGGTGCGACGAGTGTTGTTTGACCGAGCCGAGCGGAAACTCAATGAACCGGCGTTCGACGGCGCTCATCACTCGCTGGCGGACGAACTCCTGGCCCCCTCCGTCATCTACGCCCCGGCGGTGCTGGCGTTGCACAAAGCGGTAGACGTTCGTGGCGTCGCCCATATCACCGGTGGCGGTATTCCCGGCAACCTGGTTCGAGTGCTTCCCCATGGGGTGTCCGCCGAGGTTGACCGACGGGAGTGGGAGACCCCCCGTATCTTCACCGAGATCCAATCGCTGGGTGGGATCCATCCGGACGAGATGGCCAAGGTGTTCAACCTCGGCATCGGGATGATTGTGGTGGTGCCCCCCGGCGATGCCTTCAAGACGCTCGACGTCGCCCGCTCCCACGGCCACCGCGCCATGGAAATCGGGCGGATCGTGAAGGGCGATCAGCAAGTTCGCCTCATCGGCGAACGCTCGTAGCACCGCTCCGGTCGCCCAACCCCGGCACCCCTTTCCGAACGCCCCTTCCCGAACGCCCTTTCCCGAACTGGGCCCCTTCCCGAACTGGGCACACATAACGTCGCTCCCGCGCCCACAGGTGTGCCCAGTTGGCCGAACGGGCCGAACCGGGCACACATAACGTCGCTCGCGCGCCGAAAGGTGTGCCCAGTTCGCCGGTCAAGCTGCCCCGTCACTCGGGCTACCGATGGAACTCGTGCACTACCCTCGCTCTCGGCGAACGGCAGGCGGACGATGGAGGCAACCCGATGACCGAGCACACCGATTCGCCCAGCGCTCTCTCGTCGGCCGAAGAGGGTCGCGAGACGGTGCCGGTGGTGGCTGACCTCCCCACCAAGGATTGGGACGACACCTCCGCGTTGCTGCATCGGGTGTTTCGCGATGAGCGGTTCGCCGATCCTGCCTACCTCAACTGGCACTACAACGAGAGCCCGGTCGGAACGGCGATCGCGGTGGATCTCCGTGACGAAAACGAGGAGGTGTTCGGCCACGGGGCGGCGCTTCCGCAGGAGTTCCGTAACGCCGAACGCAGCACCCGTTTCGTGCAGATCGTGAACATCGCGATCCTGCCGGGCCGGCGGGGCGAGAACCTTTTTGCCCACGAGATTCTCAACCATGTCCCGCATGTGATTGAACAAGGGGTGGTTGGCGGGTTCGGCGTCACGAATGCCAGTTCCACCGATCCGGCGGTGTCGCTCGACGGTCTCGGCGCCACACTGGTTTGCGAACTGCCGGTGAAGATGCTGCTGCCATCGCCCCTTTGGCGAAAGGGTGTCGACAGTTACCCCGTCACCCCCGAGTTCCTAGAGAGCAAGACGTTCGGGGAGCTTTGCTCCGATCTCGATCAACATCCGGCCACCGACTGGACGCAACGCTGGTCTCTCGATCAGCTGCGGTGGCGGCTCGCTCGACCCAATACGAGCTATGTGTTGCACGCGTCGAACAATGTGGTGGCGATCACGTCGGTTGCGAAAGCCAAAGGTGTCCCCGTCGTGATGCTTATGAAGATGCTGCCCCGTTTCGGATCCCGCGGCCCGCTTCCGGCCGAAGCGATCGTCACTGAAGCGTGTCGTCATCATCGGGCTCCGGTCGCGATGTACGTCGGATTCAACGCCCACCTTCCGATGCGGGGTATCACCGTGCCGAGGCGGTTTCTCCCGGCGCCGCTCAACCTGCTCTTCCTCACGCTGACCGATCTTGATCAGGCCTCGTTCCGATTCGACACCTTCGAGTTCCTCGACTTCGACGCCTTCTGACCGGCGCGCAGACCGGGGCTGGAGAGGCGATTCCCGGACTGCGTGAAACGGGACGGACTGGTTTCGTTCGGTCGGCCTCCCCCGGTCATTTCAGCGGTGCGAAAGCCACCGACCTCGTTCAAGCGGAGCGCGCGGCGATCCTTGTTGTTGCAGCTCGTGAGATCCCACTTCAGATGGCTATACGAGCCCGATTGCCCTCTGAACGCCGTGAACGACGACCTTGGTACTTGACAAGGCGTGTTAGAACAAAGGCCTGTGCTGATGGTCCCGTGATGTGGGGCACGGCGATCTGGGAGGATCACATGGTCAAGGTTGTTCCGTTGCGGCATTTCCCGCCCGCCCGCCCGCCCATAGGTGGCTTGCTGGCCTGATTGCCCTGGCGCTGATGGCGTCGGCGGGCACGGTTTTGGCGGTGGCGCCAGCGGTGCGTGACGCTGCCCCAGCGGAAGCACAGGGGGCCACCGAGTGGCCCAAGAGTTCATCGAGTTCGACGAAGGCGCCAAAGTTGTGCGCTCAGGGCGGCACGATTGGTATGCAGAACTCCTATGGAGCGGGCAAGGCCTGGACGCAACCGGGGGGATTCGCGGGCCAATTCCACTCTGGGTGGATCTACCTTCAGAGCGGTGTCACTAATTTCTCGTGGTCGCTGGCGATGAACGCGAGTTCGTACGATGTCCCTCCGGTAACTTTCCCCGGGGTGGTCGTGGGCACTCGTTTAGAGTACGGGGATCAACCGATTGGATCCGATCCCCCGATTGAAGGTCACGGCTTTCTCGGAGTCGTCCAAGGGATTGGAACGTCCACGGGTACGTCATTCTTTCAAAACGTGGCGTCAGCCGGTTGGTATCGACTGGTCTTAAATTTGGACCAGCGGGGGTTGCGTCCTGAACCTTCATTTGTGTTCACGATGACGTATCCGGGGGCGCCAACCTGTGGGTCCGATTCGTCGGAGATCGCCTGTGTGTGCAACCCGGCCTCGGGGCTTGTCACGTCGGGTTCGGCGTCGGCGGCGGATCCGGTGCTCACCAATTTCGGGAATGTGGTGGAGTCGGCGACCGATTTGGTGGTCCCGTCCCGTGGGGGAGGGTTGACGGTCGGACGGTCGTATTCGTCATTGCAGGCGGGGACTGCCGGTGATTTCGGGTACGGAGGGTTTTCGTCGTTCGGGTGGCGGGTGAAGAAGGACACGCCCGCCACCGGTCAGGTGACGATCCTCGGACCAACCGGGGCGAAGACGGTGTTCGACCCGGTCGTGTCATCGTCTGGCCCAGCGGTGGCGTATGCAGGCGGCCCGTGGGTCACCTCGAGTTTGGCGAAATCCGGGACGAACAACTGGGTGTTCACGTTGCAGGACCAGACCGTGTTGACCTTTGATAATCCGGGGTCGGGAGATGGGCGTCTGCGAGTGATGAAGACACCCGAGAAGTTCACCACCACGTACACCTACACGGGCAATGACCTGACGAAAATCAAGGACGATAAGTCGGGCCGTGAACTGAACCTGACCTGGACGACGCAGGCAGGAAAGCAACTGATCGCTACGGTGACCGATCAAGCGACGCCGACGAACCGCAGAGTCAGCTATTTCTACGACAGCGCTGCAAACTTGACCGACGTGGAAGAGGTTCGGTTGGTCGGCCAGCCGGCCACGGCGTCGAATCGATGGCATTTCCAGTACGACGCGTCCCATCGCCTCACGAACATCCGACGGCCCCGGCAGGTAGCCGACCCGGCGCTCGGCACTGCCAACACCCCAGCGGCGTCGGCTGAGGACATCGTGAACGTGTTCGACGGGCAGGGGAGAGTCACGTCGCAGACCGACAAGCGGGTCACCCCGAATCGGGTGACCACGTTTAACTACAGCGTGCCAGACCAGACAACCGTGACGGACCCCCTCGGCAATGTCCGTGTCGACTTCTACAACTCGGCCAAGCAGCGCACAAAGGTCACCGCTGGCACCGGGTCGGTGCTCGGCACGAACCTCCAGTCCCGGGTGTTCACCTACGACGCGCTCGGCGGTATCAAATCCGAAGCAGTAGTGACCTCGCTCAGCCCGTACACCGAAGTGGTGCTGAGCACTACGACCCGTGATGCCTCAGGGTTCACCCAGAGCGCCACCCAGCGAGTTGACGCGACCACACAGCGGACGGTGAGCTCGACCTACGACACGACAGGGAACCCGTTGCTTTTCGGCCTGCCGTTGACGGTCACCGACAGTGCCGCGGTGGTCACGACCTTCACGTACGACAACTACCGGCATGTGCTTTCGGCCTGCACCCCGATCCTGCCCGGCGGCACCGGTGGAGCATGCACAAACACGGCGCCGCCAGGGGCGTTGAACCCTGCCGAAGCGTGGACCACATTCGAGTACGACACGACCACCCTCGGCACGAACGGCGCAAGCAACGGCGACGAACAGCACGTCGCCGACCTTCGTTTCGTGCGGTCCCCACAAAACCAGCAGCCGTCCGGCGTGCGAAGCGAGTTCACCTACAGTCCCGCGACCGGTGACCGGCTGACCTCGAAGCAGGCCTACACCGGGGCACCGGTAGGATCGGTGACCTATGACAACGTGGGCAGGATCCTCACGTCGCGGTCCCCGAAGAACCAGCCATCCGGGCCGCAGACGGTCTATGTCTCCGATGTGTACGGGCGGGTCACCAAGACGACCAACCCGGTCGGGTCGATCACCGAACGCAGTTTCGGTCGCGAAGGGCAGGTCGACTGGGTGAAAGATGCACTGTCACCGGCGAACACCACCACCTTCGTGTACGAGAAGAACGGCGAACCAAAACAGACGATTCGGCCGATCGGAACGCAAGCCACGGCGTTTTGGGCTGACGGTTCCCTGAAATCGCAGACCGACCCGGCGGGGAACATCACCAACTACACGTACTCGCCGACCGGGCAACTCATCTCCGAAGCCGCTCCCGGCGGTGTTTGCTCGGGCGCCCTCTGGGCGTTGTGCACCAAATACGGCTACGACGCGTTCGGTCGGGTGAAGACCCGTGAGGCCGGCAACACGGCGGCGTCGACAACCACGTACGGGTACGACGACGCGTCGGAACTCACGTCCGTCAACTATGGCGACACCACCCCGGATGTGACGCTGGTCGAGTACGACACCGTGAGCCGGCGAACCAAAATGAATGTGACGGGGTTGACCCAGGCAACATGGTCGTGGGACAGCTTGTCGCGCCTCACCGGCACCGTGGATGGGAACAACACGGCGGTTGGGTACGGGTGGGATGCGAACTCGAATCTCACCAAGATCGCGTACCCGGGCGGCAACTGCGGGGTCACCCCTGTCAAATGTGTGACCCGCGTCTTCGACTCGGCCGACCGGATGACCTCGATCACCGACCTTGCGACTCCGGTGAACACCACGTCGTTCACGCCCGACGCCAACGGCAACTATTCGACGATCAACTTTCCGGGTGTAGGGAACACTGATGTGTTCACGTTCGACACTGCCGACCGGTTGGTTGACGTCAGTGCCACCACAGCCATCGCGTTCAAGAGCAACAACACCGCATACGCGACGCTCGGGTACACGAGGGATGCCAACAGCAACATCAAGACCGAAACGTCCACCGGGCTCCCCGGTCAAGCATCCACGTGGTTCGGGTACGACGCGAACCAGCGGCTCTGTTACTCATCAAACGTCGCCGGCACTGGTACGCCAACGTGCGCGGCGCCGCCGACTGGCGCGTCGAACCTTCGCACCTGGTCATTCGACACGGCGGATAATCCCACCAAACTCGGTGACAACACCGGCGCCGGTGCCACCGGCCAACAGTTCAACCCGGCCAACCAGTTGTGTTACACCCAACCCGGCGTCACCGGGGGTGCGCCGGCAGCGTGTGCTGTCCCACCCGCAGCCGCAACGGGAGTCAGTTCGGACATTCGCGGCAACCGCACCACTGTCACCCCGCCCACCGGTGGCACCTCAACAACACTGGGGTACGACCTCGCCAACCGGCTCACCACGGTGGATGGGCCCCGTCAGGCCGGCAACCAAGGCGAGTACACCCCCACCAATCCCTACCGTGCCGCCAGCAGTATCACCGGTGTCCCTTCTACTGGGTTCCCGGTTGGTAAGTTCACTGGGGGGCAGACCAAGTCTTTGACGGTCACCGGCGGAAGCACCGGGGTGCCTGCATCTGGTGTGGCGGCGGTTGTCGTCAACGTCAGCGCAGCGAACGCAGCCGGGGGTACTGGCACCGGTTTCCTCACCGCGTTCTCGTCTGACTTGGGGCCCCCGCCGGCGGTGTCGACCTTGAACTACACATCGGCGACGATCTCCAACCTCGCGCTCGTCAAAGTCGGTGCCGACGGGAAGATCAAGCTCTACAACTCCCCCGGATCGGTCCAGGTTGATGTGATTGTGGATATTCAAGGCTGGTACTCCGCCGCCACCGGTACCGCGGGTGGGACGTTCACGCCCACGAATCCAACACGGATCACCGACACGCGTGCTCCGGGTATTGGTGTGCCGGTCGGCAAGATCGCTGCCGGCCAGTCGTTGTCGGTGCCGATTTGCGGGCAGGGTCCGTTGCCGGTTTGTTCGGCTGGTTCAACCACGGTTGGGTCGGTGGCGGTGAATGTGACGGTCCCGACCCCTGCTGCTACCGGGTTCCTTACCCTGTACGCGGGCGGCCAGGCGTTGCCGAACCCGTTGACGAATAACACGAGTTTCACGGCCGGGCAGACCACTGCGGAGTTCGCCGTGGTCAAGGTGGAGACGACTGGGGCGGATACCGGGAAGATCAAGGTGTATAACGGGTCTGGGCAACCGGTTGATGTGATCATTGATGTTGCCGGTTGGACGTCGATCAGTGAGACGGCGACGGGTAGTGACATGGTGTTGTTGAACACGCCGGCAAGGATTTACGACACTCGTACTGGTTCTTCGGTGAATTGTGCCCCTACGTGTGGGCCGTTCACGGCGAACACCACCCGGAACGTGAAGATCAACGGTCAGGGCGGTCTTCCGACAAATGGGATCACGGCGGTGATGGTGAACGTCACCGCGACGTCGTATACCGCGGCGGGGTTTGTGTCGTTGTATCCGGGCGGGACGGCTTTGCCGAGTCCGTTGACGTCGAATCTGAACTATTCGTTGCCGAATGCGGCGATGGCGAACGCGGCGATCGCCAAGGTTGGGGCGGATGGCACGATCAACGTGTACGTCGGCTCGCAGGCTTCTGATGTGATTGTTGACGTCACCGGGTATTTCAGTGTGAACAAGGGGACGTGGACGTACACGTACGACGGTGCCGGGAACCGGATCACGAAGACGTGTAACATTGGGTGTGTGAACACCAGTGCCGGGAACAACACCACGGTCACCAAACAGGTGTGGTCCCAAACCGGTGGGCTACCAATGCTGCTCACCGAAACCAGTGGTACCAGCACAACGCACATCATTTACGGGCCTGATGGTTTGCCGTTCGAACAAACAGACGGCACCCCCGGTGGAACGTACTTTTACCATCATGATCAGCTTGGCTCCACCCGCGCGGTGACCAACACTGCGGGTGTGGTGCAAGGCACATGGTCGTACAGCCCGCAAGGGACGGTCACGGCAACGGGGTCTGGGCCGTGGAACACCACCGGTACCGGGATCACTCCGAAGCTTGGGTGGGCCGCCGAACAACGCGACGCTGAAACCGGATTCGTGTACCTCCGAGCCCGCTACTACGACCCCACCACCGCACAATTCCTCACTCGAGACCCCATCAACCCGATCACTAGAGAGGCGTACGGCTACGTTGGCGGCAACCCACTCAACGCCACCGACCCCAGCGGGTTGTGGTGCATAGGAGTGTTTTCGGTAGGACCGGGCGATGGTTGTGACGAAGATACGCCAGTGGGGATGGGCGCCAAAGGCGGAAAGCAGAACAAGAAGTCTAACGAGTTCGTGTACCTTACTGATCAGGAGGTAAGCGACAGGCTGCGAGACCCAAATACACCGACCGCCGAGAAACAACGCCTGATCACAGAGGAGAAGGGCCGACGCATACGGCGCAATAGTCAGAATGGCATGGTCGAGTGTCTTGCTGACGGTTTCAGGAGTGCCCTGAACCAGGGCGTGTCAGGAGCAGTCGGGATTGGCCTGGGAGTTGTGGGAGCGGCATCAAGTCTCGGGGACAACCTTTGGCCAGACGATCTCTCAAATGGTCCGTCCTGTGACGCGAATTGCCGGCTCCGAGCGATCATGCTCATCCTCACTATTATAATTGTAATCCCTATCGTCGCAATGGCTTGATCGATGAACCGGTGGCGATACTGGATACGAGTACATCTTCCCAGGGAACTGGCGGTTCGCATCCCGAAGTCGCCCAGGCCATGTCGGCCCACTCGGCATGAGTGGTACAATCAAGATGGGACCATGGCAGCTTGCTATCACTGTCGGATAGCAGTTCCGTACGGGGAAGCCTTTCCAGAGTCTGACCGGTCAGAATGATTCGGTTGTTGTGCTTTGCAGGTGCACCAGCATTTCAGTTTGGAAGGCGGGTTTGGTGTCGCCGACTTCGTTTGTTCCTGACCACACCAGTGCCAGGAGTCGGTTGTGACTATGGCTTCGGATTGGAAATCTATACCGATTCGTTGTTGCATTGTAATGGTGGTCACGGCGGTGATTTGGGTGGTCAATAGCCTGGCATGACCGACGCACTGTTGGTGACCATTCAGGGGGTGGACCCACCGGGGTGGCGCGTGCGTCCGCTATTGTTTGGGGTCGAGTTCGATCCGGCTGGGGGGCCGCTCAACGTTCCCGGCCATGACCGTCCGCCATTGGGTCACTGTCTGCGTGCAACTGACCGGCGAGTCGTGGGTGCGACGCGGCACGACGAACGAATTGGACTCTTATGCATTTCTGCCGGACTCGAAGTGTGCCACCGACCGGGGGCACTATCCTGTGGGGGCCGAGAGTACGGGCGATTGGTCGTGGTGTGAAGAATGCGGGTACTGCTGCGCCTAACGCAGATCACGGTCCCACCAACCCGAGTCCGAAAAGGCTCTGGGGCACTCATCACGTAGTCTCCGACCATGAGTTCCTACAACGCCGGGCAGATTTTTGGTATTGCCCTGATCGTCGTCATCGTTTGTGCTGCTACGGCTGACTTCTTGCGGAAACGTAAAGGAAAGGCTGACGAGTAGCGGTGGTCACAATTCATTCGCTCCTCGTCCTGGGACGTCGCGGCAAAGGGCGTTCGGTGGGGCGCCAGCCGGAGTAGCTCTGTAGCCACTTCTCGTCGCCATCGATGGATCCGAAACCGAAACGTCGAGGGACGCCGCGTCCGATCGATGCGGTGAAGAACTGGTACGGCGCCGGGGTAAGCCGTTATTCGGTCCAGCCGATGCGGCACCACGTGTGGTTGTGGCAGGCGGGGCATCGCATCCAGTGGCTGTGTTTGCGCCCGGGAATCCAGACGGAGATCGAGACCATGCGGACCCCGAGATCCATCAGCGTGGATCGGGTGCGCACCCCGCAAGCTCGGCAGTCGACGATCACTGTGCCGGTCTGACGCGGGCCAGTGGAGTAGAGGGCGTGTTTGCCCTCCTTCTGGTTGCCGGGGCCGATCTGATCGGGGGCGGCCTTTACGGGAGACGAGAAAAGGGCGTGTTTGCCGTTGGGATCGATCCGGGAGGCACGGGGGCGACGGGTTCCGGCAGGGGTACTCGACGCGGGAGGCGATGGCTCGGAAGGGAGGGTCATCCGTGGGACGGGACCAGTTGGGCGGCGAGCAGGCGGTAGGCCTCGGCCGCGGGAGCATGGGGCGCATGAGTGAGGATGCTCCGGCCGCTGCCTGGGGCTTCGGCGACCTTCACCGATTTGGGGATCGGTGGCTCGAGCACCTTGAGCCCGTAGTGCTCGGGCACGCTGGCGATCACCTGCTGGGCCAACTTGGTGCGGCTGTCGTAAAGGGTGGCGATCACGCCGCGAACGGAGATCTCGGGGTTGGTGAACGAACGCACGTCGTCGATGGTGTCGAGCAACTGCCCGACACCGCGGTGGCTCAACGTCTCGCACTGCAGCGGGATCAGTACTTCATTGGCGGCAGTGAGACCATTGATCGTGAGGATGCCAAGGGAGGGGGGGCAGTCGATCAGCACGAGGTCGTAGGACCCAGCGATGGTGGCGATCGCCCGCTTGAGGACGTACTCGCGGCCGGTGCGGCTGAGCAGGTGCACTTCGGCGCCGGCGAGGTCGATCGAGGACGGAAGAATATGAAGGTCGCCCACCTTGATGCGGACATCCTCGGCCTTGGCTCGACCGAGCATCACATCGTGGAGCGAGAGTTCCAGCGCATCGGGATCGATGCCATTGGAGAACGTGAGACAGGCTTGAGGGTCGAGATCGACCAACAGCACACGGTGCCCCTTTTCCACCAGGGCCGCCCCCAAGGAGTGGACCGACGTGGTCTTGGCCACCCCACCCTTCTGGTTGGCGACAGCGATCACGTGGGGCATGAGCGGAGTGTACGCCACAGCGGCGGGTGGGCAACAGGTCGCCAACCTTGGAACGCCGTTCCGAAACTCAATGATTTCGGGGGTTTTCGGGGGTGACCAGCCGATGTGACGAGTTTCTCGCCGCAAGGTTCACCCGCCCGAAAGGTGCGACGGCGCCCGACAATGAAATTGAGCAGTACGCGGACCGCTCACTAGCGTTCTCGCCATGCCCGACTCCCCCTCGACCGAACCCCGCTCCTTTCCTGCCCCCACTGCCGCCTACTCCATCCGAGTGCGAGTGCGATTGGCCAACCGGCCGGGTGAGCTTGGTCGGCTCGCATTCGGAATTGGCGAGCTCGGCGGGAACATTGCCGGGCTCCAGGGATTCGAAGCCAAACTCGACACGCTCGACGAAGACGTCGTCATCAACTGCGGTAGCGAGGACCATCAGCAAGCGATTCTCGATTGGATTCGTTCGGTGGAAGACATCGAGCTGCTCGAGTGGGAGGACCGCACCTTTGCCATGCACGACGGTGGCAAGATCGAAGTGCTCCCGCTTGCCCCCGTTGGCGATCGCGACGACCTCTCGATGGCCTATACGCCCGGGGTGGCTCGGGTGTGCATGGCAATTGCCGAAGACCCGTCCAAAGTGCACGAGCTCACGATCAAACGCAACACCGTCGCCATTGTCACCGACGGCACGGCGGTGCTTGGCCTCGGCAACATCGGTCCCGCAGCAGCGATGCCGGTGATGGAAGGCAAAGCCCTGCTGTTCAAGGAGTTCGCCGGGATCGACGGATTTCCGATCTGCCTTGATGTGTCGTCGGCGGAAGAAATCATCGAGACGGTGCAACGTCTCGCTCCGGTATTCGGCGGCATCAACCTCGAAGACATCGCCGCCCCCGCCTGTTTCGAGATCGAGGAGCGCCTCATCGAGCTGCTCGACATTCCCGTGTTCCACGACGATCAGCACGGCACGTCGGTCGTGGTGCTGGCGGCCCTCACCAACGCCTTGAAGCTGGTCGACAAAAAGATGGCCGACCTCACTGTCACCATCGCCGGCGTCGGCGCCGCCGGAGTGGCGATCGGCAAAATCCTGTTGCACGCGGGCGTGCCCAACGTGATCGGCGTTGACCGTCAAGGAGCGATCTACGACGGCCGGGCCGACCTCAACCCGGTGAAGGCTTGGTTTGCGGAGAACACCAACCCCGAGAAGCGCAGCGGTTCGCTCGGAGACGTAGTTCGCGGAGCCGACGTATTCATTGGGGTGAGCGGCCCTGGCCTGCTCACCCGGGACAACGTCGCCGCAATGGCACCCGGTTCGATCGTGTTCGCTCTGGCCAACCCCGAGCCCGAGATTCGTCCGGAAGAAATCGCCGGTGTGGCGGCGGTGATTGCCACCGGTCGAAGCGACTACCCCAACCAAATCAACAACGTGCTGTGTTTCCCTGGAATGTTCCGGGGAGCGCTTGATTCGGGGGCACGCCGCATCACCCAAGGCATGCAGCTTGCCG
This sequence comes from Actinomycetes bacterium, assembly GCA_031415655.1. Lineage (GTDB taxonomy): Bacteria > Actinomycetota > Acidimicrobiia > Acidimicrobiales > Acidimicrobilacustridaceae > JAKOVR01. The sequence goes on from JANOSD010000031.1 coordinate 54,672, forward strand.
CCGCCGAAGCCATCGCCAGCCGGGTGACCGAAGATGAGCTGGCGTTCGATCATGTGATCCCGTCGGTGTTCGACAAGACGGTCAGCGAAGTGGTGGCCGCGGCCGTCGCTGCTGCCGCCGTGCGCGACGGCGTCACCCGCTCGTAACGCTTCGAGAAACGAATCTCCAACCCGGCTCGCCGGCCTCGGGGCGGCCACTACGCTTCCCCGTCGTGGACGACGACGAGCTCGAAGCAAACGTGCGAGCCGCCGTGGCCGGTGAACGCGGCGCGTTCGAGCGAGTGATGACCGCCACCTCGCCGTCGGTGCGCAGGCTTCTGTCGGCCCAGGTCGGTGATCCCCACGACGTAGCGGACCTCCTCCAGGAGGTGTATCTCCGTGCCCTTCGCGGATTGCCCGGGTTGGCGTCGGCCCCCCAGTTCAAACCGTGGCTGAACACCATCGCCCGAAACCTCGTGCGGGATCACTACCGCGGACGCTCGCGTCGCCCGTCCACGCCAGTCGCTCAGCACGACGACCATGCGGCGGTCGACGATGTCACCACCGAGGATCTCGTGGAGCTACGGGAACTGAGCGCTCGGGTGGAACGCGGGCTTGGGCTCCTGCCAGCTTCGGACGCCGTGCTGATCGCCATGGTGACGCAGTTGGGTTTCACCCCCACCGACATCGCCGGGGTGCTCGACATGACCCCCAACGCCGCCAAGGTGGCGGTGCATCGAGCCCGCAACCGGCTCCGGCAAACCCTCGTCTTCGAGGAAGTCACCCCGAAGCGGGTGCGGCGCTGCGAAGGCTTCGACGCCTTACTCGCCGGCCAGAAAATCGTGGAAGCGGCATTGCATGCCCGCTCCTGCGAGGTGTGCACCGGCAAACGCCAACCGGCCTGAATCGGGCGGCCTGAATCGCCAACCGACCTGAAACGCCAACCGGCCTGAATCGGGCGGCCCTCAAAAGCCAGGAGGAGGCCGAGCGGGACGTTTCGGTGGTCAGGTTTCCGGGTCGGTGGTGGCTATCTCCCAGCGCATCGAACGAAGCTGGGAGGTAAGCACCTGCGAGAGGTGGTTCGGCGCCCAGCCATCGATCGGTGTGGCCATGGCGAACCCGCCGACGTCGTGGCCCTCTTCGCCGGCGCCGTATTGGGCGTAGGCCTGGGTGACGGCGGGCGCCAACAGGGCGGCGAGCACCTGTCGTTCGTCGGGAGGCAGGGAGGCAACAAAGGCGCGCAGCTTTTCTAGTGCCGCTGCCACGGGGGCCGCCTCGGATCCGTCGTCAGGCGTCATCACTGCCTCCGACGCCGTGGTGAACTCGGGGTTACCAAAAGTGGGTTCGGTTCGGTCATGGGTTCGGTTCGGTCATGGGTTCGATGGTGGTCATGGCAAGCGTGTCCTCGAAGAAGCCGTGAGGGGAGATTCGTTTCCCGTTTCCCGCGCTCGATCCCCATCCTGCGCCATTTCTGACGGGGAGAGAAGCGCCCGCAGGCGGTGAAAAACGTCGGGAGCCGTTTTCGTGCAATCGGCAAGGCGGGGATCGGAACGTGTCGGTCCACTTCTGCTGCCGAAAATCGGTGAGTGCTCGCGGCGGCGTTGCGTTCGACCGCCGCGGTCAACTCGCCAGCGGTCCATGCCCGCCGGCCCGCCGACGGGGTCGACCGGGAGACCGGTATGGGGCCGATCGAAGTAGTGGATCGTCTGCTCCCCGAACGATCGAAAGCACTGGGGGGCGGCGGTCATCCGGGACGCGGCATCGGACGGGCGAAGAGGAAACCTTGGGCGTAGCGACACCCCATGCTCAGGAGCCGGCTTCGTTGTTCCTCCGTCTCCACCCCTTCGGCCACGACTTCCTTGCCGAGCGCATGGGCAAGGTCGATCACGGCTCGCACGATCGCGTCGTCGTGGGGGTCGACGCCGAGACCGGATACGAAACTCTGGTCGATCTTGACCACGTGGACGGGCAGCCGTTTGAGGTAGGTGAGCGAGGAATAGCCGGTACCGAAGTCGTCGACCGCAACCCGTACGCCGAGGTCGACGAGTTCTTGGAGCTGCGTGATCGTGTCGTCGATATCGCGCACGAGATCGCGCTCGGTGACTTCGACGCCGAGGTGGTGAGCGGGAAGTTGGTGGAGATTGAGCAGTTCGCGGATCGTGTGCACAAGCGGTCGGTGGGCCCGGCTGGCGGGGTCAAGTTGGCGCATCGCCGCGTTCACCCAAACGGTGAACGGTGGTTCGGTCGAGGTTTCGGCGGACCTGCTTTCGAGGTGTGCCGGGCGGTTGGCGGTGTCCGCCACGACGAATGCCGCGTACGCCACTGCGGCGGCGAGCACACGCTCGCCGAGGGGCACTACCAAGCCCGTCTCTTCGGCGAGCTCGATGAACTCTCCGGGAAGCAGCAGCCCGCGGGTGGGGTGCTGCCAACGCACCAGCGCCTCCGCTCCAACGGACCGGCCGGAGAGGAGGTCGATCTCCGGTTGGTAAAACACCACGAGTTGTTCGTCCTCGAGCCCGGCTCGGAGGTCTTGTTCGGTCCGCAGTCGTTCGTGCACTTGGGCGCGCAATACGTCGTCGAAAATTTCGAAACGATCGCGCCCCTGACTTTTGGCGCGCACCATGGCGGCGTCGGCGTCGCGGAGGAGGCCGGCAGCTTGGAGGGGACCCCCAGTGTGCGGATCGGCGGCGTGGTCCGCTGATGCCCCTCGCTCGGTTGGTTGGGCGAACGCCACGCCGATACTCACGGTGGCCCGCAGATCGAGCCCGTCGAGATCGAACGGTGCTCGGAGGGCGTTGGCGAAGGTTTCGGCGAAGGCGAGCGCATCGCGCGGTGCGTTGAGATGGGGGAGGAGAACCACGAACTCGTCGCCTCCGAAGCGGCCGACGGTGGCCCCTTCGGGGGCAGCACGTACGAGTCGTTGGCCGGCCGTGCAAATGAGTCGGTCCCCCACATCGTGCCCGAAACTTTCGTTCACGAGGGTGAAACGATCGATGCCCACGAAGAGTACGGCGGTGATGTGATCGGCCAGCCCCACCTGGAGCATGTGGTCCAGAAGATCAGTGATCAGCACACGGTTGGGTAGTGAGGTGAGGTCGTCGTGGGTGGTGCGGCGCAGCAGATTGGCGGCGCTGAGGTCGCGTTCGATCGTGAGCCGTGCCAATCCGGCCGCAACCCTGAGGACGTGGGCTTCGTCGTCGGTGGGGGGGCCACCTCGGTGAGAGAGCACCGCAATGGCTCCGAGGCGGTTGCGCTGGTCGGGCCGGAAGGGAAAGGCGTAGGCGGCGCGGAACCCAAGCGTGTGCAACTCGTCGTGCCACCCCTCGAATCCCGGTCCGCGCAGCCGTTCGTCTATGACAGATTCGCCCCGCAGCGCGGCGCGTCCCCACGGGGCCGCTTCTTCACTCACGGGCTGGGGATGGCGGAGCCGATCGTGGACCGTGTCGGGGAGCGAGGGGGCCACCCGAAGCTCGAGCGTGCCACCGCTGGCCGAGGACGAAGGATCGGTGTCGGGCGAGGTGAAGAGGAGCGCGTGCCCATCGACGACGTCGTCGAGCAGTCGGGCGATGCGATCGAGCACGGCGTCGATGGGGATCCCGCGGGCGGCGTCTTCCAGGATGCGCATGTGGGCCGACAGCACCCGGTCCATGAGGTTGCGAGCGCCCGTGGCGTGCACCTTGTTGACCACGCCCCCGACGGTGGGGTCGTCGAGGCGGTTGTGGCCAGTGAGCTGGACCGAGACGGGTTCACCGTTGGCGTGCAGCAATCGCCACTCGCGTGGAAGCCGACGACCGCCGCTGCTTCGAGTGCGTTTGAAGGCGAGCAGGGCGATCTCGCGATCGTCCGGGTGGAGCAGGCCGAGCAGACTTCGCCCGAGTAGATCTTCGGGGGTGTACCCGAGAATGCCATGCATGGATGGTGTGGAGGAGATCACGCGGGCCCTGGCGTCGGTGACCAACACCCCCGTGGAATCGTCGGGCCGAGCCCCCCATGGCGGAAGGTCCAGGAGAAGATGGGCGACGATCGACGAGAGGGTGGATGCGGCGCGCTCCGCTCGGTCGACCGTGTCGAGGTGGATGTCGACGCGATTCGGCTGGCCGTCAATCGGGGTTCGGATATCGATCGCGGTCGACTCGCCGTGGCAGCGCACAACACCGATCTCGGCGTGGTCATCTATGCGCACCACACTGCGGGCGATCACCGGCAGATCACAACGCCCGACCTCGGCGACGACAACCGGCCCGGTGGCACCCCAAACCTCAAACCCGGTGCCGGTGGCCGGACTGCCGAGCAACGACAGTTGGAGGAGGTCGGTGATCGGGAGCATCGGCTCGTCGGACAGCATGCCGGAGGCGATGGCCAAGGCGAGGCTGGCGGCTGAAGGTTGCTGCGGACCGTTCGGGTAGGCGCGAGGTACCGTCGCCTTCTCGGCAGAGAATGGGCTGTCGTCGGTTCGTCCCCCCCGGACGGATTCGGACATCTGCACAAGAATCTACCGGGTCAGGAGATCCGGGGGGCCAACCATTCATCGATACCACGGAGAACATCAGCTCGTTCGGGTTCGTTCAGGCACTCATGGCGGAGTTTCGGGTGGAGCACTCGCGTGACCCCGGGGAGTTCGGCGAGCGGGGCGGATGCCGACGGCGGCACCAATTCATCCGCGGTTCCGTGGAACACATAGGTGGGTATTCGGATCTTCGAAAGGTCGCGGTTGGTGTGATCCATCGCCGAGAAGATCTCGTTGCCGAGGCGTGCCGTGGTTTTGGTGACTCGCAACGGGTCGGCGCGGTAAGCCTCTCCCACGTCGGGATCGCCCGAGAGCAGTGCGCCGTCGAAGTCCGAGGGGAGGGCGAGGATTGGAGCGATGCACGAGAAAACCGGGGCCATGAGCCGTTGCCATCCCGGAACGTTGGCCGCTAATGCCGGGGCGCTCAGGACGAGAAGATCGGGCTGGGGTCGCTGTGTCGTGGCGTAGGCCGTGCAGATGAGTCCGCCCAGGCTGTGGCCGAGCAGGACGACGGGTACGCCATGCGAACGTCGTTCCTCCAGCAACTCCTCGACGTCGTCCAGCATGTGATCGAAACGGTCGACGTATCCCCGCCGACCCTGGGTCTCGCCGTGACCACGAAGGTCGAACGCCAGCACGTCGATGCCGGCATGGACGAAGTGCTCCGCCACGTGGGCGTATCGTGCGCTGTGCTCGCAGATGCCGTGCACGATGAGCATGGCCGCACGGAGTTCGGTCCTGGGCGATTCCGCGACCTTCCAGTGCCGGCGGAACTGCTTCACACCAGATCGGTTCGTGACGAGTTCGGTGATGGCCGACATGGTTCCTCGCAGGGGACTCTTGCGGGGAGGCTCACCGGAGGAGACTCCCCGAAGGGGGAAGGGAAGGTGGAGCGTACCGGCCGTACCTATCGAAAATGGGCTTGCGAATGTACCTGAAGATCGCCTCAAGAAATTGCTAAAGGAAGGGTGTTCGGGCGTCGATGGTTTGGTGTCCCATCCAAAGGTGCACTATCGAGGAAGCCCCGCGACGGTGGGGCTTCCTCCCGTTTTTGGGGCTGCGTGTGTTCCTCGTCAGTCCTTGCCGGTCCTCGTACGGGAGTGCCGGTCCTCGTACGGAAGTGCGCCGCTCGAACCGGATCGTGGCCAACGCGATGATCCGAGGATGGCAGTAGCCTTACGCGGATGGCAGACCAGGCAACTTTCGGCGATCAGGCGATGCCCTTCATGGACGGGCTCTACGCCGCGGCCCTTCGCATGACCCGCAATGCGTCCGACGCGGAGGATCTCGTGCAGGACACCTACCTGCGGGCGTACCGCGGCTTTGGGGGGTTCGAGCAGGGAACAAATCTCAAAGCGTGGCTCTACCGAATTCTCACCAACGCGTTCATCAATTCGTATCGATCCAAGAAACGTCGTCCCGATGAGACGGAGTTGGATGAGGGCGAGGACCTCTATCTTTTCCGCCGGCTCGGGGGGCTCGAAGCTGCGGCCATGGGCCGAAGTGCCGAGGACGAACTGATGGACCTCCTTTCGGAGTCCGAGGTGAAAGACGCCCTCGAAGCCCTTCCCGAGTCGTTCCGCATGGTGGTGCTCCTCGCCGATGTGGAGGGATTTCAATACAAGGAGATCGCCGACATCCTCGATATTCCGATCGGCACGGTGATGAGTCGGCTACATCGGGGAAGGAAAGCACTGCAAAAGGAGTTGTACGGATTTGCCAGTCAGCGAAATCTCGTCGGCGCCGCCACTCGAGGCACCCCGAGCATCACCGAAACGGTGGAGAGTCAGCCATGAGCGAACACGAAAATTCCGGGCAGCCTGAAAATTCTGCTCAGCACGATCACGCCGACCACGATCACGCCGACCACGATCACGCCGGTCACGAGGGCGACAATTGCCAGGAAGCGATTGCCGAGCTGTACAGCTTTCTCGACGGTGAGCTCACCGAGGCCAAACGCCACGACATCTCGCAGCACCTCGACGACTGCAGCCCTTGTCTCGAGGCGTTCGAGTTCGAGACGGAGTTGCGTGCGGTTGTGTCGCATCGATGCCAGGAGCAGGTGCCCGACTCGCTGCGACAGAAGGTGGCCGACCTTCTTGCCGGAGCGGCCGCGGACCCGACTACCGGCACGCTCGCCGACCACTGAGCGAACACCCGCCACCGGTCGCACGAGGTCATTGCCGCTCGATTCGAGGCGTTGGCGGTTCGGCCTCCTACACTGACCTCCATGTTCGCTGTCGTATGGCACTACTGGATTGGGGTGGCCCTGGCCGTGCCGTCGATCCTGCTCATCATCGGTACGGTCGTTGGGTACGTGGTGAAGGTCGTCATCCCACGTTACGAACGTCGCTGATCGGCGCGAAAGGTCCCCCATGACGCAGGCGATCGACTGGGACATGGCGGAGCGGGTGGCCATAAAGATGTCGGGACGCGAGCCCTTCGCTCAGTCCTATCATTACGACTCGTTGGCCCCCGATTTCGAAGAGCTCACCGCGCAGGCCGAGGAACTGGTGGCGCAGGAAACAGGTTTGCGGTCGCTCGCCGGCCCGGCTCGAGCCCGGCTCGCCGATCGCCCGGATTGGATCCGTGCCAACGTTGCGTCGTTCCAACGACTGCTCCGCCCGGTGCTCACCAAGTTCGAAGAACGGCTCACGTCGAGCCCGGCGGCTCCGGTGGCATCAAAAATGGCGGGGGCCGAGATTGGGATGTTGCTCGGCTGGATGTCGGGGCGAGTGCTCGGACAGTACGACCTCCTCATCGTGGAAGAGGAGAACCCGGCCGATCAGGACATCGTTTACTACGTCGGTCCCAACGTGCTGGCGATCGAAAAACTGTTCGCGTTCCCACCCCGTGAGTTCCGGTTGTGGCTGGCCTTGCATGAGGTCACGCATCGAGCGCAGTTCACGGGGGTGCCGTGGATGCGCGACCATTTCCTCGGGCTCGTCGGCCAGACCATGGAGTCCGTGGATCCGGATCCAAAACGGCTTATCGAAGCCCTGATGCGGGTGCTCGAGGCCATGCGCAAGGGCACCAACCCGTTGGAAGACGGCGGGATCATGGCGGTGTTCGCCAACGCTGATCAACGCAAGGTCATGGAACAGGTATCGGGGTTGATGAGCCTGCTCGAAGGGCACGGCGACATCACCATGGACCGCGCCGGCAAAGGCCTCGTGCCGAACGCCGATCGGTTCAGTCGGGCCTTGAAGCAGCGTCGACAAAACGCCACGCCGTTGGCCAAGTTCGTGCAGCAGTTCGTGGGTCTCGAAGCCAAGCTCAACCAATACGAGCAGGGTGAGAAGTTCATCGAGGCGATCGAACGTGAAGGTGGCGAGCGCATCATCGATGAGGCATGGATCACGCCGGCGAACCTTCCGAGCATTGCCGAAATCCGCAACCCGGACCTCTGGCTCGCTCGGGTGCGTCCGACTGCGGCCTGACGTGTCGCCGGAGAACAACATCACCGCCGACGTTGCCAAGCATCGTTCCACTGACGCCGCGTCACTGGTCGTCGAATTACTCACCAGAACCACCTTTCCGGCCCCCGGGACTCCGGTGAATTGCGGCGTTTCTGGTGGCGCCGATTCGCTGGCGCTTTTGGTGTTGGCGACTGCCGCCGGCTGCGTCACCACTGCGTTCCACGTGGACCACGGTCTGCGAACGGGGTCCGCGGCGGAAGCTGATGTGGTTCGACACGCCGCCGTTCGATTCGGCGCCCGATTCGAAGCACGCTCGGCCATCGTCGATCTCGGCGGGGACCTTGAGGCCCGGGCGCGAAGGGCGCGGTATGACGCGCTCCCTGACGGCGTGCTCACGGGCCACACCATGGACGACCAAGCCGAAACCCTGCTTCTCAACCTGATTCGAGGCGCCGGGCTCCATGGTCTCGGAGCCATGCGGCCTTCGGTCAGCAAACCGCTGCTGGCCATCCGTCGTGCCGAGACCTCCGCACTCTGCGCAGCGATGGGGCTCGAGCCGGTTGTCGACCCCTCGAACAACGACCCCGGCTTCCGGCGAAACCGCGTGCGCCATGAAGTGCTGCCGCTGCTGGCCGAGGTGGCGGCGCGGGATCTGGTGCCGATCCTGGCCCGAACTGCCGACGTGGCGAGAGGTGGGGCAGATCACCTTGACGAACTCGCCGTCGCCATCGATCCCACCGATGCCCGCCGTCTGGCCGAGGCGTTACCCGCGCTGGCCGCAGTGGCAATACGGAGTTGGGTGCGCAGCGTCGCTCCAGAGCTGCACCCCCCCGATGCTGCCACGATTGCGCGGGTGCGTCGAGTGGCTGGCGGCGAGGCCGTGGCCACGGATGTGGGCGGCGGATGGGAGGTCCGCCGGCACGCCGGCCGCCTCGCCTTGCAGCGGATCTGAGGGCCCCGTAGGTAAACCCGGCCCCGACGAACTATCGTCGCCCCGGCATGGCCGATGCTGCCCCCCACGCTGAGCTGAGTGCGGATCCACACCGAGATCCGCGCCTTGGTGAAGTGGTTGTGTCCGAGGCGGAGATCGCCCAACGGGTGCGGGAGATCGGCAAGCAGATTGCCGACGACTATGAAGGCTCCGTGCCGCTCTTGGTTGGTGTGCTCAAAGGCGCGTTTTTGTTCATGAGCGACCTCGCCCGGGCCATCGACCTGCCGGTGGAGTTCGACTTCATGGCCGTGTCGAGCTACGGCAGTGCCACGAAAACGAGCGGCATCGTCCGCATCGTGAAGGACCTCGATATCGACCTTCACAACCGGCGGGTGATCGTGGTAGAAGACATCGTCGACTCCGGCCTGACGCTCAACTACCTCCTCAAAAACCTTGCCACCCGGAGCCCGGCCAGCCTTGATGTATGCGCGCTGCTGGTCAAAGACGGCATGCAGAAGGTGGAACCACCCCTGCGTTATGTGGGCTTCCGGATCCCGACCGACTTTGTGGTGGGCTACGGACTCGATGTGGCAGAGCGTCATCGCAACCTGCCGTATATCTCCACCTACATCGAAGACTGACTTCTCGAAGGTGCGCCGCCGCCTGCATCCACGTGGCGGGTGGTGGAACGCCAACCGGTGGAACGCCGACCGGTTGAGCGCCACGGTGTTCGGACTGGTCCTGCTCGCCGCCGTGCCCGTGCTCCTGACTGCCGGGGCCGACTACTGGTTCATCCGCGGCGACGACTGGGGCCTGCTCCTGCGGGATCCCGGTTCGGTGGACGGCCTGTTCCGTCCCCAGCACCAGCACTGGTCGACGGTGCCGGTCCTCGTGTACGCGCTGATGCACCGGTTGTTCGGGCTCAATAGCTATCTTCCGTACCAGGCCGCCACCATCGTCGCCCACCTCGGCCTCGTGCTGCTCGTGCGGTCTACCGCTCGTCGCGGTGGCGCAGGCGGTTGGGCCGCCACCGTCGCGACGGTGCCGCTGGTCCTATTCGGCGCCGCCGACCAGAACCTGCTGCTCGCCGTGCAGGTGTCAATGGTGGGAACCATGGTCTGCGGGTTCGGGCACATGGCCCTCGCCGACCACGACGGCCGATTGGGACGTCGTGACGTCGTCGGGTGGCTCGTCGGCCTGATTGGCCTGGGCACGTCGGGCATGGCGCCGCTCTTCGTGGGTGCCGTCGGTTTGGCCTGCCTGCTTCGTCGAGGATGGCGGGCTGCGGCGCTACACGGCGTTTCGCTACTCGCTGTCTACGGACTCTGGTACCTGTCGTATCGCGACGACGTGACGACGTTGATCAGGCCGGCTTCAACCGAGTTGCTGGCCTGGGCGTCCTATGGCACCACCGGTGTTTTCTTGGCGCTCGGCGCGTCCACCGTCGCAGCAGTCGCCCTCGGAGGCGTGGTGATCGCGGGAATGGGCGGCGTCCTCCGCGACGGGGCCGCCGAATGGGTGCGCTCACGGGGGGCGGCTCCGGTCTCCTTGGCCGCAGCGGCGCCCGTGCTGTTCGCCGCCGTGTGCTGGAACCGCTCGTTCTTCGGGATCGAGACCGCACGAGCACCCCGCTACCTGGGCATTGGCGCAGTGCTGCTCACCCCGCTCGTCGCCGTTGCGCTCGATCGGCTTGCCCGTACGCACCTGCTGGCCGGGCTTGCCGCCGGCGCGGTGATCCTCGCCGGCGTGCCGTCCAACGTCACCCTGCTCTTCGAACGCGCCGAGGAACAGGCGCCCGATTTCGCCGCCCAGCGCCGTCTCGTACTCGGCATCGGCCACAGCTCTCACGCATTGCGAGTGCATCCCGAGACCCGGTACGAGCCCTTCCGCGACCCGACGGAGACGCCCTCCGTGGGGTGGCTGCGGCGCGAACGGGCCGAAAGCGGGCTGCCGGTACCACCGCCGCAATCGGCCCGAGACCGGGCGGATGTGCTCGCCCGGCTCGCCCTCGTCGCTCGAGGTGGCCCGGTCACTCCAGCCCCCGACCTCCGGGGCGATTGTGCCGAACCGGTGGCGGCGGTTCGAGCGGTGTTGCAGGTGGGGGACGTGATCGTGATCGCGCCGGGCCACACCGGGCCGGTCACGGCGCGGGTGACCACCGAGGGCACCACCTCGTCCCGGGTGCGCTTCGATCCGGCCTACGGGCGGGTGCTCGAAGTGCAGCTCGATCGGCTCCAGTTCGATGTGGAGGCCACGGACGGGTCGATCGTGCTCCAGCACTGCGGTAGTCCGTGAGGGACCGGTCCTTACCCCGGTAGGGTTGAGGCCGTCTTGACGTCTCGTGGATACCTGGATCCCGACCGACTTCGTGGTGGGATACGGGCTCGACGTGGCGGAGGGTCATTGCAACCTGTCGTACATCTCCACCTACACCGAAGACTGACTTCTCGAATGCGGTCGTCCACCGCGTGCCCACCGCGTGCCCACCGTGTGCCCGAAAGGTTCGGGCAATGACGCAACCTCAGTCTCGCAACTTCAGTCTCGCAACCTCGATGACCGAGCGGCCCGGTAGCCTCGTAGCTCAACGTGAAGCGCATCCTTCGTCCTCCATTTCTTTTCGCCCTAGCGGCGTGCCTCGTGGTTCTCGCGGTCGGGCTGTCGTTCACGCGTCGCACCGAGCCGCCCAAGGAACTCGCCCTCCTCGAACTGGAGAACCGCATCGCAGAGGGGCAGATCTCCGAGATCACGATCAACGATGCCGCCCATGAGCTCACGGGTACCTTGCGCGACGGCACACGTTTCACCACGTCGTTTCCGCGCGAATACACCGATGAGCTCACCACCAAGCTCCTCGACGGTGGGGTCGATCCGAAGACCGAGGGTGGCGGATCCGGCGGGCTCGTCGATCTCCTTATCAACATCGTGCCCTTGCTGCTGATCATGGGAGCGATGCTGTACATCCTGTCGATGGCCCAGGGCGGCGGGAAAACGATGGGGCTGGGCAAGTCCAAGGCCAAACGGTTCGGCGACGACCAGCCCAAGGTCACGTTCGCCGATGTGGCCGGGTGCGATGAAGCGGTGGAGGAACTGCGGGAGATACAGGAGTTCCTCAGCCAGCCGGAGAAGTTCAAAGCGGTTGGGGCCAAGATCCCCAAGGGTGTGCTGTTGTTCGGCCCGCCCGGAACCGGCAAGACCCTCCTTGCCCGCGCCGTCGCCGGCGAGGCCGATGCTCCGTTCTTCTCCATCTCCGGTTCGGACTTCATGGAGATGTTCGTGGGCGTCGGCGCCAGCCGGGTGCGTGCCCTGTTCGAACAAGCGAAGAAGTCGGCGCCGGCGATCATCTTCGTCGACGAGATCGATGCCGTGGGCCGGCACCGTGGGGCGGGGCTTGGTGGCGGGCACGACGAGCGCGAACAGACCCTCAACCAACTGCTGGTTGAAATGGATGGTTTCGACGTCACCACCGGGGTGATCCTGATCGCTGCCACCAATCGACCCGACATTCTCGATCCGGCCCTGTTGCGGCCGGGCCGGTTCGACCGGCAGATCGTGGTCGACCAACCCGACCTCGTGGGTCGAGAAGCGATTCTCCGGGTGCACTCCGCCGGCAAGCCGCTCGCCCCCGAGGTGGATCTTGGTGTGCTGGCCCGTCGTACTTCGGGATTCACCGGTGCCGATCTGGCCAACCTGGTGAACGAGGCTGCCATCCTCACCGCCCGCCGTGGTGCGGAGCTGATCACTATGTCGTCGTGCGAGGAGGCGGTGGAACGAGTGGTTGCCGGCCCCGAACGTAAGAGCCGGGTGATGTCCGCCAAGGAGAAACAAATCACGGCCTACCACGAAGCCGGGCACGCGTTGGTCGGCCACGTCTTGCCGAACACGGATCCGATCCACAAGGTCTCGATCATTGCTCGCGGGCGAGCGCTGGGCTGGACGCTCTCGCTGCCCACCGAGGACCGTCACCTGCAGACCCGATCCGAACTGCGAGATCAGATGTCCATGCTGATGGGCGGACGCACGGCCGAGGAGCTGATTTTCGGCGACCCCACCACCGGCGCGCAGAACGACATCGAGCGGGCCACCCGCATCGCTCGGCTGATGGTTACGCAGTTCGGCATGAGCGAACGGCTCGGCCCGCAGCAACTCGGACATCAATCCGGCGAGGTGTTTCTTGGCAAGGAGTTCCAGCACGAACAGAACTACTCCGACGAGGTCGCTGCGGCGATCGATTCTGAGGTGCGCCGACTTCTCGATGAGGCCCATGCCGAGGCGCGTGAAGTACTCACGCTGCACCGGGCCACCCTCGACCAGCTCGCCGACGCGTTGATCGAGAAGGAGACCCTCGACGACCGCGACTTGGCACCGATTCTCGGCCCGCTGGAGTCGTGGGACGTTGGTGGTCCCGGTGTAGAAAATGCGGAGACGGGGGCGCTCGCGCCGGTGCAGTCTCCGATCTCTGGCCCTGCCCGTCTCGACGGCCTCGGTACCCACGTCACGCATACCCAGATCCGCCCGCAACGAAAGCAGGAACCGTGACCGAACAGAATCACGACCGCAACAGTTCGACGGCCGCCGAAAGCTCCGCGGAGAGCAATGGCTACACCGGTCTCCCGCCCTTCGACGAACTCGATCAGGCGGAACTCGACCTCGGTTTCCTTCCCCGCCGTGGGCCCGAGCACCGGCCGGCGCCGCTGTCGGAACCGGTCGACCTGCCCCGTATCGAAGCGGCCGTGCGGGAGATCCTTATTGCCATCGGCGAGGACCCCGAACGTGATGGGCTGCTCAACACGCCGAGCCGTGTGGCTCGCATGTACGCCGAGGTGTTTGCCGGGTTACGCGAATCGCCGGAGGAGCACTTGCAGGTGATGTTCGAAGCAGGCCACGACGAGATGGTGCTGGTGCGAGACATTGCCCTCACCTCGATGTGCGAACACCATCTCGTGCCCTTTATGGGCAAGGCCCATCTGGCCTATATCCCTGGCCCGGATGGCAAGGTCACCGGCTTGTCGAAGCTGGCGCGTTTGGTAGATGCCTACGCCCGTCGTCCGCAGGTGCAAGAGCGTCTCACCACGCAGATCGCCGACGAAATGGAACGCACCCTGCAACCTCGTGGGGTTCTCGTGGTCATCGAGGCCGAGCACCTGTGCATGTCGATGCGAGGGGTTCGTAAACCCGGTGCGTCCACGGTCACCAGCGCCGTGCGTGGCATCTTTCGCACCAATACGGCTACACGATTCGAGGCGATGCGCCTCATCGATGGCGCCCGCTAACACGAACGCAGCTCTGCCCGCCCCGCCCGTCCCGTCGGGTCTGCGCCCGTCGCGCCTGCGGCGGGATGCGGCAGCCCGCCCCGCCCGTCCGGGGGCTGTGGATTCGGTACGGGCCGTGGATTCGGTACAGGCCGTGGATTCGGTACAGGTGGGAGAGAAACGCGAGCGGGTCGCCCAGTAGAGTTCTCCCCGATGACCTCTCCGGTGACGGTCGCCTCCGCGACGTCGATGTTGTTGCCGTCGGTACGGCCGATGGTGATGGGGATTCTCAACGTGACTCCTGATTCGTTTAGCGACGGCGGGCGTTACCTCGATCAGGAAGCGGCGGTGGCGCACGGGCTTTCGATGTTCACCATGGGGGCCGACGTGGTTGACGTGGGCGGCGAGTCGAGCCGACCGGGAGCCGAGCCTGTCCACCTCGACGAGGAGTTGCGGCGAGTGGTGCCGGTGATCGAGGCGTTGGTCGCCGCCGGTGCCGGACGGGTGTCGATCGACACCGTGAAGCCGGCGGTGGCGGAAGCGGCGATTGCCGCCGGAGCCAGGTTGGTGAACGACATCTCGGCGGCGCTGCTCGACGTCGTTGTTTCGTGTGGACGGCCCGACGTTGGTTGGATCACAATGCACATGCGCGGTGTCCCCCCCACCATGCAGAACGCGCCGCGTTACGACGACGTGGTAGACGAGGTCACCGATTTCCTGGAGGCAAAAGCCACGGCGGCCGTCGAGGCAGGGATCGCCGAGGTGTGGGTCGATCCCGGCATTGGCTTCGGCAAGTCCGAGGCGCACAACCTGCTGTTGCTTCGTCACTTGAGCCGGCTCACGGATCTTGGTTATCCGGTACTTGTGGGCACGAGCCGAAAGCGTTTTCTCGGTGCCATTCTCGCTCGATCCGACCAGGCCGTTGCGGCCGTTGCGGCTGGTGCCGCAGGTGCCGCAGACAAGGTCGATTCGCTAGAGGTGGCGGTCGACGATCGGGATGCCGGCACCATCGGGACCGAGGTATGGGCCATGGCGATGGGGGCACGGATGGTGCGCACCCACGACGTGCAGACGGCGGTGCAGTCGAGTCGCCTGGTGTGGGCCGATCCTCGTGTGGTGGTTCCTCCCGAGCGTTAGAAGGAAATCGGAGCGAAAAGCGGAGAATTTCAGCCCATTCCCTTCTTTTCCGCTGGTTTTGTTCCCGCCGATTTCCCAGATCGTCAATCCCGTGTCACCATGCTGTCAATGGCAGCAAAAGGCAAGTGGGCGCAAGGCATCACGCCCCGCAACTTCACGTGGATCATCAAGGATCAAATCGCGATCAGCGAACGTCCGGGCGGGTACGCGCAGAATCATCGGAAGGTGCGTCGACAGGAAGAGATCATCTGGATCCGCGAGCAGGGTTTTGCGTTCGTGGTGTCGATCATTCCCTCGTCTCACAACCTCCACAACTACGACGAGTTCAGCGTGGCCTGGAAACATCGGCCGTACGGCATCCACGAAGACCACACCGAGATGCTCAGCAACCTGTTTCCCGAGATGAAGGAATGGGTTTCGACCGGGCAGAAGGTGCTGTTCCACCAGGAAGAGGTCAACGATCGCCTGTGCGGGATCATGGCCGGCTACCTGTTGTGGGATGGGTTGGTCGGAACCGGGCCGGAAGCCATTGCCATCACCGAACACATCACCAGCCGCCAGCTCGGCCCACTCGGCCGTGAGCAGGTGTCGGTGTCCTTGGCGCTGCGGGCCAAACGTACCGCCTGAGCAATTCTATGGCTACCTCCCCGGACACGATTGAGCTGCGCGGGCTGCGGGCGCAAGGGATTTGCGGCGCCCTCCCGGAAGAACAACTTCGCGCCCAGCCGCTCGAGGTTGACCTCGATGTGCTGGCCCACCTTGCGGCGGCGTGCCGGTCCGACGACCTCAACGACACCATCGACTACGGAGCGTTGGCGGCTGCGGTGGAGGGCGTCATCGTCGGGGAACGTTTCGTGCTCCTCGAACGATTGGCCGAGCGGATTGCCGAAGTGGTGCTCGTCGATGCCCGAGTGTTGGAAGTGCGGGTTTCCGTGCGCAAACTTCGTCCTCCGGTGCCGCAGGCGCTCGATACGTCCGGCGTTCGTATCGTCCGCACACGAATCTGACCACACCGATGCGGGCATTTCTTGGTCTCGGCTCCAATCTCGGCGACCGGCGCGAACTCTTACGCCAAGCGGTGAACAGCCTCCACGGCGTGGTGGGCGTGTCGTCGGTGTACGAGACTGAACCGGTGGGCGGCCCGGGCGACCAAGGGGCCTACCTCAACATCGTGGTGGAGCTCGACACGGCACTGTCGCCCCGAGAACTGCTCGGCGTATGCCACCGGCTTGAGGCCGCCGCCGACCGGGTGCGGGAGGAGCGGTGGGGGCCGAGAACACTTGATGTCGACGTGCTTTGGCACGAAGCTGGCCCGGTAGACGAACCCGACCTCGTGGTACCGCATCCCCGAATGTGGTCGCGTCGTTTCGTCATGGCCCCCTTCGTCGACCTCGCTCCCGAGCTCGCACCCGACGGTTGGAGCGACCGCGCCGAGGGTTCGGTGGTGTTGGCGGGGGAACTATGACTGGACCGCGGTTCCGGGTGGTTGGGCCGGGCCGCGCCGGCGGTTCGATCGCGGCGGCGTTGACCGGGCAGGGATGGAGCGGCGCTACTGACGTGCGACGAGAATCCTCGGCCGAGGAATTCGCGAGCGCGGCGGATGATGTCGACCTCGTCGTGATCGCCACGCCAGACGACGCGATCGGCTCCGTCGCTGAGCGCATCGAACCGTCCGACACCGCGGTCGTCGTCCACCTTGCCGGTTCGCTGGGGCTCGACGTGCTTCACCACGCCGGTCACCCAAGGGTGGGGGCACTCCATCCATTGGTGTCGATGCCGTCGGCCGACATTGGCCAGGAACGGTTGGTCGCAGGAGCGTGGTTTGCCGTCGCCGGGGATCCACTGGTGGAGGAAATCGTGGCGGCGTGGGGGGGCCGGTTCTTCACGGTGGCCGATGCCGACCGCGCCGCGTATCACGCCGCGGCATGTATAGCTTCGAACCACTTGGTGGCCCTTTTGGGACAAGTGGAGCGGGTGGCGGCAGCTGCCGGCGTGCCGCTGGCGGCCTATCTGCCATTGGCGATGGCCAGCCTCGCCAATGTGGAGGCGCTTGGTCCGGCGGCGGCGCTTACCGGCCCTGCTGCCCGCGGTGACCTCGCCACCATCGATCGACATCGCGCCGCATTGGCACCGCTCGACTCCTACGAACTCGTGGCCTATGACGCCATGGTTGTGCTGGCCCGGGCCCTCCGCGCCAACTGACCACCAGCGCCATCATTGCCCCGCACCAGCAACGTGTGGGCAGGAACATCGTCACCCACCACGCTCCCGCCCAAACGATTCAGGCCCAAACGATTCAGGCCCGGACGTCATGGCTCGGCGGAGCTCGGGGATAGATAGGGTCGGGTCGTGAAGGTCGTGTCCTCCATCTCCGAGTTCCGGGCCGAGCTTGACCGCGTCCGCTCCGATGCCGTCGGCTCCGTCGGCTCCGTCGGCTCCGTCGGTTTCGTCGGCTCCGTCGGTTTCGTGCCAACCATGGGCTACCTCCACGACGGGCATGCGTCGTTGGTCCGTCGGTCGGCGACCGACGCCAACACCACCACTGCGGTCACCATTTTCGTGAACCCATTGCAGTTCGCCGCCAACGAGGACCTTGCCGCCTACCCCCGAGATCTCGACCGCGATCTGGCGTTGTGTGAGGCGGCCGGTGCTGGCATCGTGCTCACCCCGTCGGTGGAGGAGATGTACCCGTCGGCCATCCTCACCACGGTGTCGGTGGCCGAGGTGTCGGGGCGGATGGAAGGCGCGGCGCGTCCCACCCATTTCGCTGGGGTTGCCACCGTCGTGGCGAAGCTGTTCAACCTCGTCGGCCCGTGCCGCGCCTACTTCGGCGAGAAGGACTACCAACAACTCGCCGTCATCGCCACGATGGCTCGTGATCTCAACTTCCCGGTGGAGGTGGTGGGCTGCCCGATCGTGCGCGAATCCGACGGCCTCGCTATGTCGAGCCGCAACGTCTACCTTTCCGATGAGGAACGGGTCGCGGCACGGTGTTTGTCGGCGGCGTTGCGAGCCACCGCCGATGCCGTCGAATCCGGGGAGCTGTCGGATCCCGCAACGATCAGCCGCGTGTTGGCGGCATCGATCGAGACCGAACCGCTCGCCGTGCTCGACTATGCCGAGGTGGTGCATCCACACACGCTGGTCCCGCTGGTGGAGCCGCTTCGGAAGGGTGACGAGGTGCGGCTGATCGTGGCGGCCCAAGTGGGTCCACCACGCCTACTCGACAACATGGGCGCAACGTTTGGTACGGCGACGGGCGCGAGTTCCGCCGCCCGAAAAACGGCCTGATTGCGTTGAAGTTCGAGCGGTTGCCAACACCGGTGGAAACGCTGGTATGGTAGGGACGTTCACTCCGCAAGGCGACCCTCGGGCGCCAAGCTCTAGGAGGTCGTGCTGATGCGCCGACGAATGATGAAGTCAAAGATCCACCGGGCCACGGTGTCCGATGCCAACCTCCATTACGTGGGGTCGATCACGCTCGACACCGAACTGATGGCGTTGGCCGACATCAAGGAATGGGAGCAGGTCACCATCGTCGACATTGACAATGGGGCCCGCTTCGAGACCTATGCCATAAACGGCGGGCGAGGCGATGTGTGCCTTAACGGCGCGGCTGCCCGCCTTGTTCACCCCGGTGATCGCATCATCGTGATCACCTACGCGGACTTCGAAGACGCCGAGCTTGAGGACTACGCCCCCACGATTGTGCACGTCGATACGGCGAACCGTCCGATCGATGCCGACACGGCGGCGGCGTTGGCGAACGCCACGTCGCCCGGCCCGGTGCGTTATGTCGAGATCCAAGCCGAAGTGCAGCGCCAGATGGCCACACTTGATGCCGAGCTCGGCAACCTCGGCTGAGGTCCTCACTCCCGGCACCCCCGGTGCTCCGCTCGACCTTTTGGTGCTCGGTAGCGGTGTGGCGGGGCTGTCGGCCGCCGTGCGCGCCGCTCAGGCCCACGGCATGCGGGTCGGCGTCCTCACCAAAGGGGAACTCGACCAAGCCACCACTCGCTGGGCCCAAGGGGGCGTGGCGGCCGTGCTCCACGCCGATCCCGATTCGCCTGATTCCACCGACCTCCACCTGCTCGACACCTTGTCGGCCGGCGCCGGTTTGTGTGATGAGGACGCCGTGCGGGTGCTGGTCGACGAAGGGCCCGGTCGGGTAAACGGTCTCATCGCCCTCGGAGCGATGTTCGACCGCGACGTCGAGGGCAACCTCGAACTGGCCCGGGAAGGCGGGCACACGTTGCCGCGCATCG
Organism: Actinomycetes bacterium; assembly: GCA_031415655.1. Lineage (GTDB taxonomy): Bacteria > Actinomycetota > Acidimicrobiia > Acidimicrobiales > Acidimicrobilacustridaceae > JAKOVR01. The sequence goes on from JANOSD010000031.1 coordinate 74,158, forward strand.
TGCACGCCGGTGGCACGGAGACCGGCGCCGAGATTGAACGGGCGCTGGTCGACGCTGTTCGCGCCACCGCCGCCGCCCTGCACGAGCACAGCTTCGCCACCGACTTCATCATCGAAGGCGGGCGGTGTCGGGGTGTTCGGGCGGTGTCGGCCGACGACCCATCCGGCGAAGAGCATGAGGTGCGAGCCCATCATGTGCTGCTCGCCACCGGTGGCGCCGGGCAGATGTTCAGCGTGACCACGAACCCAATCGAGGCCACCGGCGATGGCATTGCCATGGCGCTGCGAGCTGGGGTGGCGGTCGCCGACATCGAGTTCGTGCAGTTCCATCCCACCGCGTTGCACCGGGCCACCATGCCGCGGCTCTTGCTCAGTGAGGCGTTGCGGGGTCATGGGGCCAAGTTGCGAGACCACACTGGTGAACGATTCGTCGACGAGTTGTTGCCCCGCGACGAAGTGAGCCGAGCCATCACCGGGCGCATGCTGGCAACGGGAACCGATCACGTGTGGCTCGACGTGAGTGAGCTTCCGAACTTCCCGACCCGGTTCCCCACCCTCACTCGAGAACTGCGGGAGATGGGATTCGACCCGCCCTCACAGTTGCTTCCCGTAGCGCCGGCCGCGCACTACCTGTGCGGTGGCGTCGTTACCGACCTCGATGGCGCGACCACCTTGCCTGGGCTTTGGGCGGCGGGTGAGGTGGCATGTTCCGGGGTCCATGGCGCCAACCGGCTGGCGTCGAACTCGCTGCTTGAAGGCATGGTGTTTGGCTTCCGGGTAGTCGAGGCGATCGAGCGCGGGAAAGACGGCGCCGAGGCCACCGGTGCGATGCGTTCTGTGCTTCCGGTGCTTCCGGTCACCGATGAGACCACGAGCGAACTCCCGGTTATCGGTGGGCGGCCCGCCACGGGTTGGACGGTTCCTGGTCCGTTGGCATGGCGGCCGAGCAGTGCCGTGGGCCCAAGCCGTTCGTCGAAGGTGGGTGTCGACGCATTGAAGGTCACCCTGCAGCAGGCCATGACCATTGGCGCCGGCGTGCTCCGTTCGGCGGCCTCGCTCGAAGAGGCCGGGCGCACCGTCGAGAAGGTCCGTGCCGACCTGGGCGCGGTTCGCACCCTTGATGACGTGCAACTTGCCAACCTGCTCGACGTTGCCGAGGCCGTGCTGGCTGTGGCCAAGGAGCGTGAAGAGAGCCGAGGCGCCCACACCCGCACCGACCATCCCGGCCGCCTCGACGCCTTCCTCCTCCGCCTCATCCTCGCCACCCCGCCATAACCCCGAACCCCCTTTACGTTTTCGGTAGGGGAGACGCATCAGT
>JANOSD010000032.1:0-6717 GCA_031415655.1 Actinomycetes bacterium
GTTCGTGAGCTAGTCATTGTAGACCCTCGCGTTGTCGATGCTGACGGTTCCAGTGGTGTTGTTGGTGATCACCAGCTGGACGTCTGCGGCGCGCCATCCGTTAGTCGCCAGGGTGGGGGTGCCGAGGTCCATATAGTCCCACGATGAGTTCGGTGACACGTCGATGCTCTTCACTACCGACCACGATCCGGTGAAGTTCTCCTTGTTGTACGAGAAACCGCCTTCATATTGGTCGGGATCGCAATTCCCATCCTCGAAGTTAATCGCTCGAGCACGCGCCTCGATGTGGATCGAGCCCGTGGTGCCTGCAGGTACCTTGTAATTCACCCGCCCATTGAGATTGGGCATCAACTGCTGCCGGATCCATGTGGAAAGAACCGAGTTGGCTCCCGCGGGATTCGACTTTGCGACGGTCACGTATGCGGGTCCGTCGATGCCACCACTGTTCACCAGGCTCACCAATGCGTTTCCCGACTTCCAGAACTTCGTGCCGTTCTCGAAGCTCTGGTTCGGTGTGACGGTGTTGTAATTCTGGTGCACCCGAGAGAGGTAGGCGTAGTCGTCAGCGGTGACATCGCCGGCGAAGTCCCACACCGTCATCGCCCTTGTGACGCCGTGCATGCGGTTTGCACTGGGGTCGTTGATCTCGTTCGTTGAGGGGTTCAAGACGCAGGTCGCCATCGCCGGTGCGAGGTTACCGAGCGCGTCGTTCCGCCCGGCGTGGAGAAGGTTGTGGGCGTGACCTGCCTCGTGGGCGGCAAGCGCCCGCACCATTGGGCCGATGGGAACCGTCGTATTTATGGTGAAGTAGTCTTCGGCCACGGGCGAGCAGTAGGCGTCGCCGAGGATGTTCCCCGATAGTGGAATCCTCGAGACCTGGTCGGAGTTGCCGATTCCCGAGCTGGTCCACGTGGACCCGGTGGGGCTCTTGATCTGATCCCACAAGCCTGCGCCGTGCAACCAGTCCGTGCGGTAGTCATAGGGCCCGAAGATCGTAGAGACCTGCCAGCTGTTCGGGTAGTTGACGAACACGAAGTTCAGTGTGTCGTCGTTGCAGCCCGGGTTAGGAACATTGGGATGTGCGCCTACAGGCGCCGGTGCAACCAACCCAAGACTTGACATTCCTATCGCTGCGGCACCGGTGACGGCGAGACTCCGTGACGGAGCTAAGCCCGATCGCCTTGCGCCACGCCCCACCCTTCGGAGCTTCATAACCTTCCCGATCCCGAGGTCAGGAAAAGCGTCCCACACGCAGAGTCAGCAAGACTCCCTGCGCCAAAAACACCCGGAGCTGAAGCTGAAAATTGTTTCGTCACCTCGCAACTGTGGCACCCCCCCCCCCCCCCGATATGTCAACCGCCAATCTGAACACGGTGTGGCCAAGCAAGGGGTTGGGCCGCGCAAACCGGAGTTGCCGTCCTACTGCGATAGCTTGCCGGGATGCGGGCGATCTGTTGGACCGACTACATCTGCCCTTGGTGCTGGCTCGGTCGTGACCGCACCCGACTGATGCGGTCGCTCGGGCTCGACGTGGAGGTGCGACCCTACGAACTCCATCCGGAGCTTCCCAAGGAAGGGCGCGCAAATCGGCTGGGCGGACGCCTCGACCACGTGTTTGACATCATCGAAGCCGAGTGCCGAGAACTCGAGCTCCCGTTCGCGAGACCCAGTCGAACACCGAACTCCCGACGGGCGCTCGAAACCGCCGAGGTGGTCCGACTCCACTTCCCAAACCACTTCGAGGCACTCGACGAGTCCCTCTATCGGGCGCACTGGGTGGACGGACTCGACATCGGAGAACGAACCGTGATCGACACGCTCGTCGCCCAAGCGGGCGCCTCGCCCCGTGACGTTTTCGAGTTGGTCGCCGACGGCGTCGGCTACGACGGGGTTCGAGTTTCGATGGAAGCGGCGCACGAGGTTGGCGTCGTTGCCACGCCGGCATGGTGGGTGAACGACGCGCTGCTGATCCCCGGAGCGCAACCTCGCGAGTCCATCGAACGGTGGGTGGGCAAGCTCCTCGCCAGAGAGCGGCGTGAAGAACCGTAAACCGGAAAGTCGTAGGTACTCGATGCCGTCGGGTCGGGCGTCTCCTCAACGATTTTCACCCTCCGGGACCGCGTGCCTGGGGTGACCGCGGCTACGCCGAACCCCGATTCGTTCGTCCGCGCAGGGCAGGTAGGCTGGATCGGTGTCCGATGACGTGAGCGCCTCCCCTATTGGTCAGAACTCATGGTTGGTCGAGGAGATGTACGACCAGTTCCTCGCTGATCCCACCTCCGTTAGCGAGAGCTGGCGTGATTTCTTCGCCGACTACAAGCCCGCCAAGGCGCCCCAGGTAGTCGCCGCCGCGCCCTTGGTCGGTGCCGCGCCCACGGCCACGCCGTCAGTCGCCACACCCGCAAGCGCGCCGAAGCCCCTCGAAACGGAGGAGCGTGGTGAACCCCTGCGAGGGGTCGCGGCTCGCATCGTCGCCAATATGGAAGCCAGTCTTTCGGTTCCCACGGCCACGAGCTTCCGAGAGGTTCCGGCCAAGCTGCTCGAGGTGAACCGCCGTGTACTCAACGGCTATCTCGGCCGCACCGGGAGGGGCAAGGTGAGCTTCACCCATCTCATCGGCTACGCCGTCGTGCGGGCCATCGCCGACGAGATGCCGGTGATGAACTCGGCCTATATCGAGGGCGCCGATGGCAAGCCGCGGGTGATCCACACGAAGGCGGTCGGGCTGGGCATTGCCGTCGACCAAAAGAAGGCCGATGGCTCGCGGGCTCTGCTCGTCCCCTGCATCAAGAACGCCAACCAGCTCGACTTCTCCGAGTTCTGGGCCGAATACGAAGACGTTGTCCGCAAGGTTCGATCCAACAAGCTCAGCCCCGACGATTTTGCCGGAGTCACCGTCACGGTCACCAACCCCGGCACCATCGGCACCGTGCAGTCGGTCCCTCGACTGATGCCCGGGCAAGGGTTGATCGTGGGCGTTGGTGCAATGGATTTCCCCACCGCGTTCACCGGTGCCGATCCTGCGATCATCGCTGAGCTTGGCTTGTCCAAGACGATGATCATCAGCTCCACCTACGACCACCGCATCATCCAAGGGGCCGAGTCCGGCTTGTTCCTGAAGCGCGTAAACGAGTTGCTCATGGGCGACAACGACTTCTACGCCAACGTGTTTCGATCGGTGGGCGTGCCCTATGAAGCCGTCGAGTGGCGCCAAGACGTGCACGCTGTCGACCACGAAGCCACGATGGTGGAGAAACAAATGCAGGTCGATCGTTTGATCACCATGCACCGGGTGCGGGGCCACATGATCGCCGACCTCGATCCACTGGCGGCCGAAGAGCCGCATATGCACCCCGAACTCGATCCCGCCACCTACGGGCTCACCATCTGGGACCTCGACCGCGAGTTCCTCACCGGTGGCGCCGGGGGCGTGCAACGCATGAAACTCGGCGACATCTTGCACGTGATGCGCGATGCGTATTGCCGCACCGTGGGAATTGAGTTCATGCACGTGCAAGAGCCGGAGGAAAAGCTCTGGATCCAAGAGCAGGTGGAAAACGTCCCCACCCAGCTTTCGCCCGACGAGCAGCGCCACATCCTCGAACGCCTCAACGCCGCTGAAGCGCTCGAGAAGTTCCTGTCGGTCAAGTACCTCGGTCAGAAACGTTTCGGGATCGAAGGCGCGGAGTCGGCAATCCCGCTGCTTGACGCGTTGCTCGCCGAAGCCGCCGACATCGGCATGGACTCGTCGGTCATGGGCATGGCGCACCGCGGACGCCTCAACGTGCTCGTCAACATCGTGGGAAAAAACTACGAGCAACTGTTCACCGAATTCGAAGGCACCGTCGACCCCGATTCGATCCAGGGGTCGGGCGATGTGAAGTACCACCTCGGTCAAACCGGCAAGTTCGTCAGCCGCACCGGTAACGAAATCCCCATCGAGCTTGCGGCCAATCCGTCGCACCTCGAAGCCGTCGACCCGGTAGTGGTGGGAATGGCCCGCGCCCGCATGGACCAGATCGAGCCTCCCGGCAACTACCCAGTGCTGCCCATCCTGCTTCATGGCGACGCAGCGTTCGCTGGGCAAGGGGTGGTGGCCGAGACACTCAACCTGTCCAACATCAAGGGCTATCGAGTGGGCGGCACCATCCACGTGGTGATCAACAACCAACTCGGATTCACTACCGCCCCCGAGGCCGCCCGATCGTCGGAGTACTGCACCGACGTCGCCAAAATGGTGCAGGCACCGATATTCCACGTCAACGGCGACGACCCCGAGGCTGTCGTGCGAGTGGCCCGACTGGCCTTTAAATATCGGCGACGGTGGAACAAGGACGTGGTGATCGACATGGTGTGTTACCGCCGCCACGGCCACAACGAAGGCGACGACCCCAGCTACACCCAGCCCATCATGTATCGCCGCATCGATGCCCGACGTTCGGTTCGCAAGATCTACACCGAACGACTCGTCAAGCGAGGTGACATCACCATCGACGAAGCCGAAGCCGCCCTCAACAGCTTCCAGGCCAAGCTGCAGACCGCCCTCGACGAGACCCGATCCCATGCGCCACCTTCCGAGGTGGCCCCCCGATTCAAACCGCAAGTGCTCCTCGGTGTGCTCCCCCACGTAGACACCAGCGTGAAGCGCACCGAGGTCGAAGCGATCTTCGCCCTGATGGAGTCTTCGCCCGACGATTTCATGGTGCACCCCAAACTGGCCAAGCAGTTCGAGGCCCGGGGCAAGGTGTTCCGCGACGAAGGTGAAGTCGATTGGGCCACCGCCGAAGCCATCGCCATCGGCTCGATGCTGCGTGAGGGAACGTCGGTACGGGTATCGGGCGAGGACACACGCCGGGGAACGTTCAGCCAACGCCATGCCGTCCTCGTCGACTACGAGAACGGCTCGGAGTTCACTCCCCTACGAGAGTGCGCCGCCGACGGCGCCCGGTTGTGGCTCTACGACTCGTTGCTCTCGGAGTTCGCCGTGCTCGGCTACGAGTACGGCTACTCGGTGGCCAACAAGGACGCTCTCGTGATGTGGGAGGGCCAGTTCGGCGACTTCATGAACGGCGCCCAGGTCATCATCGACCAGTTCATCGTCGCGGCCGAGGACAAGTGGTCGCAGACCTCCGGCCTTGTGATGCTGCTGCCCCACGGCTACGAAGGGCAAGGCCCTGAGCACTCGTCGGGCCGCATCGAGCGTTTCCTTACGCTTTGCGCCGACGACAACATGCAGGTATGCAACGCCACGTCGGCAGCGCAGTACTTCCATCTGCTGCGACGCCAGATGAAGCGGTCGATCCGCAAGCCCCTCATCGTGTTCACCCCCAAGTCGTTGCTGCGGGCCAAGGCCGCTCGTTCCCCGATCGACGCGCTGTGCACCGGGTCGTTCCAAGAGGTGCTCGATGATCCCTACGTATCCGATGCCGAGGCCGCCAACATCAAACGTGTCGTGTTGGCATCGGGCAAGGTTGCCGTGGAAGCGTTTGCCGCTCGAGAGGCGTCCGGCGGCTTGCCAGCGATTCCGGTGGCGCTCGCCCGGATCGAGCAGCTCTACCCGTACCCCTACGACGCCGTTGCGAACGTGATCGCCCGCTACCCCAACGCCACCGAGGTTTTCTGGTTGCAGGAGGAGCCGGAGAACATGGGCCCGTGGAACTTCGTCAAGGGTCGGCTGTACGGACGCTTTGAGGATACGCACCGCATCGAACGGATATCGCGAGTGGAGTCGGCATCGCCGGCCACCGGCGTGCACGCCGTCCACTCGTGGGAGCAGGCCGATCTTTTCGCCCGCTCCTTCGGCGACCTCCCCTCCTAACCGGCGTTTCGCTCGAACCCCCGCCCCATTCTTTCGAACTGGGCAAACCATTTGTCGTTCTGACGGCGGATAGGGTGAGCACTTCAGCATTCGCCGGCGCCCGTGCCGGCCCGCTCACTGAGCGCCATCAATCCTCCGCCGGCATTCGGGCCGGACGTGCTCCCACGAGAGCACTTCCCCCATCCGTTCTGGTCACACCTTTTGTCGCTCCCACGACAGTTTCGGTGTCCGGTCCGCGCCTTCTTGCGAACTGGGCACACATGCTGTCGCTCCACCGACGACAGGTGTGCCCACTTCGCCACTGGAGGTCCGACGATGCCGTCAGACGACCATGCCGTGCGCTCGCTTGCCGCGACCCAACACAACCTCATCACCCTTTTCCAAACCCGCCAGATCGGCTATTCCGACGGAGCGAGGCGCCACCTCCTGCATGTCGGGATCCTCGAACCGGTCTACCCGAACGTCTACCGAATCGGAGGAGCCGCGCCTGCCCCACTGGAGCCGCTGCTGGCAGCCCAACTCTCCTTAGGGGGATCCGCCACGGGGGCGCTCGATTCTGCGGCCGCGCTCTTCGGCCTCCCCGGGTTCAAGCTGCATCCCCCACACACGCTGATCGATCGATCTGAACGTCGAGGTAAACCAACCCTGTTCCCACTTCACACCACCCGTCACCTCACCGACGATCACGTCACGATCTTCGACGGCGTACGTGTCACCACGCCGGCGCGCACCATGCGAGACCTAGCGCCCAGCCTCGGGCCTACTCGTTACGGCATGTTGGTCGACAAGCTCTGGTCTCGTGGTCAGCTCACGGGCCAGCAGTACGGCGGGCTGTGCCACGAACTGGCCAAACGTGGACGAGACGGCACCGTTAAGAGCCGAGCCATCATGGACAACCG
>JANOSD010000033.1:0-81960 GCA_031415655.1 Actinomycetes bacterium
CGGGTCCGGCGGTTCCTCCTTGCGATTCGACCGCCACAGATACCGGCCTTCAAGCACGCCCAACTCCCAGTTGCCGATCAACTGCACCCACCGGCCCGGATTGCGATCCATCCACCGGCCCACGTCCTCCACCACCCGAAGGTCGTCCCGCCATGCTCCAACCAGATCGCCGACCTGGACCACCGTCAACCCCTCCGGCAACTCGAACCGACCCGTGTCCGCCCCCAAAGAACGCAATGCCCCCGCCAGGCAACGCCGCTGCCCACCAACATCACCAATCACCGCGACCGTCACGCCGACTCCTGCGCAGCCCACTCCGGTTCACCACGAATGAAACGATCTAGATCCGCCCGAGAGAACCGCCATTGACCACCCACCCGGCGAACCACCACGGGTGACCGACCATCTCGCGCCAGGCGCCGCAACGTATGGGCTGTCACCCCCAGCGCCGTAGCCACATCTTGCGCCGACACCCAAGTGCTGAGCATCGACGTGGTTGAGTTTGCTGATCGATGAAGTTCCATACAAGGCATAGGCCACTCAGCGCTCCGAAATCGGACAAGATTCACGAAGCTCGGCCACGCGATCGGGACTTCCGAAGTTGTTCCCCGGCCTCCGTCACCCCGGCATCGTCATCGAGCATCGAGCCGACAATCCCCGCAGCACGGCTATCTGCCCCCGGCATCAAGTGCGCGTACACCCGCAAGGTCGTTGAGGTATCGCTATGCCCCAACCTCGCCGCCACCGTGGCGATCGACTCACCCGCATCGATGAGCGCGCTCGCCTGAAAATGGCGAAGATCATGAAGCCGAGCATCCACCTTGCAACTCGCGGCCAGCCTGACCCATGCCTGACTGAGTCGATTGGGAGGAATGGGCTCCCCGCCACCCGGTGCATCGGAGAATACAAATGAATCCCCACCCACCTTCGTTTCAAACTTCTGTGCCAGTTCCTTCGATCGGGCGAGGTGCAAACGCAGCGAATCAACAGTTGTGGGATCCAACGAAACGGTCCGGCGCTGGTGTGTCTTGGTGTCCTTCATTTCAAGCACCGAGCCGATCTGCACCACTGAACTCCGCAACACGACTGTCCCCTCGGCGAGGTCGATGTCGGACCACCTCACCCCGCACACTTCCCCCCGCCGGCAACCTGTCGCGGCCAGAAAGCGAAAGACCAGTGCATTCTCCGGATTCTTCGAGGTTCGCGCCGCTTCCAGAACCCGACGAACCCCATCGATGGCTGGCGGCATGACTTCGTACTTCTCGGCCCGACGGGGCCGCACGGTCTGAGTCGGGTTTCGGTTGAGCATCCCCCACTGGATGCCCTGGTTGAACGCCGCCCGGAGAAATCGATGAAAGTGCTGAACCGTGGCCGGTCCCCGACCCTCCTTCTTCCCGAGCTCTGCGTAGAGTGCGACCATGAGTTTCGGGGTCACGTTCCGAAGCGGTTTCTTGAGGAAGTAGGCGGGGATTTGCCTCTCAAGTTTCCGATACCCCTCCATCGTGGTTGGCGAACGACCCTCCCGTTCGATGTGCGCAAGCCAGTCCTCGATAAGCGAACCGACACTGCCGGGCACCACGCCGACCTCCTCCTCGTTCACCGCGTGGGCCAGAGCCGTGAGCACCTTCTGGGCGTCTCGCTTGGTGCCGCGAACCGTTTTGGAGGTCGACTGGACCACGCCGGTGATCGGATCTCGTCCACGCGACACGCGGACCTCCCAGTACCCGGGCCGCTTCTCGCGAATGCTTCCTGACATGGCCGAACCCTAACCAGAAATTGGGCCATGTATGGGACAATGTATGGGACAACTGTGATTTTGCCAGCTACTTGCTTGGCGCCGCACCCCTGCTGACCTGCGGTTTTAATGGTGGGCCCGGTGGGACTTGAACCCACGACCAAGGGATTATGAGTCCCGTGCTCTGACCAACTGAGCTACAGGCCCGTGGTGGGCCGAAGCCCAAAAGCGTGGGCACCTTGTGGCCGTTGGCCACAAGGTGCTTTTCGCTGCTCCGGGGGTGGGGCTTGAACCCACAACCTTGGCATTAACAGTGCCCTGCTCCGCCAGTTGAGCTACCCCGGAAAGTTCGAGCAATCTAGCAGACCGTCTACCAAGCCCATAATGAATCTGTGCGCCGCCGAAGAGGAATACCGGACGCCAGGGCAGCCCATCGGATGCTTGCTCTTGCGAATCGACGGGTTCGGGGCGGCCCGGTACGGCTTGTAGAACTGTGTCAGGGGAATCTCGGCAAGTTCAGACCAGAACAGCATCGCGGCATCGAGGTCTAGACCCTGGTGGAGGTAGAGCTTGATCCGAAATTTGGTCTCGTCCACCTCCCAACACTGTCGAAGCCACGAAACGAAGAACAAGATGATGCGAGGATCGCAGTTCGCAAACACGAGGTCAGCATCGGTCTTCGAGCCCTCGCCGGCGTAGAGCGCAGCACCGGCGATCAAGAACTCCCGTTCGCTCAGCTTTCCGATCGCTGCCGCGCCTTCGACCTTCAAACGCTCGATCTCCTCGGCCTTGGCCACCTGGAGCTTGTTGGGACCGCGCTCTCCGTGCGCGTGACCGTTCCGCCGAACGATTGGCCCGCAGGTCACGTCTCGCACCCACAGCGACACCGAGCTTTTCGAAACACCCAGCTCCGCCGCGATGTCGGTAAGCCGCCACGACATCGCCCGCAAATCGCGAGCTCGTTCTTGCTCTTGCACCTTGCCTCGATAGCCCATGACCACAACTCCTCCAGGACCGCCTCCGACCCGCCTCACCTATTGTCCACGAGGGGTATGACAGTTATGGCTAGCGACACCGGCTAGAACGGCGGGATGGCATTCAAGACGGGCATCGTGGTGGGTTTCGCCGCGGGCTACTACTTCGGTTCGAAGGCAGGGCGTGAGCGGTACCACCAGCTCCAGGATCTGATCGACCAGGTGAAGGACACACCGATCGCCCAGCAGGTGGTGCGCCAAGCCCGCACGGCGGCAAGCGAAACCAAGGAACGTGCCCTCGTGACGATTGAGCAGCACAAAGTTGGGGCCACCGGCACGCCGCCCGATCCCGACCGCACCGACACCTACGGATTGTTCGGCGACGCCGCCACTCGGTAGGAGCCGATCACCAAAGCGGCTGTACGGAGGGTCGCCTTCGTGGCTACCTCAACCCAACCGGCACCGTCGCTTCGATCCACCCCAGGCTCGTGAGCCCGACCACCAACGTCCGGAACAGCGACCTTCTCGGGTTCGTCCTCCCGCTGCGGGACCTATTCGCCTTCGAGGTAGTCGCGCAGCTTCTTACTTCGCTGGGGATGCCGGAGCTTGGCGAGGGTCTTCGATTCGATCTGCCGGATGCGCTCCCGAGTGACGCCGAACTCTTTGCCCACCTCCTCCAGGGTGCGGGGCTGGCCGTCATCAAGCCCGAATCGCAGCCGGACCACCGCCTTCTCGCGCTCGGAGAGCTCGTCGAGTGCTTCGAGCACTGCCGAGTTCAGCATCATGCGGGCGGCAATCTCCGCCGGCGCCTCCACATTGTGGTCCTCGATGAAGTCGGCGAGGTTGGAGTCGTCCTCCTCACCTACCGGAGAGTCGAGCGACAATGGATCCTGGGAGATGCGCAGAATCTCTCGCACCCGAGCCGACGTGAGGTCCACCCGTTCGGCCAGTTCGTCGATCGAAGGCTCCCGTTCGAGCTCTTGCAGCATCTGGCGCTGTACTCGGTGGACTTTGTTGATCGACTCCACCATATGCACCGGAATCCGGATGGTGCGCGCTTGGTCGGCGATGGCTCGAGTGATCGCCTGGCGGATCCACCACGTTGCGTAGGTGGAGAATTTGAAACCCTTCGTGTAGTCGAACTTCTCGACCGCACGCATGAGACCGAGGTTGCCTTCTTGGACCAGATCGAGCAGCTGCATTCCTCGGCCCACGTACCGCTTCGCGATGGAGACCACGAGCCGCAGATTGGCCTGGGTGAGCTCATGTTTGGCGTGATCGCCGTCACGGGCCAGGCGACGCAGTGTCACCTTTTCGTGGTCGTCGAGCTGGTCGATCTGATCGGCGGCCGTGAGGTCGGCAAGACGCTCAGCCGCTTTGGTGCCAGCCTCGATCCGCTTGGCCAAGTAGACCTCTTCGTCGCCGGACAGCAACGGAACTCGGCCGATTTCCCGCAAGTACATGCGCACCGGATCGGCACTTCCACCCCCCGTATCCCGGGGCACCGACTTCGTCTTTGGGCGAATGCGTCGAACGACTGGCCGCACGATTTCCAGATCGGCCAAGACGTCGGACTCCAACGAACTCACTGGTGGGAGATCCGACAACTCATCAGCGGTAGTGCTCGTCGGCTCGATCGGGGCGAGAAGCTCAAGCGGAATCGCCTCGTCGAGAAGTGCGTGGCCCGCAAGGACCTCGAGCGAAACTCCTACGCTGGTTTCCGAGTCGGGCGCCAACTCGGGCCCGAGGCCGGAATCCAGGTCGAGGCCGGAATCCAGGTCGGCGTCGAGGTCGGCATCGACAGCCATAACCGCAATGTCGAGCCTGCCAAGCTCAATGGTGAGCGCGAGGACGATGAGGGCCTCGTTGTCGGGATCATCGGTTGACGACGCAGCCAAGAGGAGAAGATCGTGGGTTGTGACGCCCTGCTGCCGACGGCCCCGCTCGATCAATTCGCGCCAAGAGTGGGATGAGACCCCCGCCAGCGGGGGAAGCATTGGAGCGGAATCGCTCATGCCTGTACCTCCGACTGGTCGATCAGCCACACTAGCAATCGTTCGACGACGTCGAAGCCTGGATCGTCGGCCAGCCGCAGTTCGAGCTCTTGCTTGAGCCACACCATCACGGTGTTGTAGGAGAGCGGATCAGCAGCCACCCTTGCTTCGGCCTCGATCTCACGGAGCACCCGACGCGACGCCTCCTCAACAATGCGCCCCACCACATCGTCGGCCGGTGCCTCGCTTTCGGCCGCGGCAGCCTGGCGTAACACCTCCGCCACCTCCTCATCGGCGGTGTCGGCCCAGGAAATGGCCGCCCGAGCCGAGCCGTGAGCCACGAGGGCGAGGTACGCCTCTCGGAGTAGCTGGTCGCCGAAAAGGCATTCGTGGAGCCAGGGCAGCATGGCGTCGGGATCGGTGATCAACAGCCGGAGGGCCTCCGCTTCGGGGCCATGGTGCAGCGTCACCGCCACCGCCCGTCGGTCGCCGCTTCCCCGCTCCTCGCTGTTGGGCTCGGTTCCCCGGCGACGGTTCCTGCCCCGAACATCGTCGGCTCCCGAAGGCCGACGCTGCGGTGCTCGCGCGAGCTGGCGGATGCGCTCCACGTCGATTCGAGTTCGCGCCGCCACATCCATGAGGTACGGATCACGCACAAGATCGTTGGGGTGCGCAGCGATCACTGCCACCGCCTCTTCTGCGGCGCGGGCTCGCTGCTCTGCGGTGGACACGGGCAGCCTTTCGAGCACTCGGTTCACACGGAACTGCAGAAAGGGCACGGCGTCGGCCACCGCGGCGGCCAGCGCTGCTGGGTCCTGCCGGGCGAGATCGCCGGGGTCGACGCCGGCGGGCAACGCCGCGACAGCAACGTCGAGGTCGTGAGTGCGTTCCCACTCATAGAAGCGCTCCGCCGCATTCTGACCAGCGGCGTCGGCGTCGAACGCCAACACCACGCGGCGAGCGAAACTTCGGAGCAACTTCACGTGCTCATCAGTGAGCGCGGTGCCGCAGGTGGCGACGGCGCGGGGAACGCCCGCTGCGGCGAAACCGATCACGTCGGTATAACCCTCGCATACGACCACCTCATCGGCTTCGACGATGGCGCCCTTCGCCCAGTTCAAGCCGTACAGCAAACGAGACTTGTTGTAGATTCGACTTTCGGCGGAGTTCTTGTACTTCGGGCCTTGTCCGCCAGGCAGAATCCGACCGCCGAATCCGACCGCCGACCCCTGAGCATCGAAGATGGGAAAGAGGAGCCGACCCCGGAAGAAGTCGGTGACCTTTCCACGACTATTCCGAAACCCGAGACCGGCGTCGATGAACTCGTCAGTGGGCAGGCGGAGCGTGCGTGCTAACTCGTCCCAGTCGTCGGGTGCCCAACCGACTCGGTACTGGCGAACCTCATTGGCGTTGAATCCACGCGACCGAAGGTAGGCCCGGGCCGGGCCAGCATCGGCTCCGTCGAGCAGCCGGGAGTGATAGAACGTGACCGCAGCCTCGACGGCATCAAGCAAGCGGGCACGCTGTTTGCGGCCCTCCCCCTCGTTCTTGTCGGTGTACCGAAGAATCACCCCGGCCTTGGAAGCCAGCTTCTCGACTGCCCCCACAAAGTCGAGGTGTTCGATTTCACGAACAAACGAGATGGCGTCCCCCGAGGCGTGGCACCCAAAGCAGTAGTACAAGCCCTCCTCGGCATTTACGGAGAAAGACGGTGACTTCTCGCCATGGAATGGGCACAGCCCCGACCATCGGCGGCCCACTCGCCGTAGCTGCACGTGCTCGGAGACGATCGCCACCATGTCGGTGTCGTTCCTGACCCGTTCGATGTCTTCGTCGAGTATGCCCATGGCTTGTGGGGGCAAGGTAGCAGTGATCCCTTCGGTCGCGTTCCTACGTCCGATCATGACCTCGTGCTCTCGCCTCGCCGCCTCCACGCGGTGCTCGCCGCATCGCCATCGTGAGCGCCATCGCCATCGTGGGCGCTCCGGCAATGAACCAGACGATTAAGCACATGCACCTCAGCCGAAACGATCGCCCGGCAAGGGGCCCTCGCCCAAACCTCCACGGCTTCTGCGGCCCCCACCACCCCGGTTGCACCGAAGGCCGAAGACGCCGTCTGGTGTAACGCCTCAAGGACCGCGCCCGCAGCAAACCGGCGGAGTGAACGTCTCGACCCGGCGTCCGCCGAAGGCGCCGAAGCGTTTCTCGTTGCGTTCACGTACGTATTCAAGATCGCGGCGCTGCCGTTCCACGCAAGGTTCAGCAGCTCACCAAGCACGAGGGTTTGGCGCACGCGAACAAGAGTCTCCATGTCTGGCAAGAACTCAATTGCGGCTTCAACCCCAATCACCTCTGACCTTGCGAAGCAACCCGTACGGAGGTTCTGACGAGTGAGGTCAGGCCGAGGCGTGCGGTCCACCCCCGTCGAGCACCGAATGGGCTGCCGCCAAACGAGCGATCGGCACTCGGAACGGCGAGCAAGAGACGTAGTCGAGCCCGACCTTGTGAAAGAACGCCACCGACTCTGGGTCGCCGCCGTGCTCCCCGCACACCCCCAACTTGAGATTGGGTTTGGTAGCTCTACCGCGTTCGATACCCATCTTCACCAATTCACCGACGCCGGTCTGATCGATCGACTCGAACGGGTCGACTTTGAGCAGGCCCTCGGCGAGGTAGGCCTCGAGGATCGGGGCCACATCGTCTCGGGAGAAACCGAACGTCATCTGGGTGAGGTCGTTGGTGCCAAACGAGAAAAAGTCGGCGGCTTCGGCGATTTCGTCGGCACGGATGGCGGCGCGAGGTGTCTCGATCATGGTGCCGATCGTGACATCGACCGTGACACCGGCCTCGCTGCATACTGCACTCACTGCTTCTTCGGACCATCGCCGGGTGAGCTCGAGCTCGGCGAGGGTGACGACAAGCGGGATCATGATCTCAATCACCGGGTTCTTGCCTGCCGCCTTGAGTTCCACCGCCGCTTCCATGAGCGCACGCACCTGCATCTTGTAGAGGCCGTCCTTCACGATCCCCAGCCGGACACCGCGCGTGCCCAACATCGGGTTCTGTTCCTGCCACTTTCGGGCAGCCTTGAGGAGGTCAAGACCGTTCCCGTCGAGCTCCCCTTTGGCCTCTTTCACTGCCATCTCCTCCACCGACGGGAGGAACTCGTGCAGCGGCGGGTCGAGCAAGCGGATCGTGACCGGCAGGCCATCCATCGCTTCGAGCACTTCGGCGAAATCCGCCTTCTGCACGACACGAAGCTCCTCGAGCGCTGACGCCTCCTCTTCGGGGGTGTCGGCCAGAATCATGCGCTGTACGACCGGGAGTCGATCACCAAGGAACATGTGCTCCGTGCGGCACAGCCCGATGCCCTCGGCGCCAAACTCGCGAGCGCGGGCAGCGTCTTCGCCAGTATCGGCGTTAGCCCGAACGCCCAGGTGGCCGATGCGAATGTCGTCGGCCCACTTCAGGATCACGTTGAACTCGTCGGGAACGGAGCCCTCCGCCAACGCCAGTGCCCCGGCGTAGATCTTGCCACTCGTTCCATCGACTGAAATCACGTCGCCCTCGTTGATGACCGTGCCGTTGGCAGTCGTGAACGAGTTCTTGCCGATATCCAAACTCTCCGCGCCACACACCGCCGGCTTGCCCCAGCCTCGCGCCACAACCGCAGCGTGCGACACGAGCCCACCGCGAGACGTGAGGATCGCTTCCGCGACCACCATGCCGTGCACGTCCTCGGGTGAGGTCTCCTGGCGAACGAGTACCACCGCCTCACCGCGGTCGGCGGCATCGGCGGCGCGATCGGCGTTGAAGTAGGCCTTACCCACGCCCGCACCGGGCGACGCCGCAAGACCGGTGCCAAGCACTGCGGCGTCGGTCTTTTGGAACTGCGGGTGTAGTACCTGATCGAGATGTTCGGGCGAGACCCGCTGCACCGCCTCCTCATGGGAGATGGTGATGGTGGCGTCCTCGGTGAGCGCCACGGCGATGCGCAATGCGGC
Organism: Actinomycetes bacterium; assembly: GCA_031415655.1. Taxonomy (GTDB): domain Bacteria; phylum Actinomycetota; class Acidimicrobiia; order Acidimicrobiales; family Acidimicrobilacustridaceae; genus JAKOVR01. The sequence goes on from JANOSD010000033.1 coordinate 8,708, forward strand.
GGCACCGGTTCGCTTGCCGACACGCGTCTGGAGCATCCACAGCTTCCCTTGCTCGATGGTGAACTCGGTGTCGAGCATGTCGCGGTAGTGCAGCTCGAGCCGTTCGAAAATCCCCATGAGCTCCGTGTGTACTTGGGGCATGGTGTCGGCAATCGCGGCAAGGGGCAACGTGTTACGAATGCCCGCCACGACGTCTTCGCCTTGGGCATTGATGAGAAAGTCGCCGTAGGCGCCGGCCTCGCCGGTGGCGGGATTCCGTGTGAAGCCCACGCCGGTGCCGGAGTTGTCGTCCCGGTTTCCGAACACCATGGACTGCACGTTGACGGCCGTGCCCAGATCGTCGGGGATCCGTTCCCGGTTTCGATAGGCCTTAGCCCGAGGCGAATTCCAGGATCGGAACACCGCCTCGATTGCCCCGTGCATCTGTTCGGCAGGATCCTGGGGGAACGCTGCACCGGTGTGTTCGACGACCACGCCCTTGTACGCCTCGATGATCTCGGCGAGCACCTCGGCCGTGATCTCGGCGTCGGAGGTCGCACCGCTGGCCTCACGTTTGGCATCGAAGATGCGATCGAACATCTCGGGGTCGATGTCGAGCACAATCTTGCCGTACATCTGAATGAACCGACGGTACGAGTCGTTGGCGAACCGCTGATCGGTCTGGGCCGCCAGCCCCTGCACTGATTTGTCGTTCAATCCAAGGTTCAACACCGTGTCCATCATCCCTGGCATCGAGAACTTGGCCCCCGACCGCACGCTCACAAGGAGGGGGTCGGCGGCGTCGCCGATGGTCTTGCCCATCGTGGCCTCTAGGACGGCGCGGTGGGCTGCAACCTCGTCGACCAGCCCCTCCGGCCACGATCCTCCGGCAGCGAGGTATCCCCGGCAGGCATCGGTGGAAATCGTGAACCCTGGTGGCACCGGGAGTACTAACACCGAAGTCATCTCGGCCAAGTTGGCGCCCTTGCCGCCCAGCAGATCCTTCAGCTCCATGGGTGGGCACGGGTGGGCGTGGTCGAAGTCGTAGACGAAGGTCATCACGTTGCTCCTGAAGCGACCGGTTGGCCGAGCGGTAGAAAGGCGCCAAACCCTACAGGGTGGTCAACCGCTGTTTCGCCGTTGTCGCCCGCCGAATCCGCGGTTGGGGCAAACTAGGGGTTCGTGCCTGATTCAGCCCCGCCCGCCACTCCGACACTGCCGGATCAACCGCGCCCGGGCGCCGACGACGCCGAGTTAGCCAGTGCCATGGCTCACCTCAAAGACGGTGCCTGCATCCTCGACCCAGAACTCCACCTGCGGTGGGTAAACAATGCGCTGTGTGATCTCACCGGGTTTCCCGCTGAAGAGATGGTCGGCTCAAGCATTGTGCCGTTTCTCCACCCCGACGAACTCACCTTTGCCTACCACGCTGTCGCCCTCGCCGGAACGGAGCCCGAGCGTCAGGTTCCCGGCACGTACCGATTGAAACGGCGCGACGGAAGCTGGGTCGCCGCTGAACTCTCCGGAGCAGTGATCCACTCAACCCATCTCGGGGGCAACCTCACCGTGGTGACGTTCCGTCCTACTGCCCATCGCGATGTACTCACGGATGGGTTCTTGGACCTCACTCGCGGCGAGCCGCTCGACGGGGTGCTTCGACAGGCAATCGACTGGTATCACGAACGCACACAACGATTTCGGATGGCGCTGAGCTTCGTCGATGTGCACTCCGACGTGTGGTCCTATTGCGGCGACGACCTCCCCCACGAGCTACGAGGGCTCCCCCCCGAGCTCGACGATCCCGAAAGCCCGTGGGCGAAGGTTCAGGCCGGCCACGACCATGTGGTGTTCGACTCGACCGACCTCCCGGCCAAGGTCCGCGTCGCCGCCGAGTCGGTGGGGCTTCGATCGGTGATGGTGCTCGCGGTGGTAGACCCGGCGGGGCCACCGGCCATGCTCACGTTCTGGACCGACACCGACCCCACGTTTTTCCCGCAGGGGTACACCGTGAAGACTCCCTCGCTCATACTCATCGAGTTGGCCCTCGAACGGCGCCACTACCTCGCCCGGCTTGAGCTTGCGGCCACCTCCGATCCGCTTACGCACCTGGCGAATCGGCGCATGTTCTTCGATGTGTTGGAGTCGCTCCCGCGCACTGGTACCGACGAAGAGAGCCTGAGTGGCCTCGCGGTGCTCTACCTCGACCTCGACAACTTCAAGCTGGTCAACGATCACCACGGGCATGCCGCCGGCGACCATCTGCTCGTCACCGTCGCCCAGCGCATGCGCTCCGCATTGCGTCCCGACGATCTCCTGGCCCGGCTCGGCGGCGACGAGTTTGCGATCTTGTGTCCAGGCATCGCAGACGAGGCGAGCGTCGGGATAGTGGCCGATCGCCTGCTCGACGCAATACGGCCCCCTGTCGTGTTCGGCGGAACATCGTTTGCGCCCGACATGAGCATCGGGATCGCCTTGGCCACGAACCACATCCCCGACGCCCACCCATTGCTCGCCGCCGCCGACGGCGCGCTCTACGAGGCGAAACGGGCCGGCAAAGGCTGCTGGCGTCTCGCCCGCTGACGCGCGGCGAACGTTTGACGGTGCGGAGATCAGAGACCGAGGCGACTGCGGAGGTACGCGAGAAGTTCGTCGATCGACACCCGTTCCTGGTTCATCGTGTCGCGATCGCGGACGGTGACGGCGCGATCGTCAAGGGTGTCGAAGTCGACCGTGATACAGCAGGGCGTGCCGAGCTCGTCCTGACGGCGGTAACGTTTTCCGATGGCCTGCGTCTCGTCGTAGTCGCACATCATGTGGGGCTGAAGGAGCGCAAGTACCTCCTCTGCCACCGGCGTGAGGGTGTCCTTTTTCGATAGCGGCAGGACAGCTACCTGATAGGGGGCGAGGTGGGGATGCAGTCGAAGCACCACCCGCAGCTCACCGCGAACGAGTTCCTCGTCGTAGGCGTCGAGCAGGAACGCCATCATGGTGCGGGTGGCCCCGGCGGCCGGTTCGATCACATGCGGGGTATACCGGCTGTTGGTGCTCTGGTCGAAGTATTCCAGCCGTTCGCCTGAAGCCGTGGCGTGCGCCTTGAGATCGAAGTCGCCTCGATTGGCAATGCCTTCGAGCTCCCCCCAGCCCCACGGAAACAGAAACTCGATGTCGGAGGTACCCGAGGAGTAGTGGCTCAGCTCATCGGCGTCATGGGGACGCAGGCGAAGCTTGTCGGGATTCATTCCGAGGTTCACGTACCAGTCGAAGCGCTCCTTGCACCAGTAGGCGTACCACTCCCCCGCCTCCTCCGGCGGCACAAAAAACTCCATCTCCATCTGCTCGAACTCACGGGTGCGGAAGACAAAGTTCCCCGGGGTGATCTCGTTTCGGAAGCTCTTGCCAATCTGGGCGATGCCGAACGGCGGCTTCTTTCGCGAGGTCCGCTGCACATTGGCGAAGTTCATGAACATGCCCTGTGCGGTTTCTGGCCGCAAGTAGGCCACCGCAGCGTCGCTCTCCACTGGGCCAGCATGGGTCTTGAACATGAGGTTGAAGTTGCGCGACTCGGTGAACGAGTTCGTGGCGCCGCAGCTCGGGCAGACCGTGAGGTCCTCGAGCTGATCTTCGCGGAACCGTTCGTTGCACGACCGACAGTCCACCATTGGATCGGTGAAGTTGGCGAGGTGTCCCGATGCTTCCCACACTGCCGGCGGCGCCAAGATCGCCGCATCGAGCCCCACCACGTCGTGACGTTGTTGCACCATCGAACGCCACCATGCGTCTTTGACGTTGCGAAGCATGAGCACACCGACCGGCCCGTAGTCGTAGGTGGAGCGGAACCCGCCGTAGATCTCCGCCGAGGGAAACACGAAGCCCCGGCTCTTGCACAGGTTCACGACCTTCTCGAACAGCGAGGTGTCGTTGGCGACCGACACTGCTTCGATGTCGGGACCCGAGGTTTCTGCTGGCCCGGAGGGGCCGTCCGCTGGCACGCCAGTCGATGCAGTGGATTGTTCGGAAGTGGTTGCGGGGGCCTCGGACATGCTCGGATGCTACCCAGGCCGGCATCCATGGTCCGAGTGACAAAGATCCCGCCAAGGTTTCCCCGTTCGGCGAGACAGCGAAGCCGGTGTTTGCCAGACTGAAGTCCATGAACCCCTACCGCGTAGTCGATCCCACCGACGTGCTCTGGAAACGATGCGGAGCCTGGGCGGTGGATGCCACGCTGGCTCTTGTCATCGCGTGTTTTACCTTCCTCCTCGTACGCGCCTTGGGGGGTACTGCGACGGCAACCGTCGTCACCGCCCTCGTCTCCGCCGGCTACTGGTTCTTCGCCAACGTGGTGCTCCAAGGCACCCGCGGGTACACCCCCGGGAAACAACTGTGCGGCCTGCGTGTGGTCGACGCCGACGGCCGCCCGTGTGGTCCCCAGCGGGCTCTTCGCCGATCGCTGTATTGGGCCGTCGACGGATTCCCGTACGTGCTGCCACTCACGGCATACGCCGCAGCTTCCGGGTCTCGCCAGGCCCAACGTGTCGGCGACCGGATGGCCGGCACCTACGTCATCGACGAGGAGTTCCTGGGGTCACCGCCCGTGGCCATTGCCCTTCCCACCGATCCCTCCTCGGGACTGTTGCCCTACCGGCTCGAAACGGCAGCGGCGTACTTGCCCCCCGATATGGACATTCTCACCATGAAACGCCTTCGGGATGCCCGACCAACGTCACCCCGTCCGCAACTCGCTCGCGGTGTTGATACGCACTGGGAACCCCGTTGGGATCACGAACGCGGCGCCTACGTGCGATGGAATGCCGTCACCGCCGAATGGGTCGTGTTCGACGAGGATCAGCGGCAATGGGTGCAGGTTCCCCCCGCGAACGCCACCATGGCCACCACCGAAGGCGTAACCGACCCGCTCGTAACCGACCCGCTCCTCACCGACCCGCTCCTCACCGGGGTCTGAACCCAACCCAGCTGTCGCCGAGCCCGCCCCCTCCCCATGAAATCGATCAGTTCAGGTGTGATCGAGGACGGCCACCGACCGCAAACGTCGTTCCAAGTGGTGTTCCATAGCCCGGGTGGCAAGCACATCGATGTCGTGCGTGGCGGATGACGCAGGCTCTTCGAGCGCAGATGCCAACCGGCCACCAAGGACACGCTGCAGCAAGGCCAAGGCGTCAGCCGAGATCGGTGAACCACGACGGCACGCCCGACACAACACCCCGCCGGCGTCGAGGTCGAACGCCACCAGGTCGTTGACCACCCCGCAACTCACGCATTCGTGCACCTCGGGGCGGAAGCCCTCAAGTGACAGCAGCTTCAGAAAGAACGCCGGCAAAACCATGGGGCCGGATCGAGTGGCAAGGGTGTCGAGCCCCCCCACCAACATACGAAGGACCGCCGGGTTGGGCTCACGGTCGGGCGACAGTTGATCGACGGCCTCGAGCATTGACACCCCCCGACCCAAACGGTCGAGGTCGTCGCGAATAGCCCGGTAGTGATCGATCGATTCGGTCTGGGTGACGATGTCGAGCTCGCGCCCTTCGTACATTTGCAACGCCACGTGACTTAACGGCTCCAGACGAGCGCCGAACTTGCTCTTGGTCTTGCGCACCCCCTTGGCCACCGCCCGTACCTTGCCCCGACCGCGGGTGAAGATCACCACGATGCGGTCAGCCTCGCCCAACTTCCATGTACGCAGCACAACCCCCTCGTCGCGATAAAGGGTCACTGGCGACTACTCATCGTCCTTGGCATCGTCGAGCCCCCCAAACCGGCGACTGCGCGATTGGAACTCGGCCACGGCCGCAAAAAGGTCGGATCGACGAAAGTCTGGCCAGAGAGTCTCGGTGAACAGCAACTCGCTGTAGGCCAACTCCCAAAGCAGATAGTTCGAGATGCGAAACTCACCGGACGTTCGCACCATCAGTTCCGGATCGGGCATCTCCGGGTCGTAGAGGTAACGTCGGATCAACTTCTCGTTCACCTTGTTGGCCGGCACCTTATCGGCCACGATTCGCGTGATGGCGTCGACCAGTTCTGCCCTGCCGCCATAGTTGAAGGCGATTGTGAACGTCATGCCCTTGTTGTGTTGAGTGAGGGCAATGCTCTCGTCCATGCGGCGGAGCAGTCGTTTGGGCACGCGCCAATCTCGGCGGCCAATGAAGCGCATCCTGACCCCACGCTCATGCAATTCATCACGTCGACGAACCAGGATCGACTCATTGAAGTTCATGAGGAAACGCACTTCATCGGCAGGGCGGCGCCAGTTCTCCGTGGAGAACGCATACACCGTGAGCCACTTGAGCCCAAGGTCGATTGCGCCGTCAACGGTGTCGAAAAGAGCTTCTTCGCCGGCAGCGTGGCCTTCCGTCCGACGCAGGCCTCGCTGCGTGGCCCAACGGCCGTTGCCGTCCATAACCACGGCCACGTGGTTCGGGATGCGTTCGATTTCGATGCCGAGTCGGTGCGCGTCGCTGCGGTCCACGGGGAGACCCTATCCCCGCGCTCGGGCCGGGCCGGGTAGCCAGCGGCACATCGGCGGGTGGGCCCTCACACGCAAGGGCATTGCGACCGCGGTGTGCGTCAGCGTGGTTTGCGAGGCGGACCGCCCCGGCGTCGCCGTTCCACGTCGATCTTGCGGGTGGCCCGAATGATCTCGTCCCAACGGGGATGACTACCGTTGTTCGGGGGGTTGGCGGTGAAGTCGTGCGCCAACGCCTCGAAGAGGCCAGAAAGACTCACGCCATGCTCAGCGGCAAGGTCATTCCACGCGTCATGCGCTTCATCGGACAGGTATGCATGTACTGCTCGTCGTAGATCCGCCATAACAGAATGCTAGAGCAACTACATGCAGAGGTACAGAAAATAGTTATCAAGCTTTGCTCAAGGGCACGGCATCCGAAGCGGTTTCAATCACCCAGACACTGTTTGTGCGTGCCCACGACCACGAGGTAGGCGGTCAGTAGCCAAGCCGTTCGAGCGCCGCTGGTCGGCGTTGCCAGTCCTTGTCGACCTTTACGAACAGTTCAAGAAACGCTCCCTCGGGAAGTTGTCGGCGTACCGCAGTGCCGACCTTCTTCAACACGGCGCCGCCTTTTCCGATCACGATGCCCTTCTGCGAATCGCGCTCCACGAGGATCTCGCATCTGATCCGGGGCCAGTCCCATTCAGTCACCCGCGTGGCAATCGAGTGAGGCAGCTCTTCGCGAGCAACAGCGAGGAGTTGTTCGCGTACAAGTTCGGCCACCCAAAACGCCTCCGGCACATCGGTCACCATGTCGTCGGGATACAACTGCGGTCCCAACGGCATGAGGTCTGCGAGCCGAGTGACCAAGGCATCGACCCCCGCTCCCGTTCGGGCCGACACGGGGAAGTACTCGGCGAGATCGAGTTGCTGGACTGCCGCCGAGAGCTGATCAAGCACGCGGGCAGGATCGGCCTTGTCGACCTTGTTCACTACCACGATCGTGCTCGGCGGAACGCGTTCTGCCACGAAACGGTCACCCTTGCCGATCGGCGCGGTGGCATCGACCACGAGGCAGATGGCGTCGACGTCGCTGACCGCGGCTTTCGCCGCCGCGTTCAGTCGCTCCCCCAGCATCGTCACGGGTTTGTGGATGCCCGGCGTGTCGACGAAAACGATCTGGAGTTCGGGCCGAGTGAGCACTCCACGTACTTGGGTTCGAGTGGTCTGCGGTCGGCTCGAGACAATCGACACCTTGGTGCCGAGGATGGCGTTCACGAGCGTGGACTTACCGACGTTGGGCCGGCCGACGATGGTGACAAAACCTGATCTCATGAAGCGGAATCCTGGGACGGAGGCGGAGCCACCGGTTGCGGAGGGTGCGCCGCCACCAATGGTGATGACGATGCCGGCTCATCGTGCGCGCTCTCCGGACCGTTGATAGCCGACCCGTTGATGACCGACCCGTTGGTGGCCGACCCGTTGATGGCCGCCGTCCTGAGGAGCGAATCGACTGCGTCTGGTGCGAGGAGCGGCTCGATGCGGGCCCGCACGACCCGCCGTCCCTGGACTCGCTCCACGGTGAGCCGCCACCCATTGATGTCGACTCGATCGCCGAACCGGGGCGCCCGTCCGATGTGATGGAACAAGAGCCCACCAACGGTGTCCCAGTCGCCCTCGGGAAGCGGATTGACGAGTTCCTCGTTTAGCGCGTCGACCGCGATGCGAGCGTTCACCCGCCACGCGCCGCCGGGTAATCGTTCTGCCAGTGATTCCTCTCGGTCGAACTCGTCGAAGATCTCGCCCACCAATTCTTCGATGAGATCCTCCAACGTGACGAGCCCGGCCGTGCCGCCGTATTCGTCGACCACAATCGCCATATGGGACTGGGTGGCCTGCATCTCACGCAACAGGCCATCAACGTGTTTGGTCTCGGGCACGAAGGTGGCCGTCCGCAAGATGGTGCGCACTTGCGCGTCGGGTTGGCCGTCACGTTCGGCCCGCATGAGGTCCTTTACGTAGACCAATCCGACGATGTCGTCGACGCCTTCTCCATAGGCCGGTAGGCGACTGAAGCCGTTCAGTATCGCCACCTCGATCACGTCGGCCACCCGGAAGGTGGACGGCACGGCGACCATGTCGGTGCGCGGCACCATTACCTCTCGCACCACAGTGTCGCCGAACTCAATGATCTGCTCGATCAGTACCCGTTCCTCGGCATCGATGACGTTGTCCTCCACCGCGACATCGGCCATCGCCAGCAGTTCCTCCTCCGAAACAAAGGGGCCGTCTTTGAGCCCTTTGCCGGGAAGAATCACATTGGCCAAACCAATGAGCCCCCGAGAAATCCAACGGATTGGGGCGAAGGCCACGAGCCACGCAACGGGGCGGGCCGAGAGCAGAGCGGCGGAATCCGGGTGCTGGAGGGCCCAGGTCTTGGGCGCGCTTTCGGCCAGGACGAACATGACCACAACGTTGACGAATGTGGCCACCGCAACGCCCCACGCACCGAAAAGGTTGCTCGCCACCACACCGATGAGCGTGGCCTGCACCAGTTGGCAGACGAGGACCACAAGCAGCACCGGATTGAGGAACCGGCGAGGGTCGGCCACGAGCGCCACCAGTTCGACGGCACCTCGCCGGCCTTCCTCGGCCAAGGCCTGGGCCCGAGCTCGGCTCACTCGGGTGAGCGCAGTTTCGGCCACCGCGAGGAAGATGGAAATGATGAGCAGCGCACCGATCACCACGAGGGCGATGGTGTCGGAACTCGAGAGCTCGATCGCGAACATCACGATGAGATTCGCTCTTGGGGATCGACTGGTTCGCTCCACGGGTCGCCGACGAGGGGCCCGAAGTGCGAGTCGAGCAGGCGCCGCTCTTCCTGACGCATCCGGTTCGCGTCGTCGGGTTCGACGTGGTCGTGGCCCACCAGATGAAGGACCGCGTGCACCAGCAAAAGCGCCAACTCGTCGGGGAAGGCGCCGGCATGCGCGACAGCCTGCGCCGCGGCCACCGACGGGCAGAGCACGATATCGCCCAGAATCAAGGGGGGCTCATCGATCGTCGGCAACGGTGTTGCTCCCAACGGGACCTCGTCGAGCGGGAACGCCAGCACATCGGTGGGGCCACCATCGCCGCCAAGGTGCGCACGTTTGAGGAGGGCAATTTCCTGCTCGTCGACCAGGGTGACCGACACACTCATCGGCGCCGTCGCTCCGACGTGGGCGAACACGGCCGCGCCCACTTCCTCGACGAAAGCCGACCATCGAGCCTGGTCGACAGCAAGGGCCACGATGTCTTCGGCGGCACGAGCGTCTTCGAAGGTGACCACCACGTGGGGAAGCGCGCTTTGCGGATTCGGTTGGTCGATCACGGTCTGGTCATTGCGGTCGGGTCATTGCGGTCTCGTCATGGCTGCGTGGGAGGGCGAAACTTGCGGGTCACGACGGGTGAGGAACGCCCGGGGGCTGGGGTGGACCCGCGGCCCTTTCATAGGCGTTCACGATGTCTTGCACGATGCGATGCCGGATGACATCTCGGCTGGAGAGGTGCACGAACGAAAGTCCATCGACACCCGCCAGTATCCCTTCGATCTGCGCCAGCCCACTACGACCGCCAGGCACGTCCACCTGGGTGGTGTCGCCGGTGACCACCACTTTCGACCCGAAACCGATTCGAGTCAGGAACATCTTCATCTGCTCCGGGGTGGTGTTTTGGGCCTCGTCGAGAATGATGAAACTGTCGTTCAGCGTTCGGCCGCGCATAAAAGCCAGCGGCGCCACTTCCACCGTTCCTTTCTCGACCATGCGCGCCGCCCCTTCAAGGCCCACCATCTCGTGGAGGGCGTCGTACAACGGGCGAAGGTAGGGATCGATCTTGGCCATGAGGTCGCCGGGCAGGAAACCCAACCGCTCCCCCGCTTCTACCGCGGGCCGGGTGAGCACGATCCTGCTCACCTCTCGTTCTTGCAACGCGTGGACCGCCGATGCCACCGCCAGCCAGCTCTTCCCGGTACCGGCCGGCCCGAGGGCAAAAGTGACCACGTTGGCTCGGATGGCATCGACGTAACGCTTTTGGCCAGCGGTCTTCGGACGCACACTTTTGCCCCGACCTGAACGAAGCACATCGTCGGTGAGCACCTCGCTCGGCCGCTCGTTCGAACGGACCATATCGATCGTGCGCATCACGCTCGACGCTTCGAGCTGATGACCTCGTTGGATCAGCAACACCAACTCATCGAACAGCTTGGCGACACGGTCTACCTCCGCTCCCGACACGGTGATCTCGTTGCCGCGAACACCGACGGAGGTGTCCGGGAACGCGGTCTCTACCAGCCGGAGGAACTCGTCGCGCGCGCCGAGCAGCGGAACCATGAGGTGGTTGCCGGGGACGCTGATCGTGATCGGAGGGGCAGAAGCGGAGGCGGGCATGGGATCGACGATCGGACGAAGGCAGGGAAGACAAGTAACAGAACGAAGCGTATCGGGCTGGGTGGCCGGGACGACCCTCAATAGGCTCGCTGGATGCCCGCCAGCCCTGGCCCTCCCGACGAAAACATCGCCATGTCCGCAGATCCGTCGGCCTGGTTGAGTGAGGTTCGCTCTGACGAACACGCCGCCGGCCGGACGCGGGTCGCATGGCTGGCCCGGCAGGCCGGTGAGGAGAGCACGTTTCAAGGGGTCTTGCTCGACCTCGCAGAACGGGGCGCTCCGGTCGTGGCCGAACTGGCGGATACCTCGAGTGTTCGGGGCGTGCTGCGGGCGGTGGGTCGCGACCTTGCCATTGTCGAACCGGCGGGCGGCGGCACGGCCCTCTTGTCATTGTCGGCGCTCTGGGCGGTGCGCCCGTCCGCCGGAACGGCCGAGGTGTGGGGCGATCGTCCGATCGGCGAATCCTCCACCATTACGCAGGTCCTGGCCGACTGGAGCGAGGCCCGACCCGACGTGACCATGCGGACCATCGGCGGAACAGTCCAAGGCGAACTACTCGACGTGGGTGCGGACGTGGCGGTGATTCGGGCCACCGACGAGCGGCGGAGCCGGATCTACGTGGCGATCCCGCTTCTCGTCGCGGTGATCAGTCGAGATCGCCTGGGGGGATAGTTCACCCCCTCAGACCCCCGTTAGGGAGCGGCGGGGCCCGTCTCGGGATAGAGGTGCTCAAGGGTGCCCGGCTCAATCCGACAGTTGTCGATGAACGCGTCGACCTCATTGGCCTTCAGGCGGATCACTCGCCCAAACCGGTAGGCAGGGAGTTGACCTTCGTCGATGAATCGGTACAAGGTGCGGGGGGTGATGCCGAGGCGACTGGCAGCATCAGCGGTGCTTAGCCAGCGAATGTTGTCGCCAGCTTCGGTGGGAACAGTTTCGGTGGAACTCATCTAGGGAAGTCTAATCACTGTCAGACCCTTTGCGGTGCTTTCGATTTTGAGGTCCTGGGGGTCGACCGTGTCGCCGCCGTGGATCTGGGGTGGTCGGTGCCAAGGAAGCGCCCCCGAGTGCGTCGTGACCTCAAGGGCGTCACTCGTGACGGTGGAGCGAGGAAAGAACCACTTTGGCACCGGGGGCCCTGATAATTCCTTATCGGGGACGCGATCCACCGGATGAACGCCCTCCGTGGTCAAGCGACCACGGAGAGTGTTTTTCAGTGTGTCTCACGTCTCTTGACTACGGCTCCGACCATTCGGTACGGTCGACACTCGTCGGCTTTGGAAAAATGCCTGCTCCTATCTCATACTCTTTCCTGTCTTCTATTTACTTTTCCTCCCATGCCAACCACCTCCACTTCAACCCGAAGCACCAGCAACCAAACCCCCTCCGCAGGCCGCTCGTCGTCGAGTCGCCGACGCACGCCGACGGGCACATCTACTCAGCGGCGCCCAACGCCACTGCCCGGAGGTCGGGCGGTCATTGGTGGTCTCTTGATGACGGTCGCATTCGTCGGCGTATTGTTTGCCTACACCTCCGCCAACAGCGGTCCCCACACGACCTTCGTCGTGGCTCGCCAACCAATCGCCATCGGTCATCGCATCGAAGCCGCTGATGTTCGCGAAGAACGCATCGACCTGCCCCCTTCCGTAGCAGCGCAGGCGTTCCCATCGGTCGGACTGGTCGTGGGATCGGTCGCGCTGAATCCTCTCACCGAAGGCCAGTTCGTCGCCCGAGGCGCCGTTCGCCCATCCTCCGCCGACGCCGAACCCGGCGCCCGCGAGTTCTCATTTGCCGTCGATCGCGAACGAGCACTCAACGGCGACTTGCGTCGCGGTGAGCACATCGATCTCTTGGCCACCTCCGGCACCGGGGCCGATGCCGTCACCGATGTGATCGCCCGTGACGTGCCCATCGTGGCGATCGGGGATCAAGGAAAAGGCAACCTCGGATCCGGCGGCAAGGTCGTGATCACCGTCGCGCTCCTCTCTCCCGATCTGCTCACCCGGGTGGCTCACGCCACCCAGATCGCCGCCGTCACCGTCGTGCGGTCCACCGGGGCCGCAGACGCTTCGGCCAGCGCCGACCAAGTACGACTCCCCACCCCCGCACCCAACGGGGCCACCAGCGCCAGCTCTCCAAACGGGACCGCGCCAACTTCGAGCGTCACGCCATCGAGCAACACGCCATCGAGCGTCACCCCATCGAGCGTCACCCCATCGAGCGTCAAGCCATCGAGCGTCACGCCCGCCACCGACCCGCCAGCCGACAGCCCGTGAGCGCCGACGAACGCTGGGTCGTTCTCGGGCTCGCGCAGGTTCGTTCCCCTTGGTTCGGAGACGTGGCACGGTGGTCGAACGCCGCCATCCTTCCGATCGAGTTCGTCAAATGCCTTAGCGGCGACGAGGTACGCGCCCGTTTGCGGTCGGGGCGTGCCTTCTCCGCGCTCGTGATCGACAGCAGCCTGCCCACGCTCGACCGGGACCTCATCGACGAGGCCACATCCACCGGGTGTGCGGTGATCGTGATCGACGGCGGCCGCACTCGACGCGACTGGACCGGGCTCGGCGCGTCGGTCGTACTGCCGCCTGATTTCGACCCCGGCACACTCGTCGACGTCCTCAGCGTTCATGCCCCGATGATTGATCAAATCGATCGATCCCTCACGTCGGCGCCGGGACCGGCCCCCACGAACCTGTGGCGAGGACAGCTCGTCGGCGTGATGGGTGGCGGCGGCACGGGCACTTCCACCATGGCGATGGCGCTCGCCGAAGCGTTTGCCCGCGACCCGCGATACCGGGGCCTGGCGCTCCTCGCCGACCTTCGCCTCGATGCCGATCTTGCGTTGCTCCACCATGTCGGCGACGTCGTTCCCGGCGTACAAGAACTGGTGGAGGCCACGCGGCTCGGAAGCCCCACGCCCGATGAGGTGCGATCGTTCACGGTGCAGCCACACTGCTCCACGTACCCCCTGTTGATGGGCCTCCGACGTCATCGGGATTGGGTCACGCTGCGACCTCGCGCCCTCCACTCCGCCCTCGACGGTATCCGGCGGGCCTACACCATCACCGTCGCCGACATTGACGCCGACCTTGAGGGAGAACGTCACACCGGTTCGCTCGAAGTTGAAGAGCGCAATCTGCTCGCTCGCACCATCGCCACCGATGCCGACCTCCTCGTGATCACCGGCCTTCCCACCCTCGTTGGGTTGCAACGATTCGTGCGGGTCATACATGCCGTCGTCGAACACGGCGTGCACCCGGCCCGAGTCCTGCCCATGATGAACCGAGCTCCCAAATCACCGTCCGCCCGGTCTGAGCTCACCGCCGCCGTCGCCCGTCTCACCGCCTCCGCTACCGGCGGCACCGATCACTGCGTGCAGCCCGTGGTGTTCGTCGGCGAACGCCGCAAGCTCGACCTTGCCCTGCGCGACGCCGCGGGCCTCCCACGATCGCTGGTCGAATCCGTCGGTTCCCCGACACAAGCAGTGCTCGACCGTGTAACCGATGTCGCGATGGAGTCGTTCGATGCCGGCCAACCGCAACTGATCGCTCCCGGCACGATCGGGAGCTGGGCCACAGACGATGGGGAGGTCGGATGACCCGTCCTCGTCCACCGGCATTTTCCCCGAGCGCCGCTGAGGAGGTCGAAAGCCGGCGCCTCGGCCAGTTGGATTCCCCACTTGGACCCTTGCCTGCCTCGCCATTTCCTGGTTCCCTACCGGCATCACCAATCACCACAAATCTTTCTCCAGTCCCGATCGCGAAGAGTCCGACAGTGGCACCAATCGCCACACCAATCGGGCTCAACGGCGCACGTTCGTCGCTTGACGGCCGTCCCTCCCGATTGTCCGACGCGGCGACACCGCTCGTTGAGATCGAGCAGCGGGCTCAGACCCGAGCCAAGGAACAGTCGCTCGACCTTCGCACCGACGAAAGTCGGGAGGAAATGCGGGCCATCATTCGCAACGAGATCGATACGTGGCGGGCCGACTTTCGCCGAGGATCGCGCCCGTTCGATCTGCCCCACCCCGAGGTGGTGGCGGCGCGAGCGTTCCGCAACATCGCGGGGTACGGACCCTTGGAACCCTTGCTCGACGACCCCGACGTGTGGGAAATCATGGTCAACTCGCCCGACAAGATCTTCGTCAAACGACACTCAGGTCCGGGCGGGTACCACGACGAAGTTTTCCACGACGACGACCACGTCACCCGAATCCTCACGAAGATGCTCGATGACGCGTCGGGAAGCCACCGCAAACTCGACCCATCTGAAGGTCTGCAAGATGCCCAACTCGAGAGCGGAGCGCGGCTCCACATCGTGCACGGCGATGTGAGCGGCGGCGGTCATCTGATGGTGAACATTCGGAAGTTCACCGGAATCCCGTTCTCGTCGTTGCCGCAGTTGGTCGACCGAGCCACGCTCTCCCCTGCCGCCGCCGAACTGCTCGCCGGATGTGTCCGCGCCAATCTCTCGATGGTATTCGCCGGTCCTCCCGGATCAGGGAAAACCACCCTCCTCTCCTGTTGCGCCGCCGAACTCGACCCCACCTTGCGGGTTGTGACCGCAGAAGAGGTGCTCGAGCTCGATATCCCGGTGGCCAACGTCGCCAGGATGCAGACCCGCGCCGCCCGCATCGATCGCCCGGCGGTCGACCTTCGCCGGCTCGTCTCTGGCTTTCTTCGGATGGCTCCGGACATCGCCATCGTGGGAGAGGTCCGCGACCGTGAAGCCTTGCCACTCCTTCTCACCCTTTCCTCCGGTGTCAAGGGCTTCACCACAATCCATGCTGGCTCCGCCCGCCAAGCCCTCACCCGCCTCCGATTCATCTGCCAGCTCGCCGACACGGCCAACGAACTCCCCATGTCGGCCCTCAACAGCTTGGTAACCGAGGCCATCGACATCGTCGTTCACTCGTCGCGCGGGCCTTCCGGACCCCGCGTCACCGAGATCCTGGCCGTGGAGGACCTCGCCGCCGGTGGCGACGCGACGCAGTTCACGGTCTCCCCACTTTTTCGTCGAGCCACCTACGACCAACCGCTACTCCCAACCGGGATTCTCCCCGTCCGGGCCCTGCGTGCGTTGCAGGACGCAGGGGTTGATCTGCACGTGCTACTGGATCTAAACGCACCCGCACGAGGACCCGTCACCGACGAGTCTCGACGGATCGCCGCCGAAGATCCGTTTGACGGTCATCATTCTCCGCCCTCAGCCGATGCTTCCGCGAACTCGGTGCGCGAAGCGCCGCACCGGCATGCGTGGGTCGGCCGAACGTGATCGCCGTCGCACTCGGTGCCGTTGCCGCCTACGGAGTGTTTCTCATCTACACCGCGACTGCATTCGGTTGGCGTGGGGTCGGCGTGCGAGGTCGTGTCCGCGATGAGCCTCGGCGCCGTCAGCGTTCCGTGGCATCCTGGATGACCCAAGCCGGGCTTCATGATGTTCCCGTCCGGGAGTTCGTTGCGGTGGTGATGATGGTCTCGGCCCTCGGCGCGGCGCTGGCGTTCGTGGTCTTTGGCAGCTTGGCACCCGTGGTCGCGGCGGCAGTGCTCTTCGCCTCGATCCCCCTCGCCTCCTACCGGAGTCGGAGAGACCAACGCCGCGCCGTCGCCGCCGAGGCGTGGCCTCGCCTGATCGAGGAGATTCGTATTCTCACGTCGTCGGCCGGGCGGTCCATTCCCCAGTCACTCTTTGAAGCCGGGCTCGCTGGCCCCATCGAACTCCGCCCATCATTCGAGGATGCTCATCGGGAGTGGGTGCTGTCCACCGACTTTCCGCGCACGATCGCCGTCCTGAAGGAACGACTCGGGGATCCCACTGCCGACGCCGCCTGCGAAACCCTTCTCGTAGCTCACGAGATCGGCGGAACCGACCTCGACCGCCGCCTCGAAGCCCTGAGCGAGGATCGCCGCCAAGACACACAAGGCCGCAAGGACGCCCGAGCCCAACAAGCCGGAGTTCGGTTCGCTCGTTCGTTCACCATCGTCGTCCCACTCGGCATGGCGCTCGTCGGGCTCAGCATCGGTGACGGCCGTGCGGCGTATCAGTCCACTTCCGGGCAACTTGTCGTGCTCGCCGCCCTATCGCTCATGGTGGCCTGCTGGGTCTGGGCTTCACGAATCATGAGGCTGCCCCAGGAACGGCGGGTGTTCGACACATGATCCGCATGATCGTCATTTGCGGCTTGCTCTTTTGGTGCGGCACCACCCTGCTGCTCGCCGAACTCCGGTGGTTTCGACGTGAACCACTGGTCGATCGTCTACGCCCGTACAACCCGGCGCTACTCGACCCCGTTCGCTCGGGAACGATGATGTCTGTGGCCTCCTTTCGCGACGTGATCGGCCCCATCGCCATGCGTGCCGGAACTCGACTGGCTCGGCTCTTCGGAGTGAGCGAAGAGCTGTCACTCCGACTCCAACGAATCCACTCGACCCTCGACGTACAGGCCTTTCGTGTGCGCCAACTCGGATGGAGTGCAGCGGCGTTTGTGCTCATCACCGCCTCCTCGATCATGCTCGGGCTCCCCGCCCTCCTCACCCTCGCTGCCGTAGCAGCGGCCCCGCTTTTGGCGTTCCTCATCACGGAGCATCAGTTGGCGAGAGCGTCGAAGTCATGGCAACAACGGCTATTTCTTGAGCTGCCGGTCGTCAGCGAACAACTCGGCATGCTGCTCGGAGCGGGCTTCTCACTAAGCGGAGCCCTCGACCGCATCGCCACTCGCACCCAAGGCGCCACCGCCACCGACCTCCAGGTGGTGACGCAGCGCATCCGCCAAGGCCTTTCGGATATCGACGCCTTGCGGGAGTGGGCAGCGATCGCCGGCGTCGATGCTGTCGACCGGCTTGTCGGTGTGCTCGCCCTCAACCAGGAGGCTGCCGACCTGGGCAAATTGATCAGCGAGGAGGCTCGGTCCATTCGCCGTGATGTGCAACGACAGTTGATTGAGTCGATCGAACGTCGGAGCCAACAGGTGTGGATCCCGGTCACGGTCGCAACTCTTCTCCCCGGAGCGCTTTTCCTCGCCGTCCCGTTCATCGAAGCCATGTCGTTTTTTACGAACGGCTAGGGCTCTCCCAAGTACGTCCTCTCCCCTTCCCGAAAGCGAACCCTCATGCTCACACTTCAGTGGCTGTCCGCCCTCGTCGTTTCCCGCCGCCACGGCACACTCCGAGGCGACCGAGGCGAAGGGGTTATCTCGGCGGCAATTGCTGTGCTCGTTATGGCCCTACTCGGCGCCGCAATGTGGGTGGCGTTCAACCGCATCTGGACCGACGCCGCCGACCGCACCGAAACCAAGGTTTCCCAGATCGGCGACTGATCGTGTCTCGATTGCCCGGACGGAGCGAACGTCGGTCGTGTTCTGGCGACGATGGCACCGGCCTGGTCGCCAGCATTAGTGGGCTGCTCATCTTTCTGGTGTTCCTCCTGTTCGTCTGCCAGCTCCTTTTGGGGCTGTTTGCGCGAAGCACGGTTAGCGCCGCCGCCTACGACGGCGCCCACCTCGTCGCCAGCAAACGAACAGCGTCCGCGGGCGACGACTGGGCGGTGCAGAACGAAGCCGAATCTCGCATGCGGCAGCTGCTCGGCACCGCCGGACAACAAGCGAATTTCGACTGGACCGGCACCGACGCCGACTGGGTCACCGTGCGTGTGCAGGTACCCGCCCCCCGGCTCGGTTGGCCCGGGTTCACTCGTTCGCCCTCGACGATCGAACGAGGCGCCCAGGTTCGCGTCGAGGCAATCCGATGACTCGACGCCCCGGCCTTCAACCACACGTTCCGGGGCGCGGCCAAGGCGATAGCGGACAGGTCGGTGGATTCGAGATGGTGGTATTCGGGCTGCTCGTGTTCGTGGGCGGATCGTTGCTCGTCGCCACCGTCTGGTCGGTGATCGACACCAAACTCGCCATGCACGCCGCCACCCGCGACGCCGCCCGAGCGTTCGTCGAGGCCGCTGATCCCGCCGCGGCCGAGATCAGCGCGGCGCGGGCCTTACGTAATGCCGTGGCCGCTCACGGTCGCGATCCCGAACGTGTCCGCGACGTGTCGATCACCTCCGACGGCAACGTCGGGCGGTGCACTCGGGTGCGGATCACCGCCGCCTATCCCCTTCCCGCCGTGGCCATCCCATGGATCCGAACATCGGGTGAAAACGTGATCGTCCGCGCCACCCATAGCGAGTTGGTCGACCCCTACCGTTCCGGCGGCGGAGGCGTATCGGCATGTTCCGGATGACCACCTCCCGTCGAGACCGAGGCCACGAGCCAGACCGGAAGTGCTGGAACGGCCGAGTAACTGGCGACGCCGGCAGCACGCTGGTGCTGGTTCCGGCGGCCACCCTCATCGTCGTGGTGCTCGGCGCGCTGGCAATCGACCTTTCGCAACTCTTCCTGGCAAAACGGGTTTTGCTCGACGCCGCCGCGTCGGTGGCAAACGACGCCGTCGGCGCTGGCGTGGTGCCAGGACCCGGGGGTGTCAGCGATCCCGCCCTCGATCCCCAGCGGGTCGCCAACGCGGCCTACGTATCGCTTCTGGCCCAACAAGTGGAAGGCCTCGACCCATCATCGGTTCAGGTGACCACCGATCCCGCCGGGGTCACCGTCACGGTCGAGCTCGCCGCCGAGGTCGACCGCTTTTTCGGCAAAGCCCTCCCCGGTTCGAGACGCACCCGCCTCACCGCCCGGGCCACCGCCACTGGTCACGCTCGCTAACGCCCACGACGCCAATCGCCTCGACGCCAATCGCCTCGACGCCAGACTCCACGGTGCCACGGCGGACCCCAATCCCTGACTACTTCTTACCGCCGAGACAGGCCGAGCCCTTGCATCCCTTCAACGCATCGAGCCGGCGACGTAGCTCTTTCTTCAACGACGCCGCCCCGGCGTCGGCAGCGATGTTCCGCAACTCATCGGGGTCCTTCTCGAGGTCGTACATCTCCTCTTCCCCCGAATCGTGAACGAGCAGCTTGTAACGCTCCGTGACCACTCCCTGGGTGGACCCACGGCGGGAGCGGTTTTCCAGGAGATAGGCGCGGTCAGTTCCGGCCTTGGCATCCTTGGCCAAGAGCGTGAGGTCGCGGCCATCGAAGCTCCAGTTCGCCGGCGGACTGGCCCCGGCAAGGGCCAGAATCGTTGGCGCGAGGTCGACGTTTCCGACCACCTGTGCGGCCTGCTTCTTCTTGCCGAACGGACCGCCACGCACCAAGAGCGGCACGTGCACCGCCGGCTCGTAGAGAAAGAACTTCTTGAACGCCAGACGGTGTTCGCCGTGAAAGAACCCGTTGTCGGAGGTGAACATGATCACCGTGTTGTCGATCTGTTTGGTTTCCTTGAGCGTGGCAACGATTTTGCCGACCCACTCGTCGACGGCTTGCAGGGCTTCGAGCTCGAGCTGGTAGCCCTGATCGATGAGCTTCTCAAACCCATCGGAGAGTTTGGGTTGGTTACGCAGCTCCTCCGGGAGCCCCGAGACGTCGTCCGGGTTAAACGCCGGGCCGCGGGGCGCCTTGGCAACAAGCGACCGCTCATGGCGCGGCGCCGGTTTGGGAAACGCCCACTTGAACTCCGATCCCGACCCCTCCTGCGGGCCCTGACCACCCGTCTCCGGCGCCTCGGCATGCGGAGCGAGCGGCGTGAACGAAAGGAACCACGGCTTCGCGCCGGGCGGCTGATTCTTCACAAAATCCACCACTCGTTGCCCGAGCACATCGGTCTGGTAGTCGGATTCGGCGGCACCGAAATCCTTTTTTTGGCCATTGTCGGAAATGCTGTAGCGGTAGTACGAGTACGTGGACGGATCGATGAGACCGAACCATGTCGACCATCCTGGCGGCGGCGTGATGTTGCCATCCTCACCCCAGGTGTTTAGGTACTTCCCCACGTGGGCGGTGTTGTAGCCGGCCCGCTGGAGCCAGACGGGCAATGTTTCATCCGCTCGGAGTTTGCCCACACCCCCGAGGGGGGCGATGTTGTCCTCCACCCCGTTGTTGTGGCTGTACTGACCCGTGAGATACGACGCGCGCGACGGGCAACAGTTGGGGAAGCTCACGTAGTACCGACTGAACGACGTGCCCTGATCCACCATCTCCGCCTTCACGGTGTTCATGACGCGAAGCGACTCCAGAGTTTGATCATCGGTCATCACGACAAGCACGTTCGGCCGGCCCGCCTGCCCCGACGTGGATGCAGGAGTGGGAGTGGGGCCTTGCGAGGAACAGGCACTGAGGCCGACGCCGAACACCGCAATGGCGAGTACCACCGAGAGCTGGCGACGGAGCGATCGAAAGGAAATGGTCACGGGAGCAGGAGGGCGACGCGCTCGCCCGGCCAACCCGGATGGCGTCGGTGGCCACACTACTTCGCCCCTCCAACCGGATCGCCGCCACGGCTCTTGGCGCGACCTTTACGGCATCCGTCGTAACCACCGTGGCGCTCAAGGGTCAATAGCCTGTAAATCCCCACCCCCTCGGACACCGTTGCGGCAGCACGCTTGCTAGTGTCCGTTCCGCAGACCGACCACGACGTGTGGTCGGAGCCACCCTCTCGAGGAGCGTCATGGGCATCATTCGCAATGAGGTCGCACGCCAGTTCATCGCCGTACCCGACGACAAGAAGGCACAAATCGTCTTTAAGTGGCCCGACATCAACATCCGCAAGGGTGCCCGGGCGATCGTGGAACCGGACCAGGTGGCGGTGTTCATGAACAAGGGCCAGGTGCTCGGCACCCTCGGCCCCGGCCAGCACAAACTCGATGCCGACGAGATCATGTTCCTCGGCATCGTGATCGACTGGGGCACGAACGGCAATGCCTACCGCGCCGAGTGCTTTTTCGTCGGCACCCGTGAATACACCGGCCAGACGTTCGGTGGGCGCATCGACAACGTGCAAGATCCCCAGACCGGGCTCATCATCACGCTCCGAGTGTTCGGCGAGTACGCACTTCAAGTGATCGATCCGCAGCGCCTGATCCTCAACATGGTGGGCACCGTCGACGTCTCCAACAACGATGCCATTGGCGACTGGGTCGACCAACAGCTCATCAAGACCATGCGCACCGAGATCACCCGGCAAATCGTGCGCAACGGTTGGCCGATCCTTGGGCTCTCGGCCTACACGCCCGAGATCGAGTCGGCAGTTATCACCGCCACGAACAACGAGCTTGCGAACTACGGCATCACCATCGCTCGTATGGGCAACTTCGACGTCAACCTCGACGACGAAGACGAGGAGAAGCTCAAGGGCCTCGCCAAGGACACCGCCTACTCACGGCTTGCCGGCTCGTATCAGAACTACGCCGCCGGCTCGGCCATGATCGGTGCCGGCGAAGGCATGGCCAGCGGCGCTGGCGGCGCGTCCCCCATGCTCCTCGGGATGGGGCTCGGCATGGGCGGCAATGTCATGAACCAGCCCCTCGCCCAACCGGCCGCACCGCCCCCCGCCCCCGGATTCCCCGGTGCCGGCGGCGGATACGCCCCGGCCGGTGCCGCCGCCGGTCCGGCCGTTGCCTGTCCGGCGTGCAACGCCTCGAATGTGCCCGGCTCGAAGTTCTGCGCCAACTGCGGAACCGGCTTGCCCACGGCGCAATACTGCGCCAACTGCGGTACCGAAATGGCCCTCGGAGCCCGTTTCTGCGCGGCCTGTGGCACACCCACCGCTGGTGCTGCACCACCGCCGGCTGCACCGCCCGGCCCCGCTGGTCCTCCTCCCGCGCCGCCGGCCCCACCCAGCCCAGCCGCGCCGGCAGCGGCCTATCCCCCGCCAGCCGCCGCTCCTCCGGCACCGCCCCCACCGGCACCGCCCGGTGGCTACGCACAGGCCCCACCTCCCCCGCCCCCTGCCGGCTAGTCCGTAGGTGCCCGACCCAACCACGGAATCGGAATAGGCTCCCGCCCCATGAAGGGCATCGTCTACGCGCAACTCCTCGACCTCTTCCTACGCGCTGGCGGCGGTAGTGGCGGCGGCCGCAGCAGCGGCGGGGGAAGCTCCAGCCGGAGCTCGGGCAGCAGTGGCGGCTTCAGCAGTGGCGGGTCGACCTACTACGGCGGCTCCGGCGGCGCCGGCAGTGCGCTGGTCGGGCTCATCTTCGGCGGCGTCTGCTTCTTCATCATCATCATCTTCATCATCATGGCGATGCGCGCCAGCAAGAAGAAGGGCTACGCCGGGATGTCGCAGGCGGGGCTCCCCACCGACTTCGGCGCGGCGGCGTCGGCTAGCGGAGAGATGCTTGGAAACATGGGTCCTCGTTCTGCCTCGCGAGCCGAGATCGACGCCGGCATCGCCGCTATCACTCAACGTGACGGTGGGTTCAACGAACCCGACTTCCTCTCCGACGTCAACCGGGCGTTCTTCACGATTCAGCAGGCATGGACCGAGCGGAGTGCCGAAATATCCCGGCAAGTGATGCACGACGGGGTGTGGCAACAGCACAAGTTCCAGATAGACCAGTACCTATCGGGGAACAAGCAGAACATCCTCGACAACCTTGCGGTGCAGAACGTCCGCACGGTTTCCGTTGCCACCGATGCCGCGTTCGACACGATCATCGTCCGCTTCTTCGCCTCCTGCGCCGACTACGACATCGATCTTTCTGACGACAAACGTAAGGTCCTCCGTGGCTCACGCAATATCGCGGACTGGGCCGAAGACTGGGTCTTCCAACGGTCGTCGAAAGCCACCACGAAACCCAACGCCGGCACCATGAACAAGAAGTGCCCGAACTGTGGCGCTCCCCTGAATCTCGACCTCGCCGGCATCTGCAACTACTGCAAGGCGCCCGTCATGAGCGGCGAGTTCGACTGGGTCCTTACCCGTATCGAGCAACTCCCGAGTTACGAGTACGCCCAACAGACCCTGCCCCCCGCCACCACCCCCGGCGCACCGCCGATGCCACCGGCTGACCCAAACCAGGGCCTGCCTGGTTTCCCCGGATTCCCGCCACCGGCCCCTGGCACCCCGCCGCAGCCCGGCCAGTTCGGCGGCCCACCACCCCCGCCGCCCCCGCAATAGCACCAAACCGCAGAACTACGCCCGTGGTGTCCACGATGACCGCTGGGCCTTGGCGGCCGGCCATCCTCAATTCGCATGCCAGGCGATCAGTCGCAGCAAGAATCGCGCCATCCGCAGCCGGTGCATCGGTAGTGGGCGTGCTCGGGTGCCATTGCGTTTCCACACATTGGGCACTCCTCGCAGGTGGCGAAACGTGACCGTTCAGCAACGCAGGATTCCAAACTCGGCGCCGATATATCCCCGGGCGAGTTCGACGAGACCACCCTCGCCGCACTCCGCTCGGAAACAGCGTCAAGCTCGTGAACGGGAATCCCAAAGGTCGTCATAGCTAGCCGAGAATAGACAAACGAATGGAGGATCCGGCGGACCTCGGACGTAACCTGCCGGCGGGGTTTGGCAACGATGAGCGCACCGTGACCGACCTCCGACCCCAACCCTCCGCACCCCAACCAGCCGGCGGGCATCACGACGCCGAGCACTACGACGCCGATGCTTCGGTGGCCAGCGGCGTGCCGTCGCTGTGCGACGAGGAGATCGTCGACGCCGTCGTGGCGGGTGATCGTACCTATAAGCGGGGAACCGCCGCCGCCGCGTTGCGGTATCCGGCGTTCCGTCGGGTGTATGCCGGTTGGCTGGCGTCCAACGTTGGCTCGTGGATGCAGAACGTGGTGCTCACGGCGTGGGCCTACGAGCTCACGAAAAGCGCCTCCTTCGTGGGCCTCGTACTGTTCGCCCAGCTGGGACCGCTGTTGCTGTTCTCCCTGGTCGGGGGGGCGCTCGCCGATCGTTTTGATCGGAAGCGGCTGATCATCATGGCGTGCGGCGAACAGGCTCTGGCCGCCTTCGGCCTGGCTTGGATCGCCACATCGCCGGATCCATCGAAGCCGGGCATCTTGTTTTTCGTATTCGCCATCGGCATGGGCCAGGCCTTGATCGGGCCCACGTTCTCCAGTGTGCTTCCCACGTTGGTCGACAAACCCGACCTCCCCGGCGCGGTCTCACTCGTATCGGTGAACATGAACGGTTCACGCGTGATCGGCGCGGTGATCGGGCCGTGGCTCTACTTCCGTTACGGCGTGCCGTGGGTGTTCTCGGTCAACGCTGTCACCTACGGGTTCATTGTTGTGGCCATCCTTACGGTCACCATCACCAACGCCGAGCGCGATCCCAGCAACCCGTCGGGGATCAAACAGATGGTGGCCGGCTTCATCGTGGCTCGACATGATCGTGTGGTGGGGCGGGTGCTGCTCACGTGTGCCGCCTTCTCGTTCTTTTGTCTGATCTGGATCGGGCAGATGGCCACGTTGGCGGAACGCAACCTCGGCATTGCCCCCAAATCGGTGGAGTACGGCGTGCTCTACGCCAGGTTTGGGTTCGGTGCCCTGCTCGGCGCGTTGTCCGTTGGCACGGTCTACGCCGGGCGCAACTTGAACACCTTGGTAAAGATCCACCTGGGCGGTTTTACGGCGATGTTGGCGGTGTTGGCGACGGTTCGATCGGCCGAACTCGCCCTTTGGGTGATTTTGGTGCTCGGCTACTTCTACTTCGTGGTGATCACCGGGCTGTCGACGTTGCTCCAGAAGCAGCTCGATGAAACGACCCGAGGGCGCGTGATGGCGCTGTGGATCATGGCCTTCGGCGGCACCGTCCCAATTGGCAATTTTGTTTTCGGCCCCATCATCGAACTCACCAGCATCACCGCCGTGTTATTCGTGGGCGTCGGGGTAGCCGCTTTCCTCACCTGGTGGGCCGACTATCGCACGCCCGAAGAAATCGCTGGTGATCCCGCGTTCCCGACCACCGAACCGGTGGCGGTCTCGCCACCGGGCAAGATGCCTACATCGAGCTGAGCAGTTCGGCCAGGCGCTCCAACCCCGCGACCCGGCTCCCCTTCACCAGTACCGCGTCGCCGTACCCCAGGGCACCGAGCACGTCCGGGACATCGTCGATCGACGACACGTGCAGCGCATCGGCGCCGTAGGCCGGCGCATTCACCGCGATAACGGCGGATCCGGTGGCCACCGCGTGAGCCACAAGCAGGCGGTGCTCGTTCTCTGCACCCTCACCCAACTCCGCCATCACGCCGAGCACCGCGAATCGGCGGCCGACGTCGAGCGCGGCGAGGGCATCGAGCGCCGCCCGCATGGATGCCGGCCCCGCGTTGTAGGCATCGTTGAGGATCAGGGCACCCGAAGGGGACCGGACCAACTCCATCCGCCACCGCGAGAGTGGGGCGGCGGCGATGCCGGCCACGGCGTCGGTGAGCGGGACCCCGGCCACACCGGCGACGGCCAGGGCAGCGAGGGCATTGCCCACGTTGTGCGCCCCCCGCACGCCGAGCAAAACGTCGGCGGACCCCCACGGCGAGCGCACCACGAATCGAGGTCGGAGCTCGTTATCGAGCACGACGTTTTCAGCGACCACGTCGGCACCGGCCGCACCGAAGGTCAGCACCGACGCCGCGGTTCGGGCCGCCATCGCCATGACGCGGGGGTTGGCGGCGTTGAGGATTGCGGTCCCCTGCGAGGGCAATGCTTCGACCAGCTCTCCCTTTCCTTGGGCGACATCGTCGAGGGAGCCGAAAAGCTCGGTGTGGACCAGTTCCACGGCGGTAACCACGGCGATTGTCGGCCGGACGGTCTCACACAGCCACGCGATATGGCCGATCCCCCTGGCGCCCATCTCTACAACGGCCACGTCGGTGTCGTCGGAGGCATTGCAGAGCGTGAGCGGTACGCCCAATTCATTGTTGAAGCTGCGGGGGCTGGCATGGGTACGAAAGGCGGCGCGAAGCGCTCCGGCGGCGAGATCCTTCGTGGTGGTCTTGCCCACGGAACCCGTGATGCCCACCACACGGTCAGGAAGCCGCTCCCGCGCTGCCGCCCCCCATGCCCGCAACGCCCGCTCGGTGTCGTCGACGGCGATCAACGTGGCCCCACGGGCGAGAACACCGGCGTGATCCCGTTCCGGGTCGCGACTCGTAAGTGACGCCCGCGCACCGGCGGCCAGCGCGTCGTCGAGGAAATCGTGACCATCACGCTCAGCCAGAACCGGCACGAACATCGCCCCCGAAGGCACGTCACGCGAGTCGATCGTGGCACCGTCGATCTCGAGGTCGGGACCGACCACCCGGCCCCCTATTCGGGCGGCGAGGTCAGTGACTCGGAAACGCATGATGCCGATGAGTTAGGAGCATTCGGGAAGACAGTACGTGTTACTCAAGCGAACGGCGCGTCCAATGCGCTGGCGATGGCGGGTGGTCCGGGCACACATGGCGATCGTTGTACCGTCGACGAATGGCCGCAGCGAAAATTCGTCTCGTGCTCCTGTTCGGCGGACAATCGGCCGAACACGAGGTCAGCCGCATCAGCGCACGCCATGTGCTCGCCGCAGTCGACCCCGCCCGTTTCGAGGTCGAGCCGGTGGCCATCACGAAAGACGGCCGATGGTTGCTCGCCAACGAGGCGAAACGCGCCCTTGATGCGGGCGCCGGCGATTTGCCCGATGCACTCCCCATTACCGGCACCGACATCGAACCACTTCAGGCGCTTTCACCGCGCCACGCCGACGAGCGGGTTGTGGTGTTTCCCTTGCTGCATGGACCCCTCGGGGAGGATGGCACCGTGCAGGGCTTGCTCGAGCTGGCCGGAGTGCCCTACGTGGGATGCGGGGTGCTCAGCTCGGCACTGGCGATGGACAAGGCGATGGCGAAGGCCGCGTTCACCGGAGCCGGTGTCCCCCAAGCGCGGTTCGTGAGCTTCCATGCCGACGAGGTTGTCGACGATCGCCTGCCTGGTCGGCTGGTCTCCGCCCTCGGGTTTCCAATCTTCGTCAAGCCGGCGAATATGGGATCGTCGATCGGTGTCACCAAAGCCCACGACCTCACTGAGCTCGCCGCCGCCATTGCCACCGCCCTTACCTACGACGAATGGGTGGTCTGCGAAGAGACCATCAACGGTCGGGAAATTGAGTGCGCGGTGCTGGGCAATCGCACCCCCAGAGCCAGCGTGCCCGGCGAGATCGAACCGGGGGCCGAGTTCTACAACTACGACGACAAATACTTCACTGGGGCGGCAACGATCATCGTGCCGGCGGCGCTCCCTTCGGCGGTTGCCGCCGAAATCCGGGTCATGGCGGTACAGGCGTATCAAGCCCTGCGCTGCGAGGGACTCGCCCGCGTCGATTTCTTCTACGAGTCGCCCGGGAGAGGGCTCCTGGTGAACGAGATCAACACGATGCCGGGTTTCACGCCGGTGTCGATGTACCCAAAGATGTGGGAGGCCTCCGGGCTGTCCTACCAGGATCTGATCAGCGAACTGGTCGATCTGGCGATCGAGCGGTCCCGCCGGCGTCGCCGGCGTGTGGATTAGGAAGCTGTCGGTGCGCCACCCCGTTGGTCGCGTCTACGATGGCCACGAAGAACCGGCGGATCACCGCGGCAGGGGCCGTCGAGGAGGAACCACATGAGCGAACGGCGGATCGACGTCCTACTCGATGGCTTGGCCTTTCCGGAGTGCCTGCGCTGGCACAACGACCGGTTGTGGTTTTCCGACGTCTTCGATCGAACGGTGCACGTCGTCAGCAGTCCGGGCAAGTCCAACGTGGTGCTTGAGGTCGAGGGCCAGCCCTCGGGTTTGGGATGGCTCCCCGACGGGCACCTCGTCGTGGTTTCGATGGTCGACCGGCAAGTACTCCGTCTTGAGGGGCGAACCGTCAAGGTGCACGCCGACCTCCGCCCGTTCTTTGAACACAACGCCAACGAGATGGTGGTCACCGACGCGGGCCGCGCCTACGTCGGCACGTTTGGATTCGACATCGACGGTGGCGACAGCCCCGCCCCCGCCCCGCTGGTGTGCGTGGAACTCGACGGCACCGCATGGATCGTGGCCGACGGCCTGCAGTTCCCCAATGGCGCCGTGGTGGCCGACAATGGAGCCACCTTGCTCGTGGCCGAGAGCTACGGACAACGCATCTCGGCCTACGACCTGCAACCCGATGGCTCGCTCACCAACCCCCGGGTGTGGGGCGAGCTAAAGCCCAACGTGCCCGACGGGATGTGCATCGATGCCGAAGGCGCCGTGTGGGTAGCCGATCCTGTGAGCCAGGGCGTAATGCGCGTACAACGGGGGGTCGGCTCAGTCGAATGGATCGATACCAGCCAACCGGCCTACGGATGCGTGCTCGGGGGCACCGATGGTCGAACCCTTTTCATCGCCACATCGGAGAGCTCAGAACCCGATCGGAGCGTGCAGATGCGTTCCGGACGTATCGAGGCCACCAAGGTCGACGTGCCCGCCCCCGCTTCCGCCGTCTCCGTCGGCTGATCTGCCGAGAGCCCAGCAGAGAGGGTCAACCGTTTCGGCGAGTCCGGTTGGTCCGTGGCTTGGCCGGGGCTTCGGGTACCAAGGCGTAGCGGAGGAACTCGATGATCTGACGTCGGCGCAGCACGGCCGTTCGCAGGCTCGGCTCGATGCCGATGGCTCGGAGCACCTCCACCTCCGTCGCCGCTCCGAGCACCGTGGAGTACACGCTCACGAGCAACAGCTTCGCATCGGTCTTGCGGAACCGGCCCGCAGTCATCTCCGCTTCGAGGAATCCCGTGGCCTGATCCACCAATGGCGCGAGGTTGACGAACAGTCGCGACGCGGTGTGCGGACCGAGCCGGCTCGCTTCACGGATGAGCCCCAACAGCTCCGGCTGTGACAGCGCTAACCGAAACACGGCCCGGACGAGCGCTTCGATGCGATCGAATCCTGGACCAGCGCCATCGATCGCCCGTACCAACTCGCCGGCCAGATCCTGTGAGCTGCGGTCCACCACGGCGTCGAGCAACTCCGCCTTGCTCGGGAAGTAGTAGAGGATCGTTTGTTTCCGAACACCCAGCTCTACCGCAAGCTGATCGAGCGAGGTGGCGTCGAAACCCTGCGTACCGAAGGCCAACAAGGCCGCTTCGAGCACTCGCTCACGGGTGTCGGTCCGAGGTGCCATCAACGCCGACACTACCCGTCTTGGCCCCACTCCTTACCAAGTGGTAGAGAATAGGACAATGATTCGTGAAAGCTTGGCGGGCAAGCGCATCTTCATCACTGGCACTACCGGTTTCCTCGGCACCAATCTTCTCGAGCGACTTCTCCGGTCCGTACCCGAGTGCGAGGTCGTCCTGCTGGTGCGCCCGGGCAAAAGGTCCACCGTTGCCCAACGCCTTCAACGCGAGATTCTGAAGAACGATGCCTATGACCGTTTGAAGGCCGAACTGGGCAAAGACGGTTTCGCCGAGATGGCCGCTCGTCGGGTGCGCGCCGTTGCGGGCGACGTGAGCCGCGATGGTCTTTCGCTCGACGATGAAGGGCGCGCCGCCCTCGCTGGCAGTCATATCGTCATCCACTCCGCCGCCGCGGTGAGCTTCGACTCCCCGCTCGACTCTGCGGTGGAAATCAACCTCCTCGGGCCAACACGGATCGCCCGCACGTTGCAGTCACTCGACGTCACGCCCCACTTGGTCGCCGTCTCCACCTGTTACGTGGCCGGCAATCGTCGGGGTTCGGCCCCAGAGATCCACGTGGTCGACAGCCCATTTTTTGTCGACATCGACTGGAAAGCGGAGGTCGATGGCGCCCGCCGAGCCCGGGCTGACGCCGAAGCCGAAAGCCGAACACCCGAACTTCTCGTGCGCTTCCGGAAGGGCGCTCGCACCGAACTAGGTGCTGCCGGTACGCCGCTACTTTCCGACAAAACCGAACAATTGCGCATTCGTTGGGTTTCGGACCGCATGGTGGCTGCGGGTCGGGCGCGGGCGGCGTCCGTTGGTTGGCCCGATGCCTACGCCTTCACCAAGGCCCTCGGCGAGCGGGCGCTCATGGAAAGCCGCGGCAACGTTCCCGTCTCCGTAGTACGGCCATCGATCATTGAGTCCGCAGTAGCCGAGCCGAAGCCGGGATGGATTCGTGGGTTCCGGATGGCGGAACCCGTGATCTTGTCCTACGCCAAGGGCCTGCTGAAGGAGTTCCCCGGGGTGCCCGAGGGCATCATCGACGTGATCCCGGTCGATCTCGTCACCGCCGCCATCGTGGCCGTCGCCGCCCGAGGCCCGCTCGATGAACCCGATGTCGTGCAGGTGGCATCGGGTTCGGCCAACCCGCTCCGATACAAACGCCTTGTCGATGGGGTGAGCACATGGTTCACCGAACGCCCGCTCTACGACACCGAGGGTCAGCCCATCATGGTCCCCGACTGGTCGTTCCCGGGCCGGGGACGGGTGCAAAGCCAACTCACCCGGGCCATGGATGTGCTCGACCGAGCCGAACGGGCTCTGCAAGCCCTTCCCCTACGGGGCACGCAAGCCGAATGGACGGTGAAGATCGAGGAGAAGAAGGAGGAGGCCCAACGAGCCCTTGGCTACGTGGAGCTCTACGGCGCCTACGCCGAATGTGAGGCCATCTACGGCGTGGATCGCCTGCTCGGCCTCTGGGATTCCCTCGACGCCGCCGACCAACACGACTTCTGTTTCGACCCACGCATCGTCAATTGGGACGAGTACATCCGTGACATCCATCTGCCCTCGGTGGTGGAACACGCACGGGTTCGCACGACCCCCGGCAAACGTGAGTCCGAGAATCGGGAGGACCGACTGCGCCGGCAAGTGCTCGCCCCCGAACGCACGATGGCAGCCTTCGACCTCGAAAACACGCTCATCGCTTCGAACGTGGTCACCTCATACGCTTGGCTCGCCACCCGCCGTCTACCGCCCGGCGACCGCGCTCGATTCGTGGCCCAGGCCCTCCGGGCCGCCCCGGGATGGCTAAGCCAGGACCGCAAGGACCGCTCCGACTTCCTCCGATTCTTCTACCGCCGTTACGACGGCGCGCCGGTGGCGCAGATCGAAGAAGACGCCGCCGAGATGATGAGCCAACTGCTGTTGGCCAAGGCATTCCCGGCAGCCATTCGCCGCGTGCGCGAACACCGCCGGCTGGGCCATCGCACCGTGCTGATTACCGGTGCCCTCGACTTTGTCGTCGAACCACTCCGACCATTGTTCGACGACATCGTGAGCGCCTCGCTGGAGATCGATCACACCACCGCGCGCTACAAGGGTGAGCTCACGATGGTTCCACCCACGGGTGAGAGTCGGGCCCAAGCGTTGTTCGACTATGCCGAGAAGTATGGCCTCGACCTCAGCGAAGCGGTGGCCTACGCCGACTCCACATCCGACCTCCCGATGCTCGAAGTGGTGGGGTTCCCGGTGGCGGTAAACCCCGAGACCCGGCTCGCTGCGGTGGCCCGCAAACGCGGCTGGCTGGTGGAGAACTGGGAGAAAGCCAACGGTGCCCCGTCGTCGGTACTCCCGATCGGGACCCGGCGACGCACGGCCGGTGGACTGCTCAATCCTCAGGTCGGGCGGCCCGCATGAAGGCGCTGGTGTTTGCACGCAAACCAGCTCGTTACGTCGCGGCGGTACTGGCCGGACGGGTTGTTTCCGGTGCCGGTGCCAAGGTCGGGCCGCTCAAACTGCACGAGGATCACGACATCCCCGAACTTCCCGGCCCCGGGTGGCGGTACATCAAACCCCGTCTTGCTGGGATCTGCGGAAGCGACCTCGCCACCATCGATGGCACGTCAAGCCGCTACTTCGAACCAATCGTGAGCTTCCCGTTCGTGCCCGGCCACGAGATCGTGGCCGACCTCGTGGATCCTGCCAACCCGAAAGCGCCCGCTGACGGTTCGAACCGGGTAATTCTCGAACCGGTGCTCGGCTGCGTGGCCCGCAACGTCTCGCCCGTGTGCGAGCAATGCGCGGCCGGGAATCTTGGCAATTGCATGAACATCGCCTTCGGCGACTTGTCCCCCGGGCTACAGAGCGGATTCTGCTGTGACACTGGCGGGGGCTGGTCTACCCTCATGGTGGCCCATGAAAGTCAGCTTCATTCGGTACCAGCACACTGGACCGACGAGATGGCCGTGATGGTCGAGCCGGCCGCTTGCGCCGTACACGCCGCCCTCGCTGCTGGCATCACCCCCGGCACCACAACGGTCGTGGTGCTCGGCGCCGGCACGCTCGGGCTTCTCACGCTCGCCGCCATCCGATCGATCGCCCCTGACGTCACCATTTTGGTGGTCGCCAAACACCCGGAGCAGCGCGACGAAGCCCGCAAACTCGGCGCCGACCATCTGGCTGAGCCGGCGGAGATCAAGCGGGCGGTGCGACGGCTCACCGGTTCGAAGGCGCTCACCAACGCCGGGCCCGACGGACCAATCGATCGTCTCACCGGCGGAGCCGCGGTGGTATTCGACTGTGTTGGTTCCAGCGAAAGCCTCGCCGACGCGATCGCCGTCTCCGGCCCTCGCGGTCGCATCATGCTCGTAGGCATGGCCGGGCACACCGAACTCGACCTCACCGGCCTTTGGCACAAAGAACTCCAACTCGTTGGCACGTACGCCTACGGCACGGAGGAACCCGCCGCCGACGGAACCCCCCGTCGCACCTTTGACCTCGCCATGGAGCTCGTCGAAAACCACGACCTCGGACGGCTGGTCACCGCCACCTATCCGCTCAACCGCTACACCGAAGCGATCAGTCACGCCGCCAACGCCGGCCGCCGTGGCGCCATAAAGATCGCCTTTGATCTCCGCACCGAGAAGGAACGCGACCACCTGTGAACCCCACCAATCGCCCTTCCGAGACACCCACCAAGGAGATGTGCTGATGCCCCGCCCCGGGTTCGTGCTCGACGTCGACAAGTCCACCCCACCGATCCTGTTCCACCACGGTGAGCAGTTCCGTCTGGAGCGGCTGCCCGCCGGGCGCAGCCGAGTGATTTACCCGGCAGAGCCCATCGAAGCGCTCGAGGACCCCGAAGGTGCGATCCGCCACGCGCTGCTCAATCCAATGGGCGACTCCAAACCACTGCCGGATCTCCTCACGCCGGGCATGAAGCTCACCATTGCCTTCGACGACATCTCGCTGCCGCTCCCACAGATGCGCGCCCCGGATATCCGCCAGCGCATCATCGAGCAGGTGCTCGACCTTGCCGCCGCCGCCGGGGTCGACGATGTCCACCTCATCGCCGCCTTGGCGCTGCACCGCCGCATGACCGAAACCGAACTACGTCATGCCCTTGGCGATCGCATCTACGACGCCTTCGCTCCCCACGGCACCCTCTACAACCACGACGCCGAGGATCCCGACAATCTCCTTTTCGTCGGCGAGACCAAACACGGCGAAGAGGTGGAGATCAACAAACGTGCCGCCGAGAGCGATCTCATCGTGTACGTCAACCTCAACATCGTCGCGATGGACGGCGGTTGGAAGAGCACCGCCACCGGCCTGTCGAGCTACCGAGCGATCCGTCATCACCACAACGTCAAGACCATGGAGCAGAGCAAGAGTTTCATGGACCGCCACAGTTCCGAGTTGCACCACAGCAACTGGCGCCAGGGCAAGGTGTTACGCGACGCCGGCATCAAGATCTTCCAAATCGAGACCACCATCAACAACAACACCTTCGGCACTGACGGTCCTCTTTCCGTGCTCCAAAAGCGCGAATGGGAATGGTCGGCCAAGGATCGAATCACGTTCCTGGGCATGCAGAAGGGGCTCGACGTGATGTCGGCCAAGCAGCGCCGCTCGGCGTTCCACTCGTGGCGGGCGCCCTACGGTCTCACGTCGGTGCAGGCTGGCGAGGTGGAAGCCGTGCACGAGGTCACACTCAAACACTGTTTCGATCAACACCTCGTGGCTGTAGAGGGCCAGACCGACGTGCTCACGATGGGACTGCCATTCATCTGCCCCTACAACGTGAACTCGGTGATGAACCCGATCCTCGTGATGTGCCTCGGGCTCGGCTACTTCTTCAATCTGTATCGCGGCAAGCCCCTTGTGCGCGAAGGCGGGGTGCTGATCATGAGCCACCCCACACCATGGGACTTCCACCCGGTGCACCACCCCAGCTACATCGACTTTTTCGAGCAAGTACTGGCTGACACCACCGACCCGGCGGAGATCGAGCAGCGCTACGAGAAGCAGTTCGCCGAGGATGAGTGGTATCGACACCTCTACCGAACCAGCTACGCCTACCACGGCGTGCACCCGTTCTACATGTGGTACTGGGGAGCGCATGCCCTCAAACACCTCGGCCGCGTGATCATCGTGGGCGGCGACCCCAAGTCGGTCCGCCGGCTCGGGTTCATGCCCGCCTCCACACTGCAAGATGC
The DNA here is from genome assembly GCA_031415655.1 of Actinomycetes bacterium. Lineage (GTDB taxonomy): Bacteria > Actinomycetota > Acidimicrobiia > Acidimicrobiales > Acidimicrobilacustridaceae > JAKOVR01. The sequence continues at coordinate 43,788 of JANOSD010000033.1, forward strand.
GCTGGAGATGGCCACGGACGTGGTGGGTCCGCAGCCAACCATCACCCACCTCCACAACCCACCGATCCTGATGGCCGACGTGTCGTGAGCAAACCCACCCGGCTCCCCGTGAACGGCCGCTCGTTGGGCGAGCTGGCGGTGCGCGCGGCGCGGAACTCAGGTGCCACAGCGTGGCGCAACGCGCCGTTCCCATTGCGGGCCCCCACGGTGCCCGATGGGGTCACCCCCCTTCGACCTAAGGCGAAACTCGGCGCCGACTACGACACGGAATGGGCGAGGAGTTATCCCGCCCGGTTTGCTCGGGTGCTCTTGGTAGAGGGCCTCGTCCGACCCATGATGGACATTCTCGCCGCACCCAAGATCGATGGCGTCGATCGTCTCCACGACCTCGACGGCCCCGTGATCTTCGCCGCCAACCATCACAGCCACGTCGACACACCCCTGCTGTTGGCCACGATCCCGGAACCATGGCAGCACCACCTTGCCATCGTCGCCGGGGCGGACTACTTCTTCGGCAACCGACTCACCGCACCGCTCAGCGCGCTGGCGATCGGTGCGATTCCCATGGAGCGAAACAAGGTAAACCGCAAGTCCGCCGACGATGCCGCCGCGCTGCTCGACGACGGCTGGAGCCTGCTCATCTTCCCTGAAGGGGGTCGTTCTCCCGATGGCTGGGGACAAGCCTTCCGTCCCGGTGCCGGCTACCTGTCGTTTCGATGCGGTGTGCCCGTGGTGCCGATCCACCTGGAAGGCACCGGCGACATCCTCCGCAAAGGGCGAACGTTTCCCAAACCCGGGCGCACCACGATCACCTTCGGCTCGCCGTTACGCCCAGCTGAGGACGAAGACTCCCGAACCTTTGCGGCGCGCATCCAGGCCACCGTCGAACAGCTCGCCGACGAAACCACCACCGACTGGTTCAACGCTCGCCGCCGTGCCCATGCCGGCACCACTCCGTCACTCGTCGGCCCCGACACTGTCGGCGCGTGGCGACGCACCTGGCAGCTCGGCGCCAACACCCCGAAACGAGCCCGCTCTCAACGGAGCTGGCCCAAGCTCTGATCGTTCGAGGCGTAGTTTCACGCGGCGTAGCCCCAGCCCGAATGGCCGGGGCTACGCCAAGAACGATGCAAAGGGCTACGGCTTTGGTGTGGTCACCGTCGCTGGATCGAGTCCGAATTCCTTTATCGCGCAGTCGCCGCTCAACTTGGCCAGCTTGTCGGAATCTTCTGTCTTCATTTCTGAGAAGCGCGGAATTTCGACGTTCTGCTTCTTCATTTCGTCGATGATGCACTGAGCCGTCGAATCCTTGATGCCGTTCTTGACCAGTTCCGCCTTGAACTCCTCAGGCGTGGCCTTGGAGGAGCAACCGCCGACGGCGGCGCCGCCGAGAATCGAAGCGCCAATCGCGAGGCTCGCGAACAGCTTGCGTGTGGGTGACATGGAATGCCCTTTCGTTGCTCTGCCCAGCGCTCGCCGCTGGCATCAGGTTTTGCGACTGTACCCAACCCGGCGAAGGCAGTTCGGCGATGCCGCGGGGGTCGACCACACCACTGGCAACCTCACCTACGCCGAGGCCGCCGATCGCGATGCATGGAACTTGCCCAACCACTGACCGTTCGCGACGTGGAAGCGGTGCTGCCCCGAAGGCCGAAACGCCCGGCGCAGCACCGAACCCGCGGAACTTTCAGCTGCCAGACGGTGGGATGCTGATTTGCGAGGCCGCCTCGGTGACGCACTTAGTGCTCGCTGCCTCGACCTGCGCGTTCTCCTCGGCAGTCGCTTCTCCACGCTTACGGAACTTGAAGCTCTTCTTGTCGAGTTCGTCAACGATGCAGCTGATCGTCTTGTCGGTCATCACCGCTTGGAGCTGAGGATTCGACTTCATTTGAGGATCGTCCTTGATTTGCGCGGTGAAATCCGCCTTGAACTCCTCCTTCGTCATGGAGTTGGAGCAGCCGCCGAGTGCCGCGCCGCCGAGAATTGAAGCGCCGATCACGAGGCTCGCGAATAGCTTGTGTGTAGGTGCCATGAAATGCCCTTTCGTTGCCGTGCCCAGCGCTCGCCGCCGGCATCAGGATGTGCGACTGTACCCAAGGTGACAAAGACAGTCCGGCGATGAGGCCGTGGGCGACCACATCAACGGCACTCTCGCAAACTATGAGCCCGCCGGTCGCGATGCGGGGCAGGCGGTGTTTTTCCACTTCACCACGATCTCGTTGGCTTTGCGACCATCACTGCCGCCCAGTTTCGATAACTGCCCGGCGTTGTCGGCTTGAAAGCGCAACGCGTAGTCGACGGCGGGCGGTGGAGAAAAGGTGCGGAGGCGCTCTAGTGCTGCCGTCGCCTGATTGCGCGGGTCGGCCACAGATCGTGATGTCGTTTCAACACTGGTCCCGGTCGAGTCAGAACCCGGAGGCAAGGCCGCCACGGTGGCGTTGAGCAGCTCCGAATAGCTGATGGTGAGATCGGCGCACTCCGCCAACGTGCGCATCGAAACTCCGCTCACGTCCACGGTGGCGGGATCCGGCATCGAGTCGATCGGCGGATCGCTGCAGGCAATGGGCACAATCGCAAGGGCACCAACGAGGACCGAGATCACCAGCCTCGGCGAGCGGGCCGGCCAAACCGTCCCCCTATCGTTTTCCCCGCTCACGGAACCGGGACCGCGGTTCCCGATGCCGCCAACCCCGCATAACGGTCGGCACAGCGCAGCTCCTTGGTGCGATCGCCGCAGGTCTGCCCGAACACCTCGTACTCCGAACCTACCGGTGCCGCTTCGAATAGTCGGTCGCACGATTCCCCACTACCTCGCGCGCAAGAATCCCAGAGAAGATCGAGTTGCACATCCTCACCCTTCTTCATCGGCTGCTGCCGCTCGCGTTGAATCTCATCGCTCTTTCGCGCCAGTTCGGTGCCACGAGTGCGCCCCAGCGACGCCACCCCGGCACAGTCGATCCGAATCACCGTGAGACGATCGAGTTGCGGCGCGGCCACGGTCGCATCCGGGGCCAACACTCCCGAACCAAGTTGTTCGGCGGTTCGGTCCACGTAACATTCCGCCTGCTGCACGGTGAATCGACCGCCGCCGTCGGCGACGACCCGCTGCACCGTGGCGTCACGATCGAACGGCGGATCGGAGGTGCAACTTGCGCCTAGTGCCGTCACCGCGGCGACGGCAAACAACATCCCAACCGAACCGAATCGCGGCGGCGTACCACGTGAAACAAGAGACAGCCGGCGCACAACGAACACTGTTGCACCGTAGCGGCCACGGGCGCCTCAACGGGCCCACCGGCAGCTCTCGACGAACAGGGGAACCGACCGGCGGAGGTTCGGTCAGGCCCAGGGAATCGGCAGCTACGATTGGTCGATGTCGAACACTCCGCCCGGAGGGTGGGCCAATCCCGATCACACCGAGGGAGATCAATCTGTTCCTGGGTGGGGAGTTCCTCCCCAACCTTCGGCCCCGCAGGCTGGGCCTCCTCCCCCCGGTCCCTCACCCGCCTATGGCGCGCCCCCTCCCTACGGTGGTCCGCCGTCATTCGGTTCGTCACCCAGCTACGGGCAACCACCCGGATACGGGCAACCACCCGGATACGGGCAACCACCCGGATACGGTCCACCACCCGGATACGGTCCACCACCCGGATACGGTCCACCGCCGGGATACGGCCAACCCCCCGGCTACGGTCCACCCACCGGCTACGACTCGCCCTATTCCTTCGGGTACGGCACCATGTCCCCGAGCACGGAAACACTGGCCACCCTGTCCCTCTGTCTTTCCATCGTGGGTGTCCTTTTCATGTGCTGCTGGATCGGGGCAGCCGGCACCATTGCCGGCGTGATCACCGGTGTAATTGCCCGAAAGAAGATCGCCGAGTCGAATGGCATGCTCACCGGCGACGGTTTGGCCCTTGCCGGCATCATCGTCGGTGCGATTGGGACCGTTTTGGTCGTTGGGGTGGTCGTGTTGTCGCTGGTCTGAAACACCGCCACCCTGCGTTGAGTTCGTAGGGCGATCGGATGAGCTACTCCACCAGTCGGAGGCCGCTGGGAGCCATCGACACGTCAGCGTGGGTGAGTTCCACCACGAATTCGGTGAGGTGACCAGGAAAAACGTGGGCGCTGAGGAGAACCGGCACATCGAGCGCTGATCGAGTTACTCGTTCGCACACCAGCACCGGCGAACCGTCGGGGATACCAAGTAGGTCGGCGTCGTGGGACGACGCGGCGGCGGCGCCGATGGTCTGGGTGGCGCTTCCAAGCGGCACACCGATGAGCTCGTAGAAGGGGGTACGGGCGACGTCGGCACGACTGAGTTCGGCACCGTATTGCTCCGGGCACCAAACCGTAACCAAGGCAAACGGTGCACCGTCGGCCAGATTCAGCCGGCGCACGCGAAGTACAGATCCTTCGCCGAGCACCTCCCGCACGCGAGCCGGCGGCGACGACAGAAACCGGAAGTCGAGCACACGACGTTCGCTGTGTACCCCTTCGTCGGCCAGTTGCCGCTCAATCGTTCCCAACCTTCCGAGCGACTGGCGAACCGGATCGGTGGCCGCGAACCAGCCGAAACCCTGGCGGGAATCAACGAGCCCTTCGTCCCGAAGTAACTCAAGCGCTCGTCGCACCGTCACCCGGGAGGCCGCGTACTCGCCCGACAGTTCCGATTCGGAGGGCAAGAGGCGGCCCGCACCAAAATCACCTTTCCCCAGCCGCACCCGAAGGTCATCGGCGATCAGCTGATATCTGGTCTGGCGCACTTGTCCTATACTTGTCTACATTGAGCGGTGAGGCAAGACCTTCGCCACGAACACCGAGAACCCGAGGAGCCCCATGACTGTGACCGCTGGAACCCCCATCGAACTCATCAACGAGGTATATGGACGGCTGCCAGGTCGGGTTGCCATCGCCCGCGAACGCCTTGGCCGCTCACTCACCTTTGCGGAAAAGGTGCTCGCCAACCACCTGCGCGATCCGCAAAACCAAGAACTGGTGCGCGCAAAGAGCTATGCCGACCTCGACCCCGATCGTGTCGCCATGCAGGATGCCACCGCGCAGATGGCCCTCCTGCAGTTCATGACGGCCGGGCTTCCCCAGGTCGCGGTGCCATCCACGGTGCACTGCGACCACCTGATTCAGGCGAGAGAAAATGGGCGCGTCGACCTACTGGCGGCGATCGACACCAACGAGGAGGTCTACGACTTCCTCCAGTCGGTGAGCGCAAAATACGGCATCGGATTCTGGAAACCCGGAAGCGGCATCATTCATCAGGTGGTCCTTGAGCAGTACGCATTCCCGGGAGCGATGATCATCGGGACCGACAGCCACACACCCAACGCCGGTGGATTGGGTACGGTCGCCATCGGCGTCGGCGGTGCCGATGCGGTCGATGTCATGACCGGATTCCCGTTCAATGTTCGGTGGCCCACCCTCATCGGGGTGCATCTCACCGGTGAACTCTCCGGGTGGGCGGCGCCGAAAGACGTCATCTTGAAGGTGGCCGAGATACTCACCGTGAAGGGCGGCACCGGAGCGATCGTGGAGTACTTCGGCTCCGGCGCCGACTCGATCAGCTGCACCGGCAAGGCCACCATCTGCAACATGGGGGCGGAGATCGGCGCCACCACTTCCCTTTTCGGCTACGACGCATCGATGGCGCGATATCTGGCGTCCACGGATCGTGCCGCCATCGCCGCTGCCGCCGATGCCGTTGCCGAGCACCTCGTCGCCGATCCCCATGTGCTCGAAAATCCCTCCGACTACTTCGACCAAGTGATCGAGATCGATCTCTCCACGCTCGAACCGCTGATCAACGGCCCGCACACCCCCGATCGGGCCCGGCCGGTCAGCGCACTTGGCGACGAGGCGGCAGCGGAAGGCTGGCCGGCCGAGATCAGCGCCGCACTCATCGGATCCTGCACGAACTCCTCCTACGAGGACATCACTCGGGCCGCGTCGATCGCCCGCATGGCCTCGGCCGCCGGACTGACGGCGAAAACCAAACTCATGGTGACGCCCGGGTCGGAACGGGTCCGGGCCACGATCGAACGCGATGGCCTGCTCGCCGACCTCGAAGCGATCGGCGCCACCGTTCTCGCCAACGCCTGCGGCCCCTGCATCGGTCAGTGGTCACGCCCTGACGTTCAGGAGGGCCAGGCCAACGTCATCGTCACGTCGTATAACCGCAACTTCCCCAAACGCAACGACGGCTTGGCCTCCACCCTTGCGTTCGTCACATCGCCCGAAACCGTGATCGGCCTTGCGTTGGCTGGTCGGGTCGACTTCGACCCTCGCACCGACGTGCTCATCGCGCCCGACGGTACCGAGGTCCGACTCACCGTGGGTGAAGGCGAGGAGCTCCCGGCCGCCGGGTTTGAGAGCGGCGACGCCGGGTTTGTGATGCCGCCAGTCGACGGCTCCGGGATCAGCGTGCAGGTGAGCCCCACCTCCGACCGCCTTCAGCTTCTCGAACCGTTCGCAGCATGGGACGGCAACGACTTTCTCAACCTCCCGGTGCTCATGAAGGCAACGGGCAAGTGCACCACCGACCACATCTCCGCCGCCGGACCATGGCTTAAGTACCGCGGCCACCTCGAGAACATCTCCGGCAACCTCTTCATCGGCGCAACGAACGCGTTCACGGGCGAGACGGGTATCGGCAAGGACCAACTCGACGGTGAGCGCAAGCCCTTTCCGGATATCGCCAAGCACTACATGCAAGCCGGCCAGAGCTGGGTGGCGATCGGCGACGAGAACTACGGCGAGGGTTCCAGCCGAGAGCACGCCGCGATGGAGCCGCGTTATCGCGGCGCAAAGGTCGTGATCACCCGGAGCTTCGCGAGAATCCACGAGAGCAACCTCAAGAAACAAGGCGTGCTCCCCCTCACCTTCGCCGACCCCGCCGACTACGACAAGATCGGGGAGGACGACCGCCTTTCGGTGGTCGGCTTGGCATCGCTCGCCCCCGATTTACCGGTCTCGGTGGTGATCACCGCTCCCGATGGCTCCACCACATCGATCGCCGGAAACCACACGATGTCCGATGAACAGATCGAGTGGTTCATCGCCGGCGGTGCGCTGAACATCATTCGCGCCAAGCAGCTCAGCTAAGGGTCCGGCGCACGTGGTCCCGCTTGCGGCACCCCCTCGCAAACAGCCTCCCGGCCAACGCCGGGCCAACACCTAACGGGTCAGTCGGTGCCAGGGCGTCGGCTCGACTCGTGCTCGTAGTCGTCCGGGTCGCCCTTGTAGCTCGAGGGGATCGATCGAACAAGCTCCTCGCGTGTGGGCTGACGGAACTCTCGAGCCTCGGCCGGCAGCAACGAGGTGATGGCCGACATAATGGCCGAAGTGTCAGCATCGGGATCGACGCCCCCGATGGCCACTGGCGCTCCCACGTGCACGGTGACGTTCGGCGGGTTCATTACGTTCAGGACATTCGGAATACGAGCATTGCGTGGCCACACCTTCTCTGTCCCCCACAGCCCCACGGGGATCACCGGGGCGCCGGTCATTGCCGCCAGCTTGGCGGCACCCCATCGCCCCTGGAGCACCGGGTCGAAGAAGGCCCTGCCCCGAGGGATCGTTCCTTGCGGCATCATCGCCACCATTTCGCCGGCCCGCAACGCTTGGGCGGCCTCTTCGAGGGGCTGCTCTGAACCCGTGCCACGATCGACCCGAATCCCGCCGGCGGCGCGAACCAAATCGCCAATCAACGGCGCATCGAACACTTCCTTCTTTCCCAAAAAGCGGCACGGACGTCCACGCTGAGCAAGGGCATACCCAACGGCAAGCGGATCGAAATATGAACGATGGTTACCACAGATGATGGCGGGGCCTTCGAGGGGGATGTGCTCCGTGCCGGTGATCTCGAGCTTGGCGTAGAGCAGCAGCTCGGGCCGAGCGAAGGGCATCGCCACCTGCTGGGCTTCAAGGCCACCCAGCTTGGGGACGCCAGGAGGCACATCGAGATAGACCGTCGGCCAGCGGCGGGCGAGGGCCTGGATCCGCATCCGGGGATCGGGGTTCACCACCACGGGATGCCCGACAGCGTTGAGAAGCGGCACGTCGTAGTAGCTGTCGGAATACGCCCAGCTTTCGCGCATCGAGACGCTGTGGTCGGCACACCATGCCTTCACCGCCAGATATTTGCCCTTGCCCCAAACGAAATCACCGTCGAAACGCCCGGTGAATGTGCCACCCGCCTCTTCATACCGGGTGGCAATCACGTCGTCGACGCCAAGCGCTTCGGCGAGCGGGCGCACCAAGTGGTCAGGAGTGGTGGTGGCGATCACGACCAGACGCCCTTCGGCCTGATGCTGAGCGATGAGCAACTTCGCATACGGCTGCACCTGTTCCATGAGTGCCTTGGCGGCGAGGGATCCTGCCATCCGAGCACGATCGGCATCCCAACCCTGGGCCATCCGTGCCGCCTGCCGGGCGAGCATCATCGACGGCCGGTTTTCCCCGACCATGTTGAAAACCCGGAACACCAAATCCTCGCCGGGGATGTGGCGGTCGGACAGCAATCCAACCTCGCGGAGTGCAGCAGAGATGGACGGGCCGCTTGCTCCGGCAAGGAGGGTGCGGTCGAGGTCGAAGAAGGCAGCGCCGTTGGCCATACGAGAACCGTACCGGACCTCGGCGATAGACCACGTCTCACCCCCACCCTCCTCGCCCCGTCGCGCCTATCGCCAGCGAAGAACCGCCGCCACAAAAACGTCGGAGCCGACCGTGGGGGGACGGTCGGCTCCGGAAGGGTTTGCGGCTGGTAGGCACCAGCAGAGCAAACCGGCTCGGGCGGAATCTCGGGGGAAAGATCACCGTCCGGCGTCTTGTGGATTCAGTATGTCCCGATCGGACCTATTCGTCCAACAGTTCTTTTCGATATGTGCCATCATTTCTAGCGATGGACCTTCGGCAGCTCAATGCCCTACTCGCAGTGGCTGATCACGGCAGTTTCTCCGCCGCCGCGCGCGCCCTACAGACCGTGCAATCGAATATCTCCACTCACGTCGCCAGGCTAGAACGAGAACTTGACACGGTGCTTATCGACCGTGCCACGGGCAACCTCACGGAACAGGGTTTTGTGGTAGCCGAGCGTTCTCGGCGCATACGGGCCGAACTCGATGGGATGATCGCCGACGTCACCTCTCTGAACGCCGGCATCAGCGGACATGTTCGCCTTGGCTGCATCGGCACGACGGCCCGTTGGCTCGTGCCGTTGTTGGTGCCGATCATGGCCACTCGCCATCCAATGGTGCACGTCGTCATCGTCGATGCCACCACCACTTCCCTCATCCCGCAACTGGAACAAGGATCACTTGACCTCGCGGTCGTCAACCTCCCCGTCGACGACACCGACGTTGTCATTGAACCACTCTTCGACGAGGACAGAATCCTCGTGGTCCCCACCGGGCACCGACTGCACAAACGAGCTCGAGTGCGCCTGCGGGATCTCGACGGCGAACCGCTCCTCCTCGAACCGCAAGGAACGGGCTTCCGTGACCAACTCGACGAAGCCGCCGAAACGGCCGGGGTAACCCTGATCGCCCAGGCCGAGGTAGACGGCATGCGCCTGCTTGCGTCACTCGCCTTTCAGGGGTACGGCGCGGCACTGCTCCCGGCGAGCGCCGCGCCCACATGGATCGGCGGCGATTGGCATGCCATTCCCGTCACCGGCCTTCCGGGCCGACGGGTCGGGCTCGCCGTACGCCGCCGCGGGCTCCTCGCGGCACCGGGACGTGCCCTCCGCGAAGCGGTCCGAGAGATCGTCACCGCCAGCGGCCCCCTACAGACCGGCATTCATCCGATCCAGGCGCCGGCCGAACGATCCCGACGCGGATGACGTTCAACCACATCACCACCGTCAGATCAACGCCCGGTCGACCGTGTAACACCTCAGTGCGCGGTCGAGTCCCAACCCTTCGATGATCTTCTCGCGGTGATGCCCGTGCCACCCACCTTTCCAACGGCCTCCCAGGCTCCCTTTCCTCCTGCGTTCCCACTTCGCGCCGCGACTGCGGGGGCGGTGCGCGTCTCGATCGACGAATCACTACGACGGCGAGTGGTGCTTATGGAGGTAGACCCCACCCGAAAGCGGGGGGCACTTTCGACCGAGGATGGCGATGCCATCACGACGGCCGTCGACACCGCCTGCGCCGAAGGCATTCCTCTCGTTGCATCACTGGCGTCAAGCGGCGCCGACGTGAGCGAGGGCGTCGAAGCCCTCCACGGCTGGGGTCGAGCAGCCCACGCCCTCACTCGCGCTTCCGGCGTCGTTCCACTCCTCGCCGTGGTGAATGGTCCCGCCGTAAGCGGGCCGGCGTTGTTGCTCGGGCTGGCCGACCACGTGGTATTCACCCGTCAGGCCCAAGCCTTTGTAAGCGGGCCTCGCATGGTGCGCCAGTTCACCGGCCAAACATTGTCGGCCGACGAGTTGGGAGGGGCGACGATCCACGCGCAGTCCACGGGGGTTGCGGTAGCGGTGGTGGATACGGCCGACGATGCCATGCAGTTCCTCGCCGAACTCCTCGCCTTCTTGCCCGACAGTGTCGATCATGATCCCCCGTTACAGGCCACCACCGACCCCGCCGATCGACTCACGCCCGAAGCCGGTGCCGTGCTTCCCGCGACACCCACCGGAAGCTACGACGTCCGACACATCATTGCGGCGTTGGTCGATGACGGATACCTCCTTGAACTCCGGGCACGATGGGCCGGGAACCTCGTCACTGGTCTGGCTTCGATCGGGGGTCGCACCGTTGGCGTGGTGGCCAACCAACCGATGACCATCGCAGGTACCCTCGACATTCCGTCCTCACAGAAAGGGGCCCGCTTCGTTGCCTTTTGCGATGCCTTCAACATTCCGTTGGTCACCCTGGTCGATACCCCGGGGTTCTATCCCGGCAAAGATCTTGAGTGGCGTGGCATGATTCGGCACGGCGCCCAACTCGCCTTCGCGTACGCCCGCGCGACGGTTCCTCGAGTATGCGTGACACTTCGAAAGAGCTACGGGGGAGCGTTTATCGTGATGGACAGCAAGACCATGGGCAACGACATGGCGTTGGCGTGGCCATCGGCCGAAGTGGCCGTGATGGGGGCGAAGGGCGCAGTTCAGATCTTGCACCGGCGTTCCGACCCCGAATCATGGCCGGCGTTGGAGGCCGCCTACGAGGAACGACTCCTGAATCCCTACGTCGCGGCCGACCGAGGTCTTGTTGACGCCGTTATCGATCCCGCACACACGCGTCGGGAGTTGGCAGCCGCCCTTGACATGCTCTCCACCAAACGAGAACAACTGGTACGGCGTTCCCACGACAACGGACCGTTGTGACGGCGAAAGCCGACCTCGAACTGGCGCTCGCTGACTACCTCAACGAGACAGGATCCGACATCGACCATTGGGTGCGTGTCGTCGGGCGAACGGCCGGCGCGAACCACCAGGACATCTTGCAAGAACTCCGTGTTGACCACGGCCTTCCCTTCACGGTCGCCACCGCCCTCAGCCGATTCCACCGAAACCGGCCGGTGTTCACCGCGCCACCGATCCCTGCGGGCGACGATGTGCTCCACGTGTTTCTGGGCGGACGCAAGGCGCATCTCCTGCCGACGTATCGGCGACTCATGAGCATGGTCCAAAGCCTCGGCAAAGAGGTAACCGTGAGTGAGCGCCCCACGTTTGTCACGGCGCGAAGATTACGTCCGTTCCTCATGGTGCGTTCGAACAACAAGGCTCTTCGGGTAGAGCTTCGACTCCCCGGCGTGATGCCGCGCCGACGACTGGAAATCATCAACACCGCACAGACCTCGATGACCCATTGCGTGGTGGTCCGTTCCCCTGACGACATCGACAGCGAGCTCCGAAAGTGGCTCCTGACCGCCTACCGCAATGGCGTACTTCCACCGACCAAGGGTTCGCAACGCTAAGCACGTGTCCCGGTAGCCATTCGGCGTCTTCCGGCCAACTTTTCAATCTCGCGGCGTCCCCGGAGCCGCGAGACCAACGGCTATGTGCCTGAAGTCACAGAAGACTTCCCGTGGCGTTACCACCAGTAACTGTTACCGTCGGTAACTGATGACCTCGTCAGTCACCTCCCTGCCTTTCCAACTCGTTGTGGACGCTCCTTCTGTGGACCCCCCTTCGGTGGACGCTCCTTCTGTGGACGCCATCCAAGACGCCCGAACCGCCGCCCGGGCGGTTCGTCGCACCCAGTTACTCGACGCGGCGATCAGTGTGGTGCGTCGTGAGGGACCCCACGTGTCGATGGAACAGATCGCCCGTGAGTCCGGCGTCACCAAACCCATCATCTATCGACACTTCGTTGATCGGGAAGGCCTCGTCGAAGCGATCGCCGAACGATTCACCACGGAATTGATCTCGTCCCTTGGCCCGGCGATGCACCAGTATGCCGAGCCGATCGATTTGCTCACGACCACCGTCGACATCTACCTCGACCTCATCGAACGCGAGCAGCACCTCTACCGATTCCTCTCGTCGCAGGCCGGTCCCGATCGACGTGACGTCATGGCTGGCCTCGTAGCCGAAGAGGTCGCGATCATCATTGAGCGGGTACTCGCCGACCGATCGCTGCCCTTAGAACCGGCACGAACATGGGCCTACGGGCTTGTGGGCATGGTGCATTTCGTCGGCGATTGGTGGGCCACCTCTGCTGCCGCCAATCCCGCCGCCGCGGTGCCGCGCTCCGACATCGTCCGTCATCTCACTGACGTGCTCTGGCACGGCTTCGACCGACTCGGCCTTGGAGACCAACCGGCCGAACCCCCCGGCTCACGCGCCCGGCCCCAACCCAACGTCACCACCTCTCCCTCCAGAAAGCCATCACGATGACCATCACCGAACCCTCCCCACACTCCCCCTTCGATGCCCCTGGCCTCGACGCTCCGGCCTCAGTGGTCACGCGCTTCACCTGGGACTACGAACAGAGCCGCACCCAACTCGGGCGTTTGTATGAGAAGGGGAAGGTGTCGCAGTGGAACGCCACGACCGATATTGATTGGTCACCCGAAGTCAATTTCGGCGAGCCCGATCCCGATGCAAGTGATGAGGACCGCAGCGTCATCGACAGTTTCATGGGCTTCGACTCGCCGGAGTCGCCGTTCCATGGCATGGCGGAGGAGCAACGCTCGGTCATGGGGTGGGAGTTCCAGTCGTGGATGATTAGTCAGTTCATGCACGGTGAACAGGGCGCATTGGTAGCTACTGCCCGCCTGGTGGAAACCGTACCGGACATCGACTCGAAGTACTACGCCGCCAATCAGGTAGCCGATGAGGCACGACACGTCGAGGCCTACGCCAAGTACATCAACGACAAACTCGGTGTGGAGCATGTCTACCCGATCTCCTCCCCTTTGCAATCGCTCCTCGTCGACATCATGACGGAGAAACGGTGGGACATCACGTACCTGGGCATGCAGATCATGGTCGAGGGGTTGGCGCTTGCCGCTTTTGGAATGGGCAACATTTTGTTCCGCGATCCGGTAATCAAGCAGATCACCGACTACGTCATGCGTGATGAAGCCCGGCACGTAGCGTTCGGTGTCCTGAGCCTGCAAGAGCTCTACCCTCAGATGACATCAGCCGAACTGGGCGAACGGGAAGAGTTCCTGCTCGACGCCATCGACCTGATGTATCAGCGCTTCCTGTTGGAGCAGGTTTGGGAGCGCGTCGGCGTCCCGGTGGAGCAAGGCAAAGAGTTCGCCACCAACAACCCCTTGATGGTCGTATTCCGGCAGATGCTGTTCGCAAAGATCGTGCCGAACATCAATAAACTCGGACTCATGACACCGGCCGTCCGCCAGAAATTCATCGACCTCCAAGTCATCCAGTGGGAAAACGCCCCCGACTCCGCCACCGAAGAACTGATGGCCGAAGCCACCGCGTAGAAGCATCGTTCGGGCGTCGAATACGCCAAGGTCCTTTCCCACAGTGGCCCCAGGCGGCCCCAACACGGGAACGGGGGTGGAAAGCGCAGTGCGCATCACCGCCGTAAGCGGTCCACTCTGCGTCCGACTCTGAATGGTACGAATGCCCTATCGGCCATAGCCTCCATCACCGCCCCTCCATCACCGTCGGTGGCGGCGATGGCCGATTTCGGTCTCGGCCAAAAAGGCCGGTCGCGAGCAGCGCTGGCGGGTGAGAGCACAGGCGTGACCCGGCGGCTCGACCGGTACCTTTGCACTCGTTATGACGAGTCGGAAACGTATGCACGTTTCCACGGGATCGCTTCCCGTCCCGCCCGTCGTCGATGCCGTAGCGAGCGCCACTCATGCTCGTTTTCGTGATGTCCGGGATGGCCGCAGCTCCACGGTCTATCCCGCCCTCGAACAAGCCGACCCGGGACTGTTCGGCATCTGTGTCGCCGACGTCTACGGTCGGCCATCACTGCGGGTGATGTCGATACGGAGATTCCGCTCGTGATCGTTGCGAAGCCATTCACCTTCACATTGTTGTGCGATGTGCTGGGCCCCGATGTGCTTCGGCACGCCTGGGAGTGCATGCCACCGGCCTTCCCTTCAACTCCGTCGAGGCCATCCGCCGCAGCGGCGGGCGTGACCCCACAGACGGGAGTTCAGGTGGTTGCCGCCGAGAGTTGCCGCTACGCACCCACGGTGATGACCACCACCGGTCTCGACGAGTCGGCCGGCGAAGGGCGCTACCGGGTTGGGCTCCCCGGCAAGAGCGGTATCGGAGGGGCGTCACCGTGTCACCGGGAAGGGGTGACCTCGACACCTTTTCACCGCCGCCGGCTGGAGCCGGCGACAGCGTTCGAGGTCAACTCGGCGTCGCCTACCTGTCGAACGGCTCGGGCTCGACATCTTTGCCTCCACACCGGCACGGGCCGTCGTCAACGAATCCCCCGGGCGACCTGCTGGAGTGATCTGTCAGGCTGATCGCCCCACGGCCACCGCCCAACGGCATGTGACTCCTCCCGACGCGACCATCCGCGACTCACTCCGCTGCACCTTCTACCCTTTGCCCCGCACACCCTTCGGGCGGAGGGAAAGCAGGAGTGATGAAACAGATCCTCGATGAGCCAGTGCTTTTCGGCGACGCCCAACTCGCGCCCACGATCGAGTTGGCTGGCCTGGCCGAGATTGCCAGCCTTCCCAACAACGAAGCCCGAGCCGAAGCACTCAAGCGCATCGCCGAGGCCATTCGTGCCGAAGACGATGCACGCACCCACTTGGCGTCGTTGCGTACCGGTGGAACGGCGCGTAACGCGCCCCTACCCCAACGCGCCATACGCACCCGCTGACCCGTCGATTTTCACGCCGGCATCGATCGCCGGTTATGCGACGTGTACCCCGGAACCACCTTCCGCCAAACCCGCCTGAAATCGCGACCTATCCGACTAAAAAGACCCCGAAGAGACCTCGATGGCTACTCCTACCGCATCCGGCCCCGTCACCCGCAAAACCCTCGAAGCGGTTAAACGGCTGCTCGCCGAGACCGATTCTGATCCGTCCGAGGTCCCCTATGCGGGCGGAACGTCAGACCAACCGCTAGAACCCGTTGCTGAGGCTGTCCTGCCGCGGCGAGGCCGAGGACGCTGACCGATGCCCACATCCGCTGACGATCCGCATGTCACGGTCAGCATTGATCGCGATCACAATCCCTTTACTGCGCTCAACGACAAGGAACGCATGCGCCTATTCATCCGTGTGCTTTGTGAACTTGTCGCCTACGGCGAACCCACCGGCGATGCTCCGGAATCAGCCAGAGCACGCCCGGCGCCACTCCACCGCCAGCACCGAACCGCAACAACTTCCTGAGTGGTTGTCCGGGATGTCCGTCCAGAAACGGGGCGTCCTGGCGCCCGCCACGCAAGGACGAAGCTCCGAAGGCCACCTTGCTGCTGGGCGGCGAGGACGAGCACGTCGAATGGCTACTAGGAAACGCTCCTAGGAATGGACGAACGCTCTACCGTTGACGGGCAAGCCGCTTGCGCTTCGCCCGTGCCGGCAGGTTTTCGTCGGGCTCGTCGCCACCGTGCGACTTCGTCGGCCATACCGCTCGGGCCAGTGGCCATGACCGAGTGCCCGTTTCTGGGTCGACGGGTCGAGGGTCGAGCTGCTCGTCTTCTTGGAGCGCCACGAGCAGGCAAAGCACCCGAACTAGCGCCAGCTTCTTCTCCTGTGGACCGAGGTTGGCGAAGTCGAGCAACTGACCTGGGCGGCGGGGTACGGATTCGTTGAAGAGCGTGAGCTCAGTGAGCTTGCCCGACGTCGACTTCGCGTCGGAACCCCCCGTGATCCCGACCAACTCGGCGAGTACCTCATCGACTTCTTTGTCCTCAAGGTCGGCCTGGTCGATGAGCTCCGCCGCGACTTGCGCGATTCCCACCTTTCGTTCCTTCGCCCGATTGATCAAGGCATGGAGCACGTGGTCGACCGGATCAATACGCGCCGGCGGCTCGGTGGGCAGCGGCGGTATCGACGTTTCTGCTGCCAACTCCTCCCGCTCCTCTAACGCCAACTGCGCCAGGACCACCTCCTCCCGGACCACCTTCTGGACACCTGGCTGTTCCGGTGAAAGTGCATCGACGACGGCGGGCATTTCCACCTCAACCATCGTTGTATCCGGTTCGTCAGCGACGGGTTCACGATCAGCGACGGGTTCACGGCCAGTGACGGCGGCCGTGGGATCGTCGACCACGAGCACAACCTGCTCGTCGAAAGCGGAGGTGGCCGGGACGATTCCCGCAAGGTCATCGACCGCATCAGTTTCCGCGGTACCGAACGCCGAGCCGGCGTCTTTTGAATCAGCGAGCGAAGTGGGTGCGGCCGCAACCTTGCTCGCTGATCGGGCAAGATCAGCCATCGGGGTGGAAAGGAGGAGGTCGTCGGCCGCTTTGGCTCGGGTGCCCGGCGCCCCGAACCGGTCGAAATCCACGTCATCAGTTGATTGATCGGCGGTCGAATCGGTGTGGTCGCCATCGGTGACGTTCACCTGCGGTACCGGTTCGGATGCTGGTTCCGAGTGTGGACCGGGAACACTCTTCGGCAACGGAGCGGTTGCCGGTGTCGGACGAGCCGCTGCCGGGGCTGCCGGGGCTGACGGGACTGCCGTTGCCGCCGATACTGCTCGAGCCTTCGCACGAGCTTGCGTGGCAGCGCCGCTTGCCGGTCCCGTTGCGCTTGCGGTCGGCGGGCGCGATGACACGACGGGTGCGGCGGCCGGCTCGGGGCTGGGGACCGCCGCCGGCGCGGGCGCCAACCGCTCCTCGATCGATACCAGGTCGCGTTGGGCACTTGACGCGGCACGGGCAATGTCGTTGGCGGAGCCGCCGTTCTTCTTCAACATCATGGCAACGACGGCGCCACCGCCGACTACCACGATGGCCACCACGAGGAGCAGCACAACCATCAGTTCATCCAGACTGTGTCGAGTAAGACTCGGATACGGAGGGACCAAGGCGACGCGCATGGATCGCCCCAAGACGTCGCTCCGGTCCTTTGATCGCCATTCTTACCGTTTCACCGGCACAAGTTCTACACCCTCCACCGCACCCCTTCTGACCTGCACAAATAGTGGGCCAGCGGGGGTTCTTAGGGCACCTGCGCCCGAAGCTTCTCCTTGACCGTCTCCCATCGAGCCTCCGTGCACCCGCCCTTGCCCATGATCTCCTTGGCCTTCCACTCAGGCGCCTCGAAGTCGCGGGGCTGGTTGTCCACCGGCACCTCAGCGCCATCGACAGTGACCTGAAGTTGCGGCCACGCCGCTTCGTCATCACCCGCCCGGAGGGTAATGCGGAGGCCACTGGCCCCTCCTTCAGGTCCTGCGAGTACCAAGAAGGTCCATCGTTCCACGGCGTTTCCTTTCACATTGCGCGCCGGAAGCCGACACGACGGGAGGCGGGTCAGTCCGACCCAGAAGTGGGGCCCTGAGGCGGAAAGCCCGCCCGTGGATGATCAAGCGGAAACTCAATCTTGATCGCCACTGAGCGAAGAAGTTCGGCGAGTCCGTTCACCAACAACTGCGGTTGTTCGCCGCCGCCAGCGGTGTTTCGCAGCAACGGTCGAACCTCATCACGCATGTACCGGCCGAACACGTCGATGAACGATGCCTGGATCTTGCGTCCGGCTTCCGACGCATTGAGCAGCGCCCGTTCGATCAGGACGTCCGGGCCATCGAGGTCATCGAACGCCGAGACTTCGGCCGGGTCGCTCATCTCCGTGCCTGCGGCAACAATGGGGTTCGGTTCGGAAGGCGTAGAGGTATCGCTCACAGTAAAGTTTCCGTCGGTCGGTGGGGGGCCGAACATGAGTTGCTTCCTCGTAGGAACCGGCAAAATAGCTCGATCGGCCTACGCCCCGTAGACAGTAGCCATTGCGCGGCTTGCGGCCCGACTCGTCTGTGGGGCCGCCGCTCATCACCACATCGGGTCAAGGCGACCCCAAACCTACGAGCATTTGCCAGCAACGCTTCGCGAAACGGATTCCGAGCCAGGTTTCGAACTCTCGCACGGGCGCGACGTCGAAAGCCCCCTTGTTCCGGGCGGGGAGACGGAGGAAGACGTGAGATTCGAAGCTGGCCGGACGCTGCCGAATGGTTTCTGACTCACGTTCCGAGGAGCTCCGAGCGCGCCGGTCGTCGCTTCGAGCAATGCCACGATTGGCGATTCTGCCGCTCGCGTTGCCGTGCGTAAGGACGGGACCCCGCCCAAATCGTCGAATTGTTTTCCTCCGAGGCGAGCCTGTCAGCGGGCACCCGCCGCAGCGGGCATGATTATGGAGGCGTGTCCCCTTCGGGTGCTCGCCCGTCCGTCCACTCACTTGGGGGTAGCGCACACCGATGCGACAGCAACCTGGTCCCAGCGCCGCAGGACCACACCGGTGAGCGCCCGTGCCCGCATAGCCGACTACACGTTCATCGAGCTCATCGGCTCGGGAGGACACGGCTCCGTGCATCTCGCCACCCGACCAGATCGGCTCCCGGTGTCGCCCCCGGAAGTTGCGGTGAAGGTGCTCACCGGTAACACCAGCCCGGCCGCCTTCGATCGCGCCGCCGACGAATTGCGACTCTGGGCATCGATGCGCTCGCCCCACCTCGCCCAGGTCTACGACACCGGGCGCGAAGACGGCAGCTTCTACTACGCGATGGCGTACTACCCGCGTGGGTCGCTCGGACACCCTGCGGAGGCACTGACCCGCAACGAAGTCCATAGGGCGGTCGCGCACGCAGCTCGCGCCGCCCACGACCTTCACGAGGTCGGGTCAGTTCATCGGGATATCAAACCCAACAACGTCCTGCTTCACGCTTCGGGCGCGCATCTGTCCGACCTCGGTCTGGCCCAAATTCTCACACCCGGTCAGACCGTCACCGGGTTGGGTGCCATAGGCGCCGTGGAGTTCCTCGATCCGCTCATTGTGAAGGGCGGACCCGCTGGCCGCCACTCGGACATCTTCGCCCTGGCCGCAACCTGGCACCGGGCGCTTACCGGCATTGGTATCTACCCCGACATGGTCGACGACAATCCAATACTTGCGCTGCGGTCCGTTATCGAGACCGACCCAGTCGTTGACACGCGCCTGCCCGAGGCGGAGGCCGCGATCATTGACTCCTGCCTGCACCCCGACCCTTCCTCCCGTCCCGCCACGGCCGCCGACCTGGCCACTCAAATCGAAGAACTGATCACCTCATGAGCATTCGAAATCTTCGCCTCCATCCCTTCCCGGGGACGGGTCTCCTCGCCCGTTACCCCGGCCTCGTGGTGTTTGTACCCGACCCTGGGGTCGGCGGAGGTCAGCCCGATCCGGTCGCCGTGCTTCTCGACACCGCCGAGGCAGTAGCTGCGACGGAAACCGCTCCTGGAACGGCGCTGGCCGAACGGGTCAGCGCACTGTTGAGTCAATCGGCCATGTTGCCGTCATTTGTGGCCGTGGGCGACGGACCTGCCGGCGCGTTGGTACAGGTATTTGGCCCGTTGACGGCTTTGTGTGCAACTCCCCAGGGGGAGGTCACCGTCATTGGGCAACCGGCGGCGGGCGTCACCACGCAGTACGTCGACCAGCTCCTCGCGCTTCGGGTCCCCGACCCAACCGGTGCCGCCATGATCAACCCTCGCCTGCACGTTGATGCCGGCGTGGTGGGCGCCGGGGGCTTCGCCCTGATCACGACGGAGGCCATGCCCGCCCCGGCATCCCCGCCGCCCGCACCACCACCCATGCCAGTCGGCCCACCACCGCCGCCCGCACCACCACCCGTCGGTCCACCCCCTCCACCCGCTCCCGTCGGTCCACCCCCCCCTCCTCCACCACCACCACCACCGCCCGCGCCCCCCGCGCCGCCGCCGCTTGCCCCTCCTGTACCCGGAGCACCGGCCCCGCCCGCTCCTCCGATACCCGTTGCACCACCCCCACCCCCACCCACACAACCACAACCACCCCCCCCGCCTGCGGTCGCACCACCGATGCCCGCACCACCGCTCGGGGGTGCGCCGACCCCTGCTGGCAGTCCGAGTGGCCAGGTGCTGCTCCCCCCACGACCCGGCTACACCGCCGAGCCCGGATCCGATCCAGCGGGTGTGTCGAACCCTGGAGCCATGCCTCTCCCGCCACCCCCGCCGCTCCCACCCGGAATGGGTTCCGATCCGGCGAACATCGTTCGCCCCGACGATCGACCCCGATTCGATTCCGTTTTGCTCGTTGATGTGCCCCGCCCGCCGCCCCGTGATCCCCTCCCCGTTTCGCTCCCCGCTCCCCCGTCCACGGCCGGGGATGCGACCGCCATCGCCATCGCCCCCGTACCCTTGGCCCGAGCGTCACTCGGTTTCATCGCATTCGACGATGGCACGGCCTACAGCCTTGACGCCGACTACGTCGTTGGGCGTGAACCTGGCCGAGACGAACGAATCGTGTCGGGAGCGGCCCGTGAGCTGTGTATCGACGACGAAGCCCGTACGGTTTCAAGGGTGCATGCCGAGGTGAGAGTGGAAGGCAACGACGTTCTGTTGGTCGACCGTGGCTCCACCAACGGAACCTTTGTGTGGGACGACACCACCCGCGCCTGGACCCGCCTTACTCCCGCCTATCCGGCCCGAATCGCACCCGGAATGCGCGGCGCATTTGGGCAGCGCACATTCGTGTACGACGCCCCCAGCCAATAACGCAGCGTTTAGCCAGCGCCCTGCAGCGTGGCCGTCATCTTCTTGCCATCCTTCTTGTACGTGGCACACACCACGCCACGTTTGCCCGACGCCCATTGCACTTCGTCGGGGTAGACCGTGATCGCCCCGTAGAGCGTCGACATGATGTCGAAGGATGCGCCGACGAACTCCTCAAAGCCACTCCGACACAACTCTTCGGCGACCTGGGCGAGGTCGGCGGGATACACCTCCGTCCGACCTGCCGTCACCACCTTTTGCGCCACGATCTGCATGTCGTGGCCAAGATCGCAGCCTACGGAGGTGACCGCCACGTCGGACTGGGCGGTGCCGTCGATAACTGCCGACAAGCTCGGATGGTTGAAACAGTCACCCAGGATCAAATCGTTCATCAACGGGCCCCCACCGTTGGCGGCGGTGACCGTTGGGGACGAAACCGTCACCGGCAACGACGTGACCGGGATCGCCGGTGTGGTGCTCGCCGTGTTCCCGCTCGTAACCGCAACACCGAGTGCTCCGAATACGCCGAGCACGGCGATCGCCAACACCACGATAACGGCCACCTTGGCTCCGCCGCCCTTGGTGGCGGCGGGCACGGGACCGGTACCCGATGCGTAGCCGGGATAGACCGAACCAGTCGTGCTGCCCGTGACATTCCCCGCAAGATTGCCCGTGGCATTGCCCGGAGCAATACCGCCGGTGTACGACGGCGCGCCGACGGGCGCAACGGAACCCGTGGGCACCGCATGACCATGCGGTACGCCGGTGTTTGTCCACTCCCCGGTGCCGGCTTGGGCGGTTCCCTGCTGCGCCGTGGGCGGCGGCCAGGAACCCTGCACTCCACCGAGCGGGAGGATAGGCACCACGGGAAGGGTGGCGCCGTAGGGATCGCGAAGGGCGTGTTCCTTGGCCTCGAGCAAACGGCGGGCGTACTCCGTTGCCGTGGGAATGCGGTGCTCGAGTTTTTTCGCCATCGACGCTTCGAGGACGTCGCACACCACCGACGGCACCCCCCGGGGTCGGAGGTCGGGCACCGGATCGATAGCGATGCGGGCAAGCATCGGAACGATGCTCTCATCGGTGGCGGAGGTGAAAGCGGGAGATCCGGCCAGCAAGGTGAAGAGCGTGGAGCCGAGCGAATAAACGTCTGAGGCCTCGTTCGGTCGTTTGCCATCGAGGATCTCCGGGGCGGCGTGGGCCACGCTGGCGGTGATCACTCCACTGCGGGTGGACGCCCCGCCTTCGAGCCGGGCGATGCCGAAGTCGCCCAGTTTCGCTTCGCCGTAGTTCGACACGAAGATATTTTCGGGTTTGACATCGCGGTGGAGAACCCCGCCGTCGTGGGCCGCCTGGAGCGCCTCGGAGATCCGAACGCCGACATCGACCACTTCAACCCAGGGAAGTGGGCCCTCGGCGAGCCGGTCGGCCAGCGACCCTTTGCCCAGAAACTCCATAACGATGTAGAGATCACCCTTTTCGGTGCGCCCATTACCGAAAACGGTGACGATATTGGGATGATCCGACAGCGTTCCCATCGTCCGGCACTCCCGTTCGAAGCGCATCAGCGTCTGGTCGTCGGCCGTCCCGGAAATCACCTTGATCGCGACGGTTCGGTCGAAGTCGGTTTGGATCGCCTTGTAGACGACGCTGAACCCGCCGCGCCCGATCTCCTGGTAGCCCGAGTAGCCGACGAGCCCGAGGTCGACCGGCGGACGGGCGCGGGCCGCTCCGGTGGCTCCGGCGGCTCCCTCACCTTGTGTGTCGTCCATGGTCTCCAAACGGGCCGCGGACCAGTCCCGCGAGCACGCCCAAACACGATAGGCGCTGGATTCGTGCGAAGGCTGCCACAGGCCGCCAAACTCAGGCCCAATAGGGCGCGGCGCCGGTCAGGCTCCTACGTGATGTACCCGGCAATGTCGGCGATCACATGCACCGCCCCGCTGTTGTTGAACAACCTGACGGCACCAGACGGCCCCAGCTTCACCATCACCAGGTTCGCAACGGTCTGATTCGGCACGAAGTTGAGGTTCGACGCCGTAGGCATCGTGACCCCCTCCGGGAAGACGGTGAGGTGGCTGGCCGCCGTAGGCGAGGTGACCGTGACGTTCATGATCACCGCTTTGGCGTTCGATGGTACGCCGGCCGCACCGCCCACCTGCAGCGTGCGGGTGTCGGCCGCAGCGAACGGGGTCGTTCCACTCGCACCGGTACCCACGGCGAACCTCGAATCAAGAATTCGAGTGGGTTGCGCGGTCGAACGAAACGCCCCTCCCCCGGTGGCGCGGTAGTAGCCGACGACATCCACGATGGCGTGGGCCGGACCACTGTTGTTGAACAACCGAATGCGCCCTCCCGCCCCCACCCGTACCATCACGAGGTTCGGGGTGGTCTGGGCGAACCCGAAGTTGAGGTTCGAGACTCCAGGTTTGCCGACACCGTCGGGGTAGACGGTCAGGAACGTGTTCTCGGCCGCGCCGAGACCGGTGACGTTGAGGACGACGGCGGTGGCGTCGGTCGGCACGTCGCCGCCGGTGACGTTGAGTGTGCGGTCAGTGCCGGGGCCGAAGGGCGTCGTGTACGGGCCGACGGCAAATGCCGCTCGGGTGTCCATGAGGCGAGCCGGCGTGACCCCGGTGAACCCGTCACCGCCTCCCCCGCCGGTGTCGTACCAGCCCACGACATCGAAGATCACGTGCGCCGCTCCGGTATTGCTTTTGATCCGTACCTTTCCTCCCACCCCCACACGAGCCACCACGAGGTTGGGGATCGTCTGCCCCGCCACGAAGTTGAGGTTCGACGCGTTGGGCAGGGTGGATGGGCCGAACGATGTTTGATCGCCGTACAGCCAGGTACGAGGCGGTTTTGGGTACACCGAGACGAACGAATTGTTCGTTGGCTCGGTGACCGTGACGTTAAGCACCACCGCGCTCACGCCCAAGGCCGGTACACCACCGACTCCGGTGACTTTCGCCTCGTGGTTCCATTGATTGAAGAGGCGGGTGATGTTGTTTGGCTCCCCCGGTGACTCGCCGTCACCCTGCACGATCTTTCCCGGGAAGCCGAACACTCGCCCGGTGCCGTCTCGGGTATCCATGATGCGCGACGGGGTGACCGGGTGATACCGGCCGGTAGGCAACACCGGCGAGTACGGCGCTGGAATGTCGTAGGCGCATTCGTCAAGGCCAAAACACGGTGCATCAAGATCGATGGCGCGGTCGGTGTCGCCGAGCATCACCTCGATCGCCTGAATCTTCACGTCGTCGGCCGTGGTTGGGGTGCTCTTCGTGTCGGTGATGAAGAGGTGGTACTGACCCGTGAACATCCAGCCGGTAGTCCATGCAGAGCCCTTCGATGACAGGTCGGCGAACCCTCCCTCCTCGAAACCAGTAGAAGTGGTTTGCAGCGGGTAATTGTCGTAGACGCTGTGTTCCTGGAACGCTTCGATCTTCACGCGACCATCCAGCACCGGTGTGCTCGACACGATCGCCCCGCCCAGCCGGCCGGCGTTGGCGTTGCCCTGCACCGGCAGGTAGATCGTGCCGAGATCGGGACCGACACCGCTGGCGTTCACGCCAAAAGCACTGAGATGGACACCGCCGGACGTTTGGGTCCACGGGTCGTACGTGCCCCCACTTCCGTAGGGGCGAATCTCCACCCGAGCGCCTTGGGTCTTGTTCGCCCATTGATGGTTCTGGGTGCCGACACCGGTACTCGACGAATTCGGAATGGTGATCTGGGGCGTGAACTCTGACACGCTGCCGGCACTCCAGCGATGCACCCGGAAGTAGCCGGGTACACCAAGCGGACACGACGCCACAAACGTCTCGCTGGGATTAAGGCAGGGGTCGTAGCCGAAATCGGTCCCGTCATCGAGCTGAACACTCCACGTGAATTGGCCACCGTTCCCGCGAGGGGACATGTCGGTGATGGGGATAGCCACCGAACCCACGTTCCGTTTGGCCGAAATCTGGGTGGAGTCCGTTGCTGCCGAGGCCGGCGGTGCGGCCACGACGACGCCAGCGCCGGCGACAGCAATCGTGACGGCGGAAACGAGAAGGGTCAGACGGAATCGGGGCAACAGGATCCTAGGAGTACGTGGTCGACAAGATGGTCAGTTGATGTATCGGCGCCGCAGGCTGCTGGCATGAATACGAGGGCGACCGCCACGAGCGTTCGGTTCAGAACCGACGTTGGGCGATGCGCGACGCTACCCTCGTCGCGATGCAGACCCGCCGACACCACCGAGCTCACGTCGTCACCGTGCTGGCGGTCGCCATTGTGTTGTTCGCCGCCGTTGGCTGTTCATGGGTCGACCGTGAAACGGGTCGCACTGTGGCCCGGGTGCTGGTGGTGGGGGACTCGGTGATGGGACAGGCTTCATCCGCGGTGATCGCCAAGTTCCAAGCCGTTGGGATTGAAGCCCGTTGGATTGGAGGGAGCGGGAGCGGGCCCTTGGATGGCCAAAAGCGGTGGGCCACCCTGCTCACCCAGGAACTCGCCACCTACGACGCCGACGTGGTGATCTTCGAGGCCTGTTGCAGCTACCCCGACTCGTCTCCGGCGTCGGCACCAGAGCGGTATGTCACCACATCCGGGATTGAGGTTTTTGCCGATACCGAGCTCATGTTCACCGAGTGGGAGCAAGCCGAACGGGAGCTCATTCAGATCGCCCGCGACGCCGGCGCGTCGCCGTGGTGGGTGAGCCTTCCCCCCGGCAATGAGGTCAGCCGGTTCTACGGGCCACTCGTTCCGGAACGCATCGCCCGAATCAACGCCATGGTTCCAACGCTCGGCGTGCCGGTCCTCGATTGGCAAACTGCGGTGATGACCCACCCCGACGTCAACCTCCTGCGTTACGGCGACGGCGTTCACTTCACCGCCGCCGGAAACCAATTCTTGGCCGACTTCACGTTCAGTGCCACGCTCCGACCCGCCTCGGCCTGACGCTCGTGCCGCCGGGTCGTTAGCGTCTCCCCCGGCAGGGGTCCTTCACACCACTCTGGTAGCGACGAGTGGGTTGGATTCCGGGTCGGATATCGATCGGCACCGCCTCGATGTCGCCGATCCGATCCCGCGGTTTACGCCGGGGTCGGGTCTGCGTCGGGTGGGCAGCGAGCCAGTCATGTTTTTTGGTGCCCAACGGGCATTGCTCTTGCAGCTTGCCCGCATGGAGGTCGGCGCTGGCGTCGATCACCACTCCACGTTTCGTTCCACCCCGATCCTCCGATTGTGGGGAACGCTCGACACGTTGGTACTGCTCGTGTGGGGCAACGTCGAAGAGGCAGCCGCGGCACGTGAGCACATCCACGGCATCCATGACCGGGTGAACGGCACGCTTCGCATCGCCGACGCAGACCTCGCTGAAGACGAAGGCCGCCAATACAGTGCGCACGACCCCGACCTGCTCCGCTGGGTGTGGGCCACGCTGGTCGACACCGCCGATAGCGCGCACCAACGTTTTGTGGGCCCGCTCACCGCGGAGGCAAACGACGCTCTGTACGAGGACTGGTGGGGATTGGCCCGTTTGATGGGAATAGCGGCCTCCGACCTTCCCCCTGATCGACTCTCGTTTTCCGCTTGGTATCGCCAAGAACTCAACCGCCTACGCATCACACCGACCGCCCGAGTCGTGGCAGGGGCTGTGCTCAACCCACCACTGCCGTTCGTTCCTCGTACCGTGAAACGAACCTACGCACTGCTCGCTATCGGACAACTGCCCCCATCTGTCCGGGCCGGATACGGCCTCGCCTGGGGCGCCGCTGAACAGCATCAATTCGATACGTTGGTGCGGCAAGTCGCGGTCGCCGTCGCCCGCGCCCCTGCCGCTCGCCGCCACCTTCCTGACATCTATCTGTCACTACGCCGGGTGGCGATCGCGATGCTCGGCGTCATTCCCGGAGGCGCTCGTTTTCCCGTGCTCGGGCGATCGGTCGTCCCCCAGAGCGGGCGCGGTGCCACCGATCTGGCCTGACCCGGTCCTACGATGCAGGAATGCCTGCTGCGCCGGATGAACCGGCCACTGACGGCGCGTCTCTTGGCGTTCCTGATGCGCCCCACAATTCTCCCTCAACTGAGGCCCTACCAACCGATGCACCGGTTCGCGGAGCGAAAGACGCCGACCAAGACGCCGGTGTCCCTCCATCGCAAACCCGTACCCGGATCGTCGCCACGGCCGCGCTTGCCGCCATCGTCGCGTTTGTCATCCTGCTGATCGTGCTCGGGGGGACCGACACCCCGGCGACACAGCTCTCGAGCGGCGACATTCTGGGGCCTGTTGCCGGCGCCGGGACGGTGATCGGCACCGAGCCATCCACTACCGAGACCACCACCCCCGAAACCCTCCCCGCGGCCACCCAAACCCCCACCACCCCCACCACCCGTAAACCCCGCGCCGCTCCAACGGGCCCGCCGGGACCGCTCACGAACGCCGCCGTGGATCGGAACGGCTACGAAGAACGCGCCGCGATCGTGGTGAAGATCGACAATGACGATCTCAACGCCCGTCCGCAAGCCGGCTTGAGCCTCGCCGACGTCGTGTACGAGGAGAAGGTGGAAGGGGCCTACACCCGCTTCGCCGCGGTGTTCCAAGGGTCCGATGCCAACCCGGTCGGGCCAGTCCGGTCGGCACGCACGACTGATGTCGGCATCGTCGGTGCCTTGAACTTTCCCCTGTTCGCCTACTCCGGGGCCAACACTGGTGTGCTCGCCGTGATCGCCGAAGCTCCACAACGTGACGTGGGCGCCGGCGTGATGTCCGGCGCGTACTTCCGGGGCTACGACCACCCCGTTCCCCACAACCTCTACACCAACACGTCAACCCTGTGGCGAGCGGTGGGCTCGAACACCCCACTGCCACTCTGGGGGTTTCGCGGCCCGCGTGACGCGCTTGGTCCCAATGCTCGGCGCACCAGCGGCACATCCATGCAGTTTGGCGGCGGCGTGTTACGGGTGGTGTGGCGCTGGAACGCCGACACGAAAACATTTCACCGTGAGCAGAACGGCCGAGTGCACTTCGACGTCGACAACTGGCCGGTGGAAGCCGCCAACGTCGTCATCCAGCAGGTTGAGTATGTCGACAGTGGCTTCGTCGACAAGGTCGGCGCCACCACCCCGGAAGCGAAGTTGATCGGCACCGGCAGTGGTTGGATACTGAGCGGTGGGTTCGCTATTCCCGTGAACTGGGAGAAGCGGAGCCTCGAGGAACGCACGATCTACTGGGACGACAACCGCCAACCGGTGAACTTCCTGCCGGGGCGCACCTGGGTCGAACTGCTTCCCGTGGAAAACGGTGTATCCATCGCCAACTGAGTGCCGCCGCCCTACAGCGCTGTCATTCACATCCCGGTTGGGAGCTGAAAGCTCTTCACCTCGAGAAACTCCTCCATCCCGTAACGGCCGTTCTCGCGCCCATTGCCGGATTGTTTGTACCCGCCGAACGGTGCCTCGATGTTGTGCATCGCACCGTTGATGTCGACCCTTCCGGTCCGTAGGCGACGAGCCATGGCCAGAGCCCGGTTCGGGTCGGCAGATTGCACGCCACCACCGAGGCCATAGATCGTGCCGTTGGCGATGTCGACCGCTTCGTCTTCGGAGTCGTAGGGCATGATCACCAGGACCGGGCCGAAAATCTCCTCTTGGGCGATCGTCATGGAGGGGGTGACGTCGGCGAACACCGTCGGCTGCACGAAGAAGCCGGTTTCGAGGCCGTCGGGCATGGCGGTCCCGCCGGTAACCAACCGAGCACCTTCGTCGATTCCTTTTTGGATATAGGCCCGCACCCGATTCTGTTGCACCTTCGACACAAGCGGACCGAGATCGGTTCCGGCGTCGGCCGGCCCGACCGACAGGCTTTCCGCCTTCGCCACGGCAAGCTCCACTATTCGGTCCTGCAACGCCCGGGGAACCACCATACGAGTGAGCGCCGAGCAAGTTTGGCCGGAGTTCAAAAAGCATCCCCACTGCACGCCAGGCGGGATACATGCGGCGAGATCGGCGTCGTCAAGGATCACATTGGCGGACTTGCCACCGAGCTCGAGCGCAACCCGTTTGACGGTCGCGGCCGCCAGCTCGGAAACCCTTTTCCCTGCCCCGGTCGATCCGGTGAACGACACCATGTCGATGTCGGGATGCGACGCAATGGCTTCGCCGACCACGGGCCCGGTGCCGGAAACCAGGTTGAACACCCCGGCGGGCAGTCCGGCATCGTCACAGATCTCGGCAAAGAGGAATGCGTTGAGCGGCGCGACCTCACTCGGTTTGAGCACCACGGTGCAACCAGCGGCGAGCGCCGGCGCCACCTTGCAGAGAATCTGGTGAAGCGGGTAGTTCCAGGGAGTGATGGCCCCGACAACGCCGATCGGTTCACGTACCACGAGCGACCCGCCCATGCGCTCCTCCCACGGGAACGAATCGAGAAGGGCGATCGCCGTGGTCAAACTCTCAATCGGAAGGCTCGCCTGAATCAGGGTGCTATAGAAACGCGGCATGCCGAGTTCCCGACTGATGAGCTCCCCGATCTCCTCCCGGCGAGCGATCATGCCGGCAAGGATCGCGTCGAGGTACGGCTTGCGCTCGGCCGGGGTGGTGGCCCCCCACGTGGCGAACGCCTGCCGAGCGGCACGCACCGCAACATCGACATCGGCGGCCGTGCCCTCTGGAATAGAACCGATTACTTGCTCCGTCGACGGGTCGACGACTTCGATTGCCCCGGTGCCGGTGGAAGGAACCCACGAGCCGTCGACATAGACAAAATGATGATCGAGGACACCGACGGGGGAAGTGGTTGCAGAGGACATGCCCTGAGCCTACGGAGCTGCGGGCCACGTGTCACCCGACCGTGCGGCCCACTGCCCGACGATCTCGGCCATCGAGCCGGCACAACCGACGGTGGAGGATCGAGGATCGTGAGGGTGGGTAGTGTGACGTGGATGGCGTCCGACGGTGCGGCGGGCACCTCTCCCCCCGGGCGGTCACCCGAACTCGATGTTGGGGCGGTCCCCAAGCGTCAGCAATGGTGGCGGTGGGCCGCCGGCGCGTCGGCCGCAATCATCGTCACCAGACTGGCCATCGTCGCCGCCCTCTACCGCCTCACGGGTGGCGCCGAGTTCACCGACGACACCGGCATGCATCTGGCGATGACCGACGACCCGCTCGCGCTGATCAGCGGGACCACCACCGAGCATGGTCAGCATCCTCCGCTCCTCCCCGCATTGGAATGGCTCTTGCTGGCGCCGTTTCGCTGGTTGCCCGACATGGTGGCAATTCGTGTCGCCTATGTGATCGCCGAGGCCGTTGCCGTCGGTGCCACGGTATTGACCCTTCGGCCGCGACAAACCCACGCACAAGCCCATGCACAAGCCCATGCACAAGCCCGTCCCCATGCCCATCCCCATGCCCACGCCGAGCGCTCCACCCCCATCGCTCGCCCCGAGGTACTCGGCATCGTCGCCGTATTGATCGCGTCGCCGTTGTTGTGGATGACGTCAGCTGTCATGGCCCAGGACGAGGTGATCGCCGCGGCGGTGCTGGCGTGCGCCCTGGCGCTGTGGCGGTCCGAGCGCCAGATCCTGGCGGTGGCCCTACTCGGTATCGGCGTCGGTGGTGCCAAGGTTTTCCTTGTGCTCCCACTGGTCGCCTTGGTCGTGCTCGGCCCGGCCGCCGACCGAATCCGGCGAGCACTGGTTGGCGGGTCAACGGCCACCATTCCCTACCTGCTCGCAGGCATCGCCGCCGCCGCCCAGCGCAACCCCCTACCGCTCACCGGGTTCGACCCCAACCCCGACTTCGGCATGAATCTCTGGGTGTTTGCCATCGGCACCTCCGGTGTCCCCTTGGGGTCGGCGAAAGCCGTTTCGACGGCTCTGGCCCTAGGCGCCGCGATCGCGATACTGCTGGTCGCTCGTCGAGCCAGCCTCGATCGCCCAGACCCATCGACCGGCGCACCCTTGCCGGTGATCGCCGGCACGATCGCCGCCATGCTCCTCGGGTTCTTCGTGACCTTCTATCACGCCACCCCCGAATACCTGGTGCTCCTCGTTCCGGTGATTGCTCTCGTGCCATGGCGCGCACCGTGGAGCCTCGGGGCCCACGCCGTGCTGAGCGTTGCATGGGCTGGAAATGTGTTCTTTGGGGTCGCCAAAGCGAAAATGTCGGGCGATTCCGGAAAGGCAACTTTCGTGCGCCTCTACGATCGGATGGTCCCGTTCGACCCACGTCTGCTCCACAAGGCAAGCATCGTGGTCTGGACCCTCGGTGCGGCGGCGGTGATGCTGACGCTGCTACGAACCGTGCGGGCGGCGGCGCCCGGACCGACCCCGGATTCACGGGGCGAAGAACGGGGCTAGACAAATGACAGTAGAGATGACACTATACCGCCATGGACGTCATCCTTCTCGGAACCGGAAGCCCGCTCCCCTCGCCTGATCGGGCCGGCCCATCAACGCTGGTGCGGGTGGCCGGACAGGACCTTCTCTTCGACTGCGGGCGCGGTGTGCTCATGCGAGCCGCCGCGGTGGGCCTGGGAGCTCCGGCCATCACCCGGGTGTTTCTCACTCACCTCCACAGCGATCACGTCACGGACTTCAACGATCTGATCACCAGTCGATGGGCACTTTCTCCTGTACCGACCCCCCTGCACGTGATCGGGCCGGTCGGGACCCAGAGTTTTGTGGACCGGACACTGGCGATGCTCGCCGACGACATCGGCTATCGCATTGCCCACCACGACGACCTCACTGCTCCGCCCGAGGTGGTCGTGACCGAGATCACCGAAGGGGTGGCATACGAAGGCGGTCCGGTGCGAGTGGTGGCACACCCCACTGATCATGCGCCGGTGCACCCCACGGTGGGCTACCGCGTGGAACACAAGGGACGATCCGTGGCCATCGCCGGCGACACCGTTCCCTGCCCCGGCCTCGATGCCTTGTGCGCTGGTGCCGACGTGTACGTGCAAACCGTGATCCGCGAATCGATGATCAAGATGATCCCGTTTCCGCGCTTGCAGGACGTACTGGAGTACCACTCCACCGTCGAACAGGCCGGCCAGACCGCCGCTCGCGCCGGCGTGGGCACGCTGGTTCTCACCCATCCGGTGCCGCCGCCGATCCCCGGGACGGAGCAAGAATGGATAGACGAGGCCGGGGCGCATTTCAACGGCATCATCCACCTTGGCACCGACCTCCTCACCATTGCCGTCGGCACCTGACCAGTTTGGGGTGTACGGACCTCCGCCCGTGGCGCTTGCGCAACGGGCGCCGGGGTGGGCCACCTTCACCACCTCGTCAGCGCACGTAAGCCCATGGCGACTGGCCACGATGTTGGTGATGCGGTCCGGAACTCCGACCCCGCGGATTCAACCAGCGTTTCCCTGCACCGCCGCCAACTACTGAAGCGGTCCCGCAGGCCCACCGCGAGCAAGGCATCGTTGGGTGGCCCAGGCGGCGGTGAACCCGGCGAGGACTGGCGGCGAACGATGGAGGTGCGTTGGTGTCGCCGCCCCGCACAACACCATCGCCAACCGCAACTCGGCTGCCATCTCCTCCACCAAGGCGATCACTGATGGGGCCCCGCCATGCTCGGCGGCAAGCAACGCCGCCCGGCCGAGCCCGACGGCAGTGGCCCCCACGGCCAGCGCTTTGGCGGTGTCGAGCCCACTCCGCACCCCTCCGGTGGCCACCACCGGAACGCCGAGACCCGAGCATTCCAGCACCGATGCCACCGTGGGGATTCCCCAATCACCAAAGAGGTCGAGTAGACGCTCCTTGCCCGATCGCGTGGCCTCGATGCGCGCAAACGAGGTGCCACCGGCCCCACCCACATCGATTGCGGCGATGCCCGTCGACACGAGCAGTTCTGCCGAACGTCGATCGATGCCCGCTCCCGTCTCCTTCACGATCACCGGCACCGGACAGCTCTTGACGAGCGCGGCCAGGGCGGGAAGGAGCGGGCCGACATTCCGGTCGCCTTCGGGTTGGAGGAGCTCCTGTACGACGTTGAGATGCACGGCAAGCGCGTCGGCACGCACCATCTCGATGGCACGGGCAACATCCGTGACCGACAGTGGGGGCCTATCCCCTTGTGCCACCAACTGCACCGCACCGATGTTGCCAAAGACAATCGCCTCCTTGGCGCGGATCCGAATCGCCGCAAAGGTGCCAGCGAGCTCTGGCGCCACGAGGGCTGCCCGCTGACTGCCAACCCCAACAGGAATCCCGAGAGCAACGGCCGCCTCCCCCAGCGCGGCGTTGATCTCTGCACTGGCCGGATGACCTCCCGTCATGCCGACCAACACGATGGGCAATGCCAGCGAAAAGCCGGCGAGTTGGGCCGAGAGGTTCACGTCGGCCGGGGATAGCTCGGGGAGCGCCATCGGTATGAGGTACACGTCTTCCCAACCTGGCGACCGGCGGTTCTGACTCGTATCGGCTCGAGCCATCTCGAGGTGGTCGTGTTTGCGGGCGCTGATCACCTCCGCCGACGAGACGGGCAAAGACGACTCCGACATGATGCTGACGCTACCGCCTAGGATCTTGTCCCAGTAACGCTTCGAGAAGCGGATTCCGAGCCACGGTTCGAACTCTCGCAAGGACGCGACGTCGACAGCCCCCTGTTTTGGGCGGTGAGACGGAGGACGCCGCGAGATTCGAAGCTGGCCGGAAGACGCCGAATGGTTACTGGGACACGCTCCTTGCACCCCACCCCGACGAAGGATCGCCATGGGGCTACCGTGATTGGGTGCACGTGCCCACCGAAATCGTCTGCGTCGACTGCGGCGGTACCTGTCACCTGCTCTCCCACGAACGAGTCGACGAGCCGTGGGAGCCGGGCGACATCGTGGCCTACCGATGCAGCGACTGTATGGACCGCTGGGACATCGAGCTCGCCGACGACGAGTCCGACGACGCCAACTACCGCTGAGCTACAACGTGGGCCCACTCCCCGGCGAACGGAAAGGCTCATTCGATGCCGCCCGCCGCCAGGCGGGGAAGGTTCGCCGAGAGGCGGAGCGGGCCGGTTGGTATGCCCGATCGATTCGGCAGGATCGACACTCCTGGAGCGACCGTCCCGTGCTCTTCGTGATCGCCCAGCCGCGCACGGGCTCGTACCTCCTGCTCGACTTGTTGTCGCAAGATCCCGGGGTGATCTCCGTCGATGAACCCCTCAACCGCGACCGTCACGCCATGCTCGAACTCCACGTTCCGCGCGTCGCAAGGGAACACCTCGACGACACACTGGCAGAGCCGTTCACCCGTGATCACCGTCCTTCGCTCGTGGTGGCCAAACTGTTCATCGGGCAACTCCAACTGGCACGGCTCGGTATCCGAGAGCTCGTCCACCGGTACCCCCGGGCCACGTTCGTCGTGCTCTATCGGCGTTCGCTACTCGACCAGTTCGTATCGCTGAAAATCGCCGATCGTACGGGGCAATGGCGGAGCACGGACGCGTTAACTGGCGAACCGCCCGATGACGTGGAGTTGACGTTCAGGAGTGACGAGCTTCGTCGGTACGCCGAGGCCCAGCGCAGTCACTACACCGACCTCGCCCGGCAGCTTCCCGCCCACGTGGGTTGGATCGCCTATGAGAATCTGGCGGCCGATCTCGCCAATCCAGATCGGTCCGCCTTGGAAGCCACGCTCGCCAAGCTCATCGGCCGCGCGCCACCGCCAATCGGCGATCAGCAACTCCAACGCCAACGAACCCGACCGCTCGACGACATCGTTCCCGATCTCAAAAGCGTGGTGCCCGACCCGAACGTGGACTGGCTCTGGCTCGGCCATTCGTCTGTTCCCCCGGGTGAACGTTCACCACGATTTGGGCAGACCGATGGGCTCACTGCCAGCCTTCGAGTTGCTGTTGCGATCGGTCGCGATCTTGTCAACGAGTTGCCTTGGAAGGTTCGATCCCACCGGCTGGATCGATCAGCATGGACCGACCGGCGGGTGTTGTTCTTGTTGAGCGAGCCTCGGAGCGGCACCCACCTGCTGCATGACTATCTCTCCCAGCAGGACGGTTGGTCCATCGACGAGGAACCGCTCGACCCCACCGATCCCGAACGGGCGCTCGGCTGCTCCCCCAACGAGGCCCGACA
Organism: Actinomycetes bacterium; assembly: GCA_031415655.1. Taxonomy (GTDB): domain Bacteria; phylum Actinomycetota; class Acidimicrobiia; order Acidimicrobiales; family Acidimicrobilacustridaceae; genus JAKOVR01. The sequence goes on from JANOSD010000033.1 coordinate 79,008, forward strand.
CCTTCTCGATCGCACCCTCGGCGCGCTCGACGGCGATGTCGCGGGAGGGGGCATCATGCTCGGACACCTCTACCACCATCGTCTCTCGCTCGGTGAGCTTCAGCGTCGGTATCCCAACGCCAGGTTCGTGGTGCTGTGGCGGGCCAGCCTGCTCGACCAGTACGTATCGCACCGGACCGCACAGGACACCGGAATCTGGGTTCGCCGCACCTCGGAAACCGCCGCCACCGCGACCGATCCCACCGCGACCGACCCGCCAATGATCGTCGTCTCACCATCGGAGCTACGACGGTATTGCGACGACCGGCGGCGAGCCCACCAGCGGGTGCGGCGACAACTTGGCAACGCGGCGGCGTGGGTCCGTTACGAAGATCTCGTCGCCGACCCCGGTGTCCATCTCGGCCGGGTTCTGGCCCCACACGTCGACGACTGGACTGCCCAAGGGTTTCGGATCGTGGCCCCGCCGTCGGTGGCCCGGCTGGCCCGCCGTCCGGCGAGCGAGCGCATTGTGGACGTCCAAGCGGTAGTGCCTGACCCCGATGCGCCATGGCTTTGGCTCTGAACGTTTCCGCCAGCCCGTGAGCCTTCCGAAACCCATCAGACCGCAGCACTCATCGCAGCACGAGTGCTCTCGACGGGCCGATTGGTAAGCCGCAAAGATCAGGACTTCAGGAGGAACTCGGCGGCGTCCTCGTCGGTGAAATACAGGGCCACTTCGGCGGCGAGCACCGGATGGTTCGACAGATCGGGGTCGGCGGCCACCAACTCGATCGCCACCTCACGGGCCCGCTCCACCCACTCCCGATCCCGGCGAAGCGAGGCCAACCGCAGGTCGTTCTGCCCCTTCTGTCGTTCGCCCATCAAGGTGCCCTCACCGCGAAGATCGAGGTCGATCTCAGCCAACTCGAATCCGTCGTTGGACCGCACCAGCGCTTCGAGACGGGCGACGGCGTAGGCGCGTTCCTCGCCGTCAGCGCCGGTGGGATCGCTCACGAGCACACAATGCGAAAGGTGCGACCCTCGACCGACCCGACCGCGCAACTGATGGAGCTGCGCGATTCCGAATCGATCGGCATCGAGGATCACCATCACGGTGGCATTGGGTACGTCGACACCAACTTCGATCACGGTGGTGGCCACCAGAACGTCGAGCGCACCGGCACGAAACGCGGTCATCACCGGCTCCTTTTCGGAAGACTTCATGCGCCCATGGAGGAGCCCCACCCGAAGGCCATCGAGTTCTCCGCCTGGGATAGTGAGCCGCTCGAACGTCTCCTCGGCCGATGCCACCTCGAGCTTCTCGCTCTCTTCGATGAGGGGACACACCACGTAGATCTGACGTCCGGTTTCGACCTCGTTGCGCACCAACTGCCACGCCCCGGTCTCGTCGAGCAAGGTGCGGGCCCATGTGGTGCGGATCGGCTGGCGTCCGGCGGGCAACTCATCGAGAACGCTGACATCAAGGTCGCCGTAGACCGTCATTGCGGCCGTTCGCGGGATCGGGGTTGCGGTCATCACCAAGACGTCAGGCATGAGGTCGGAGCGACTCTTGTCCCGTAGCGCCGCTCGTTGCTCCACGCCGAACCGGTGCTGCTCATCGATCACCACGGCACCAAGGGACGCGAACTCCACGCCGGCTTGGATGAGCGCGTGCGTGCCGATGGCGATATCGACCGACCCGTCCGCCAGCCCGGCGAGCAGCCGCCGTCGCTCCGCCGCGGTGGTGCGGTTGGTAAGCAACGCCACCACGAGAGGCCGGTCCGCCCCGGCCCCCGCGAACAACGACGAGCCTTCGGCGGCCGGCACGGCGAATCCGTCGAGCAAGGTGCGGATTCCGAGGTAGTGCTGCTCTGCCAGCACCTCGGTGGGAGCCATCAACGCCCCCTGATGGCCGCCCTGCACCCCCGCAAGAAGCGTGGCGACGGCCACCACGGTCTTTCCGGAACCGACGTCGCCTTGCAGGAGGCGGTGCATTGGGTGGGAGCGGGCGAGGTCGATGCCGATCTCGGAAATCGTGCGCTCCTGTGCTCCCGTGAGGGGGAACGGCAACCGCTCGAAGAACCGGGTGACCAGGGATGCGGGCGCCGGCTTTCCACGATCGAGGCCGCGGACATCGTGGGCGATCCCGCGTGCCGTGGCCGCCAGCTCGGTCTTGCGCCGCACCAGTTCCATCTGCACGCGCAACAGTTCGTCGAACACGAGCCGACGGCGCGCCTCGTGCACCTCTTTCATATTCTCCGGTGCGTGGATCCACCGGAAGGCCGAGGTGCGATCGCACAGGTCCCACCGGTCGAGCACCTCCGCGGGTACGGGCTCTGCGAACGTGCCCGCCCGCCGGAACACCTGCGGGAGCAGCCCGGCGATGTCCCAGCTCATGAGTCCGGCCTTTTCGGACTGGGGGTAGACCGGGATGATTCGCCCGGTTTTGTCGCCCACCAGATCGACCACCGGGTTCGTCATCTGACGAACGCCATCGAACACCTCGACCTTGCCGAATACCACCGCATCCATCCCAGCCTGGAGTTGGCGTTCGCGCCACGGTTGGTTGAAGAACGTGAGCTTGAGACGGTGCCGACCGTCCGACACCGTGGCCGTCACCAACTTCTTGCGGCTCTTCGTCTGCCGGCTTTCCACCCGATCCACGGTGACGAGCACGGCGGCCTCTTCGCCGACGGCCAAGTCGGCGATCATTGCTTGTTTGGTGCGGTCGATGTACCGCCGGGGGTAGTAGGTGAGGAGGTCGAGGATGGTGTGGATCCCCACCTTGGAAATCTTCTCAACCGTCTTGGGTCCGACCCCGACGAGTGCATCGATCGGCCGAGCCGCCAACCGGTTGAGCGTGACGGACTCCATCCCGCCCGACACTACCGATCCCGCGCCGAAACCCGAGCCCACCCCAAAACCCGAGCCCACCCCAAAACCCGAGCCCGATCCCGAACTGGGCACACATTCT